>NZ_JBVJPA010000023.1:0-13352 GCF_055582885.1 Streptomyces sp. NPDC107454 | reverse complement strand
AAGGGGGTTTCGGGAGTGCGTCAGGACAGTTCGGATGCACCCTCTAGAATGGAATCCTCGGATTCCGGGTAACCTGCACCGCCGGGTCGAGTCGCTCCTACCCACCCCCCCCTCGACCCGGCGGTTGCTGGTCATGGTTGCCGTGACGCCGGTCATGGCGAGGAGGAGGCCGGCGGCGGTGTAGAGCGGGGTGCGTATGTCGTAGGTGGTGGCCGGCCAGCCGCCGAGGAAGGCGCCGAACGGGGCGGCGCACATGGCGAGCATGCGGGAGGTGGAGGTGACCCGGCCCATCAGGCGGGCCGGGACGATCACCTGCCGGAGGGAGGGCCCGAGCACCATCGTGGCGCCCATGCCCGCACCGCAGACGGCGAGCGCGAGCCCGGCCACGTACGGATGCGGGGCGGCGGCGAGCCCCAGGACGGCGAGTCCCTCGACCGCGGCCGTGCAGGTCATCGCGGTGCCGGTGCCGGGCCGTTGGCCGAGGAAGGAGGCGATGCCCGCGCCGAGCAGGCCGCCGGTGGCCTCCGCCGTGAGGAGCAGGCCGAAGCCGAAGGTGTCGATGCCGAGACGCTCGTACGCGAAGAGGGCGAGTACGGTCTCCACGGCGAGGAAGGCGACGTTCCCGACCGCCGGACGGAGCGCGAGTCCGAGCAGCAACCGATCCCGGAAGACGTAGGCGGCCCCGGCCCGGACCTGCGCGGCGTAGATCACGGCGTCCGCGCGTAGCGCCGCCTCGATCGTGGCCGGGGCGCGGGCATCCAGGTCGCCTGCCACCGGGGTGATGCTGGGCGTCGAGGGTGGTGGCGGCGGTGTCCGTGCGGGCCAGACCGGTGACCGTGTGCCCGCTCGTGGCCAGGGCCCGGGCGAGGGCGCCGCCGACGAACCCGGTGGCCCCGATGACGAGGACGTTCATGACGCGGCTCCTCAGGCGGGCAGGGCACTGAGCTCGCCGCCGTCGGCGAACAGGACGGCGCCGTTGACATCGTCTCTCCCGCGTCGCGCAGACCGCGCGACGAGAAGCGCTCGCCCCCGCCGAAGCCGGCTGCTGCCACACCGGCCGCTGCCCGTCCGCACCCACTGAGACCAGCCGGCCGGTCTGGACGAGGATCGGACCAGCGAGAGCCTGCGCACGGTCCGCTTGCCTGCGGGGCTGCCGCGGCACGGGCGCTTCTGCGCCGCGGACGTGTCTCTGGAGTGTGCCGCTCGCGGCGACCGCGATCAGTGTCGTGGGCAGCGAGAAGACAATCGGGGAAGTGGCGGAGGCCACGGGGATGAGCCGACGACTCCCTGGTCGACCAGTGCGCCAGGGAGAACATCGCCCCGGCACCTCCTCCGTCGCCCACCTGTGGCCTTCGACATGAGACAGAACGGCTATCGGCAGGACACAACGTCAGGGCAGGACATCGGAATTGAGATCCCACATCGATTTGGGTTCTCGAAAGTGACGCCACGTTCTCAGAGCTGACCGCATATCAGGGCCACATATGGCGATGTGCTGAGACCTGCGGTTCAGCGTAATCCGCATCACCGCATCACGGAGCGGACGTGAATCCTGCATGATCAGTCATGTGACCCGTCGCATCGTGCTCGTCACCGGGGCGCCAGGGGCCGGCAAGACCACCCTGGCGCTACCGCTGTCGGAAGAACTCCGTTTCCCCTTGCTGTCCAAGGACCACATCAAGGAGACCCTGCACGACTCGCTGGACGCACCGGCCGACCTGGCGTCCTCGCGCCGACTGGGCGCCGCAGCCATGCAGTTGATCTGGGCACTGGCCGCGCGCTGCCCGGAAGCCGTTCTGGAGGCGAACTTCCTACCGCGCCATCCCGATACCCGCCCGCACCTGGACTCCTTGGCCGCGACCGTGGTCGAGGTCTATTGCTGGTGCCCGCCAGCCGAGACCACTCGTCGTTACGCCGAGCGAGCGGCGAGAGTCCACGCAGTCCACGTCGTCCATGAGCTTCGGCCCGAGGTCTTGGCCCCATACGATCGGCCACTCGGTTACGGACCCGTCATCACCGTGGACACCACCCGCCCCACCGATCCGTCCGGCATCGCAGCCCAGGTCCGCCAGGCGTTCGACCGAAGAAATGACACGACCGTGGGACGGAATCCTCCGGCCAAGCCGTGAGACAGCCATGCGGGTGACAGCGCTCAAGAGAACCCCGCCGGCTCCTGTCCGGGCCGCCCTCGAAGGGCGTAGCCCTCCGGTTGCGCGGTCCCGCCCGTAATGCCGCAGACCGTGTCGTTGGCGCGGGCCCTTCGCAGAGCGGGCGTCGGCTTGGACCCGCGACACCAAGCAGGCCCCACCGAAGTCCCGGCCGCACCATGCTGCGGGTGGCTGATTCAGGAGGGCCGCTCGCTCTGCTGTGGCGTGGGGGCGGGTTCGTCGTGGCCGAGGGTGGCGTGCCAGGTGGCGAGGAGTCTGAGTGCGTCGTGCGAGGGTGTGCCGGGTTCGGCGCTCATCACGGTGAGGGTGAGGCCGGGGTCGTTGGGCAGGGGCAGGCCCTCGAAGGCGAGGGTGAGGTCGCCGACGGCGGGGTGGTGGAAGCGCTTAAAGCCTGTTCGGTGCAGGCGAACGTCGTGGGCGGCCCACAGGGTACGGAAGTCTTCACTCTGGGTCGAGAGCTCGCCGATCAGGTCGCTCAGGTCGCGGTTGTAGGGGTCGCGGCCGGCTTCGGTGCGCAGCAGGGCTGCGGCGGTGGCGCGCTGTTGGTCCAGTTCGGTCATGTAGGCGGCGGCGCCGGGGTTGAGGAACTGGTAGCGGGCCATGTTGACCGGGCGGGCGGGGTCCTGGAAGAGCGGCCAGTACAGGGCCTTGCCGAGGCCGTTGGTGGCGAGCACGTCGAGTCGGCCGTTGCGGATGAAGGCGGGGGCCTCGGTCATCGCGTCCATCAGCTGCTGGAGGGCCGGGCGGATCGGCTGAGGTGTGCGCCGCCGGGCCGGGCGCCGGGTGGTGCTGGCGGTCCGGGCGAGGTCGAACAGATGGGCGCGTTCGGAGTCGTCGAGCTGGAGGGCTGCGGCGAGGGAGTCCAGGACCGCTTCCGAGACGCCGGAGAGGTTGCCGCGTTCCATGCGGGCGTAGTACTCGGCGCTGACGCCGGCGAGCATCGCGACTTCCTCACGGCGCAGCCCTTTGACCCGCCGGTGGCCCGCGTCGGCCAGGCCGACCTGCTGGGGGGTGATTTTGGCGCGTCGGCTGGTGAGGAACTCGCGGACCTCGCTGCGGTTGTCCATGTTTTCGAGGCTACGACAGCCTCCTCTTATAAGGGGTGTACTGGCATTACACGTATAGGCCGTTCCTTCCCTGCGCTTTCGACCTGCGGTTTCCTCGATATCAGGCCAGCGACTGGCCTGGACCGCCCGCCAGTCCCGTGGCGGGCCCAAGCGCAGTGAGACGGACGCCCCCGTTCCGGGGTGCGGTCCGTTGCGAGGAAGGAGCCGACGATGTCGGACAGGAAGCAGCCCGAGGGGCCGCGCCAGCAGTTCGGGAACATCGCCCCGGCGCTGGCCGGATACACCGAGGACGTGCTGTTCGGACAGGAGTGGGAGAACCCCGGCCTGTCGGCACGTGACCGCAGCCTGGTGACGGTGGCCAGCCTGATCACCAGCGGAAGCACCGAGCAGCTCGCCTTCCATCTGGGAAAGGCTCGCGAGAACGGGCTGAGTGACACAGAGCTGATCGCGGTGCTCACCCACCTGGCCTTCTACGCCGGATGGCCCAAGGCGATGTCAGCGCTCACGGTGGCGCGCAGCGCCCTCACCGACTCCTGAAACACCCTGACCCGGCCACCTCCCCGTGTGCGGCCGGGCTGCGACAGAACGTATGCAAGGAGCACTTCATGGAGATCATCCAGCCGCCGGCGACGATAAAACTGCCTGCGGACATTTTCACCGGCGACGCGTGGGCGGACGTGATCTACCGCGGTGAGGATCCCTCCCGCGCACGGGCGAACATGGTGCGCTTCGCGCCCGGCGCCCGTACCGCCTGGCACTCCCACGGCCTGGGACAGACCCTCTACATCGTGGCGGGCATCGCCCTGATCCAGTCCCGAGGCGGCGACATCATCGAGGCCGGCGCCGGCGACGTCATCTTCACTCCCGCCGGCGAGGAGCACTGGCACGGCGCGGCACCGGATCGGTTCATGGCGCACATCGCCCTGTGGGAGGGCGACGACGTCGACTGGCTGGAGCATGTCAGCGACGCCGAGTACGCCGGTCCCCGATGCCCCGCCCGGAGCGCCTGACCAGCAGAGCGCCACCGCCCACCGGGGTTTCGGCCCCGCTCTCTTGCGAAACGGAAAGATTCGTCATGCGTACGACTGTCCTCCATGCCCCCCGCGACATCCGGGTCGAGGAGCGGCCCCGTCCCACTCTCCAGCAGCCGACCGACGCGGTGATCCGCACCGTCGTGACGTGTGTGTGCGGCTCCGATCTGTGGGACTACCGCGGCATCAACGACATCAGCGAGCCCACCCCCGGCGGCCACGAGTACGTCGGGATCGTCGAAGAAGTCGGTAGCGAGGTGACCGGCATCAAGTCCGGACAACTGGTCGTCGGCTCGTTCTTCGCCTCCGACAACACCTGCCCCAACTGTGAGAACGGCTACCAGACCAACTGCCTGCACCGCGAGTTCGTCGGCGGCGCCCAGGCCGAGTACCTGCGTGTCCCTCTCGCCGACGGGACCCTCGTCCCCGTTCCCGGTGACGTGAGCGACGAGCGGCTGCCGAGTCTTCTGGCCTGCTCGGACGTGATGGGCACCGGCTGGTACGCGGCCAAGGCCGCCCAGGTCAAGCCCGGTGACATCGTCGCGGTCGTCGGTGACGGCGCGGTCGGCCTGTGCGCCGTCATCGCCGCCAAGGAACTCGGAGCAGCCCGGATCATCGCCATGTCCCGGCACGAGTCCCGTCAGAAGCTGGCGGTCGAGTTCGGTGCCACCGACATCGTCGCCGAGCGCGGCGACGAGGGCGTGGCCCAGGTCAAGTCACTCACCGGTGGCATCGGAGCCGACGCCGTCCTGGAGTGCGTGGGCACTCCCGAATCCATGCGGCAGGCCCTCAACTCCACGCGCCCCGGCGGCAACGTCGGCTTCGTCGGTGTCCCCCACGGCGTCGCCCTTGACGGGGAGTCGCTGTTCTTCTCCCATGTCGCCCTGCGCGGCGGCCCCGCTCCCGTCCGGGAATTCCTGCCCGACCTGATCCAGCGCGTCCTGGACGGGCGCATCAACCCGGGCAAGGTCTTCGACCTGGAACTTCCCCTGGAACAGGCCGCCGAAGGCTACAAGGCCATGGACGAACGCCAGGCCATCAAGGCCCTCCTGCGTCCCTGACCCACCACGCTCCCGCACCTACAAGACCTGGGTCGTTTTCCGACGGCCCGGAAATCGGACACCCCCATGAACCCGCAGTACAACTTCGAGGGTCAGGTAGCCCTGGTCACCGGCGCCGCTTCCGGCATGGGACTTGCCGCCGCCCGTGCCTTCGCCGAGGCCGGAGCCGCCGTCGTGCTGGCCGACCTGAACAAGGATGCCGTCGAGCAGGCCGCCAAGGACCTCACCGACGCCGGCCACCAGGTCCTCGGCGTCGCCTGCGACGTCTCCGACGAGGCCCAGGCCGCCGCCGCGGTCGACGCTGCCGTCAACGCCTTCGGCCGCCTGGACATGGCGTTCAACAACGCCGGGATCCAGGCCCCGCCCTCGGACGCCGCCGACGAGAGCGCAGTGGAGTTCGACCGCGTCAACGCCGTCAACCTGCGCGGGGTATGGGCGACGCAGAAGCACGAACTGCGCCAGATGCGCGCCCAGGGCTCCGGTGCCATCGTCAACTGCTCCTCCCTGGGGGGTCTGGTCGGCCTGCCTGAGCGCGCCGCCTACCACGCTTCCAAGCACGGCGTCATCGGCCTGACCAAGAGCGCCGCCGTCGAGTACGCGCCCCGCGGCATCCGCATCAACGCCGTCTGCCCCGGCGTCATCGAGACCCCGATGGTGGCCGACATGCTCGAAGGCCAGGCCGAGTCCATGGCCGAGATCATGAAGCAGCAGCCCATCGGCCGTCTCGGCCATGCCGACGAGGTCGCTGCCGCCGCCGTGTGGCTGTGCAGCCCCGCTGCCAGCTTTGTCATCGGTGTCGCCCTGCCCGTCGACGGCGGCTACACCACCCACTGAGCTGGCCCCGACCGGCACTGGCCCGGGACTGCTGCCCACTGCACCGACGCGGCCGCCCCGGCTCCCGCCTGCGACTACGAGGGAAGGACACCACCATGACCGGCTTCGGCCCCGAACAGCTGCACACCTTTGCCAACTCCGACGACCTGCACGTCTCTCCCTTCCGAGGGGACGGCGTCACCCACGGCACCCCGACCTGGATCTGGTCCGTCGTCGCCGGCGGAAACCTGTACGTCCGCCCCTACAACGGACCCCGCTCCCGCTGGTATCAGGCCGCCCTCTCACAGAAGGGCGGACGCATCCGTATTGCCGACGCCACCTATGACGTGACCTTCACCCCAGCCGACGACAGGGTCCTCGACGCGGTCGACGACGCCTACCGCACCAAGTACGCGCCCAGCCCGTACCTCGAACCCATGCTCCGCAGCGGACCCCGCTCGACGACGATCCGCATCACGCCCACCACGTAGGACCGGGTCGCTCCCAAGACGATCACCCGCCGGCTCCCGCCACGCGCAACCCGCACCCCGCAACCCGCAACCCGCAACCCGCAACCCGCAAGGAGGATCACCATGCAGTACGTCCGCCTCGGCACCAGCGGGCTGAAGGTCAGCAGGCTCGCCCTGGGGTGCATGAGCTACGGCGACCCGACCACCCCCACCGCCCACCCCTGGGCGCTCACCCAGGACAGGGCCGAAGCGTTCTACCGCCAGGCAGTAGAGCTGGGCATCACCTTCTGGGACACCGCCAATGTCTACCAGGCCGGCACCAGCGAAGAGGTCACCGGCCACGCCATGCGCACCTACTCCCGGCGCGAAGACATCGTGCTCGCCACCAAGGTCCACGGCCGGATGTACGACGGCCCCGGCGGCAGCGGCCTGTCCCGCAAGGCCATACTCGAACAGGTCGACGCCTCTCTGGCTCGGCTGGGTACCGACTACATCGACCTCTACCAGATCCACCGCTTCGATGCCGACACCCCCGTCGAGGAGACGATGGAAGCACTCCACGACGTCATCAAGGCCGGCAAGGTCCGCTACATAGGCGCCTCCTCCATGTACGCCTGGCAGTTCGCCAAGCTCCAGCACGCCGCTGGCCTGGGCGGCTGGACTCGCTTCGTCTCCATGCAGAACCAGTACAACCTCCTGCGCCGCCAGGACGAACCCGAACTCATGGCCATGTGCGGCGACATGGGGGTCGGCCTCATTCCCTACTCCCCGAACGGCAAGGGCCGTCTCGCGCGCCCCGTCGGCGAGCAGAGCACCCGCTCCACCACCGACCACGTCGTGCAGTCATTCGACAGCCCCCACGACGAACCCGTCATCCGCGCCGTCCAGCAACTCGCGAGCATCCGCGGCGTCACGATGGCTCAGATCGCCCTCGCCTGGGTCCTGCGCAACCCTCTCGTCCGCGCGCCTCTCGTCGGTGCCACCAAGCCTCACCATCTCCAACAGGCGGTCGACGCCCTCGACCTCCAGCTCACCGACGACGAGGCAGCGATACTGCAAGCGCCCTACGTCAACACCGGCCCCTCCTGGTTCTGAGCCCTCCCCGCCCATCGTTCGGAAGGCCCACGTAGACACGCAGAGCCGCCCGGGTGCCAGGCATCTGTCGGATCTCCGACACCGTTCGCTCTTCCTCGACGGGTCGTTCGGCGCGGGCGTCCGCAGTGGTGCGGTGCTGGTGGTAACCGGAGCGGGAGATGCCCGGGACCCGGCAGATCCGCTGCACGCCGAAGGCGGCGCGGTTCTCGGAGATGAAGTCCCAGCGGCGGGGCTTCCTCAGCCGGACTCCCGTCGGCCTCGCGGCGCTCGGGCAGTGACTCCTGAACTCCTCCGGATACGGCGACCTGCGTCCCACCTGAGCATCCCTCCCCGGACCATCAAGATCCATTGTCAGGGTGTCCACTCCAAAGGATCAGCCTCAGCCGTCACAAGGGAGGTGACTTGCCGGTCAACTAGTTGCCGGGAATCCCCGCTCTGGACGACCTCCGCCCTGTCCGACACCAGATGGAGAACTGAGATGACCGCCACCGCCACCCCTCTCGCACCGCTGGACGACCAGCTGGCCGCCGACTTCTACCTCCACGAGGCGCTGCTCCCGTACGACGAGCGCAAGATACTGCTCAAGGCCCGCACCTTCCTGCGCGAAGAGGTCAAGCCGCTGGTGAACGAGTACTGGAGCAAGGGCGAGTTCCCCAAGGAGCTGATCGAGAAGTTCCGCGGCAGCGGACTGGCCGCCCTGTCCTACGAGGGCTACGGCGAGCACCTGCCGGCCGTCAGCCACCTGCTCGGCGGCATGCTCGCCATGGAGATGAGCCGCGTCGACGCCTCGGTCGCCACCTTCTTCGGCGTCCACACCGGGCTCGGCTTCTACTCCATCTACTACGGCGGCGACCAGGAGCAGCGCGACCGATGGCTGCCCGCCATGGCCTCGATGGAGAAGATCGGCGCGTTCGCCCTGACCGAGCCGCTCGGCGGCTCCGACGTCTCCGGCGGCATGCGCACCACCGCCAAGCGCGAGGGCGACACCTGGGTCCTCAACGGCGCCAAGAAGTGGATCGGCAACGCCACCTTCGCCGACTATGTCGTGGTGTGGGCGCGGGACGTCGACGACAACCAGGTCAAGGGCTTCGTCGTGGAGAAGGGCGCCCCCGGCTTCGAGCCGGTGAAGATCGAGGGCAAGATAGCGCTGCGGATCGTGGAGAACGCCGAGATCACCCTGACCGACGTACGCGTGGCGGAGGCGAACCGCCTCCAGAAGGTCAACTCCTTCCGGGACGTCACGGAGATCCTGCGCTTCACCCGCAGCGGAGTCGCCTGGCAAGCCCTGGGCGTCATGATCGGCGCCTACGAACTCGCCCTCGACTACGCCAAGGAGCGCCGGCAGTTCGGCCGACCGATCGCCAAGTTCCAGATCGTCCAAGACCTGTTGGTGAAGAGCCTGGGCAACATCACCGCCTCCTGGGGCATGCTGGTGCAGCTCGCCCGACTGCAGGACCAGGGCATCTTCCGCGATGAGCACTCTTCGCTGGCCAAGGCGTTCGTCACCTCCCGTATGCGGGAGGTCGTCGCCTTCAGCCGCGAGATCTTCGGTGGCAACGGCATTCTCCTCGACTACGACGTCGCCCGGTTCTTCGCCGACGCCGAAGCCCTCTACTCCTACGAGGGCACCCGCGAAATGAACACCCTTATCGTCGGCAAGTCCATCACCGGACACAGCGCCTTCGTGTAAGCCGTCCGGCAACCTCCGAGGAAGCGTGTACGGCTGGGATTTACCCTCAAATGTCACGCCCGTATCAGGAGCGACGCAAGGGTGACGGCTGCCTGGCACGACTGGGCAGTCGTAGCGCGTGGCCGGACCCCGACGCCGGCGTGTCCTACGGCACCCGTACACCGCTGCATGTCCAGCCACCCGCTGAGGAACTCGGACAAGCGAGACTCAGCGGCCCCAGCGTGAGTACCTACGTTCACCGTCTGTGGTCGCCGGGGGCGTATGGCTCCAGGATCCGCCGGCTTCGGTGACCAGGCGGGTGGCGGTCTCGTCGCGGTAGTCGAGGGCCTTCGCGGTGACGGGGGCTTGGGCCTGGAGGACGAGCTGGCGGATCGCGGAAGTCCGGCCGCGCTGCGGAGAGGGGGCGATCTCGTGTAGGTGGGTCTGGACACGCCTTGGAAAAAAGCTGCGGGCCGCTGTCGATCCGGCCACGTCCCGTTCGACGTCATGATGTGCGGCGCCTGGCCACACGATGACGCGACACGACCTGACGAGGACACACGTGGATCAACTGCTGAGAGTCATGAACTTCAACGTCTCGAGTGACGGAATCGGTGCCGGTGAGTACCAGAGTCTCGAGCGGCCGTTCGGCCACGCCCATCCCGAGAGGCTGTTCGCCTGGGCCGGAGCCACGGCGAGCTGGCCCATGCGCACGGATCCCGGGGGCAGCCGGGGCATCGACGACTTCTTCACGCGGGACTTCGCGCGCAACATCGGTGCCGAGATCATGGGCCGCAACAAGTTCGGTCCCCAGCGCGGGCCCTGGCAGGACTATGAGTGGCGCGGCTGGTGGGGCGAGGAGCCACCGTTCCACACGCCGGTGTTCGTCATGACCCACCACACGCGTCCGTCGTTCACGCTCTCCGACACCACGTTCCGCTTCGTCGACGGCGGCCCGGCCACGGTCCTCGAACGGGCGCGGGAAGCGGCGCAGGGCAAGGACGTCCGACTCGGCGGCGGGGTCACCACCATCCGGCAGTTCCTTGACGCTGACCTCGTCGACACCCTGCATGTGGCGGTCTCGCCGGTAAAGCTCGGGTCCGGACTGCGACTGTGGGAGTCCCCCGATGAACTGCTCGACCGGTTCCATCTGGAGGTCGTGCCCAGCCCGAGTGGTGTGACGCACCACCTGTTCTGGCGACGGTGACGCGAGGGCCCACTCGGAGCTGATCGTGCGCTTGGGGCACCACGAACCGCAGCCCGTCCACCGAGGCCACCAGGCCCGCGCCCCGGTGCGCGACGATCGGCACCCGGGCCTGGGCGTTGATCAGCGCGGCGTTCGCGGCGGCGATCGTGTCGGCCCGAAAGTAGTACTGGTCGACGTGCGCCAGCCGGGCCCTGGTGAGGGCCTCGCCGTTCGCGTCGATGACCAGGGTGCAGCCGATGCTGCACGCGTCGGTGGCCAGGGCGGCGCCGTGAAGTGGCCCCGCCCTCCGTGACCGGGCGTACCGCCGGTTCGAGCAGCGACAACGTTCGCTGCTGCGCGTCGAGAGCAACGCGGATCCCGACCGGCATCGGCAGATTCGGGCCGGCATGTCCGAAGTCGACGTTGCCCAGGACCGGGATGTCACGGTCGCCGAGGACATCGAGGACGATCTCGCGCAGAGTCGGAGACCTGCGTGTCCGGCTGTTGCGGCCGGCCCGCAAGGCGAGGCCAAGTGGTCCGGGTCGCAGCTGTTCAAGCCACCGCGCTTACGACCTCCTGGCTGATCGGGCGGTTCAGACCTCGATGATCTCGTTCGCCTGCATGGTTCGGTTCCTCCTTCTCAGTGCAGTTGCTCGGCCAGTCCGACGATGATGCCCTCCGGGCCGCGAAGGTAGCAGAGCAGATAGCTGTCCTCGAACCGGGCGATCTCGCCGACGAGTTCGGCGCCGTGAGGGCGCAGGCGGGCAACGGTGTCCTCGATGTCGTCGACGGCGAACATGACGCGATGCGTGCCCAGGATGTTGTGCGGCCGACTGCGCGGCCCGGCGCTGATCACCGCGGGGCTGCGGTACTTCGCCAGCTCGAGCCGGCTGTGACCGTCCGGGGTGCGGACCATCGCGATGTCACAGCGGACGCCCTCGAGTCCCGTGCACTGGTCGGCGAAGAGGCCCTCGACCTCCCCCCTGCCCTCCAACTCCATACCGAGTTCCACGAAGAACGCGATCGCGGCATCCATGTCCTCGACGACGATGCCGACGTTGTCCATCCGCTGAATCGCCATGCTGGATACTCCCTCTTCCTCTCGCGGCCGGTGGTGGCCGCTGATGTCCCTGGGACGGAGCCGGTGGCACGTTCTCGACATCCGCAGACCGCCGAACTCCAAAAAAATCTGGAACGCGCCCCAGCACCGCTACTGCAGACCCGCGAGTCAGACGCCACCACCGAGGGTGAGTGCGGCGCAGGTGGCCGCTCCCGTGAAGACGATCAGCCGCAGCCTGCCGTCCCCCCGCTTTTCTATGCTTCCTCGACGATTCGCAGCGTGCGCTTGAGCATTGCGCCTCCCCAATTGATTCATTCATTCGCCGACGTGCCGGCGCGGTACGCGGTCACCTCCCACGGCTCGGTGGTGAACCCGCAGGTACCGTCGCGGGCGATCACGGTGCCCGGGGCGTCGGCCGTGGACAGGCGCAGGGCAGTCCCGTCGTAGACGAGCCGGATCCCGTCCTCCTCAAGGTCTCGTCGCGTCGGGTCTGACGCAGGAGGTCGTACAGGTCCCGGATCTTCAGCTGAGCCATGCCCTCGTCCTCTCCATGAAGTCTTCGTCGCGTTTGGTGAAGGGGTCCAACACGAGTTCGGCGTCGATCTCGTCGTTCCAGACGCCTTCGAGCCGCAGCGAGACGGTGTCGAGGCGTTCGCAGATCACGACGCTCTCGGGTTGATGGCTCAGGTAGCAGCGACTCTCGTCAGCGAACGGCCCGCCCAGGCCGTACTTCCCGTACAGCTTGCGTCAGGCGTTCGCGGTTGTCGTCGACGAAGGCCTCCAGCCGCTGTACATAGCCCTCCTGCTGCTCGGCACTGACGCACTTGAGGACGACCGGGAGGATGTCCTCCGAACAGAGCGCAGTCGTAGCCGGTGTGGCCGGTCACGGATACGAAGATCCGCTCGGCTGCCGTTGGATGACGGGGTTCCCGCCAGTCAGACCCTGCCGTTCTTACCCATGTGGGCCGACCGGTCCGCCGCACCGGACGTCCGCAGCCGCGGGGCGCCCGCCGTCTTCGCCGAGAGTCCGGTGACGGAGGTGATGGCCCGGTCGGACCAGGCCTGGAGGCTGCCCATGACGCGGGCCGCGGCAACGGTGCGCTCGGCCGCCGGCAGCGGTAGGCCATGGTGGTTGTCGGCGGTGACCGCGAGGACGAACGCGTCCTTCGCCGGGCCGTCGAGGAACCGTACCTGGATCTCGCGACGGCCACGGCGGCCCGCGGCCAGAAGACGGTGCGTGCCGTCGATGACACGCAGGGAAGGACGGTGCACGAGGATGGGCGGCAGCGGTCCGTCGGCCTCGGCGAGCACGCGGGCGTGTGCGTGGTCCTCGCCCGACCGCCGGGGCGAGTCGGCCGGCAGCAGACTGTCGAGGGACACCGTTCCCCACGGCGAACAGTTCCGGGCCGAGTACCGATGTGAGGTCGTCGTCGGAGCTCAACACTGTGTGCACCTCCAAGGGCGGCCGGACGGAGCCGGTCGGGTCAGCCCGTCTCGGTCAGCCACTGCCGTACCGCGCCCATGACCGGCGACGGTTGGAAACGACAGCTCGTCAACAACCCGGGACTAAAGTCCCGGGCTTGCACAACGGGCGCCACTGGCTGTGGTGCTGCGTTTGCGTCCTGTCCCACGCCCGAGTGCGGGAGGTGGGTCTGGGGCAGTTGACTGCGCCCCGCGTCGCCACAACGCCCGCGCTCGCGCGCGAATGTTGCGGGAGCCGTTCCGGTCTGCA
>NZ_JBVJPA010000022.1:0-182217 GCF_055582885.1 Streptomyces sp. NPDC107454 | reverse complement strand
GTGGCTCGCCGCCAACGCGCCCAGCACAGCCGCCGACGCCGCCAGGCCGAACGCCGCCTTGCGCGCCACCTTCCGGGCCAGGGACTTCGCCCCGCTCTTCGCTGCATGTCCAGCGGCGTGCTTCGCCGTCGTTTCAGCCGCCGCCTTGACCGTCACATCCACGAAGTCGTGGTCCGTGTGCGTCACGATCACCGCGGTGACCTTGTGCGCCTCCGTGCCAGCCACTCCCGGCACCGAGTTGGCGATCGTGTCACCCACCCGCACCTGGTCGATCGCCTTCGCAGAACCGTCCGCCATCAGCACCCGGGTCGAACCCGTGAAGCTGTGCGGGGCTGCCTTCGCCCCCGGGATCTTGCAACTCCCGCCCGACTCCGACTGACTCCGCGTCCCCGCCCCCTCCGACTCCGCCGCCGAAGCCGCCTCGTCCGTGGCGTCCGCCGCCGCTGAGTCGCCGGCCTCCGTCGCCCCCTTGCCGAACAGGCCGCCCACGACCTTCATCGCCTTGGGCGCCACCTTCGCCAGGAGCTTGCCGCCCAGGCTTCCCAGCGCACCGCCCAGCGCACCCGCGGCCGCACCCTCAAGGGCGGACTCGCCGAACGCCCCCACGCTGCAGTCCCCGCCGCCGTTCTGCGCGCACTTGAAGCCCTGCTCCACCAGGGAGCCGGCCGCACCCGCGATCGCCGCGCAGCCGATCGTGCCGACACCCCAGGTCGCCGCCTCGCACCCGGCGAACACCGCCGTCGACACCACGAACGACGTGATCGCAGCGGCGTGGTGCTTCACATACGTCGCCGTCGCCTTCGCCGCCTTGACCGTCGCGTGGTACGCGGTCCGTGCCACGTGGGCGACCGCCTTCGCGGCCTTCTTCACATGGCTCGCGATCTTGTGCGCCACCTGCTTCACCGCGTGGACCACGCGATGCACCACACGTGAGGCCTTGTGATACGCCGTATGCACCGCATGGACGGCCGCGTGATAGATGCGTCTGACGTGCCGTGCCGCGTAGTGGTACACGCGCCGCACCACCCGCACCGTCGCGTGGTAGACGTCCCGCACGTGGTGCACGATCTTGTGCGCCGCGTGCTTGACCGCGTGGACGATCTTCCGCGCCGCGTGCTTCACCGCGTGGTACACCTTGTGCGCCACGTGGGAGACCGCGCGCTTGACGTGATGGACGGCCTTCTTCGCACCGCACACCACGTCGTACCAGGAGCAGTTGCCCGACTCGTCCGTGCCCGCCATCGGGTTGTCGTCGACGTAGGCGAACGGGTTCGCCGCCACCGAGTTCGGCACCGCGTTCAGCGAGATGCTGTCCTTGTTCAGGAACTGGCCCGTGTCCGGGCTGTACCAACGGGACGCCGTACCCACGTCGCCCGTGCCCGGCTCCGTCCAGCCCGACTGGAAGCCCAGATGACCCGTCACCGTGTCAGTCGGCGAGACCACCTTGCCCAGCGGGTCGTACGACGCCGAACCCGCGAGTGACGTCGCACCTGACGTGAACGTGCCCACCACGTCGCTGTGCAGGTCCGTCAGCGCCAGCGACCCGCTGCCGCCCGACGGCTTCACGCCGATCACGCCGCCCGCCGGGTCGTACGTGTACGTGTTGTCGCCGTCGGACGCGATCGTGTTGTCCGCGCCGGAGTAGGCGAACGTGCGCGTGGACTGCGCCGTCGTGTCCGTGTCGGTGATGTTCCGGCCCAGCGCGTCCAGCGTGTAGGACTGCGTGCCGGCCGCGATCTGGCCGCCGAACGCGTCCGTCTTGTACGCCACCGAACCCGACGTCTGCGACTCCTGCGTCATCGTGCCGCGCGCGGAGTAGTCGTAGGTGTGCGTGCCGTCCGAGGTCAGCTCGTCACGGGCGTCGTAGGTGTAGACGTCCGAGCCGTTGCGGATGCGGTTGCCCGAGGCGTCGTACGCGTAACTCTTCGTCGTCGAACCGTTGTTCCACGACGTCAGACGGTCCGACCAGTCGTACGTGTACGAGTTCGACGAGGCGCCCGAGACTCCCGTCGTCGCCTTCGACATCAGGTTGCCGTTGTCGTCGTAGCCGTACGAGAAGCTCGCCAGCGTGGACGCGCCCTGGACCAGGACGTCGCTCGTCAGCTCGTGCGAGCTGTTGTAGCCGAAGGTGCGGGTCTGGCCCGTCGAGCCGTACTTGACCGACTTGACCTCGTTCAACTGACCGTATGTGTAGGTCAGTTGGGTGCCCGTCGCCGCGTCGTTCAGAGACGAGAGGCGGCCCGCCGTGTCGTAGCCGTACGACGTCGTCCCCGCCGCGTCCGTCCGCGTCAGCATCGACGCGTCGTTGTTGTACGAGAAGTTGGAGGAGCCCGCCGAGCCCGAGGCCGTGAGGACGTCACCCCGGTCGTCGTACGTGAACGCGTCGTGCGTGGCGGCCTGGTGGTCCACCGCGCCCGCGATGCCCGCCTCGTCCGTGTCCGCCGACAGGACCCGGCCGTCCGCGTCGTAGTTGAACGTGCGCTTCGCCGTCGCCGCGTCCGCGCCGGAGCCGTTCATCGTCTTGAGCTGGCCGTTGACGTCGTAGGTCATCGACGTCGTGACGCCACCCGGGAGAGTGGCCGTCGTCAGCTGGCCGTCCGCGTCGTAGGCGAAGGTCGTCGTCGAGTCGGCGGCCGAGGTGTACGTGGCGGTCGTCGGCTCGATCACCTTCTCCTGCTGGCCCCACGGTGTGTACGTGTAGCGCCAGGAGTTGCCGCGGCCGTCGGTGAAGCGGGTGCGGTTGCCCGCCGCGTCGTAGCCGAAGGTCGTGGTGATCGAGGTCGCGGCGTCCACCGGCTCGACCTGCTGCGTGATCGCGCCCGACGCGTCGTACGTCCAGCGGGTGGTGTGCTGGTTGGCGTCCGTGGAGGAGACCATGTTGCCCACGCCGTCGTACTGCTGCGAGGTCCCCGACAGCTTCGTGCCGCTCGCGTCGTACTCACGCGTCGCCGTCGGGTCGTCCGAGGCGTTGTAGTCCGTCTCGGTCCAGGTGCCGTCCGCCAGCGTCGTCTTCGTCGTGTTGCCCTCGAAGTCGTAGCCGTAGCGGGTCGTGTTGCCCGCGCCGTCCGTCACCGAGGTGACGTCACCGGCCCTGTTGTAGGCGTAGGAGTTGGTCACCCCGCCCGGCGACGTCGTCGACGCGGCGTGCGCGCCGTACGGGTTGCCGGTCGTGACCGCGTACGAGTTCGTCGTCGTCAGCGTCGTCGTCGACGGGTAGCGCTCCATCGTCGACGAGGTGAGCTGACGGCCCATGAAGTCGTACGTCGCCTGGGTCTGCGCGCCCGCGGCGTCCGTCGCCGACAGCTGCTCGCCGTTGGTGTCGTACAGCGCGTGCGTCTTGGTGCCGTCGGGCGCCGTGATCTGGGCGAGGTTGCCCATCTGGTCGTAGAGGTACGAGGAGGTCTTGCCGCTCGGGCTGATCTCGTCGGTCTGGTTGCCCTCGCTGTCGTACTTCCAGACCGTAGTGCCCGCGTTGGGCGTGGAGGCGCCCGCGGGGGTGTACGAGGGGAGCGCCTCGGAGACCTTGTTGCCGTTGGCGTCGTACGCCGTGGTCGTCACCAGGCCGTTCGGGTCCTCCTCCTCGACGCCCTCGCCGAAGGTGTTGAAACCGCTGGTGGTGACGGGGTGGACGGTCGCCGGCGTGGTGCCGTCCGGCTCGGACTGGACGGCGGGCGCGGTGGAGACCGCGAGGTTGCCCGCCTCGTCGTAGGCGTACGTCGTGGTGTTCTGCTCGGCGTCCGTCGTGGACGTCGGCAGGCCCCGCTTGTCGTAGCTGTACTTGGTGGTCTGCTCGGTGGAGGAGCCGACCGTGCCGCCCGTGCGGCCCTTGCCGTAGAGGGAGGTGACGTCGGTCGCGGACAGGGCCCGCTGGTAGACCTGCACGTCACCGACCGAACCGGCGACGACGTCGCTCGTCGTGCCGTCCGCCTTCTCGGTGCCGCCGATGGAGAGCGGTCCGGTGCCGGTCCAGGGCGCGGTGTTCGTACCCGAGCCCGCCTGGGCGCCGTTGACGTACAGCTTCATGGAGCCGGTCGTCGAGTCGAAGACGCCGACCAGGTGCGTCCAGGTGTTCAGCGTGGGTGCCGCGGTGGCGGTGGCGTCGTAGAACGCGGTCGGGGAGGCCACGTCGGCGTTGGCCGCGTGGAAGCGGTACGCGTTGTCGGCCTTGGAGTACTGCAGGTAGAAGGAGGCCCGGTTGGTGCCGCCCTGGGCGACGAAGGTGCGGTAGGTGGAGGTGTCACTGAGGTTGACCCAGGCGGACACCGTGTAGGAGGCGGTGGTGTCCAGGACCGGGCCGGTGGTGTCGACGACGTTGCCGGTGCCGGTGGTGGTGCCCGCGAACTTCGCCGCGGTGTCCGACCAGGTCACGCCCGAACCGGCGGTGGCGGTGTTGCCGGTGCCGGAGGAGTCGGTGATGTTCGTGCCGGAGTCCTGGTTGAGCTTCCACCAGCCGGCCGGGTGCCCGGAGGCGTCCCCGTACAGCGTCTCGCTGAGCACGTTGCCCATGGCGTCGTACGTGCTGGTGGTGGTGCGGTCGTAGCCCGTGGCGTCGTGGTCGTTCTGGCTCGCGACCTGGTCGTCCGGGGTGTACGCGACCGTGGAGACGCGGTCCACGCCGGTCGGGTCGACCGTGGTGGAGGTGGTGCGGGAGGCCGCGTCGACCTTGTAGTTGGTGACGGTCTCGCCGTTGTCGGAGGTCGAGGTGAGCAGGTTCCCGGCGGCGTCGTAGGTGTCCGACTCCAGGACGTAGCTCTTCGTGCCGTCGGAGCTGGTCCGCTTCACCGCGGCGGTCAGACCGTCGTCCAGGTAGGTGTACGAGGTGGTGTTGCCCATCGCGTCGGTCACCGACTGGAGGCGGCCGGCCGGGTCGTAGGCGCGCGAGGACTCCGTGAGCAGGGTCGCGGTCCCCGGGTTGACCGGGTCACCGGTGTACATCAGGGCCTGGGTGAGCAGGTTGCCGTTGTCGTCGTACGTGTAGCGGGTCTCGTTGCCCGCCGACGTGACTTCCTTGGTCTTGTTGCCCTGGTTGTCGTAGGTGTACGTGGTCGTGTTGCCGTTGCTCGCGCCCGCGACCGCGTTGGCGTCCGACTCGGTCAGCAGGTGGTCGTAGGCGTCGTAGGTCTGCGTCTCGGTGCGCGCGGTGTCGCCGCCGCTCGCGTCGGCGACGGTCTGCGAGGTGACGTTGCCGTCCTCGTCGTAGACGGTCGAGGAGACGGCGGCGTGGGCGGCGCCGGTGACGCGGTCGGTGAGCTGCGGGTCGTGCTCCTCGGTGACCTGGCCGTTCAGGTCGTACGTGTACGAGGTGGTCAGGCCGTTCGGGTAGGTGTCCGAGACGACCTTCTGGCTGAGGACCTGGCCGAGGCCGTCGTAGGTGTACGTCGTCGCCAGACCGATGGCGTCGGTGGTCGAGGCGACGTCGCCGTTCTTGAAGTACGCCACCTGGTTGACCGCGCCGCCGGGGCTGATCGTCTTCACCGGCATGCCCTTGGGCACCACTCCGCCGTCTGCCGACGGGTAGGTGCTGGTGCCGTCGCTGTAGACGGTCGTGGTGGTGCGGCCGTGCGAGAAGCCGGGGACGGCCGGGCCGGTGATACCGGTCTGGTTGCCCTGCGCGTCGTACGCGTACGAGGTCAGGTAGGTGTTGTCGGTCGCCGACGCCGAACGGCCGTCGCGCTCGGTCAGCAGCTGGTCGTTTCGCGGGTCGGTCGTCGTCAGCTGGGCCGTGGTGTCGTCCGGGTAGTACGTGTAGTACTCGGTCGAGCACTTGTTCGCGGACTCGTCCTGGCAGGCGGTCGAGGAGACGATGTTGCCGCGTACGTCGTGACCGGTGATGTTCATCGAGCCGTTGGGGTCGGTGACCGTGTGCTCGAAACCGGCGGAGTCGTAGCCGAAGCTCGTCTTGTTGCCGAGGCCGTCGGTCTCGGTCAGCGCCCGGTTGCCGTTGTCGACGTCGTATGTGTACGTGAGCGTGGCGTTCGCCGGCGAGGTCACCTTGACCGTCTCCACCGGGAGGAGGCCGGTGGAGTTCTTCGCCGCCTCCATGTGGGCCGCGACGTCCTGCGCGGTGAGCCCCGAGTGGTAGAGGGCGACGTCGGCGATCGAACCGGTGAAGTGGCTGACGTCGGCGGGCGAGTCGAGCCAGCCCTTGGCGAAGCCGGCGCCTATGTAGAGGTGCGAGTTGGACTGGTCGTTCGGCGTACCGGAGAAGGTGTCCTGCTGGACGCCGTCCAGGTAGAGGGTCTGGGTGGCGCCGGACACGGTGAGCGCGACGTGGTGCCAGGCGTTGTCCGTGACCGTGCCGGTGGAGCCGAAGTCGGCGGTGCCGGAGCCGCTGACGGACCAGAAGTGGCCGTGCAGTTTGTTGTCGGTGCCGACGTACAACAACGGGCTGTACGTGCCCGACGCGGCGCTCGCACCACCGACGGCCACCGACTGGTCGCCGACGATGACGCCCTGCGCCGCGGTCTTGAACCAGAGCTCGACGCTGCGGTCGCTGGTGGCGTGCAGCGTCGCTGCGGGCACCTCGACGTACGAGGTACTGCCGTTGAACGTCGACGCCTTCTGGTCGCTGAACGGTCCCGTCGCGCCGAGCGTCACCGCGCTGTAGGTGCCGTTGCCGCCGCGCACCTCGTCGACGGCGGTGGTCGCGCCGGCCGCCTCACCGAGACGGAAGTAGCCCGCGGGCGCCGCGCCTAGGACCGCGCCCCGGTAGGTCTGGCTGGAGCCGGTGACCGTGGGCGCCCCGAGCTTCCAGACGCCGCCGTTCTCGTCGGTGAGCTGGGTGAGGGTGGTGGTGCCCGGGTCGTACTGCATGGCCGCGTACGTCTTGCCGGAGGGCCGGGTGATGGAGGTCAGCAGGCTCGCCGCGTGGGTGCCGTACTGGTAGAGGGCGTTGACGTCGGCGGCGACCAGCGGGCGGCCGTACCAGGCGGCGTCCGCGACCGAGCCGTTGAAGTAGGTGGCGTAGCCGGTCTTCTCGGTGGAGCTCTGGTGCGGCTCGTCGGGCCAGTTCCCGCCGAGGAAGCCGGTGCCGAGGTAGTTGAAGGACTGGTTCTTGCCGAAGGCGACCGCGCTCTGGATGGAGACGGTGCCGGTGCGCGAGCCGATCTTCGCGTTGTCGACGTACAGCGTCTGCGAGTTGCCCGCGGCCGACAGCACCACGTGATGCCACTTGCCGTCGGCGACCGACGCGGTCGTGACGATCGGGTTGATGCCGCCGCTGTACCAGAACTCGGCGTTCAGCTTGCCGTCGGTGCCGACGTAGACCGAGGGGGTGTAGAAGCCCGCGGCCTGTCCGGAGCCGATGGGCTGGGAGGCGTACGAGTACAGGACGCCGGGGCCCGCGGAGGTCTTGAACCAGAGCGAGAGCGCGCCGGAGTCGGTGTCGTTGCCGGTGTTCTTCGGCAGCGAGACGTCGGAGGAGGTGCCGTTGAAGGAGGCGACGGTGGTGGAGGAACCGGTGAGCGGGCCACCGCTCTGGCCCGTCGTCACGTTCTCGTAGGTCGCGTTGTCGGTGCCCTCACCTGCGAGGACGGCGTCCTTGGCGGTCGTCGCGCCCGAGGACTCCGACAGCGGCCACATGGCGTGCGGGTCGAGGTCGAGCGAGGCGTTCTGGTACTGCGAGCCGCTCGTGTAGCCGTACGTCGTGCACTTGGTCGTCGACAGCGGCGAGCACACCTTGGTGAGCTGGTCGCCGGTGTAGCCGTACGTCCAGGTCTGCGCGGTGGAGGAGTCACCCGCGGTGACCGGGTCGGTGACGACGGTCTGGACGTGCGCTGCCGACGCGCCGGACGGCGTGAACCAGGTCAGGTTGAGCGAACGGGTGGAGACCGCGGACGTCATCTTCGTGATGTGGCCGCTGGTCCAGGTGAGGGTGATGGACCGCCCGTTGGCGTCCGTCACGGAGATCAGACCGTACGCGCCCGACCCCAGGGGCTGGGTGAACGTGTAGACCGTGTCGTCCTTGTCGGTCAGCTTGTAGCCGCCGCCCGTGACCGTGGTGAAGGTGGCGAACCGTCCGTTGCCCGGGGTGAACGTACCGTCGCTGTTCTTGCCGTACCCGACCTGCGAACCGTCCGGGTAGGTGACGTTGACACTGGAGACCGCGCCCGACGCCATGTACTGCTCGGTCGCCCGCGCGTCGAAGATGCTCGACCAGCCGGACCCGAACGCGCCGGTCCAGCGCGGGTCGCGGGAGTTGTAGTCGCGCTCCACGTCCAGCGAGGGGCCGACGGTGGAGATCGAGGCGTCGGTGTCGGAGGTGGTGTAGTTGCCGATCGACGCGTCGAAGCCGTGGTCACTGCTGTTCTGCGACAGACCCGAGGTGATCACGGGTTGCGGCACCTGGACCGAGAGCGCGTACGGTTCCGCCGTCGAGTACAGAGCGGTGGTGGCGTCGTACGCCTGAACCGTCCACGTGTACGGCTTGCCCCAGGCCAGCTTGCCCGCCGGGACCGTCCAGTCGCCGGTGGAGATCAGACCGGACGTGGCGACCTGCGTGTTGGTCGCGTCGTAGACCTTGAAGACGTACTGGTTGCTGCTGCCGCTGCTGGAGTTGGCGCCGCCCGCCCAGGCGGTCAGCTCGGGGGTGGTGGTGCCCACGACCGCGTTGTCGGCGGGGAACTGCTCGTACAGCTGCGGCGCCGTGTTACCCGTGTAGGTGACCACGATGTACGGGCCGAGCCCGGGGTCGTTGAAGGAGCCGAACTGCTTCCAGTGCAGGTTGTCGGTCGTCGACGCGTAGAGCGCGAGGCCGTAGTCGGCGGTGGTGCCGCTCATCCAGCCCTGGATGGCGGACGTGGACAGGGAGACGCTCACGTTGTCGCCGACGGAGCGGTCGGCGCCGGTGTTGGCGCAGGCGTTGGGCACGCTCGGCGTCGCGTTGCCGATCGAGGAGCCGTACGTCGGCCCCGGGTAGCTGGTGACGCCCTCCGGGGTCCAGGCCTTCGTCACCAGCGCGACGTCGAAACGCTCGGCGGTGCAGGTGGCGGCCCAGGTGTCGAAGAGGTGCAGGGTCGCGGAGGAGACGGTGACACCGCTGCCGTCCCAGGCGGTGTCCCAGTGGTTGACGTAGCTGACCGCGGAGTGGGTGCCGGAGTCGTAGGAGCCGACCTTGACGGTCTGCTCGTAGGAGTGGTCGACGTTGTTGCCGGACCCGGACTCGGCGTAGGTGGTGGTCCAGCCGTCCGTGACCTGCGGGTCGACGGTGACCGGGAAGACACGGCGCGGGTCGTGCAGCCAGCTGTCGTCGAGGGTCACCTTCAGCGCGTAGCCGTCCTTGTCGTGGACGAGCTCGGTGCTGACGTCGTGGGTGGTGGCCGGGTCCCCGGAGCGCGGGTTCACCTTCGAGTCGTAGGCGTACGACGCGGGGATGCGCTCGACGGTCTTGCCGGTGGAGTCACGCAGGTCGATCGACCCGCTCTTGGTCTGGACGGGCGTGAGGCCCTTGAGGTCCAGGGGGAAGGTCCAGCTGTTGCCCGCGTCGGCGGAACGCAGGACGACCGCGTCCTTGACCCCGGTCGCGGTGGGGGCGACCTGGAGGTCGGTGTCCGTCAGGGCGTTCTCGTACGTGACGCGCGAGCCGTCCGCCGTGCCCTTGACGGAGGCCGCGCCCTTGAGTCCGTAGGAAAGGGAGTGCGCGCTGTCGGCGGCGAAGGAGACGAGGCCGGAGTCACCGGCCTTGGCGCCGAAGTCGACACCGACGGAGTTGGCCTTCTCGTGCCAGCGGCCGTCGGGACCGGCTCTCACGTCCACATCGATCGGTGCCCATCTCCCCTTCCCCACCTGGTAGTTGACGGGCGTCGGGGATATTCGGCGGGTGGTGCTGCCGTCGGCGTTGTCGTAGACGGTGTCGGTGCGCGAGGACTTGGCCGCGTTGCGCTTGCTGGTCTTGGGGTTGTAGGTGCCGCCGCCGCGGCTCTTGCCCTGCTGAACGGCGGGCTTGTGCGGCTGGTAGGCGGCGAGCTCACCCCTCCCCTTGCCCGGCGCCCTGCCCACACCGCGCTTGGCGTCGGTCGTCTTCGCGGAGACGTGGTGGGCGTGCCCGGCCGCGGTGCCCGACTTCTGGTGCGGGATCCGGCCCCAGTGCGGGTCCTGGAACCAGGCCATCACGGAGGACAGACTCGGCATCGAGAGGGACACCTGGCCCAACTCGCGGCCGTCGGCCACTGCCTGCTGGGTCGTCAGCATCATTGCGAGCGCCGTCAGGGCGACCATGGCCACCTGCCGCCGGATGCGGTGCATACGGCTGACGGGACGACGGGGCTGGCGGGAACGGCGGGCAGGCCGAATGCGCACGGCTTCGACTCCAACAGTCAAGAGAGATCAGGCAGGGGGAACGCGCAGGAGAAGCACAGAAAACCCGCTGATCTTGACTGTTGTGAACATGCCGCGGACAGGCTCGAGGAACGTTTTTGGCCTTAGCTTGACCGGATCTTGCTGAACCAAGTCGACTTGTTTCGACTCGCCCCTTTGCTGCTTGTGAACTTTTTTGCGGGCTCCTCACCTTCTTGACAGATTCTCGTCATCTCGCTCTTGCGCCGAGCAGTATGAAACAGCGTCAGTTGGCGGTGAACCGCTTCGGCGCCTGGGTCGGATTGCCGCCCGAGGGAAGCTTCTGGCCGGGGCACTCGGAGAGCACCTTCTTCATCGCGGCCTTCTCCCCGTCGGTGACCCACAACCCGTACTTCTTCTTCACGGCCACCTGCGCGGCCACATACGTGCAGCGGTACCCCTTGTTGGGCGGGAGCCAGGTCGCGGTGTCGCCGTCGCCCTTGCTGCGGTTGGTGCTCGCGTCGACGGACAGCAGGTTGAGCGGGTCGTTGGCCAGCGCTATCCGCTTGCTCGCGTCCCAGTACTTGGCGCCCTTCTGCCAGGCGTCCGAGAGTGCGACGAGGTGGTCTATGTCCACCAGGCTGCGGCCACGCTTGTATGTCACTTCCTTGCCGGAGTACGGGTCCGGGTCGAGCGCCCCGGAGACAACCTTGCAGGTGCCACCGGTGAACTTCACGTTCTTCAGGTCCCGCTTGAGGATGTCGTCGCGGGTGTCGCACTTGTTGGAGTCCGTGTCGGCCCAGGCCGTGCCGAACCTCTCCCTGCTGTAGCCCGTCTTGGGCGCGCGCCCCTTGACGGTCAGCGAGTCCACGGCGCTGAGCGCGGCGCCGCCGGCCGCCGTGCCCTGCGGGCCGGCCGAGCCCGTGGTGTCCTTCTTGCAGCCGCTGACCCCCGCGCCGACGACGAACAGCACCAGTGCGGCAGCCGCCGCCCCACCCCTCAGACGCACCACGACGCCCCTCCCCTTTGTTCCCCGGGCCCGCCCTGCACAGGGCGCGTTTCCCTGGTGCCCACGGTAGCGGCGGGCATGCCCAGCCCATACCCTCCTTCAACGGGCAATAGGTGCACGCCGGGCGTATCGTCGGTGGTGACACACCTCCGGAAGGAGCTCCCGCATGGGCATCTTCGACAGATTCAAGGATCAGGCGAAGTCCAAGGGCAAGGACATGTCCGACGCCGGGGAACGGGAGATCAACGAGAAGACGGGCAACAAGTACACGGACCAGGTCGACGACGCCCAGCAGAAGGCCGAGGGCGCGATGGGCATGGACCGCGAACCGACCGACCGGCCCGATCAGCCGTAGACCCCGATCAGCCGTAGCCGCGCAGACGCGCGAGGCACGACACACCCACCGATCGACCGTGACACCGAGGCCGTCCGCGAAGCCCCACTCCCGCGGGCGGCTTCACCTGCGTCGCCCCGGCGACACCCGCTCTCACGCCCGCACCCTCACACCCCCACACCCTCGCGCCCTCACACCCTCCCGTTACACCTTCCCGATCCCCAACGTGGACTCCGAAGGCAGCAGCCCCGAACCCAGCACAGCGACCCAGAACTCGCCGAGCAGCTCGGTCAGTCGGCCCCGGTCGGCAGGGGTGAGGGCGAGCCAGGGGGCGGCGGCCAGTTCGTCCGTGTGGCGTTCGACCTCGGCGCGGAGCTCGCGGCCCGCGGGTGTGACGGCGCCGGATTCGGTCACGAGGCCGCGCGCGGCGAGGCGTTCGCGGGCGGCGCTCCACTCCCGTGGGCTCCAGCCGCGGCTCTCGAAGCGCTCGACGGAGGCCGCACCGATCGCCGCGAAGGACACGAGCGCTTCGACGGGGTCGAGCCCGGCGACGAGCAGCGCCGCGAGGTGTCCGTCGCCCCGGTGCTCACGCAGGATCGTCGCCGCATGCCACACCTGGAGGTGCGGGGCGACCGGCCACGCCGGCTCCGCGTTGGCCGCGGCCATGGGCCGGCCCGCGGTGTTCGCGGCCTCGGCGGCGCGGCGCAACAGCCCTGCGGCCTCGATGAGTTCGGGGCTCGCCGCGCGGTCGCCGAATATCGCGCGGCACGCCCGGTCCATGCCCCGCTCCCTCGCCTTCAGCACGTCCGCGGGGCTCGCGGTGTCCCACGCCGAGTCCATGTGCGCGGCGACCATCCGCGGGCTGAAGCTGTAGAAGGCGGAGGACACGCGCTCGCTCCCGACCGCCCCCAACGGCGCGGCGCGGAAGGGGAAGTACGTCGGCCAGCGCTCCTGCGCCGACCCGGCGTACCCGAGCGCGGCCGACTCCTCGAAGATCTCCGGCGCGAAGTAGAGCACCGCGTGCAGGGGCTCCAGCAGGTGCCACAGCCGACGCACCTCACCGAGCTCGATCCCGCCCCCGGTCTCCATCCCGGCCACCTCACTACCGCGCTCCGACATGACGAACCCCCTCGTCCCGTTCCCACCCACGCGATAACTTGACACTGACAAGATTGCCCGACCCCGCCGAACTTGTCAATGCCTAGATTCCGCGTACGCTGATGACCATGGAGACCGCGAAGACCACTCCCGAACGCCCCTATCACCACGGCGATCTGCGTCGCGCGATCCTGAGCGCCGCGCTCGACGTCATCGCCGCCGAAGGCCCGTCCGCGCTGAGTCTGCGCGACCTGGCCCGCCGGGCCGGCGTCTCGCACGCGGCTCCGGCCCACCACTTCAAGGACCGCACCGGCCTGCTCACGGCGATCGCGGCCGAGGGCCACGCGCTGCTGTCGGCCACGCTCACCGAGGCCACGGACCTACGGGACGCGGGCGTCCACTACGTACGTTTCGCGCGTGAGCACCCCGCGCACTTCCAGGTGATGTTCACGCCGGAGCTGCTGCGCGAGAACGACCTGGAGCTGACCACGGCCCGCGCCCTGACCGCGGACCGCCTGCGCCAGGCCGTCTCCGACCGGGTGCAGGAACCCGGCACCGACCCCCGCCTCGCCGGAGTCGCCGCCTGGTCCCTGGCCCACGGCTTCGCCACGCTGCTCCTCGGCCACAACCTGGACGGCGCGGTCGGCGACCAGGACCCCGAGGAGGTCTTCCGCACCCTGACGGGGATGCTGTTCCAGCCACCGTCGGCGTGAGCCCGGCCTCCACCACCGGCCGCTACGACTCCCTACGGCCTCTACGCCTCCGCACGACCTCTACCACCTCTACGACCTCTACGACCTCTACGACCTCTACGACCCGAGAATCGTCGCCAGGAACTCCCCGGTCCACCCCAGCAACTCCCGCCCGACCAACGGCTTCCCGCCCACCTTCGCCGTCTTCGGGCGGGGTACGAGGAGCTGGTGGGCGGCCGGCTTGATGACCGTGCCCGGGTAGAGCCGCTTGAGGCGCAGTTCCTGGGACTCGCGCAACTCCGCCGGTGCGAAGCGGATGTTGTTGCCCTGAAGCACGACCTCGCCGACGCCGCACGCCCGCGCGAGCATCCGCAGGCCCGCGACGAGCAGCAGGTTCTCCACCGGCTCGGGCAGCTTGCCGTAGCGGTCGGTGAGTTCCTCGCGTACGGCCTTGACGTCCTCCTCCGTGTTGGCGGAGGCGATGGCGCGGTAGGCCTGCAGACGCAGCCGCTCACCCGGCGCGTAGTCGTGCGGGACGTGCGCGTCGACCGGCAGCTCGATCTTGACCTCCAGGGGCGGCTCCTCCTCGACCCCGCCTTCCAGGGAGGCCCGGTAGTCCGCGACCGCCTCGCCGACCATACGGACGTACAGGTCGAAGCCGACGCCCGCGATGTGGCCCGACTGCTCGCCGCCGAGCAGATTGCCCGCGCCACGGATCTCCAGGTCCTTCATCGCCACGTACATGCCCGCGCCCATCTCCGTGTGCTGGGCGATGGTCGCGAGCCGCTCGTGCGCGGTCTCCGTCAGGGGCTTCTCCGGCGGGTACAGGAAGTAGGCGTAGCCGCGCTCACGGCCTCGGCCCACCCGGCCGCGCAGCTGGTGCAGCTGCGAGAGGCCGAAGTTGTCGCCGCGCTCCACGATCAGCGTGTTGGCGTTGGAGATGTCGATGCCGGATTCGACGATCGTGGTCGACACGAGCACGTCGAACCGCTTCTCCCAGAAGTCGACGACCACCTGCTCCAGAGCCTGCTCGCCCATCTGGCCGTGCGCCGTCGCGATACGCGCCTCGGGGACGATCTCACGCAGCCGCGCCGCCGCCCGGTCGATCGACTCGACCCGGTTGTGGATGTAGAAGACCTGGCCCTCGCGCAGCAGTTCACGGCGGACGGCCGCGCCGATCTGCTTCTCCTCGTACGGGCCGACGAAGGTCAGCACCGGGTGCCGCTCCTCCGGCGGGGTGGTGATCGTGGACATCTCCCGGATGCCCGTCACCGCCATTTCGAGCGTACGGGGAATGGGGGTGGCGGACATCGTCAGGACGTCCACGTTGGCGCGCAGCTTCTTCAGCTGCTCCTTGTGCTCGACGCCGAAGCGCTGCTCCTCGTCGACGATGACCAGGCCCAGGTCCTTGAACTTGGTCTCGGCGGAGAACAGCCGGTGGGTGCCGATGACGACGTCCACCGCGCCGTCCCGCAGGCCCTCCAGGACGGCCTTCGCCTCCGTGTCGGTCTGGAAGCGGGACAGGGCGCGGACGTTCACCGGGAACTGCGAGTAGCGCTCGGAGAAGGTGCCGAAGTGCTGCTGCACCAGCAGCGTCGTCGGCACCAGGACCGCGACCTGCTTGCCGTCCTGCACCGCCTTGAAGGCCGCGCGGACCGCGATCTCCGTCTTGCCGTAGCCGACGTCGCCGCAGATCAGGCGGTCCATCGGGACCGTCTTCTCCATGTCCTCCTTGACCTCGGCGATGGTCGTGAGCTGGTCGGGGGTCTCCGCGTACGGGAAGGCGTCCTCCAGTTCGCGCTGCCAAGGAGTGTCGGAACCGAAGGCGTGACCGGGCGCCGCCATGCGCGCGCTGTACAGCTTGATCAGGTCCGCCGCGATCTCCTTGACCGCCTTCTTGGCGCGCGCCTTGGTCTTCGTCCAGTCGGCGCCGCCCAGGCGGTGCAGGGTGGGGGCCTCGCCGCCGACGTACTTCGTGATCTGTTCCAGCTGGTCGGTGGGGATGTAGAGGCGGTCGCCGGGCTGGCCGCGCTTGGCCGGGGCGTACTCCACGACCAGGTATTCGCGCGTCGCGCCCTGGACGGTCCGCTGCACCATCTCGATGTAGCGGCCGACACCGTGCTGCTCGTGCACGATGTAGTCGCCGGCTTCGAGCGTGAGGGGGTCGATGGTCTTGCGGCGGCGGGCCGGCATGCGCGCGCCGTCCTTGCCGGCCGCCTTCTGGCCGGAGAGGTCGGTCTCCGTGAGGACGGCGAGCTTGAGTGCCGGGTCCACGAAGCCGTAGTCGATCGAACCGCACGCGACCTGCACCACGGCGGGCGTCAGCTCGGTCAGCTCCGCGTCGAGGCGGGCCGCGATGCCCTCGCCGCCGAGGACCTCGACGGTACGGGCGGCGGGGCCGTGCGCCTCGGTGACGTACACCGTGCGCCAGCCGTCCGCGAGCCAGCCCTTGGTGTCGGCGAGCGCCCTGGCCGTGTCGCCGCGGTAGGTCTCGGGAGCGTGCATGCCGAGCTTGAGGGTGTCCGCGTCCAGCTCCTCGTCGGCCGCGAACGGCGACACCGACCACCACATCATGTCCAGCTCGCGGGCCCGGTCGCGGACGTCCGCGATGGCCCACAGGGAGGCCGCGCCGACGTCGATGGGGGCCTCGCCGCCCCCGGCCGTCGCCGCCCAGGAGGCTTGCAGGAACTCCTGCGAGGTCGCCACCAGG
The DNA here is from genome assembly GCF_055582885.1 of Streptomyces sp. NPDC107454. NCBI lineage: Bacteria > Bacillati > Actinomycetota > Actinomycetes > Kitasatosporales > Streptomycetaceae > Streptomyces > Streptomyces sp. NPDC107454. The sequence goes on along the minus strand of NZ_JBVJPA010000022.1, from coordinate 166,102 downwards.
TCCGCGGCCCGCGTCCGCACCCGCTCCGGGTCGCAGACGACGGCCATCGAGCCCTTGGGCAGGACGTCGAGCAGCAGTTCCATGTCGTCGACGAGGACCGGAGCCAGTGACTCCATGCCTTCCACGGCGATGCCCTCGGCGATCTTGCCGAGCAGTTCGCCCAGCTCGGGGTGTTCCTCGGCGAGCCGGGCCGCCCGCTCCCGCACCTCGTCCGTCAGGAGCAGCTCGCGGCAGGGTGGCGCCCACAGTCCGTGCTCGGCGACTTCGAGGGAGCGCTGGTCGGCGACCTTGAAGTAACGGATCTCCTCGACGTCGTCACCCCAGAACTCCACCCGGAGGGGGTGCTCCTCGGTGGGCGGGAAGACGTCCAGGATGCCGCCGCGTACGGCGAACTCGCCGCGCTTCTCGACGAGCTCGACCCGGGAGTACGCGGCTGCCGCGAGCGCCTCGACGATCCTGCCCAGGTCTGCGCTCTGGCCCGTCCGCAGCGCGACAGGCTCCAGGTCTCCCAGGCCCTTGACCTGCGGTTGCAGCACCGAGCGCACCGGGGCGACGACGACCGACACGGGGCCGGTCTCGGGGTCGTCGGGGCGCGGGTGCGCCAGGCGGCGCAGCACGGCGAGACGGCGGCCGACGGTGTCCGAGCGGGGGGAGAGCCGCTCGTGCGGGAGCGTCTCCCACGACGGGTACTCCGCGACCGTGTCGGCCGGGAGGAGGGACCTGAGCGCCGCGGCCAGGTCCTCGGCCTCGCGTCCCGTCGCCGTCACGGCCAGTACGGGGCGGCCGGCGTCGCGGGCCAGGGCCGCCACCGCGAAGGGGCGGGCGGCGGGCGGGCCGACCAGGTCGATGTGCATCCGGTTGCCGTCGGTGGCGGCCTTCACCGCTTCCGCGAGGGCGGCGTCCTTGACGACGGCGTCTAGCAGACCGTGCAGGCTCATGAAGGGCTTCCATCCCGGAGAGAGGGCAACGCGAACCGCCCGACACGTCTCGACGGGCCGGGGTTGTCCAGCCTACGACGGCGCCGCGCTCCCTGTGAGACGCACGAGGTGGACGGCTCCGGGCCCGGTTCGCAGGCCCGTCTCCAGGAGCGTCTCTTCAAAGACGCACGGAACCGCGCGCCCAGCCCCCGCCGGCCCGCAGACCGGCGATCTCCCGCGCCCACCCCACGCACGGGAAGTGAGCCGCACCACACCCCGAACCGTCAACCACACCCCACGTCCCCGGCGTATACCCCGTGACATGTGATCACGTACCGGGAGCCGCATGAGCTCGAACCCGACCCCCGCCGACACCGCCACCGCCACCGCCACCGCCGGCCTCCCAAGAACCGACAGCGCCCCCATACCCCCGCCGGTCACGGCAGTCCTCGTCCGTGACCGGCGCCTGCGCGACCCCCAGCTCCTGGCGGTCCTGCTCTTCACCGCGTACGCGACCCTGTCGGTCTGCCGCTGGCGGCATCTGGCGACCCGTTCCTGGGACCTCGGCATCTTCGAGCAGGCCGTCCGCGCGTACGCCCACCTGCGCGCCCCCGTCGCCGATCTCAGGGGCCCGGGCAGCAACCTCCTCGGCGACCACTTCAGCCCGGTCACCGCCCTCCTCGCGCCCGCCTACCGTCTCTTCCCCACCCCGGTCACCCTCCTCGTCGCCCAGGCCGCGCTGCTGGCCCTGTCCGCGGTCCCGGTCACCCGCGCCGCCGCCCGGCTCCTCGGCCGCTCCCGGGGTTTCGCACTGGGTCTCGCGTACGGGCTGTCGTGGGGGATCCAGCGCGCCGTCGACTTCGACTTCCACGAGATCTGCTTCGCCGTCCCGCTGATCGCCTTCTCCCTGGAGGCGGTCCTGGAGCGACGGTGGCGCGCGGCCCTGCTGTGGGCGTTCCCGTTGGTCCTCGTCAAGGAGGACCTCGGGCTCACCCTGGCCGCGATCGCCCTGGTCGTGGCCGTGCGGGCCCGGAAGCCCGCTCCGCGTACGGCCCTGTACGCGCTCGGGGCCGCCGTCCTCGGAGTACTGGCCGCAGTGCTCACCTTCACGGTGGTGATCCCTGCCTTCAGCACCGCGGACACCTACACCTACTGGAACAAGGCCGGCGGTGATCCCCTCGACGGCCTGGCCACCAAACTCCGCACCCTCGCCTGGCTGCTGATCCCCACCACCGGTCTGCTGGCCCTGCGCTCCCCGCTCCTCCTGGTCGCCCTGCCGACCCTGGGCTGGCGTTTCCTCTCCTGCGACCCGCACTACTGGGGCACGGACTGGCACTACAGCGCCGTCCTGATGCCGGTCCTGTCCCTCGCCCTCGCCGACGCGCTCTCCCGGGCCCGCTGGAGCCCGCGTCCGTGGCTGCGCTCGTACGCGCTGCACCTGCCCACGGCCGTCGTCGCGGCCGCGCTCGCGCTGACGCCCTCGCTCCCGCTGTCCGTGCTGGGCGAGCCCGCCGCGTATCGCAAGCCCGCGCGCGTGAGTGCCGTCGAACGGCTGCTGGCGCGCATCCCGGACGGGGCGAGCGTCGAGGCGAACGTCGGCCCGAGCAGTCGGCTCGTCGCGCGCTGCCGGGTCTTCTGGACGGGCGGCACCGGTGGCCTCACCCCGGACTTCATCGCCCTCGACGACTCCGACCACTCGGTCCAGGACGTCCAGGCGTACGCCGGCCGTCTGCACCCCCACGCCGCGTACGACGTCGTGGGCGCCGCCTACGGCTACGTACTCCTGGAGCGGCGCACCGGACACACCTGACGCACCGCGTACGGCCGCGGGCCCGGCCCAGGAGGTGATGTCCTCCTGGGCCGGGCCCGTCCCCCGTAACCCCCGTATACGGTGGCTTCGCGGCGGCTGCTGCCGTCGGCTAGTCGGTGGCGATGGCGTTCAGTACGTTCATCCGGCCCGCCCGGAACGCCGGGATCAGGGCGGCGAACAGGCCCACGAACGCCGAGCCGATGAAGACCCCGATGATGGTCGGCCAGGGGATCTCCAGGACCTTCAGGCCTTCCAGGGCGAGGAGCTTCTGGGCGGTGGCGCCCCAGCCCATGCCCAGGCCGAGGCCGAGCAGCGCGCCGAAGAGGGCGATGACGACCGACTCCAGGCGGATCATGCGGCGCAGCTGGCGGCGGGACATCCCGATGGCGCGCATCAGGCCGATCTCGCGGGTCCGCTCCACCACCGACAGGGCGAGGGTGTTGATGACGCCGAGGACGGCGACGACGATCGCGAGGGCGAGCAGGCCGTAGACCATGTTCAGGAGCTGGCCGATCTGGTCCTTGAGTTCCTGCTTGTAGTCGGTCTGGTCGCGGACCTGGTACTGCGGGTAGGGCTCCATGGACTTCTTCAGGGCCGCGTACGCCTGCTTCTCCTGGCCCTTCTTGGCGCTGGCGAACATGATCTGGTCCGGCGGGATCCGGTTGGCCGGGAGGTATGTGCGCATGGTCTCGGTGCTGGTGTAGCGCGCGCCCTGGTCGATGACCCCGTCGTCGGATGTGATCGCGGCGACCTTGAGCTTCGCCGTGCTGCCGCCCTTGAAGGCGACGGTCAGCGTGTCGCCGACCTTGACGTGGTGCTGGGTGGCGAACTTCGAGCCGACGGACATGGAGTCCTTGCCGTAGGCGGCGTTCAGGTCACCGGCCGTGGTCTTGCGGCGCAGGTCCTGCGGGTAGGTGGGGTCGGCGGCCGTAACACCCTGCGTGTCCGACGCGCCGTCAGGGGTGGTCAGTTTGGCTTCCAGGTCCCGGTAGTGGGTGACGCGCGTCAGGCCGGGTGTCGTCTCGATGGCCTTGGCCGCCTGCGGGACGATCCGCTGGTTGCCCTGGATGATGAAGTCGGTGCCGACCGTCTTGTCGAGCTCGTCGGTCGCGGAGGCGACCATGGACGAGCCGACGACCGACAGGCAGGCGACCAGCGCGAGGCCGATCATCAGGGCCGCGCCGGTGGCTCCGGTGCGGCGCGGGTTGCGCAGCGCGTTGCGCTCCGCCATCCGTCCGACGGGGCCGAAGAAGCGCAGCAGCACCGCGCTGATGACCCGGACGACACCGCCCGCGAGCAGCGGGCCGATGATGACGAACCCGATCAGGGTCAGGACGACTCCCGCGCCCAGCACCAGCGAACCGTCGCTCGCCTTGTCGGCATGGGCCGCCGTGAAGAGCGCGAAGGTTCCGGCGCCGGTGAGGACCAGGCCGATGATGCCGCGGACGAGACCGGCCTTGCCGTCCGCCGGTGTACCGGCGTCGCGCAGCGCGGCCATCGGGGAGACCTTGCCGGCCCGGCGGGCGGGCAGATAGGCGGCGAGGACGGTGACCACGACACCGAGCACGAGTCCGATGACCGGGGTGGTCGCCTTGACCGTCAGATCGCGGGTGGACAGGTCCATGCCCGCCGCCGACATGAGCTTCATCAGGCCGACCGCGAGGCCGACGCCCGCGCCGACGCCGAGGATCGAGCCGAAGACGCCGAGCAGGGTCGCCTCGACCAGGACGGACCGGTTGACCTGCTTGCGGGACGAGCCGATCGCCCGCATCAGGCCGATCTCGCGGGTGCGCTGGGCGACCAGCATGGAGAAGGTGTTGATGATCAGGAAGATGCCGACCAGGAAGGCGATCCCGGCGAAGCCGAGCATGGCGTACTTGATGACGTCCATGAAGGAGCCGACGCCGGAGCGGTTCTCGTCGGCGTACTCCTTCTGCGTCTGCACCTTGTACGCGCCGGCGCCGATCGAGGAGATGACGTTCTGCTTGAGCGTGTCGTTGGTGACACCGGTGGCGGCGGAGAGGTTGATGTTGGTGAACCGGCCGGTGGCGCCGAGCAGTTCGCGCTGGGCGGTGGCGGTGTCGAAGTAGACGACGGCGGCACCGGGGTTGGTCACCTTGAAGGTGGCGATGCCGACGATCCGGGCCTTGAAGTCACCGGTGACGGCGATGGTGCGCAGTTCGTCGCCGAGCTTGAGGTGGTGCTTGTCGGCGGTGTCGGCGTCGACCATCGTCTCGGTCGGCCCGCGCGGGACGTGACCGGAGGTGATCTCCATCGAACGCAGATCGTTGCGCGTCCAGTTGCCGGCGATCGTCGGGGCCCCGGTGCTCGACCCCATGTTCTTGTTGGCGCTGTTGACGACGGTCACGTTCATCGAACTGACCGCGCCCTCGGCGTACTTGACGCCCTCCGCCTTCTTGGCCCGCTCCAGGACCGAGGCGGGCAGCGAGTCGGGCCTGCCGTTCTGCGGGGTGCTGTCGCTCTTGACCGCCTTCGGCGAGACGGTCACGTCGGAGGAGGTGGCGGCGAACAGCTTGTCGAACGTCGTGTTCATGGTGTCGGTGAACACCAGCGTGCCGCAGACGAAGGCCACGGACAGCAGCACCGCGACCGCCGACAGCGCCATCCGCCCCTTGTGCGCGAAGAAGTTGCGCATCGACGTCTTCAGGACGGTCATGACGTACGCCCCCGCGCGTCGAAGTCCTTCATGCGGTCGAGGACCTGATCGGCCGTCGGCTGGTACATCTCGTCGACGATCCGGCCGTCGGCGAGGTACAGCACGCGGTCCGAGTACGAGGCCGCCACCGGGTCGTGCGTCACGATCACGATGGTCTGGCCGAGCTCGTCCACCGAGCGGCGCAGGAAGCCCAGCACCTCGGCGCCCGCCCGGGAGTCGAGGTTTCCGGTCGGCTCGTCCCCGAAGATGATCTCGGGCCGCGCGGCGAGTGCCCGCGCCACCGCGACGCGCTGCTGCTGGCCGCCGGAGAGCTGACTGGGCCGGTGCTTGAGGCGGTCGGCGAGCCCGACGGTCTCCACGACCTGGTTGAGCCAGCCCTTGTCCGGCTTGCGGCCCGCGATGTCCATCGGCAGCGTGATGTTCTCTATCGCGTTCAGCGTCGGCAGCAGGTTGAACGCCTGGAAGATGAACCCGATCCGGTCCCGGCGCAGCTGCGTGAGCTTCTTGTCCTTGAGCCTGGTGATCTCGGTCTCGTCGAGGTGGATCTGGCCGGAGGTGACGGTGTCGAGTCCGGCGAGGCAGTGCATCAGCGTGGACTTGCCGGACCCCGAGGGGCCCATGATCGCGGTGAACTGCCCCCGCGCGATGTCCACGTCGACCTGGTCCAGGGCGACGACCCGCGTCTCCCCGGACCCGTACGCCTTGACGACCTGCCGCGCCCGCGCGGCAACGGCCGTACGCCCTCCAGTGCCCCCGTGCCTGGGAATGGTCACAGCCGATGTCACGGTGTATCTCCTATGTCGGTCAGCGGATGAAGTGCTCTTCGCTACGTCGGTAAGTCTGGTGGCGAGGGGTGGTCCGGCGCGCTGGTGCCCAGCGCAGTCTTCTACGGGGGAAAACCCCACCCCCGTGGGTCCGGTCCACCGCCCTCAGCGGCATAAAGCCAGGTTAAGGACGGCCCCGGCCCGTCTCGTCCTCCGCCGGTACGACCACCCCCCGAGCCCTAGTGGGGAGAGACCCCTAGGGGCAGTCCACCCTTCGGTGGAGTCCCTCTCGGGGTTGCCTCCACCCTCGGACCCGGTCAGCGTCCACCCTCCCGCTACGTGAAGGTCAAGTGAGATGGTGGGGGACGGCGGATGGTTGCAGGGGGAACCGATCAGGGGGGCGCTCCAGTGGGCCAGGGGGACACCGGAATACGGGCCGCGGCGACGCAGCACCCGGCGGCCTCGCGCAGCCGCAGGGGTGCCGTCGTCGCCGCCCTGATGCTCTCCATGGCGCTGGCCGCGCTCGACTCCACCATCGTCTCCACGGCGGTACCGCAGATCGTCGGCGACCTCGGCGGCTTCTCCGTCTTCTCCTGGCTGTTCTCGGGCTATCTGCTCGCGGTGACGGTCACCCTGCCGGTGTACGGGAAGCTCTCCGACACCTTCGGCCGCAAGCCGGTCCTCGTCGCGGGCGCCGCCGTCTTCCTCCTCGGCTCACTGCTGTGCGCCACCGCCTGGAACATGGCCGCGCTCATCGCCTTCCGGATCGTGCAGGGCCTGGGCGGCGGCGCGCTGCAGGGCACGGTGCAGACGCTCGCCGCGGACCTGTACCCGCTCAAGGAGCGCCCCAAGATCCAGGCCAAGCTGTCCACGGTGTGGGCGACCTCGGCGATCGCGGGCCCCTCCCTCGGCGGGGTTCTCGCCGCGTACGCCGACTGGCGCTGGATCTTCCTCATCAACCTGCCGATCGGCGCGCTGGCGCTGTGGCTGATCGTCCGCCATCTGCACGAGCCGGTACGGGAGTCCTCCGGCCGCCGCCCCCGGATCGACTGGGCGGGCGCGCTGGCCGTCTTCGCCTGCGGCGGTGTGCTGCTCACCGCGCTGGTGCAGGGCGGGGTCGCCTGGGACTGGCTGTCGGCCCCTTCGCTCGCCCTGTTCGGTACGGGACTCGCGCTGATCGGTGCCGTGGTCGTGATCGAGCGCCGGGCGGCCGAGCCGATCATCCCCGGGTGGGTGTGGCGGCGCCGCACGATCGCGGCCGTCAACCTGGCGCTCGGCGCACTGGGACTGCTCATGGTCGCCCCCACGGTGTTCCTGCCCACGTACGCGCAGGCGGTCCTCGGCCTGGCGCCCGTCGCCGCCGGATTCGTGCTCTCCGTGTGGACGTTGAGCTGGCCGGTGTCGGCGGCGTTCAGCCAGCACGTCTACGGGCGGATCGGCTTCCGCAACACCGCGATGCTCGGCATCGGCACCGCGACCCTGATCCTGCTGGCCTTCCCCTTCCTGCCCTACCCCGGTGAGCCCTGGCAGCCGGCCCTGCTGATGCTCCTGCTGGGCGGCGCCCTGGGCCTCTTCCAACTCCCGCTGATCATCGGCGTGCAGTCGACGGTCGGCTGGGAGGAACGCGGCACGACGACGGCGTCGGTCCTCTTCTGCCGCCAGACCGGCCAGACCATCGGCGCGACCCTGTTCGGCGCGATCGCCAACGGGGTGCTGGCCGCGCGGCTCGGCGGCGCCGGGGACCTGGACGCGGTGACGCGGGCGCTGGACTCGGGCGCGCCGGCCGAACATGTGCGCCACGCGGTCGCCGACGCGGTCCACGCCGTCTACCTGGGCGCGGCGGGCGCCGCCGCACTCGCCTTCCTGGTCCTGCTGTTCGTGGCACCGCGGCGCTTCCCGGTCATCAAGAATCCCGGGGACTGAAGACAGGGCGAACTGTCGATGAACCCCCGGTGTAAACGCGGGTAACACCCCGGGTCGCCGAAGTAAGCGCATACCGACCGCTCAGTTTGGTGAAAGCCTCACGTAGACCGGCTACTTGCGAGTAGCGTGCGTGCCTCGCCCACCCCCCAACTCCCTGCGGTCCGCACCGGGCCCGAGCCACGCAAGGAGATCACGGGATGCAAGACGCGTTCTCGTCCCCCGAGCACCAGAGGCGGCACCAGCCGTCGTACGACCCGCATGACCCGCCGCAGCACCCGTCCCCGTACCCGTCCCCCCACCACACGCCCCCCTCGCACCTCACCTATCCCTGGCAACCGCAGCCCCAGCCACCCGAACCCGAGAGACGGCGACAACCGCGTCACCAGGCACTCGGCAGGCACAGCGACCTCCGCGTCCTGCGCGGCGCCTACCGCCGGCAACGGCGGGTCGCGACGCTCACCGCGCTCGGCTACTTCACCCTCTTCCTCCTCCTGTCGGCGTTCGCGCCGGGGCTGATGACGAGCGAAGTGTCCGGCGGGCTGCCGATCGGACTGCTGCTCGGACTGCTCCAGGTGCCGGTGACCTGCCTGGCGATCGGGCTGTACGAGTACACCGCGCGCCGGCGCGTCGACCCCATCGCGGACCGGATCCGCCGGCAGACCCAGCTGGACGCGAAGCGGGAGGCGACCCGATGAGCCGGATGTCCGAGGTGACCGCCCTGACGAGCATGGTCGGGTTCAGCAGTTCCGCACGGGCCATGTCACTGGTGGCGTTCACGGCCGTCGCCACGATCACGCTGCTGCTGTGCGTGATGACCGGACCCGACCGCGACGACCTCGACGAGTTCTACACGGGCTACGGCTCCCTGTCGCCGATGCGCAACGGCCTCGCCATCGCCGGGGACTACATCTCCGCCGCGACCGTCCTCGGCACCGGCGGCGTCATCGCCCTCGCCGGGTACGACGGTGTCGTCCTCGCCCTCAGCACCGCCCTGTCGCTGATGCTGCTGATGTTCCTGCTGGCCGAACCGCTGCGCAACGCGGGCCGGTTCACCATGGGCGACGCGCTCGCACGACGGATGCCGGGGCGCGCGGTACGCATCACGGCGTGCGCCGCGACCCTCGTCGCCCTGCTGCCGCTGATGCTGGTCCAACTCGCCGGCGCGGGCGATCTGCTGGCGTTCATCCTCGGTTTCTCCAGCGACTCCCTCAAGACCGGCTGCATCATCGGCCTCGGCACACTGATGATCAGCTACGCGGCGATCGGCGGCATGAAGGGCACCGCCCTCATCCAGATCCTGAAGATCGTGATGCTGCTCGGCTCCGGCACCGTGGTCTCCGCCCTCATCCTGCAGCGCTTCGGCTGGGACCCCGGGGCCCTGTTCGACACCGCCGCCCGCAACAGCGGCGTCGGGACCGCCTTCCTGCACTCCGGCCTGCAGTTCGCGGGCGGGCCCAGCCCCCGTATCGACATGATCAGTTCGGAGCTGACCGTGGTCCTCGGCGGCGCCTGCCTGCCGCACATCACCATGCGCATGTACACCGCGGGCAGCGCCCGTCAGGTCCGCCGCTCGATGTCCTGGGCGGTACCCTGCGTGGCCGTCTTCGTGCTGGTCATCACGGTCGTCGGATTCGGGGCCACGGCACTGATCGGACGGTCCGTGATCGCGAGCGCCGACCCGCAGGGCAACACGGCCTACCTGCTGGGATCCAGGGCCGCGTTCGGACCGGACGTGTCGACGGCCGAGACCCTCCTCTTCACGACCGTGACGACGGCGATCTTCCTCACGCTCCTCGCCTCGGTCGCCGGGATGATCCTCGCCTGCGCCAACTCCCTCGCCCACGACGTGTTCGCCGGGCGGATCCGGGAGCTGTCCCCGCGCCGCGAGATGACCCTCGCCCGGGTCTCCGCGCTCGCGGTCGGCGCACCGGCGATCCTGCTCGCCACCCTCGTCCAGCACCGCAGCCTGCAACCCCTGGTCACGCTGTCGTTCTGCCTGGGCGCCTCGGCCATAGCGCCCGCGCTGGTCTACGGCCTCTTCTGGCGCCGCTACACCCGCACGGGCCTCCTGTGCACCCTCATCGGCGGAACGCTGACCGTCCTCATCCTCATGACCGGCACCAACCTGGTCTCCGGCTCCCCCACTTCGGCCTTCCCCGAGGCCGACTTCAACTGGTTCCCGTTCACCACCACCGGCCTCGTGTCCATTCCCCTGGGCTTCGCCTACGGGTGGCTGGGGACGGCGATCTCCGGGCGCCGCAAGGCGGAGGAACAGCGCAGGCAGTACGAGGCGGTGGAGGGGTGGATCCTGGCGGGGGCGGTACGGAGAACGCCGTAAGGGCCGGCCCGCGGCGCAGGAACGGCCCCCACCCCGCCCCCCTACTCCACCGGTGTTCGCCCGGTCAGCGTCATGAGGCTCATCCGCACCTGCTCCATCTGCGCCCGTACGCCGTCCCACCGCTCCCCGTGCTCGCGCAGCACCCGCTCCGTCTCACGGGCGATCCGCTCCTCATGAACACGAGCCTCGGCCAGCACCTCGGCGGCCTGCGCCCCCGCATCCTCCTGCCCGTGCCGGGCGAATTCCTCCGCCTCGGCCAGGGCACGCTCGGCCTCGGCCAACGCGGCCTCGGCGCGCACCCCCCGCTCCACCTGGTGCGCGTCGAGCGCGGCCGCCCGCTCCACCGCCGCCCGCTCCGCCTCTTCCCGGCGCTCGGCGTGCTCCTTCTCCTGCTCTTCGAGGAGGCCTTCGGTGCGCTGCCGCACCTCGCGCAGCACCGCCAGCGCCTCCCCCCGGCCCTCCTTGACCGCGCGACGGGCGGCGATCCGCATCTCGTCGGCCTCGGCGCGGGCGGCGAGCAGACGGTGCCGGGCGCGCTCCTCGGCCTCGCCGCGCAGCTCGTCGGCGTACGCCTGCGCCGCCTCACGCAGCCGCCGCCCCTCCGCCTCGGCCTCCTCGACGGCCAGCCGGGCCGCGCTCCGCGCGTTCTCGCGCACCGCCGTGGCCTCCTCCTCACCGAGCTCGCGAATCCGGCAGGCGCGCTCGCCGAGCGTTTCGTACGTCTGCGGGGCCAGCCGCGCCACGACCTCCCGCAGCCGCCCGGCCTCCGCGTCCATCTCCTTGGCCAGAACGGTCAGCCGGGCGGCCCGCTCCCAGGCGGTGTCGCGGACCTGCGAGAGCGCGGCGAAGTACGCGTCGACCTGCTCGGGACGGTAACCGCGCCCCCATACGGCCACGAAGCCGTGCGGCGACACCGATGCGCTGCTCATCCCTGAGCCCCTCTCCACTGTGCGACGTACAACACGATGTGGCGCACATCCTGGTGGATCAGGCGTAAGTGTTCATAACGCGACACTCCGCGCATTCGTAGCGGTCAGCCACGTAAAAAAAGGGTTGAACCCGGCCATACGACCGGGTCCAACCCTTTCGGCTCCCTGACGGACGCTCAGCGGCGCATCACAGCAAGCCGTCCCACATCTGCTCCAGCAGCACCGACCACCAGCTCTCCGGCGAGCCGAGCGCCGCCGGGTCGAGCGAGGCGAGCTGCGCCTGGAAGTCGACGGTCCAGCGGCCCGCCTGCTCCTGGTTGAGCCCGAACCGCAGCCGCCACATCCGGCCGAGCAGAGCCAGACAGCGCGCGAACTCGGGCAGCCCCGTGTTCACGAACTGCGGCGGCACCGAGGCACCGCCCGGGCCCGCCTCCACCGGCACGGCCACGATGTTCGCCGTGCCGTACTGGACACAGATCGCCTTGCCGAAGTCACTGCCCATGACCAGGTACGAGCCCGCGTCCGTGGCCGGCTGCACCCCACGCTCCTGCGCCAGCTCGGCGAGCGTCGGCACCGGACGGCCGGGCTGCGCCTGCGCCCAGAAGAACGGGCCCATGTCGACGGGCAGTCCGGCCACCACCAGCGTGTGCGCCACGATGTTCGGCACACCCTGCCGCGACACCGCGGCCTGGTCGAACCGGAACAGACCAGGCCCGAACGCCGCCGCCAGCTCCTGCCCGATCGCCTCCGGCGGAACCGGCGGTGCGGGCTGCACCGGCGGAATCGGCGCCCGCACCGGCGCCGGGCGCGCGGGACCGTCCGCCACCTGGTGCAACTCGCCCTGATGCGCGAGGAGCTGGTGCATCCCCTGCTGACGGCTCGCGTGGTCCGTGCCGTACGGCGCGATGCTGGTGATCCGCGCCTGCGGCCAGCTCTCCCGGATCATCCGCGCGCAGTACGCGCCCGGCAGCTCGCACGACTCCAACTCCGTGTGCAGCTCCAGGACTTGCTGCGGCGGCACGTTCATCGCGCGCAACTCGTGCAGGATCTGCCACTCCGGGTGCGGGGTCCCCGGCGCCGAGCGCCGGATCAACTGCTGCTCGGAACCGTCCTGCGCACGGTAGCGCAGCACGGCCTGATACCCCGGCCCGACGGTCGGCTGACCGGCCTGCGGGTAGCCGTACGCCGGAGGCTGCTGCCCCGGGGGCGTCGGCTGACCGGGCATGGGCTGACCGGGCATCTGCTGTCCCGGCATCGGCTGACCGGGCACGGGCTGACCGGGCATGGGTTGTCCCGGCATCGGATGCGGCGCGCCCGGAGGCATGCCGGGGGCCTGCGGGGGCGGCGGTACGCCGGGACCGGCGACCGGAGGACCCGCCGGAGGGCCCGCCGGAGGGCCCGCCGGAGGGCCCGCCGGAGGGCCCGCCGGAGGACCGGCCAGCATGGTGGCGGCGTGGTGGACACCGCCGGGCGGAGTGCCCGGAGTCTGCGGAGCACCAGGCGCACCAGGTGCACCCGGCGCACCCGGAGGCTGGGGTGCGCCCGCGGGCGGACCCGCCAGCATGGTCGCGGCGTGATGGACACCCCCGGGAGGCGTACCACCCGGAGGCTGCGGAGCACCGGGGGCGGCAGGTGCACCAGGAACCCCGGGCCCGTTCGGGCCGAGCTGCGAGACGAGCTGCGTCGGTACGTACCCGCCCGCCGGGGTGCCCGGAGCACCGGGCCCGGACGACGGCGGCGGGGGCGGAGGCGGCGGGGCGCTCCCCGGCCGCGCACCCGGTACGCCCGGAGCGCTCGGCGGAGGCGGCGCGCTCACGCCACCACCCCGCGCGCCCCTCGGCGGCGCCTGCGCCTTGCTGGTCGCGGCGTCGGCGATGTCACCGGCGTTCGGCGGCAGCGGCCGCGGCGGCGCCACGGGGGGCTGCCCCTGCGGGTACCCGTACCCGGGCGCACCGGGCGGGGGCGTGCCCTGCGGGCCGCCGGTAGGCGGAGGAGGAGGCGTCCCGGGAGCACCACCGGGCCCCTGCGGGTAGCCGTACGTGGCCGGCGGTCCGGACGGAGGCACGCCCTGCGGAACACCAGGAGCCGGAACACCGGGAACCGGACCACCAGGAACCGGAACACCCGGAGGCGGCGTGCCCGGCATGCCCGGCGCACCCGGGCCCGCCTGTGGATAGCCGTACGCCGGCGGGGCCGTGCGGTCGTCGACCGCGGGCGCCTGCGCCGTACGCGGGAGTTGACTGCCGCCGGACATCAGAGCCGTCTTGGCGTCCGGGGTCACACCGGGCGACGCACCCGGACCCGCCTTGTCGTCGGCGTCGGTCAGCTGCGGCGCGAACACGGTCGCCGGCAGCGGCACGGAACGGTCCTCGCCCCCGTCCCCGGCGGTGTCCGTCCCCGCCCACGGAGTCGCCGAAGCGGGCACGCCCGGCACCCCCACGGCATCCCGCGGACCCGCGTCCCGCTCGTCACCGGCCGCGGCGGCGGGCCACGGCGGCGGCGCGTCCGAAGGGGAAGTGGGCGAAGGAGAAGAGGGAGAAGGGTGAGAAGAAGGAGAAGGCGGCGCCGAACCACCGGCCGCGGAAGCCCCGTTGGCATGGGAACCCGCGTGAGAACCCGCACCGGAACCCGCACCGAGGCCGGCCCCGCCACCCGCGCCATGGGCACCGCCGGCCGTCGCACCCGACCGCCGATCCGGAATGCCCAGCTTGTCCGCCGCCTCCTGCAACCACTCCGGAGGGCTCAGCAAGAACGACGTCTGGTTCAGATCGACCCGGGCCGGAGGCGCCGGAGCCGCTTCCGGGGACACCTGCGGCACCCCGTACTCCTCCTCGTACCGGCGGATCACCTCACCGACCGGCAGCCCGGGCCAGAGCGTCGCCTCCCCGCTGTCCCGCGCGATGACGAGCCGCTGCGCGCCCCCGTCGGAACGCGGACCGTCGACACGGTCCTCGGCCCACACCACGAATCCGAGTTCGAACTCCCGCACCCGCACCTCACGATGCTGGTACCCGGGCATCTCGCCGTTGATCCACTCTTCCGCGCGCTCCTGCGCCTGCGCGAAGGTCACCATCGGACGTTCACTCCCCCAGGGAAGAGACGGGAACGGCACGCGCGAAGCCACCGTCCACCATCAGGTTCGCCACCGTCTCCAACTCCGGCGGATTGCCCGCGAGTCGGGACAGGAACTGGTCGAAGTCGGCGCCACAGGGCAGCAACAGCCGCTGCACACGCTCGGCCGGCGGCCAGGCGTCCTGGTCGCGGGCATCGTCGTACGCGCAGAACCAGACCGACCCGATCGCGTCACCCTTCACCTTGACGGCGAGCAGGCCACCCTGCACGAATCCGACGCACAGATAGTCCTTGGTCAGATGGTCGCGCAGGCACTTGTTGATGTAGACGAGGTCGTTCACGGCGGCTTCCTCGCGCACCGTGAAGAACGGCTGGTCCACCAGCAGACCCAGCTCCGCGTCGAGCGCGGCACCGACCGGCGCGCACCCGCCCGCGGCCTTCAGGAAGGACCGGTAGGCACCCGGCAGCCGATAGCCGAGGTCCTCCTCGACCCCGAGCACCTGCTGCTCGCTCACCGCGACCGCCGACTTAGGCAGCCCGAAGTGCGCGGGCCGCGTGTCCTGCAACGGACGCGTCCCCCGCTTGCCGTGATCCACGGCCGCCGTCGCGATACCGCCGTGATGCCGCAACAGCGCCTTGACCTCCACGGGGACGAGCTCCAGGCGCCGCGTGCCCCGCACGTGATGCCAGGTCCAGCCGTGCGGAGTGGCCACGGGCGGAATCGTGTCCCACAGATCGTGCCCCGCGGTGGCGAGCGCCGCGTTCGCCGACACGTAGTCCGTCAACCGCAGTTCGTCCACGCCGAAACCCTCCGGAGGTTCGGCGATCTCCGCGGCGCCGCGCGCGTACGGCGAGAAGTCGGGGTAGCCGTGCGCATCGACCCGCACACCCCTGGGGTGGCGAGCGGCCCGGACCGGATCCGGGAAATGCACGACCTGCCCGGCATAGGCCGCGTTCGGCGGCGCGGCTTGCTGCCCGAGCCGACCTGTCGTCATGGCGGTTGCCCCCTGCGGCGTTCTCAATAGCTGTTCGGATCGCGGATATCGACAGCCTATGCGGTTGGAAGACACCGGTCACCGGGCCTCCGGTTCCGTGACCTGCCGTCACCCCGCCGTGACGGTATGACGAAGCCCGGGCGTGTCGCGCGCCCCAGCTACCGCACCCGCCACGCCATTTGGCAGTCTGTAGCCGCATCGGGGGATGCAAGGGAGGGAAGAACGATCATGAACGCGACACATACGGGCACGTCCGGGGACCCACGCGTCGGCTGGAGCAGCACCGAAGCAGCCCACGCACCCACCCTCCTGCACCGCCGCGACGGCATACTCCCCACCGTCGCCGCCGCCCTCTCCGTACGCGGCGCCACCCTCACGGGCACCGCCGCCCGCGGCGACCAGCCGCCCGCCCTTCACCCCCTCGTCCAGGACTTCCTCGACACCCTCACCAGCGCACAACGCGACCGCTTCACCGGCCGCTGCGCCGAAGCGATCCTCATCTCCCGCCACATCGCCACCGTCGACGCCACCCGCAGCAAACGCGCCGCCCGCAAGCCGATGACCAACGGCGAGGCACGCAAAGCCCTCAAACAGGCCAAACTCACCGCACGACGGATCCGCGAGGACGGCGACCCACTGCACGGCAGCTTCGCCGCGCCCTGCCGCGCCTGCACGGCGCTCAGCGACCACTTCGGCGTCCACGTCGTCGACCCGACGGCAACGACCGGCGGCTCCTGAACTCCCCCCCCCGCACACACACGTACGACGGCGCCCCCGCCAGCGCGCCGATGTCCCGACCCTCGACGAACGAAGGGCAGATGCACCCCGACCGCTCCCCCTCCCCCAAGCTCTCGGCCCCACTCGAGCAGGGCGGACCCTCAACACGCTTCTCCGCACCCGTGGACGCCGCGCTGCGCTCCGCGGGATGGCAACCCGGGCGCTGGGACATAAAGCAGGCCGAGTACTGGGCCGACACGCTGCGCGGCCACGAGTCCCCCGCGGGACACCGGCACGCCGTGTTCCCCGCGGCGGTGGAGGCCTGGGCGGAATTCGGCGGACTGCACGTGAAACCCACCGGGCCCGGCCGCCAGCTGGCGCCGACCGCGCTCCACTTCGACCCCCTGCACGGCCTCCACATGGCCCGCACCCTCGGCGACCTCGGCCGCGCCCTGGACGCCGAGGTCTGCCCCCTCGGCGAAGAGTCCGACTCCCGCGCCCTGCTCGCCATCGACTCCGAGGGCCGCGTCTACGCACTCGACCACACCGGCGACTGGTACCTCGGCCCCGAGATCGACACCGCCCTCACCACCCTCCTGTCCGGCATCGCCCCCGTCCGCCTGACAGCGGGCTGACGGCCCCCGGGAGGTTTCTTCCGCTGCGGACCGGTGGGGGCTGGTCGCGCAGTTCCCCGCGCCCCTGAAAGCCCTCCAGCCCGTCCGGCGTTCGAGGGCGCGGCCGTTCAGCCCGACGCAGGGGGCCGGGGCGCAGCCCCGCCCCCAGGGGTGCGGGGAACTGCGCGCTCAGCCCCCACCGGCCCGCAGACAATGACCGCGCACCCCGAAGGGCCTACGCCGGGATCACCGCCGACACCCGGAACCCACCCGAATCCGTCGGCCCGGACACGAAAACTCCCCCCAGCGCGGCAACCCGCTCCTTCATACCCACCAGGCCATTACCACCACTGGGCAGATGCATGGCCGACGCCGACCCCGGCTCCGGCGGACACTCGTTCTCCACCTGCATCGCGATCTCCGCGTCCCGATGAGCGAGCCGCACATGCGTCTTCGCCCCCGCCGCATGCTTGTGCACGTTGGTCAGAGCCTCCTGAACCACCCGGTACGCCGTCTGCTCGATCTCCGCCGCGTACCCCCGGGTGTCACCCTCCACCGAGAGATCCACCACCATCCCCGCAGCCGCCGACTGCCCGACCAACTCGTCCAGCTCGGCAAGACTCGGCCCCTCGGCCCCGTCATCGACCGCCCGCGAAGCCGCCGCCGCGGCCGCCACCCCCACAGCCGCCAACGGCACCGCCCGCACCCGCACCGACGACAACCCGTCCCCCGTACGCAGCACACCCAACATCTCGCGCAACTCCGTCAACGCCTGCCGCCCCATGTCCCCCACCAGCGCGGCGTTCTTCACGGCCTTCTCGGGATCCTTCCGCGCCACGGCCTGCAGCGCCGCCGCGTGCACCACCATCAACGACACCCGGTGCGCCACCACGTCGTGCATCTCCCGCGCGATCCGCGTCCGCTCCTCGTTACGCGCCCACTCCGCCCGCTCCTCCGCCCGCTCGGCGAGCAGCTGCAACTCCCGCTCCAACGAGTCCGCCCGCTCCCGCAAGCTCTCCATCAGCCGCCGCCGCGCCCCCACGTATAGCCCGAGCAGGACGGGCGGCGCGGTCATCCCTATCGCGGTCGTGATGGAGACGAACGGAACGAACCAGTCCCCCATCGTCACGTCCCCACGCACCATGCCCTGGTGCGCCCGCACGAACGTGACGATCAGCATCCCCGCGAAGGACATCCCCGCGAGCGCCCCGATGATCCGGCGCGGCAGCTCGGACGCGGCGAGCGTGTACAGCCCGACGAGTCCCATCAGGAACCCCATCTGGGCCGGCGTGATGGCGATCGACACCAGCACGACCGCGATCGGCCAGCGCCGGCGCAACAGCAGCACGGAGCCGGCGACCAGCCCGAAGCCCACGCCCACCGCGACCGGCAGGCCCGCGTCACGCGCGAACGGAATCCCCTCGATCGCGCACTCCACCGCCGACGCCGACGCGAGGCTCGCGTCCAACACGGCACTACGCCATCTGACCCACCACCACGGCCCGGTACCGGCCGCGGTGTGCTCTTCCCCCGTCGTGGTCATGGCTCCAGCCTACGTTCGCACCCCGCCCCATTTCCGGTGACTTTCGCCTCCTGGCCTACACCACTCTCCGCAATCGAACAGAAGCGAAACCCACCGGTATCCCTCGAACTGCTGATTCGCTCACCGTTCGCCCCCGGAAGATCCCATTCCGCCCGGACGGTATGCCCATGGCACATCCACAGAACAAGTACGCGGATTTCGAGAGTCTGCGCGAACGAGCGATCGCGCTGCGCAGGGCAGGGCTGAGCCGTCGCCAGATCCGCGACCGCCTCCACGTCGACAACAACGACATCCTCAACCGCCTCCTGGAGGGCGAGCCGCCCCCGGAGTGGACCAAGCGCCCGAACGCGAAGGACGACCTCCGCGACAAGGCCCGCGAGCTACGACTCCAGGGCTGGACGTACGACCAGATCCAGGTCGAGCTGGGCTGCTCGAAGAGCTCGATCTCGCTATGGGTACGGGATCTGCCGAAGCCGGAGAGGAAGAAGCGGACACGGGAGGAGGCGTCAGCCATCGCCAAGCGCGGCTGGGAAGCCACGATGCGATTGCGTGAAGAGGAACGTCAGCAAACAAAGCAAGCAGCCACGACCAGCATCGGCGCGATGTCCGACCGCGAGCTCTTCCTGCTCGGCGTCGGCCTGTACTGGGCGGAGGGCTCCAAGAGCAAACCGCACCTTCCTCAAGAGCGGGTCACCTTCATCAACAGCGATCCCCACATGATCGAGGTCTACCTGGCCTGGCTGCGATTGATGGGCGTGAGCGCCGATCGCCTGCGGTTCCACGTCCACATCCACGAGTCGGGAGACGTAGAAGGCGCCGAGCGCTTCTGGACGGAGCTTGTTGGCGGCAACACCGCAGCATTCGGCAAGACCAGCCTCAAGAAGCACAGCCCGAAAACCAACCGGCGGAACGTTGGCCAGGACTACCGCGGTTGCCTCGTAGTTCGCGTCCTCCAAAGCGCCGACCTATACCGTCGCATCGAGGGCTGGTGGTACGGCATAGTGTTGTCCGCACGCGAAGCCGATGAACCGAATCGGACATAGCGCGCGAACCATCCCGGGTCGTCTAATGGCAGGACAAAGAGTTTTGGTCTCTTGAATGAGGGTTCGATTCCTTCCCCGGGAGCCCCTATCGAGCGGGCCCTGACAGCTCTGTCAGGGCCCGCTCTCATGTCCCCCCTGAAACACCCCGGTATCCTGCGGATGTCCACCCCACCCCATGAAGCCGAAGGGCATCCCCGTGAGCGCCAATCGCCCGGCAGCCGTCGTCGTTCTCGCAGCGGGTGAGGGCACCCGTATGAAGTCGGCCACACCCAAGGTCCTGCACGAACTGTGCGGCCGCTCCCTGGTGGGCCATGTGCTCGCGGCCGCGCGCGCGTTGGATCCCGAGAACCTGGTCGTCGTGGTGGGTCACGCCCGCGAGAAGGTCACCGCGCACCTCGCCGAGATCGACCCCGGCGTGCGGACGGCCGTGCAGGCCGAGCAGAACGGCACCGGTCACGCCGTACGGATGGGCCTGGAGGAGCTGGGCGGCGTCGTGGACGGCACGGTCGTCGTGGTCTGCGGCGACACCCCGCTGCTCAGCGGCGAGACCCTGCGGCAGCTCGCCGCCACCCACACCTCCGACGGCAACGCCGTCACCGTGCTCACCGCCGAGGTCCCCGACGCCACCGGCTACGGCCGCATCGTGCGGGACGGCGCCAGCGGCGCGGTCACCGCGATCGTCGAGCACAAGGACGCGAACGAGTCGCAGCGCGCGATCCGTGAGATCAACTCCGGGGTCTTCGCCTTCGACGGGCAGCTCCTTGCGGACGCGCTCGGGAAGGTGCGGACGGACAACAGCCAGGGCGAGGAGTACCTGACCGACGTCCTCGGGATCCTGCGCGAGGCCGGGCACCGGGTCGGGGCGGCCGTCGCCGGCGACCACCGCGAGATCGCCGGTATCAACAACCGCGTCCAGCTCGCCGAGGCCCGCCGCATCCTCAACGACCGGCTGCTCACCGGGGCCATGCTCGCCGGAGTGACCGTCGTCGACCCCGCCTCGACCTGGATCGACGTGACCGTCACCTTCGGGCAGGACGCGATCGTCCACCCGGGCACCCAGCTCCAGGGCGCCACGCACCTCGCCGAGGGCGCCGAGGTCGGCCCCAACACCCGCCTGAAGGACACCACGGTGGGTGCGGGGGCCCGCGTCGACAACACCGTCGCCGACAGCGCCGAGGTCGGGCCGCAGGCGAGCGTGGGCCCGTTCGCGTACCTCCGTCCTGGCACGCGCCTCGGTCTGAAGGCCAAGATCGGCACGTATGTGGAGACGAAGAACGCCACGGTCGGCGAGGGCACCAAGATCCCGCACCTGTCCTACGTGGGCGACGCGACGATCGGCGAGTACTCGAACATCGGTGCGGCGAGCGTCTTCGTGAACTACGACGGGCAGGAGAAGCACCACACCACCGTGGGCTCCCACTGCCGTACCGGTTCGGACAACATGTTTGTGGCTCCTGTCACGGTCGGGGACGGCGCGTACACCGCGGCGGGCTCCGTGATCACCAAGGACGTACCGCCCGGTTCGCTGGCCGTGGCCCGTGGCCAGCAGCGGAATATCGAGGGTTGGGTGGCCCGCAAGCGTCCCGGAAGCGCGGCCGCGAAGGCGGCGGAGGTGGCCTCCCGGGAGCCGGAGGGCGAAGCCTGACCGGAAACAGGTGCGTCTGACACGGCGTACCGTGATAAGTGCGCACCCGCATAAATGCGCACCCGTACCCCCAGCTGAGAAGACTTCTCGCGCTCCGGATGAGAAGACTCCTCACGCCCCAGCTGAGACACCTCTGAGGAGACAGTGCTGTGACCGGGTTCAAGACGACCGGCGAGAAGAAGATGATGTTCTTCTCCGGCCGCGCCCACCCCGAGCTTGCCGAGGAGGTCGCCCATAAGCTGGGTGTCGGGGTTGTCCCGACGAAGGCCTTCGACTTCGCCAACGGTGAGATCTACGTCCGCTACCAGGAGTCCGCGCGCGGCGCCGACTGCTTCCTGATGCAGAGCCACACGGCTCCCATCAACAAGTGGATCATGGAGCAGTTGATCATGATCGACGCTCTGAAGCGGGCCTCCGCGCGGAGCATCACGGTGATCGTGCCCTTCTACGGTTACGCGCGGCAGGACAAGAAGCACCGTGGACGTGAACCGATCTCGGCGCGTCTGATCGCCGATCTGATGAAGACGGCGGGCGCCGACCGGATCCTCACGGTCGACCTGCACACCGACCAGATCCAGGGCTTCTTCGACGGCCCGGTCGACCACCTCTTCGCGCTGCCGATCCTGGCGGACTACGTGGGGGCGAAGGTCGACAAGTCGAAGCTCACCGTCGTCTCCCCGGACGCCGGCCGCGTGCGCGTCGCCGACCGCTGGTGCGACCGCCTGGACGCCCCGCTGGCGATCGTGCACAAGCGCCGCGACAAGGACGTCGCCAACCAGGTCACCGTCCACGAGGTCGTCGGTGACGTGAAGGGCCGCGTCTGTGTCCTCGTCGACGACATGATCGACACTGGTGGCACGATCTGCGCCGCCGCCGACGCCCTCTTCGCGCACGGCGCGGAGGACGTCATCGTCACGGCCACGCACGGCGTGCTCTCCGGCCCGGCGGCCGACCGTCTGAAGAACTCCAAGGTCAGCGAGTTCGTCTTCACGGACACCCTGCCGACCCCTGGCGAGCTGGAGCTCGACAAGATCACGGTCCTGTCGATCGCGCCGACGATCGCCAACGCGGTCCGTGAGGTCTTCGAGGACGGCTCGGTGACGAGCCTGTTCGAGGAGCAGTAAAGATCCTTTTGGGTGTGGCCTCCCTGCCGAGTAGACTGCTCAAGTTGCTCGGCGAGGGAGGCCGCACTTTTTTGTGCGGCGGTCCGTTATCGACGCGCTCTTCGTAGCAGGCCGATTGTTTGGCCGGGTGACCGCCTTCCCTGGTTTCCCCAGATTTCTACGAGGAGTGAACATGTCCGAGGTCAAGCTCGCCGCCGAGACCCGTACCGAGTTCGGCAAGGGCGCCGCCCGCCGCATCCGCCGTGACAGCAAGGTTCCCGCGGTCGTCTACGGCCACGGCACCGAGCCGGTCCACATCACGCTCCCGGGCCACGAGCTGCTTCTCGCCCTGCGTACCCCGAACGTCCTGCTCACCCTGGACATCGAGGGCAAGACCGAGCTGGCGATCCCGAAGGCCGTCCAGCGCGACGCCATCAAGGGCTACCTCGAGCACGTCGACCTGCTCCTCGTGAAGCGTGGCGAGAAGGTCACCGTCGAGGTTCCCGTGCAGACCGAGGGCGAGCTGGCCCCGGGCAGCTTCATCCTCGAGCACGTGCTGAACACCCTCACGGTCGAGGCCGAGGCCACCCACATCCCGGAGTCGGTCACCGTCTCCATCGCGGGCCTGGAGGCCGGTGCCTCCATCCACGCCAAGGACATCCCGCTGCCCAAGGGCACCACGCTGGCGATCGACGAGGACGCGGTCGTCCTTCAGGTCCTGTCCGCCCAGGCCGAGGAGCCGACCGAGGGCGAGGCCGCGGGCACCGAGGCCGCCGAAGCCTGATCGGCCCGATTCCCCCGGAATCTTCATCTGTGTCAGCCGCCGCTCCCCTCAGGAGCGGCGGCTGCCGCGTATCAAGGACACATGGGAGACACCGACATGACGACCGATGCGGGCGCCCCCTGGCTGATCGTGGGCCTCGGCAACCCGGGCCCCGAGTACGCCATGAACCGGCACAACGTGGGCTTCATGGTCGCCGACCTGCTGGCGGAGCGGATCGGCGGCAGGTTCAAGCGGGCCGGCAAGGCACAGGCGCAGGTGATCGAGGGGCGCATCGGCCCGCCGGGCCCGGCGAACCGCCGGGTGATCCTGGCCAAGCCGATGTCGTACATGAACCTGTCCGGTGGCCCGGTGACCGCGTTGCGGGACTTCTACAAGGTGCCGACGGCGAACATCGTCGCGATCCATGACGAGCTGGACATCGACTACGGCGTCCTGCGCCTGAAGCTCGGCGGTGGCGACAACGGCCACAACGGGCTGAAGTCGATGACGAAGGCGATGGGCTCCGACTACCACCGGGTGCGGTTCGGCATCGGGCGTCCTCCGGGGCGGATGCAGGTCGCCGACTTCGTCCTGAAGGACTTCTCCTCGGCGGAGCGCAAGGAACTCGACTACTTCGTGGACCGGGCCTCGGACGCCGTGGAGTGTCTCGTCATCGAGGGGCTGGAGCGGGCGCAGGGCACGTACAACTCCTGATCGTTTCTCCGGGGCGGTCGATGTACGCGTACAACTGCCGACTTGTCGCCCACCCGAACGGGCCGGAGTTGACCGGGCGCGCAGCCATGGCCAAGGATCGCCGCCATGCCTGCCGTCGCCGCACATCGAGGCTCCCGTCGGAGCACACATCCGGCGCTGCGGTTCGGGCGGCTCGCGGCGATGGGTACGGTCGCGGCGCTGATCCTGATCGCGGGCGTCTGGGGTTCCTGGGGCACGGCTCAGCACGTGATGCTGAGCAAGGGCCGGGAGCAGGGGACGATGACCGTGACCGGGTGCTCCGGCGATGTCTGTACGGGGACGTACGCGCCGACCTCGACGGGGTCGCGGGCGCGGGCGCACGTCACCATCGACGAGGCGGTCGCGGTGCGCAAGGGCCGGACGTACACGGTGACCGTGAAACCCGGCAGCAGTGATGTCGTCCGTAGTGGTCCGGCGGGCGTTCTGTACGCCTGGGTCCCGTTGGGCGGCGCTCTGTTGCTCGCCTCGGTGGTGGTGGCGGGTGGTCTGCGACTGCGGCGGGCGGCGTGGGTGCTGGCGGGGGCGGGGGTCGCGCAGCTGACGGCGACGTTCCTGGTTCTGTGACCTGGTCTTGAAGTGGCGGGTGCTCGAAATGAGGGGTGCCCCGCGTTCGTACGAACGCGGGGCACCCCTTTTGCGTGAGTCCGTCAGGCCTCAGCTTGCATGAGTCCGTCAGGCCTCAGCCGGTGTTGCGCAGTCCGGCCGCCACTCCGTTCACCGTCAGGAGCAGCGCGCGGGAGAGCAGCGGGTCCGGCTCGGCGCCGGCCGCGGCCTCGTCGCGCTGGCGCTTGAGGAGCGCGACCTGGAGGTAGGAGATCGGGTCCAGGTAGGCGTCGCGGATGGAGAAGGTCTGCTGGAGGACCGGGTTGGTGTCCAGGAGCTCCTTGCCGCCGGTGACGCGCAGTACCTCGCGGACGGTCAGTTCGTGTTCGGCCTCGATGGTGGCGAAGACGTGCTTGAGGTCGTCGGGGACGAGGGTGTCGACGTAGTGGCGGGCGATCCGCAGGTCGGTCTTCGCGAGGGTCATCTCGACGTTGGAGAGGAAGTTCTGGAAGAAGTGCCACTGCTCGTGCATCTCGTCGAGCACGGTGTCCAGACCTGCCTCGCGCAGGGCCTTGAGGCCTGAGCCGACGCCGAACCAGCCGGGCACGATCTGCCGTGACTGGGTCCAGCCGAAGACCCAGGGGATGGCCCTCAGTCCGTCGAGACCGGCGCCGCTGTCGGGGCGGCGGGAGGGCCGCGAGCCGAGGTGCAGGTCGGCGAGCTGGTCGACGGGGGTGGCGGCGAAGAAGTACGCCGGGAGGTCCGGGTCCTCGACGAGTCGTCGGTAGGCGTTGTGGGCGGCGTCGGAGACGACGTCCATGGCCGCGTCCCAGCGGGCCAGCGCCTCGTCGGACTGGCGGGGGGCGGTGTGCAGGGCGGAGGCCTGGAGGGTGGCGGCGACGGTGAGTTCCAGGTTCTCGCGGGCGAGCGAGGGCACGAGGTACTTGTCGGAGATGACCTCGCCCTGCTCGGTCACCTTGATCTCGCCCTCCAGCGTGCCCCAGGGCTGCGCGAGGATCGCGTCGTGGGAGGGGCCGCCGCCGCGGCCGACGGTGCCGCCGCGGCCGTGGAAGAGACGCAGGCGTACGCCGTAGCGGTGGGCGACGTCGCGCAGGCGGCGCTGGGCGCGGTGGATCTCCCACTGGCTGGTCGTGATACCGCCGAACTTCGAGGAGTCGGAGTAGCCGAGCATGACCTCCTGGACGTCTCCGCGCAGCGCCACGAGGCGGCGGTAGGAGGGGTCGGAGAGCATGTCCTCGAGGATCGTGTCGGCGGCCTTCAGTTCGTCCGTCGTCTCCAGGAGCGGGACGATGCCGATCCTGGCCCAGCCGGCGTGCAGGTCGAGGAGGCCGGCCTCCCGCGCGAGTACGGCCGCGGCGAAGACGTCGTCGGCGCCCTGGCACATCGAGATGATGTACGACTCGATGACCTCGGGTCCGAAGATCTCGAGGGCCTTCTTGACCGTCCCGAAGACTCCGAGGGTCTTCTCGCCGGCGGCGTCGAGGGGCGCGGGGGTCGGGGCGAGCGGGCGACGGGAGCGGAGTTCCTTGGCGAGGAGCTTGGCGCGGTAGTCGCGGGGCATGTCGACGTAGCGCCAGGATTCCTCGCCGAGGCGGTCGAACAGCTGGCCGAGGGCGTGGTGGTGGGCGTCGGCGTGCTCGCGTACGTCCATGGTGGCGAGCTGGAGGCCGAAGGCGGCCAGGGTGCGGATGGTGCGGTTCATCCGGCCGTCGGCGAACAGGGCGCCGCGGTGCTCGCGCAGCGAGGTCTGGATGAGGGTGAGGTCGCGCAGGAGCTGGCCGGTGCCGAGGTAGTCGCGGCCCTCTTCGTGCGGGGTGCCGGTGGCGAGGCGCTGCTTGGTGTTCTCCAGCTTCTGCCGGATGCAGGTGGCCTTGAGCCGGTAGGGCTCCTCGGCGTTGAGTCGCTTGTAGCGGGGGCTGATCTCGGGGAGGCGCTCCAGGTCGCTCTGGAGGGATTCGAGGAGTTCCTCGGTGGCGCCGGTGTAGCGGATGGAGTTGGAGAGGAAGCCGCGGAGTTCGTCGATGACGTCCAGGGCGTCGTTGATGCCGTGTTCGTGCTGGAGGATCAGGACGTCCCAGGTGACGGCCGGGGTGACGTTCGGGTTGCCGTCGCGGTCGCCGCCGATCCAGGTGCCGAAGGTGAGCGGCCGGGTGTCGTCCGGGAGGCGCACGCCGACGCGCTCCAGTTCCGCGGTGAGGTCCTCCAGGACGTCGCCCACGGCGCCGGCGTGCAGCTCGTCCAGGTAGTAGATGGCGTTGCGGGCCTCGTCCGCGGGCTCCGGGCGGACCACGCGCAGCTCGTCCGTCTGCCACACCAGGTCGATGTTCTCGGCCAGCCGGGTGTCGTAGCGGCGGCGGTCGGCCTCGATGACGGGGGTTTCGAGGAGCGCGGCGATACGGCGCAGCTTGTTGAGGACCGAACGGCGGGCGGCTTCCGTCGGGTGGGCGGTGAAGACCGGGCGGACGTTCAGGTTCTTGACGGTCTGCTTCAGGTGTTCGGGGTCGGCGTCCTTGAGCCGGTCCGCCGTTCGGGCGAGGAGTCCGCCCTCGGCGGCCCGCTTGGCGCGCAGTTCGCGGCCGCGGTGCACCTGTTCGGTGACATTCGCCAGATGGAAGTACGTGGAGAAGGCGCGGACCAGCTTGGCCGCGGTCTCCAGCTCGGTGCCGCGCAGCAGCTCGGCGGCTGCCTCGCCGTCCTCGCGGGTCAGGCGGCGGACCTTCTCGACCAGTTCCAGGAGCTCGGGGCCCTCCTGACGGACGAGGGTCTCACCGAGCAGGTCGCCCAGGCGGCGGATGTCGGCGCGCAGTTCGCTGCTGGTCGTCGTGGTCTGGTCGTCGGCACTGCTCACAGGTGCGGCTCCTTGCAGTGTGGAAGCTCGGCTGAAGAGTGTGGAAGCTCGTCTGAAGCTCGTCAGGGAGGGAACCCGGATGGTGGTCGCGCGGCGGGGTGCCGCTTAGGGACGTGGCATCCGGGAAGAAAACAGAACGGACCGCGCTGTCCGACCGAGTCCAAGGATAGGTGTCCATGCGGACGCGCAGGCTGTTGGGCTCTTGCCGCCAGGCTGCGCGCTGCCATACTTACGACGCCGTAAGTTACGGATGCGTAGGGCCTCCCGTCAGCTGGCAGGAGGACTCTGAGGTCGCGTAACCGGCCACCTCCCCCGCCCTCGAACCCCACAGGGGATGCTCATGCCCACGAGTTCCGACGTGATCGACGACGTCCCGCGGTCGCCCGACGACGCCTCGCTCCCCGCCGCCACGCTGGGTGGCGAGCGCAAGGGGTCACTCGAACAGATCACGCTGCTTCTCTTCATCGCTGTTCCGTTCGTAGCCCTCGTGGCAGCGGTGCCGCTGGCCTGGGGCCGGGGGGTGAGCTGGCTGGACATCGGCCTGCTGGTCTTCTTCTACTACCTGGGGTGTCACGGCGTCACGATCGGCTACCACCGCTATTTCACGCACGGCTCCTTCAAGGCGAAGCGCCCGCTGCGGATCGGGCTGGCGATCGCCGGTTCGATGGCGGTCGAGGGCCCTGTGGTCCGCTGGGTCGCCGACCATCGCAAGCACCACAAGTTCTCCGACGCCGAGGGTGACCCCCACTCGCCGTGGCGCTACGGGGAGTCGGTGCCGGCCCTGATGAAGGGCCTGTGGTGGGCGCACATCGGCTGGATGTTCGACGAGGAGCGGACCTCGCAGGAGAAGTACGCGCCGGACCTGATCAAGGACCCGGCGATCCGGGCGATCTCGCGCCAGTTCATCTACTGGACGATGCTGTCCCTCGCTCTTCCCCCGCTGATCGGTGGTCTGGCGACGATGTCCTGGTGGGGCGCGTTCACCGGTTTCTTCTGGGGTTCGCTCGTCCGGGTGGCGCTGCTGCATCACGTCACCTGGTCGATCAACTCGATCTGTCACGCGGTGGGCAAGCGGCCCTTCAAGTCGCGGGACCGCTCGGGCAACGTGTGGTGGCTGGCCGTGCTCTCGTGCGGTGAGTCCTGGCACAACCTGCACCACGCGGACCCGACCTCGGCGCGGCACGGCGTGCAGCGTGGCCAGGTCGACTCCTCGGCGCGGATCATCCGCTGGTGCGAGCAGCTCGGCTGGGCGTCCGACGTGCGCTGGCCGTCACGCTCGCGTATCGATTCGAAGCGCGACACGGGCGGGTCGGCCTCCCGGGGCAAGACGGAAACCGCTGAAGCGGCATGATTGACGGCGTGGCGACCGACTCCAGCAGCACCCCGAGCAGCAGTGAAAAGCCGCGGCGTGCGCGCCGCACCCGCATGACCGGTGCGGAGCGCCGTCAGCAGCTGCTGGAGATCGGTCGCACCCTGTTCGCGGCGAAGGGCTTCGAGGGGACGTCGGTGGAGGAGATCGCGGCGAAGGCCGGAGTCTCCAAGCCGGTGGTCTACGAGCACTTCGGCGGCAAGGAGGGGCTGTACGCGGTGGTGGTGGACCGCGAGATGCGCCGTCTGCTGGACATGGTGACCGGCTCCCTCACCGCCGGTCACCCGCGTGAGCTGTGCGAGCAGGCGGCGTTCGCCCTTCTGGACTACATCGAGGAGTACACGGACGGCTTCCGGATCCTGGTCCGCGACTCGCCCATTCCCCAGTCGACGGGTTCCTTCGCGTCGCTGATCTCGGACATCGCCACCCAGGTGGAGGACATCCTGGGCCGGGAGTTCAAGCTGCGCGGCTTCGACCCGAAACTGGCTCCTCTCTACGCGCAGGCCCTGGTGGGCATGGTCGCCCTGACGGGCCAGTGGTGGCTGGACGTCCGCAAGCCCCGCAAGGCGGAGGTGGCGGCTCATCTGGTGAACCTGGCCTGGCACGGCCTGGACGGTCTGGAGCCGAAGCCGCGTTTGATCGGGCATCGCAAGTCCTAGGACCCGGGCCGCTCCGCGGACCCGAACGGCTCCGTGGATCCGAGTGGCTCCAGGAACTCCAGTCGGTTGCCGACGGGGTCTTCGGAGTAGAAGCGGCGGTGGCCGGGGAGGTTGTCGTCCCAGGTGACCTCGGCCTGGTGGGCCCGCAGGTGGGCGGCGAACGCCTCGATGCCGGTGACGCGCAGCCCGGGGTGGGCCTTCTTCGCGGGCCGGAAGTCCTTCTCGACCCCCAGGTGCAGCTGGACGGCCCCCGCGCGGAACCAGCAGCCGCCGCGGGCGGCGAGGACGGGCGGTTTGGGGATCTCGGTCATGCCGAGTACCTCGATGTAGTACTCGCGCAGGAGGTTCTCCGAGCCGGGCGGGGCCGCGAGCTGGACGTGGTCGACGGCGGCGAGCATCCGCTCACGCTCCCTTGTGCGCCACGGCGAACAGGCGGCGGAAGGGCAGCACCGTGCCGTACGGGGCCGTCGGATAGGCGTCGCGGAGCAGGTCGCGGTATTCGGTGACGAAGGCGTCGCGGGCTTCCGGGTCGTCGGCGAGGGCCGTGAGCACGGGGCGCAGCCCTGTGCCCTTCACCCAGTCCAGTACCGGATCCTCACCGGTCAGGATCTGCTCGTACGTCGTCTGCCAGACGTCCGTGTCGCAGCCGAGGCGGGCCAGCCGGTCCAGGTAGACCAGTGGTTCGTGGACGGAGTCCTCGTGTCGCAGGACGTCTTCGAGGCGGTCCTTCCAGCGGGCGGAGGCGGCGAGCTCGCGCATCAGGGCGTGCAGGGGTGCGTCGATGTTGTCGGGGACCTGGAAGGCGAAGGTGCCGCCGGGCGCCAGTGCGGCGACCCAGTCGCGGAAGCGCTCCAGATGCCCGGGCACCCAGTGCAGCGCCGCGTTCGACACGATCAGGTCGTACGTCTCCGTGGGCGCCCAGGTCGCGGCGTCCGCGTGGGCGAAGTCGAGGCGTCCGCCGCCGGCCGTGGGGCCCGCGTACGCCTGTGTCCTGTCGAGCATCTCGGGGGAGTTGTCGTACCCGGTGATGCGCGCGGTGGGCCAGCGGTCGGCGAGGAGGGCGGTCACGTTGCCGGGGCCGCAGCCGAGGTCGGCGATGCGGGGCGGGGTGCCGGGGAGGTCGGGGACCCGGGCGAGGAGGTCGGTGAACGGGCGGGCGCGGTGGCCGGCGTGGCGCAGGTACTGGGCGGGGTCCCAGGTGGGAGTGGTCATGTCTGCTACTTTCCCGCCCCATGTATCTCGATGTCAAGAAGCTTGATATCAAGAGACTTCATGTCGACACAACCACTACACTGATCGTCATGGAGGACGAGGTCGATCGGCTGGTCGCAGCATGGCGCCGGGAGCGCCCTGACCTCGACGTGGAACCGCTCGAGGTACTCAGCCGGGTGAGCAGGCTCGCCCGGCACCTGGACCGCGCCCGACGGCTGGCGTTCTCCGAGCACAGCCTGGAGCCCTGGGAGTTCGACGTGCTGACCGCACTGCGGCGCGCGGGCTCCCCGTACCAGCTCTCCCCCGGCCAGCTGCTCACACAGACGCTCGTCACCTCCGGCACGATGACCAACCGCATCGACCGGCTGACGAAGAAGGGCCTGGTGGAGCGCCTCCCGGACCCGAGCGACCGCAGGGGCGTTCTCGTGCGCCTCACGGACGAGGGGCGCGATCGCGCCGACCAGGCGCTGGCCGGACTTCTCGACCAGGAGCGCGCGATCCTGGCCGAACTCAGCAGGGCGCAGCGCGGTGAACTCGCGTCCCTGCTACGCCAGCTGACCGCCCCGTTCGACAACATCCCCGGCTAGGTCGACGGGTCCGACCCCGGCCCGGCGGGCGAGGGCGACCGCGGCGAGCGTCGAGTGGACGCCCAGCTTCCCCAGCACGTTCTGCATATGGGTCCGGACGGTGTGCGGGGAGAGGAACAACCGCTCCGCGACGGCCTTCCGTCCCAGCCCCGCGACCATGCACCGCAGCACTTCCCGCTCCCGCGGCGTGAGCGACTCGACCAGCCGCTCGCTCTCGGTGCGGTGCTTGCGTGCGGCGGTCAACTCCCGCAGGACGCCGGTGAGCAGGGCGGGCGGCAGATGCGTCTCGTCGCGCAGCACACCCCGTATGACGGTCAGCAGCCGCGACAGGGAACAGTCCTTGGCGACCCACCCCGAGGCGCCGGCCTGCAGTGCGAGGGCGGCGCGGCGCGGATCGTCCTTCTCGGCGAGGACGACGATGCGCACGCTCGCCTGCCCCGAACGGACGCCCGCGACCAGCGAGATGCCGTCGACGAGCCCGTCCTCGTTGCCCTCCTGGACCGGCACGGCAGGACGGGCGCCGGGCAGATTGCCGCCCAGGTCGGCGTCGACGAGCAGTACGTCGAATCTGCGGCCCTCCGCGGACGCCCGCTCCAGGCAGCGCAGCGCGGCCGGGCCGCTGCCTGCGGCGGACACGTCGACGTCGGGCTCGGCGGCCAGTGCGGCGGCGAGCGACTCGGCGAAGATGCGGTGGTCGTCGACGACCAGGACACGGATGCGAACCACTGATACCCCCACTGGTCGGGGGACGGACCGGCGCAGGTACGACACCCGAAGTGATCCCGAGCCCGCTCGAACTCGGAAAACGGAGTGCCGCAGCCGCACGGCCGCCGCCGTGCTGGAACTGCTACCCCCACTTCGGGCGTCGTACCCGACTGTCTCGCCCCCTGATCAGCACCGGCCCCCACCGGCGCTGTTCACAGGGTACGACCGGGGGCTCGCAGCGGAAGGCAATTTGCAGAACTGATTGGCCAGCGCGTTTATGGTGAGCCGTATGTTTCGTATGGAGACAGGAGACGACAAAGACCGGCGTGATCTGCTCCGTCGGCGGCTGCGCGACACGAACACACAGGCGTCCCCGGTCCTGCGCGCTCTGCGCGGCACCCCTGCCGAACGGGAACTTCCGCTCCACGTCTGGGCCTTGGACGCCGACGGGGCGCTCGCGGGCGGGCTCGTCGGCCACACCTGGACGACATGGCTGCACGTGACATACCTCTGGGTGGACGCGCCCCACCGCGGCGCGGGCCTCGGCGGCCGGCTCCTCGCCGAGGCCGAGCGCCTCGCCCGCGAGGAGCGCGGCTGCCGCAACTCCCGCCTGGAAACCTGGGACTTCCAGGCCCCCGAGTTCTACAAGAAACACGGCTACGAGGTGGTGTGCGTGATCCCCGACTATCCCCCGGGAATCACGGAATACACCTTGACCAAGCCGTTGCCGTGACCAGAACGCGCAACAGGCGTCAGCTCAGGCGGCGGGCGCCTGCCGACGGCACCGCCGGGAAGACCCGAGGAGCCGTGTAACCGGCGGAGCCGAACGCCTCGGTCACCGCCTTCGTCACCGTGTCCACATCCGCCGACTCCACCAGCACGATGGCCGAGCCGCCGAAGCCGCCCCCGGTCATCCGCGCCCCCAGCGCCCCCGCGGCGTTGGCCGTGGCGACCACCAGGTCCAGTTCCTCGCAGGAGATCCGCAGGTCGTCCCGGAGCGAGGCGTGCCCGTCCGTGAGGACCGGACCGATGGCCCGGACGTCCCCGGCGTCCAGCAGCGCGATGACCCGCTCCACCCGGTGGTCGTCGGAGACGACATGGCGGACGTAACGGCGTACACGCTCGTCCGACAGGCGCGCGAGCGCCGCGTCGAGCTCCTCGTACGCGACATCCCGCAGATGCGAGACCCCGAGCTGCCGCGCGCCCTCCTCGCACCCTTCGCGCCGCTCGGCGTACGCACCGTCGCCCAGCGCGTGCTTCACCCGCGAGTCGACGACCAGCAACTCCAGCCCCTGGGAGGCCAGATCGAAGGGGACCTGCCGGATGGACAGATCGCGGCAGTCGAGGTGCAGGGCGTGCCCCTCGGTGCAGCACGCGGACGCCGTCTGGTCCATGATCCCGCAGGGCACGCCGACGAAGTCGTTCTCGGCGTGCTGGGAGAGCCGGGCCAGTTCGGGCCCGGTGAGGCCGAGTTCGTACAGGTCATTGAGGGCGAGCGCCGTCACGACCTCCAGAGCGGCGGAGGAGGACAGGCCCGCCCCCGTCGGCACGGTCGAGGCGAGGTGCACGTCCGCGCCCGTCACCGCGTGCCCCGCCTCGCGCAGCGCCCACACCACGCCCGCCGGGTACGCGGCCCAGCTGGTGTTGGTCAGCGGCGCCAGCTCGTCGACATGCAGTTCGACGACCGGGCCCTCGATGTCGGCGGAGTGCAGCCGCAGCACCCCGTCCGTGCGCCGCGACACCGCCGCCACCGCCGTGTGCGGCAGGGCGAGCGGCATCACGAACCCCTCGTTGAAGTCCGTGTACTCGCCGATCAGGTTGACCCGCCCCGGCGCCGCCCAGACGCCTTCCGGTGCGGTCCCGTACAGCTCCTCGAACCCCTCGCGAACGCCCACCGAATTACCTACCGCTCCTTGTTCTGAGCGAACGCCCACGCGTCCGCGACGATCCCCGCGAGATCCGCGCGGGACGGGTTCCAGCCGAGCCGCTCGCGCGCGGTCGCCGCCGAGGCGACGAGCACGGCCGGGTCCCCGGCCCGGCGCGGGGCCATGACCTCGGGGATGGGGTGCCCCGTGACCTGGCGGACGGTCTCGATGACCTCGCGGACGGAGAAGCCGTTGCCGTTGCCGAGATTGCAGATGAGGTGCTCACCGGCGGTGGCCGCCTCGACGGCCAGCAGGTGCGCCTCCGCCAGGTCCGCCACGTGGATGTAGTCACGGACGCAGGTGCCGTCCGGCGTCGGATAGTCGTCGCCGAAGACGGAGATCGCCTCCCGCCGCCCCTGCGCGACCTGGAGGACGAGCGGGATGAGGTGCGACTCGGGGGCGTGGCGCTCGCCCTGCGCCCCGTAGGCGCCGGCCACGTTGAAGTAGCGCAGCGACACCGCGCCCAGCCCGTGGGCCGCCGCCTCGCCGGTGATCATGTGGTCGACGGCGAGCTTGGAGGCGCCGTAGGGGTTGGTGGGCCTCGTCGGCGCGGACTCGACGATCGGGGTCTGCTCCGGCTCGCCGTACGTGGCGGCCGTGGAGGAGAAGACCAGCTTGCGCACGCCCGCCTCGCGCATCGCCGTGAGCAGCGCCATGGTGCCGCCGACGTTGTTGTCCCAGTACTTCTCGGGCTTCACGACGGACTCGCCGACCTGCGAGAACGCGGCGAAGTGCAGCACGGCGTCGTACGAGGAGTCCAGCCACTTGCCGGCGTCGCGGATGTCGCCCTCGATGAAGGAAGCGCCCGCAGGGACGCCCTCGCGGAAGCCCGTGGACAGGTTGTCGAGGACCGTCACCTCATGACCGGCCTCGATCAGATGCTGCGCGACCACGCTGCCGACATAGCCCGCGCCACCCGTGACCAGGTACTTCCCACTCATGAACTCGCTACCTCTCGCAGTCGCTGGGCCGCGGCTTCCGGCGGCACGTCGTTGATGAACACGCTCATGCCGGACTCGGAACCCGCGAGGAACTTCAGCTTGCCGGAAGTGCGGCGAATGGTGAAAAGCTCGAGGTGAAGCGCGAAGTCGTCCCTGTTCACGCCCTCGAACTCGGCCAGCGCGCCGAACGGCGCCTGGTGCCAGGCGGCGATGTACGGCGTCGGAGGCTCCCCTTCACCGAAGATCCGGTCGAAGCGCCTCAAGAGTTCCAGATAGACCTGGGGGAACTCTGTGCGGGCCTCCTCGTCGAGCCCGAGCAGGTCGGGCACCCGCCGCTTGGGGTAGAGGTGGACCTCGTAGGGCCAGTGCGCGGCGTACGGCACGAAGGCGACCCACTGCTCGGTCTCCAGGACGATCCGGTCGCCCTCGGCGAGTTCGCGTGCGACGACGTCGTCGAAGAGGTTCTGGCCGCCGGTGGCCTCCTTGTGCGCGGCCAGCGAGCGCAGCATCAGGGCCGTACGCGGGGTGGTGAACGGGTAGCCGTAGATCTGCCCGTGCGGATGGCCGAGGGTGACGCCGATCTCCTCGCCACGGTTCTCGAAACAGAAGACCTGTTCGACGGAGGAGAGATGGGACAGCTCCGCCGTGCGGTCCGTCCACGCCTCCAGGACGAGCCCCGCCTGCTCCTCGGTGAGGTCGGCGAAGGACGAGTCGTGATCGGAGGTGAAGCAGACGACCTCGCAGCGCCCGGAGTCGCCGGCGAGCGAGGGGAAACGATTCTCGAAGACGACGACGTCGTACGAGGAGTCCGGGATCTCGCTCAACCGGTCGCCCTGCGAGGGGCACAGCGGGCACTCGTTCGCCGGGGGGTGGTAGGTGCGCCCCTGGCGGTGCGAGGCGATCGCGACCGAGTCGCCGAGGAGCGGGTCCCGGCGGACCTGGGAGCTGGTGACGGTGGGCTCCAGCGGGCGGCGGTCCACCGCGTCGCGCACCTTGTCGTCGCGTGAGTCGTAGTAGATCAGCTCACGACCGTCGGCGAGCCGGGTCGAGGTCTTCTTCACCGCTGGACTCCTCATCCACACCACACCCAACCATCAAACATAACCGAACACAACAAACCACAAAGCAACAGGGACGTCAATGCCTGCGGGGGTTTGGGGGGTGTCGGTGAAGCTTGGGCAGCATCGTGGGACTCGTGGGGCATGGATACGGGCATGCATGCCCCCACATACCTCGCCGCAGGGCTCCGGCTCCCCACGAACGGGCTCGACTACACGATCCTCGGCATCTATTTCGTCGTCGTGCTCGGCATCGGTTTCGCCGCCAAGGCCTCGGTCAGGACCAGCCTCGACTTCTTCCTCTCCGGGCGGTCGCTGCCCGCCTGGATCACCGGCCTCGCGTTCATCTCCGCCAACCTCGGCGCGACCGAGATCCTGGGGATGGCCGCGAACAGCGCGCAGTACGGCGTCTACACCGTGCACTGGTACTGGATCGGCGCGATCCCCGCCATGGTGTTCCTGGGCCTGGTGATGATGCCGTTCTACTACGGCTCGAAGGTCCGCTCGGTCCCCGAGTTCCTGCTCCTGCGCTTCGACAAGGCGGCGCACCTGCTGAGTTCGATCCTGTTCGCCTTCGCGGCGATCCTGATCGCGGGCGTCAACCTGTACTCACTGGCGATCGTGGTCGAGGCACTGCTCGGCTGGCCGCAGTGGGTGGCGATCGTGATCGCCGGGTTCTTCGTCCTGGCGTACATCACGCTCGGCGGCCTGTCCTCGGCGATCTACAACGAGGTGCTGCAGTTCTTCGTGATCCTCGCGGCCCTGATCCCGATCGCCGCGCTCGGTCTGAAGCGGGTCGGCGGCTGGGACGGCCTGACCCACTCGCTCGACAAGACGCACGGCAGTGACTTCACCACCGCCTGGGGCGGTACGGGCATCGGCCATGTGAACCCGCTGGGCGCGAACTGGCTGACCATCGTCCTCGGCCTCGGCTTCGTCCTCTCCTTCGGCTACTGGACGACGAACTTCGCGGAGGTGCAGCGCGCGCTCTCGGCGAAGAACCTGTCGGCGGCCCAGCGCACCCCGCTCATCGCGGCGTTCCCCAAGATCTTCATCGTCTTCCTGGTGATGATCCCGGGCCTGGTGGCGGCGGTCCTGGTGCCCAGGATCGGCACGAGCGGCTCGAACCTCCAGTACAACGACGCGGTCCCGTACCTGATGCAGGAACTGCTGCCGAACGGCGTGCTGGGCATCGCGGTGACGGGGCTCCTGGCGGCCTTCATGGCGGGCATGGCGGCCAACGTCTCGTCGTTCAACACGGTGTTCACGTCGGACATCTGGCGGCGGTACATCGTGACCGACCGGGAGGACTTCTACTACGTCCGCTTCGGCCGGCTGATCACGGTGATCGGCGTGCTGGCGTCGATCGGCACGGCGTTCCTGGCGTCGTCCTTCTCCAACATCATGGCCTACCTGCAGACCCTCTTCTCCTTCTTCAACGTGCCGATGTTCGTGGCCTTCATCGTCGGCATGTTCTGGAAGCGCGCGTCGGCGAAGTCGGGATTCTGGGGCCTGTTGGCAGGCACGACGGCGGCGATGGTCAATTACTTCGTGATCTACAAGCAGGGGATCATCGCCATCCCCTCCGACCAGGGAGCCAACTTCGTCTCGGCGATCGCGGGCTTCGTGGCCGGCGCGGTGGTGATGGTCGCGGTCTCCCTCTTCACGGCACCCAAACCGGCGGAGGACCTCCAGGGCCTGGTCTACGGCACCGTCTCCCCCGGCATGGCCGAGCCGCCGGCCGTGGGCGACGACGCGTGGTACCGCAGGCCGGCACTGCTGGGCTGGGGCGCGCTGATCCTGGCGGCGGCCTGCTACATCCCGTTCTCGTTCTGACGCAGGAGGCCTGAGCAACCATGTCCGACCACTATTCGGACCGTGATGTCCAGCGCGAGGTCACGGAGCTGGAGCATCAGTCCGCGACCGCGACCCGCCTCTTCGACATCCGCACCATCATCGGCGGCCTGTTCGTCGTCTACGGCGTCATCGTCACCCTCGCGGGCCTGACCGCCTCCGACGCCGAACTCGCCAAGGCCCAGGGCGTCAACATCAACCTCTGGACCGGCCTCGGCATGCTCGCCCTGGGCATCTTCTTCCTGCTGTGGCTGTGGCTGCGGCCGCTGGCTCCGCCCGCGCCGCTGCCCGACGAGGAATGATCACTCCAGGTGGTCGCCCGTTCACAGTAGCGGGCGCCCCCGTTCGGGCCACCTCCGGCACATGCCTCTGACCTTTGCCTTTCCGCCCGGCGAGGCCTTGGCGGGCAGCACGGCCTGACACGAGCCGGACACGTGGAGTTGCCGGAGGCCGCGCCGCGAGGCCTCCTGAACTCGGGGATACCTCCCCAACTTCTTCACACAACACACGAAGAAAGGCGCGGAATGTTCTCTTTCAAGCGCTTCGGGTCCGTTGTCGCCTCGGCCGCGGCCCTGGCCTCGCTGTCCATGGCCATAGCCCCGGCGGCCATCGCCGCCTCGGACCCGCAGCCCGTCGTCCAGGAGTCCAAGGGCCCGAAGCCGCCGACGACCCCGACGGTCTGCGCCACGCTGAGCGGTCAGCTCTCCACGCAGCTGCAGGCCGCCGCGACGGCTCTGGCCGCCACGCCGACGCCCAACGTCGCCGCGGCCCAGACGGCGGTCGCCGCCGCCCAGGCCACGGTCGCACAGCTCCGTGCCGCCGGATGCCTCCCGGCAGCGCCTCCGACGCCGCCGACCTGTGCGGCCCTCGCTCTGCAGCTGCAGACGGAGCTGCAGGTCCTCGCCGCCGCGCTGGCGGCCGTCCCGCCCGTCCCGGCCAACATCACCGCGGCACTGAACGCGGTGCTCGCCACCGCGGCGCAGCTCTCCACCGTTTGCGTCTGACCGGTCGTTCACCGCGCACCGTGCCGGCGACTCACGAACACGCCCGACATCGCGGTCTGAACGTATGACGTCTGTGGCGTTGGGTTCGGCGGTACTTCACCGTCGGACCCAACGCCCTTTGCGTACGCGGTGCCTACTCGGGCCCAGGGTCTTCCGCACTCCCCAGCCCCGCCGTCACCGGTCCCGCCCGGTCCAGCAAGCCGGTCCGCGCGGCCAGGGCGGCCGCCTCCAGCCGCGACCCCACCCCCAGCTTCATCAGCACCCGCTGGACATGGGTCCTGGCGGTCGACGGGGCTATCCCCATACCGGCCGCGATGAGCCTCGTGTCCTCCCCGTCCGCGACCCTCACGAGGACCTCCACCTCGCGTGGAGTGAGCATCTGCAGGAGCCGCTGGCCCTCGTCGTCCGGTTGGGCGGCGGGGTTCAGCAGCTCGCTGAAGGCGCCCTGGAGCAGGGCGGGGGCGACCGCCGCCTCACCCGCCCTCGCCTTCATGATGGCGCGCTCGACTCCCTCTATGCGCTCGTCGTGGCGTACGTAGCCCGACGCGCCCGCGGCGAACGCGGCGGCGATACCGCGCGGGTTCGGGACCGGACCCAGAACCAGGACCGCCACCTGCGGACGCTCCCGTTTGATCCTGATCACCGGGTCGAAGATTCCCGGCTCGGCGGGTGTCGCCGTGCCGATCAGGCACACCTCCGGTGCCCTGGTGATCACCAGCTCCGCCGCTCCCGCGGCGGGCGCCGCCGCGGCGAGCACCCGGTGCCCCCGCAGTTTCAACGCCGAGGCCAACGCCTCGGCGAGCAGTCGGTGGTCGTCGACCACCATGAGCCGCACTCCCATCGAGCAACCCCCCAGTCCCCCCAAGCATCCCCACTGGTTCCCCGTGGATTAGGAGCCCCCCGGCTCTCCATCCCCCGGAAGCTACACGCTTGTTCGACGTTGCGCTTCCCCTACTGGTGAGAAGTGCCCCGGAATATCGAAATTCCTCGCATTCGGGAGTGATGAGGGGTAAGCGAACGGCCCCGTCCCTGAGCTGGGACGGGGCCACGGTCAAAAGAAGTTGACCTACTGCGTGCCGAACGCGATCGCCAGGTACTCCTTCTCGGAGTCGCTGTACGGCTTGTGGGCGTAGACCGCGGACATGTACAGGTGGCCCTTGCTGTAAAGGATCTCGGCGTAATCCGGGAGCATGCTCGTCTCCGCGTCGCGGACCGCCTCGGTCGCCGGGTTCTCCAGGAGCGTGGTCTCCTTGAAGGAGGTGCCGTCGATGCTCACGATCTGACCGCCCTTGTCGTAGGGCGGACGCTTGTACGCGAGAAGATTGCCGCCGTCCATGCGCAGCGGGGAGATGTCGTAGCCGTCGCCCGCGTCCGCGCGCTGGCCGGTCTGCTTGCCGGTGCCCAGGTCGAAGGCGACGATCTCGTTGATCTGGCCGGACTGGCCGCCGTCGTGCTGCTCGGTCGGGATGTAGAGCCTGTCGTTGCCGACCACCAGTTTCGTGCAGCTCTCGATCCTGCTGATGCCGTCGCACTTGGCGGCGTAGGTCTTGCCCGGCGCGGAGATCCTGGTGCGCAACTGGCCGGTCTTGTTGTCGATGGAGAAGAAGTCCGAGATGCCGCTGCCGTCACCGGCGGAGTCGCCGACGTCGGCGGCCACCACCAGCGGGTTGGTCGACACGACGCTCGCGTACTCGATGCCGGGCGACATCTTGTACTCCGAGATCACCTTCCCGGACGTCGGGTCGATGGTCTGGATGTGCAACTGCCGCGTACTGCCGTACTCGCCGCACTTGCGGACCGCGACCAGCTTGTCGCCGCCGCCGTACCCGGCGTCGTAGCAGGTGTCCGTGGGCTTGGGTGCCCACAGCGCCTTGCCGGTGGAGATGTCGAACGCGGCGCCACCGTTGGTGCTGCCCACGGCGACGGTGTTCGCGCTGGTGGTGACGTTTTCGAGGCCGATCTTCTGGTCACCGGACTTGACCGACTTCGTCCACAGCAGCTTGCCCGCGGCAAGGTCGAGGGCGGAGAGCTCGCTGCAGCCGTGGGACGGCTTCGCCTTGGTCGGCATGGCGGGCTCGTAGACGATCGCGGTCCGGCCGGAATCGGTGGTGTGGCGGCTGGCCGTGCACACCGGGCCGGGGAGCTTGATCGTCCAGAGCTTGGCGCCGGAGTCGGGGTCGTAGCCGTTGATCTCGGCGTCGCCGCTCTTGGCGTACACCTTGTCGGTGAGCCAGGAGCCGACGGTGGACACGCTGCTCTCAGCGGGCACGGCGGGGGCGGGGACCTGGAAGAGGACCTTGGAGCTGGTGTCGGCGGGGACCTTCTCCTTGCCGGTGGAACCGGTGGTCTTGTCGCCGCCCGAACCGCCCTTGCCTCCGGTGCCGCCGCTCGCGCCGGAGGAGGTGTTCTTGCTGTCGTCCTTGCCGGAGCTCGCGTACCAGACCCCGCCGCCGATGATCAGCGCGACGGCCACCACGGCCGCCACGATGATGACCACCTGGCTGTTCGGCTTCCGCCCGCCGCCCCCGCCCTGGGGAACCTGGGGCTGCATCG
Organism: Streptomyces sp. NPDC107454; assembly: GCF_055582885.1. NCBI lineage: Bacteria > Bacillati > Actinomycetota > Actinomycetes > Kitasatosporales > Streptomycetaceae > Streptomyces > Streptomyces sp. NPDC107454. The sequence goes on along the minus strand of NZ_JBVJPA010000022.1, from coordinate 125,217 downwards.
GATAGGTCGGCGGCTGCTGCGGATAGCCGTAGCCGTACGGGGGTCCCGGGGGCTGGGCGGGCTGCTGGCCGGGGTAGCCGTAGCCCGGCTGGGCCGGCGGCCCCGGCGGGGGTGCCTGTTGCGGGTAGCCGTAACCGGGACCCTGCGGAGGCTGCGGGGCGCCGAACCCACCGGGCGGAGGAGCCTGGGGCGCACCGAACCCGCCCGGCGGAGGATCCTGAGGCGCACCGAAGCCACCGGGCGGAGGGTCCTGAGGCGCGCCGAAGCCACCCTGTGGGGGCTGGTTCGGCGGTGGTGGGGGCGGCGGCTGGCTCATGACGTGTCTACCTCGGATGCGGATGCGTTGGGGACGGAGATGCGGGAGACGAAGAAGGCGGCGAACGGGGCGAAGGTGGCGTGAGCGTGCGTCACTTGCCGTAGGCCAGCATCAACTTCTCCTTCGACTGGTCGTTGCCCGTCAGCCGGGTGGTGGAGAGATAGAAGCGCCCGTCCACGTAGTCGACCGCCTTCGAGAAGAAGCCGTTCTCGACCGACGCCGTGCCCTGCGGGTTCTGCAGCAGCTTGGTGGGCTGGTGGCTGCTTCCGGTCGTGGGGATCGACACGATCTGCCCACCGGCGTTGTACGACGGTTCGACGTACGCGATCAACCGCGTGCCGTCCATCTTCAGCGGCAGCATCGACTCGGCGGCCGGGGACTTGACGCGCCACTTCTCCTTGCCGGTCGACAGGTCGAAGGCGACGATCTCGTTGGCGCCGCTCTTCGCCTCGGTCGGCAGATAGAGCGTGTTCGCGTCGGCGGCGGTGCCGAAGCAGCCCGTCAGGTCACGGTCGAGAATGGCGAAACCGCACTCGGGCCTGAAGGCGTCACTGCTCTTGAGCTGCGAGCGGACGGCACCGTTGTCCTTGAACGTGGTGACGTTGACCTTCTTCTGGTCCTTGTTGGTCATGTAGATGACGACGGGGTCGACGGAGTACGTGCGCTCGACCGACCAGCCCTTGGGGATCTTCGTGGTCCACTTGGCCTTGCCGGTGGCCGGGTCCAGCTGCTGCACCTCGTCGTGCTCGGTGTCGGTGGCGGCACCGCAGGAGGCGACGGACAGCAGCTTGGCGCCGCCCGCGAACGCGGCCGGGAAGCAGGCCTGGCCGTAGTTCTTCTTGTCCCAGAGCTTCTTGCCGCTGGTGATGTCGTACGCCGTGCCGGACTGCGAGCGACCGACCATCAGCGTCTTGCCGGTGACCGACAGTTCGATGGTGAGCGTGCTGTCGAAGAGCGCTCCGTCGGCGACCTTGCCGCTCCAGCCCTTGGCGCCGGTGTCGAGGTCTATCTGCTGGAGCTGGTTGCACTTGGCGCTGTCGCCGGCACCGCTCTTGTACGCCACGACCACCTTGTCGTCGGACGTCTTCTGCGGGGTGACCGCGCAGATCGGCTGCGGGAACGTGATCGGGGCCCAAGTGGGCTTGCCGTCACCGACGTTGTACGCGAACACCTGCGTGTACGCGGCCTTCACCGCCGTCTTGTCGGTGATCCACAGGCCGGGGGCGTCGGCGCCGGAACCGGGCGCGTCGGGCGCCTGCTTGTACCAGAGCACCTTCGCCTCACCGGCCTGGCGGCCCGCGTTGAGGTTCTCTGAGTCCCCGCCGCCGTTGCCGCTGCCGTCACCGGGATTGACCGGATCGGCGGAGGAGGAGGCCTTCGCACCCTTGCTGTCCTGGGCGACCGGCTTCTTGCCGTCGTCGCCGCCCCCGCCGCTGACGGCCCAGACCGTCCCGCCGACGACGAGCAGCGCGGCCACGGCGGCGCCGATGACCATGGCCGGGCGGCCCTTGAAGGGGTTCTTGGAACCACCGGGAGGAGGCGGAGGGGTGCCCGGGCCGCCGGGATACTGCGCCTGGCCCGGATAGCCGTTCCCGGACCCGTATCCGGGCTGCTGACCGTATGCGGGCTGCTGACCGTACGGGCCGGGCTGGGCGTACGGACCGGGCTGGGCGTACGGCCCCGGCTGCTGCGGCGACTGCGCGTACGGGCCCGGCTGCTGCTGCGGCTGTGCGTACGGGCCCGCCTGCTGCTGCGGCGGCTGTGCGTACGGGGCTGCCGGCTGCTGGGGCGGTGGTGCGTACGGGCCGGGCTGGGCGTAAGGCCCGGGCTGCTGCGGATATCCGTAACCGGGCGCCGGCGGACCGGCGGGCGGAGGGGGCGTGCCCTGGGGCGAGTTGGGGGGCGCGCCGAACCCTCCCTGCGCCGGTGCCGTCGGTGGAACCGGCGGCGTCGACGGCGTCGGTGGCTGGTCCTGCGGTGCTCCGAAGTCACCCTGCGGCGGCTCACTCGGCGGCTGACTCATCAGCGCGTTCCCCCTCGTTCACTGATGTGGCGCCCCACCGGCGGCGCGGTCGGCGGCGCCGATTTCGCGCCACACCGGTGGTTCTCAGACTGTTCTCAGACGGACCTTTCTATCACTCTGGGGACCTCGAACAAGGGGCCGGTACTCCCCCTGTTCCCAAGGGAGGACCGGCCCGTGATGCCCTCGTTATGCGCCTTCACGCCCCCTTCACGGGACGCGCGCGCCACCCGCCAGGGGCCTACGCGTCCTCCGCGAGCTCCAGCCAGCGCAGCTCCAGTTCCTCACGCTCACCGGTCAACTGACGCAGTTCGGCGTCGAGTTTGGCGACCTTCTCGAAGTCCGTCGCGTTGTCGGCGATTTGGGTGTGGAGCTTGCTCTCCTTCTCGGAGATCTTGTCGAGCTGACGCTCGATCTTCTGCAGCTCCTTCTTCGCGGCGCGGGCGTCGGCGGCGGAGGCGGCCCTGGCGGACGGGGCGGGCGCGGCGGCGAGCACGGCGGCCGCGGCGACCTCCTCCATGCGCTTGCGCCGCTCCAGGTACTCGTCGATCCCGCGCGGCAGCATCCGCAGGGTGCTGTCGCCGAGGAGCGCGAACACGTTGTCCGTCGTGCGCTCGATGAAGAACCGGTCGTGGGAGATCACGATCATCGAGCCGGGCCAGCCGTCGAGCAGGTCCTCCAGCTGGGTCAGCGTCTCGATGTCGAGGTCGTTGGTGGGCTCGTCGAGGAAGAGGACGTTGGGCTCGTCCATGAGCAGCCGCAGCAGCTGAAGCCGCCGCCGCTCACCACCGCTGAGGTCCCCGACGGGCGTCCACTGCTTGTCCTTGTTGAAGCCGAACGTCTCGCACAGCTGTCCCGCGGTCAGCTCGCGCCCCTTGCCCAGGTCGACCCGGTCACGGACGGCCTGCACGGCCTGCAGCACCCGCCAGGTCGGGTCGAGCTCGGCGACCTCCTGCGACAGATAGGCGAGCTTGACGGTCTTGCCGGTGCTGATCCGTCCGGCGACGGGCTGCGTCTCCCCGTCGCTGCGGGCGGCCTCGGCCATGGCGCGCAGAAGGGAGGTCTTGCCGGCTCCGTTCACCCCCACGAGCCCGACCCGGTCGCCGGGTCCGAGCTGCCAGGTGAGGTGCTTGAGCAGGACCTTCGGGCCCGCCTGCACCGTCACGTCCTCAAGATCGAAGACCGTCTTGCCCAGGCGCGAGCTGGCGAACTTCATCAGTTCACTCTTGTCGCGGGGCGGCGGCACGTCCGCGATCAGCTCGTTGGCGGCCTCGATGCGGAAGCGCGGCTTGGAGGTGCGGGCGGGGGCGCCGCGGCGCAGCCAGGCCAGCTCCTTGCGCACCAGGTTCTGCCGCTTGACCTCCTCGGTGGCGGCGATGCGCTCACGCTCCGCGCGCGCGAAGACGTAGTCGGAGTACCCGCCCTCGTACTCGTACACCGCGCCCTTCTGCACGTCCCACATCCGGGTGCAGACCTGGTCGAGGAACCACCGGTCGTGGGTCACGCACACCAGCGCCGACCGCCGCTCCCGCAGGTGCTGGGCGAGCCAGGCGATGCCCTCCACGTCCAGGTGGTTGGTGGGCTCGTCGAGGATGATCAGGTCCTGCTCCTCGATGAGCAGCTTGGCGAGCGCGATACGGCGGCGCTCACCGCCGGAGAGCGGGCCGATCACCGTGTCGAGCCCCTGCGGGAACCCCGGCAGGTCAAGGCCGCCGAACAGTCCCGTCAGGACGTCCCTGATCTTGGCGTTGCCCGCCCACTCGTGGTCGGCGAGGTCCCGGATGACCTCGTGCCGGACGGTGGCGGCGGGATCGAGGGAATCGTGCTGGGTCAGCACTCCCAGATGCAGCCCGCCGGAGTGCGTGACACGGCCGGTGTCGGCCTCCTCCAGCTTGGCGAGCATGCGGATGAGGGTGGTCTTGCCGTCGCCGTTCCGCCCGACCACACCGATCCGGTCGCCCTCGCTGACGCCGAGGGAGACTCCGTCGAGCAGGGCACGGGTGCCGTACACCTTGCTGACGGACTCGACATTGACCAGGTTGACGGCCATTTCTCTCCTGAACAAGGGGGACGATCGACCCTCAAGGGTAGTCCGGCTCCCTCACCTCCCGAGCCACACGGGTGGGGCCCGGGGCGCAGCCCCGGCCCCCAGGGGCGCGGGGAACTGCGTGACCAGCCCCCACCGGCCCGCAGACAACGCACCGCCCCGCACACTTACGCGGCCGCAGGCCGCCCCCGTCCCGCCCGCTCCACCAGCAGCCAGCCCACGAGCGTCATCGCCACGGCGACCGGAGCCGTCACCCGGACCGCGACCAGTACCGCCGTACGCCCTTCGAGCAACCCGCCGAACCCGACCATGGAGAGCCCCAGCACCCCGAAGAGGCACAGCGTCACGCCGAGCGCGGCGGCCGGCCGCGCACCCGCGGGCGACGCCCCCGGCTCACCCAGGACCACGGCAAAGGGCTGTTCGAACCTCCGGAACACGGTGACGAGCAGGGCCGTCACCACACCGGCCACCACCACCCGCACCGGCACCTGGGCCCACCACACCCCCGTCGCGGGCTCCGGCAGCCGTACGCCGAGGGCCAGCAGCGCCCCGTACACACCGAGCATCGCGGTGAGGTGCCACAGGAAGGCGGTCATGGACACGCCGTTGGCCGCGACGACCGCACGCCACACCCGTGGCCGGCGCAGCCACCGCTGCGCGGGGCCCCGCAGCGACTCCACCCCGCCGACCAGCCACAGCCCGTGGCACAGCAGCGCGAAGGTGGGCGGCGCCATGTTGGAGATCTTCTCGCCCGGCATCCCGACCATGGACAGCGGATACGGCCCGTACGCCACCAGCAGGACCGCCCCGGCGACCCCGGCGCCCGCGAGGAGGTAGGGGCGTCGCAGCTTCCCGTCCGCGCGCAGGAATCCGAGCTGGTGGACGGCGAGCCAGACGAAGGCGAAGTTCAGGAACTCGACGTACGGCACCCCGAACCCGAACCGCAGCACGTCCACGAGCCCGGCCGCGGCGACGAGCCCGCCGAACGCGCCCCACCCGTATCGCTCGTGCAGCCGCAGCAGCGGCGGGGTGAAGGCCACCATCGCCAGATAGATCCCTATGAACCACAGCGGCTGGGCGACGAGTCGCAGCGACACGTCCAGCAACCCGCCCTGCCTGCCCGCGAGTTGCAGAGCGAGCGCGAGTGCTCCCCACACGCCGATGAACACCACGGTCGGCCGCAGCAGCCGCTGCAACCTGGCACGCAGGAACACGGAGTAGAGAGGCCCTCCCCCGTTCTCTGCGGCCTTGCGCCGCAGCGAGCGGTAGGACAGGGCGTGCGAGAAGCCGCCGACGAAGAAGAAGACGGGCATGACCTGGAGGGCCCAGGTGAGCAGTTGGAGGCGGGGCTCCACGGCGAGCAGGTTCCCGACCTCGGCCCGTCCGTCGCCGCGCACCGACACGGCGGCCATCAGCCAGTGCCCGAGCACCACCGTGCCGAGCGAGGCGACCCGCAGCAGGTCGACGTACTTGTCGCGCGAGGCGGGTGTGGCCTCGGCGAGGGCGTGAGCGCTTGATCCCATACGAGTACGGTCGCGCCGTCCGCCGCAATGGCGTCAGCGCGCCCGTACTCAATTCGCCTCTGAGTACCGGGCCCGTGACGTGCCCGTGGGGGTCAGACGACCGTCGCGCCGGGGGCGGGGCCGTCGGTGACCCGTACCGTCCGGCAGGTGCCGGAGGCGCGCAGCGCGTCGGCGACCGTGCGCGCGGACTCGGCGTCCGCCGCGAGGAAGGCCGTGGTCGGCCCCGAACCGGAGACCAGGGCCGCGAGCGCACCGGCGGTCCGCCCGGCGGCGAGCGTCTCGGCGAGGGCCGGGAAGAGGGAGAGGGCGGCGGGCTGGAGGTCGTTGGAGACGGCGCGGGCGAGGGCCCCGGCGTCCCCCTTGGCCAGCGCGTCGAGCAGCTCCTGCGAGGCGACCGGCTCCGGGATCCGCACGCCCTCGTTCATCCGGTCGAACTCCCGGAAGACCGCCGGGGTCGACAGCCCGCGCTCGGCGATCGCGAAGACCCAGTGGAAGGTCCCGCCGACGTCCAGCGTCCGCAGCTGCTCACCCCGTCCGACACCCAGCGCCGCCCCGCCCACCAGGCTGAACGGCACGTCACTGCCCAACTCGGCGCAGATGTCGAGGAGTTCCTCGCGGGAGGCGTTCGTCCCCCACAGGGCGTCGCAGGCGAGCAGCGCGCCGGCGCCGTCGGCGCTGCCGCCCGCCATGCCGCCCGCGACGGGGATGTCCTTGGCGATGTGGAGGTGGACGGCCGGTTCGATGCCGTACCGGCGGGCGAGTTCGAGGGCCGCGCGGGCCGCCAGGTTCGTGGTGTCGAGGGGGACCTGGTCGGCGTCCGGGCCCTCGCAGGTGATCCGCAGCTCGTCCGCCGGCGTCACGGTGACCTCGTCGTACAGCCCTACGGCGAGGAAGACGTTGGCCAGGTCGTGGAAGCCGTCGGGGCGGGCGGCGCCGACGGCGAGCTGGACGTTGACCTTGGCGGGGACACGTACGGTCACGACGTCCGTGCCCGTGCCCGTCCCCCTGCCCTTGCCCGTGTGCGTCGTGGGCTCGGTCTTCGACTCCGTCACGGCTGAGCGCTCTCCTTGTTCTCGGCCTTGCTCTCGGCGTTCTCAGCCTTGCCCTCGGCCTTGTTCTCGGCCTTGTTCTCGGCGATACGGGCGAACTCCTCCACCGTCAGCGACTCCCCGCGGGCCTGCGGTGAGACCCCGGCGGCGACGAGCGCGACCTCGGCGGCGGCCGCGGAACCGGCCCACCCGGCGAGAGCGGCGCGCAGCGTCTTGCGCCGCTGGGCGAAGGCGGCGTCGACGACCGCGAAGACCTCGCGCTTGGAGGCCGTGGTCCTGATGGGCTCGGCGCGCCTGACGAGCGACACGAGGCCGCTGTCGACGTTCGGCGCGGGCCAGAAGACGTTGCGTCCGATGGAGCCGGCCCGCTTCACGTCGGCGTACCAGTTGGCCTTGACGCTCGGCACGCCGTACACCTTCGAGCCTGGGTCGGCGGCGAGCCGGTCGGCGACCTCGGCCTGCACCATCACCAGCGTGCGCTCGATGGTCGGGAAGGTGGCGAGCATGTGCAGCAGCACGGGGACGGCGACGTTGTACGGGAGGTTCGCGACGAGGGCCGTGGGGGCGGGGCCGGGGAGCTCGTTCACGTGCATGGCGTCGGAGTGCACGAGGGCAAAGCGGTCGGCCCGGGCCGGCATACGGGCGGCGATGGTCGCCGGGAGCGCCCCCGCGAGTACGTCGTCGATCTCCACGGCGACGACCCGGTCGGCCGCCTCCAGCAGCGCGAGGGTCAGCGAGCCGAGGCCCGGGCCGACCTCGACGACCACGTCGTCGGCCCGCACGCCGGCGGTGCGCACGATGCGGCGCACGGTGTTGGCGTCGATCACGAAGTTCTGGCCGCGCTGCTTGGTGGGCCGCACACCGAGGGCACCCGCGAGCTCGCGGACGTCGGCGGGGCCCAGGAGGGCGTCGGGGGTGGGGCTGTTCACGCCCCAAGACTACGGGGACGCGGGGCGCAGCCCCCGCCTCAGGGGGCGCGGGGCGCTGCTGGAGATGCGGCTGCGCCGCGTGGGCGCGAGCAAGCCCCACCGCACCCGCAGCCGGAGAACCCGTCAGCCGTGGAGGTGGGCTCCGCAGTGGGGCCACGGGCTCGCGCCCCGGCGGACGTACAGCTTCTTCGCCCGGCGGGTCTGCTCCGCGGCCGGCGCGTCCTGGGGCCGCCCGGACCCCCCGAGCGTGTGCCAGGTGTGGGTGTCGAACTGGTACAGGCCGCCGTAGGTGCCGGAGGGGTCCACGGCGCCGGGGCGGCCGCCGGACTCGCACGCCGCGAGTCCGGACCAGTTCAGATGGTCGGCACCCTGCGTGGAATCGGGCCGCGGCTTCGTACCGACCCGCACCACCTGTCCACGCGGCTCCCGGACCACCTCGTCCCCGACCCTCCGCGGCTTCTGCCTGACCCCGTTGACGGTCCGCAGCAGGTAGGTGACCCGCCGGGCCCCGGGCTCCCCGGCCCGGTCGACGACCTCGGTGCCGCGGAACAGCGAGGGGTCGTTCGTCCGTGTCGTCCGGAAGGGGATCGCCTCCTCGCGGACCTCCTGGGTGCCGGTGATCCGCATCACGCTGACCGTCTGTCCGTCCCGGGGGAAGCTCCCGGGCGGGACGGACGTCGTGTCCTCGCCGTGGAGGGTGATCCCGGCTCTCTCGACGGCCTCGCCGACGGTCGCCGCGTTCGTCCGGATCGTCCGTGCCCGTCCGTCCGCCATGATCGTCACCGTCCGCTCGGTGCGGACGTCGAGCGCGAGGCCCTCACGGCCGATGCGCCGGGAGCGCGAGGTCGACAGGTACGCCCCCTCGGCGCGCACCCCGAGCTGCTGGAGCGCCCCGTCCACCGTGTGCGCCGTCGTCCACACCTCGTGCGGCTGTCCGTCGAGGGTGAGCCGTACGGGCCGCCCGTAGTGGACCGCGACCTCGTCACCGCTGGTCAGCTCGGTGCCGGGGGCGGGCGCGACGACGTCGTGCGCGCCGACCCGCACGCCCTCCTCGGCGAGCAGTTCGGTGACGTCGTCGGCGAAGGTGTGCAGCGTGCGCGCTCTGCCGTCGACGCTGAGCTCGATGGCCTTGTCGTTGGCGACGAAGGCGGAGGTGCCGCCGGCGAGGAAGGCGACGACCAGCGCCTGGGGCAGCAGTCGCCGCAGCGGGTCGGGACGCTCTGCGGTGCGCCGGCGCCGGGCAGCGCGCCGGGCAGCGGCCCGCCCGCCGGACCGGGGATCCTCCGCCGCGTCACCGAGCGCCTGCGTCTGCGTGCGTGTCTGTGTCTGCACCAACGTCTGCGTCTGCCGGGGCAGTATCGGCTCGGTCGGCGCCTGGGACGCCGCCAGTGCCTCGTACGCGGGCCGGTAGGTGTCCACGTAGCCGCCGCGGTCCGGGCTTCCGGCACCGTACGGCGGCTGCTCACCAGTTTCTCGGTCCTCGAACGACGTTCCAGTCAGGCCAAACGTCTCGTTCTGCGAGTTGCTCACGACGACACGCTCCAGGGGGGTCCGGATCGGGCGACCAGAACCTAGCGGAGCGGTCGTCACTCTCCCAAGCAACGCGGCTACGCTGTGTCGCGATACTGCCCTGAGGTGTGACCCCGAAAAATGGCCGGAAGCGTGATCCCTCAGTAACCGAAGGCCCGTGCGGTGTTCGCCGAGAGCGCCGTCGCCAGCGTGTCCTCGTCGATGCCCCGCACGGCCGCCATGGCGCGCACCGTGACCGGAATGAGATAGGGCGCGTTAGGCCGTCCGCGGTAGGGGGCGGGGGTCAGGAAGGGCGCGTCGGTCTCGACGAGGACGAGCTCCAGGGGGGCCACAGCCAGCGCGTCGCGCAGTGGCTGGGCGTTCTTGAAGGTCATGTTTCCGGCGAAGGACATGTAGTACCCGGCCTGGGCGCAGATTTCGGCCATCACCGCGTCGCCGGAGTAGCAGTGGAAGACGGTCCGCTCGGGCGCGCCTTCCTCCTTCAGGACGCGCAGCACGTCGGCGTGCGCGTCCCGGTCGTGAATGACCAGGGCTTTTCCGTGCCGCTTGGCGATCTCTATGTGGGCGCGGAAGGAGCGCTCCTGGGCGGCCTTGCCTTCGGGACCCGTACGGAAGTAGTCGAGCCCGGTCTCGCCGACGCCCTTGACCTGGGGCAGAGCGGCGAGGCGGTCGATCTCGGCGAGGGCCTCGTCCAGGGCGCCGTCGCCGCCGGGCTGCCGTGCGCCCTGGCGGGACCAGCCGTCGGGGTCGCCGTGCACGATACGGGGCGCCTCGTTGGGGTGCAGGGCGACGGTGGCGTGGACGGCCTCGTACGCGGCGGCGGTCTCGGCCGCCCAGCGGGAGCCCTTCAGGTCGCAGCCGACCTGGACGACCGTGCTCACGCCGACCGAGGCGGCCTTGGCGAGGCCTTCCTCGACGGTGCCGGACTGCATGTCCAGGTGGGTGTGCGAGTCGGCGACGGGGACGCGCAGCGGCTCGGGGAGCGGTGGCGCTTCGGTCTTGTCGGAGGGCATGCCCCGATCCTACGAAAGGGGCACGCCGGACCGGACCTCACCCGGGCGAGGTCACCGCGCTTCCGCGATCAGCCCGCCTTGCGGTGGTGGAAGGGGTGCAGCAGGTCGGAGAGGTGCCAGTGGTGGGGTTCCCCGGGCACGGCCGGCTGGTCGACGGCCTCGTCGTGGGCCTGCTCGCCGTGGGCCTGCTCGGGGTGGGCCGGCACCGGTCGGTGCGTGTGCTGGTGCATGGAGTTCTGGACGGAGGACACCTGTCCGGCGCGCATGATGCGCACCACGTGTCCGTCGCAGTTCTGGCAGGAGGGCCGACTCAGCGGCGACGGCACGACATGGCCGTCCGCCACGTACATCACGAACTCGCCGCCCTCGGCGTCGCGGTGGTGCTCTATCTCGAACGACTGCTCCCAGCCGTGCCCGCAGCGCATGCATGCGAAGGAATACGACTCGTTGACGACGGCGGTCGCCGCGCTGCGGTTGCCGGTCTGCCCTGCGATCTCACTCATGCCAGCTCCTGCTGTTCCGCTGGACAAGCGCCCCCGGTCGGCGGGGGCGAGGGACGGGTACGTCCCTTCAACCAGTGGACGCTTCTCCGGGCGGAAACGCATCAGGCCTGTCGACTATTGGAGTCGTTTTGGCCTTTCCTTGTCGGAATGCCTCGAAGACACGGCCTGAGCTTTGCTTTCCGTGCGGGCCCTTTGCTCTTCTATGGGGCGCTGTGCGCCGCGTTCTTTGCCGCGACCACCGCATCGAAGACGTCGCGCTTGGGAATTCCGGCCTCGGCCGCGACCGCCGCGATGGCCTCCTTGCGGCGCTCTCCCGCCTCCTCCCGCACCCGCACCCTGCGCACCAGCTCGCCCGCGTCCAGTTCCTCGGCGCCCTTCTCCGGCGCGCCCTCGACCACCACCGTGATCTCCCCGCGTACGCCCTCGGCGGCCCAGGCCGCCAGCTCGCCCAGCGGTCCGCGCTTGACCTCCTCGTACGTCTTGGTCAGCTCGCGGCAGACGGCGGCCCGCCGCCCGTCCCCGAAGACCTCGGCCATCGCGGCGAGGGTGTCGTCGAGGCGGTGCGGGGCCTCGAAGTAGACCATCGTGCGGCGCTCGCCCTCGACCTCCCGCAGCCGGGACAGCCGCTCGCCCGCCTTCCTCGGCAGGAACCCCTCGAAGCAGAACCGGTCGACGGGCAGCCCGGACAGCGCGAGCGCGGTGAGCACGGCGGACGGGCCGGGTACGGCGGTGACCTTGATGTCCTTCTCGACGGCCGCGGCGACCAGCCGGTACCCGGGGTCGGAGACGGACGGCATCCCGGCGTCGGTCACCAGCAGCACGCGCGCGCCGCCGGCCAGCGCCTCGACGAGTTCGGGCGTGCGGGCGGCCTCGTTCCCCTCGAAGTACGACACCACGCGCCCGGTGGGCTGCACGCCCAGCGCCTGGGTCAGCCGGCGCAGCCTGCGGGTGTCCTCGGCGGCGACGACGTCCGCGCCCGCCAGCTCCTGGGCGAGCCGCGGCGGGGCGTCGGCCACGTCGCCGATGGGGGTGCCGGCCAAAACAAGGGTTCCTGTCACAGTTCCATCCTCGCAGGGGCATTCGGCGGCAGCCGCATCCACCCATTAGGCCCGTGCACGGGACTCCCACAGACCTGTTCCCTACGATGGCGCGGTGACCAGTACCGCGTCCTCCACGGACACCCGGCAGGGCCAGGCAGCCGAAGAACGGCGGCCGTCGTGGCAGCAGCGGCTGCGCCGCTTCGGATACAACGCGCCACCCAGAAGCGATGTGCGTGATCGGCTCGTGCCGCCGTACGCCGAGCCCAGTCCCCGGATCTGGGCTGCGTTCGGGCTGCGCCACGCGGTCGCGGAGCGCATCACGCGCTGGTCGGGCTGGGGCGGCCCGCTGCTCGTGACCCTGATGGCGGGGCTGATGCGGTTCTGGAACCTGGGCAGCCCGAAGGCGGTGATATTCGACGAGACGTACTACGCCAAGGACGCCTGGGCGCTGATCCACCGCGGGTACGAGGTCAACTGGGACAAGAACGCCAATGACCTGATCCTGCAGAACAACGGGCACGTCGGCATCCCCTCCGACGCCGCCTACGTGGTGCATCCCCCGGTCGGCAAGTACGTCATCGGGCTCGGCGAGTGGATGTTCGGCTTCAATCCGTTCGGCTGGCGTTTCATGACGGCGCTGCTCGGCACGCTGTCGGTGCTGCTGCTGTGCCGGATCGGGCGCCGGATGTTCCGCTCGACGTTCCTGGGCTGTCTCGCGGGCGCGCTGATGGCGGTGGACGGGCTGCACTTCGTGATGAGCCGCACCTCGCTGCTCGACGGTGTGCTGATGTTCTTCGTACTGGCGGCCTTCGGCTGTCTGATCGTGGACCGCGACCGCGCGCGTGCCCGGCTGGCGGCCGCCCTGCCCACGGACGCGGACGGTCTCGTACGCCCCGACGCGCACATCGCCGAGTCCACCCGCCTCGGCTGGCGCCCCTGGCGCTGGACGGCCGGTCTGATGCTGGGCCTGGCCCTCGGCACCAAGTGGAGCGGCCTGTACGTCCTCTTCGCGTTCTGCCTGATGGCGGTCCTGTGGGACGTCGGCGCGCGCCGGGTCGCGGGCGCCCGTCACCCGTACGTGGCGGCCCTCAAGCACGACACGGGCATCACGTTCCTCGCGACGGTCCCGGTGGCGATCGTCACCTACTTCATCTCCTGGACCGGCTGGATCCTCTCCCCCACCAACGGCAAGGGCGGCTACTTCCGCAACTGGGCCGCGACCGACGGCAAGGGCGGCAACTGGACCTTCCTGCCCGACTGGCTGCGCAGCCTGTGGCACTACGAGCACGAGGTGTACGAGTTCCACGTCGGTCTCTCGTCCCCGCACACCTACCAGTCGAACCCGTGGAGCTGGCTCGTCCTGGGCCGCCCGGTCTCGTACTTCTACGAGTCCCCGCTGCCCGGCAAGGACGGCTGCCCGGCGGACGCGGGCGACAAGTGCGCCCGCGAGGTCCTGGCCCTGGGCACGCCCCTCCTCTGGTGGGCCGCCTGCTTCGCGATCGTCTACGTCCTGTGGCGCTGGGCGTTCCGCCGCGACTGGCGGGCGGGCGCGATCGCCTGCGGCATCGCGGCCGGCTACCTCCCCTGGTTCATGTACCAGGAGCGCACGATCTTCTTCTTCTACGCCATCATCTTCGTCCCGTTCCTGTGCCTGGCGGTCGCCATGATGATCGGCGCGATCCTCGGCCCACCCGGCTCCACGGAACGCCGCCGCGTCATCGGCGCGGCGAGCGCGGGCGTCCTGGTCCTCCTGATCGCCTGGAACTTCATCTACTTCTGGCCCCTGTACACGGGCACGGCGATCCCCATGGACCAGTGGCGGTCGCGGATGTGGCTGGACACCTGGGTCTAGCTGCACGGACACAGCACGAGGGCGCGGCTGTCAGCCGCGCCCTCGTGGTCGTTGTTGGTCGCCATGGTCGCCGGCAGTTGCGCCGGCCGTGAAAGGTCTGGAAGGTCTGGAAGACACCAAGCCTCACCGGCCCTTCCTCAACGCCTCTGTCGGCATCTCGGCAAACCCGCTGTCGATCGTTTCAAGTCCGTACCGCGCAAGGAGGGTGCTCATATCTCGCGCACTCGGCCTCACATTCTCTCCCTCCTTCGAAGGGGAGACGGTCACCGCAATGTTCGGATTCTTCAGCATCCACCACGTGGTGAGATGTTTCTGCCTTCTTGTCGCCGCAGTCAGATAACTTCCCTCGCGCAGAGGAAACGTCCACTTCAGAAAATCAACGCCAGAGGGTGCACCACCTCTCACCCATTCCGGGGCATCACTGATGTGTTTGAGTGATGATTCATCCCAGGACTTTTGCACGTCGGGAGTGTCGAGAGATACTCGATCCTTCCTTACCAGAATGGCTTCGGCGTAAGCCATGAGGGTCTGATACTTGATATCCTTTGGCAGCCGGATGACGCGATCCACCGTCCGAGTTTCTCCGGGGTCCAACCACGTGTCCGTGCCGGGATAGAAGATCATGCCATTCTCGATCACGGTCGCGCCCTTGATCTGGAAATCATCCCGGACAACACCGTTCGATGCGCCATACAGCCAGTCCTTGCGAGTTCCCGGCACCCGGCTTGTTTCCTCATATTGCCCCTGGACCACATAGATACTCTGGGGGACATATGCAGAGACTTTCCCGCCATTCTTCAGCGTCAGACGCAGCGGCACCGTGGTGCCGCCGGTGGCATCGTTCGCCACAGGCTTTTCAAACTCCGCCGTAACCGACACGAGCATAGGGGTGGAATAGGGTAGATAAACCTGCGAGTACGCAAAGTTACCGAACGCCAAAAGCGTCGTCGCCAGGGCCCCCACGGCGAACGCGCGGGGCGCCGGAATATCTTTCCAGACTTTTTCGCGCCGCAGGAGCACCCATAACGCCCAGCCCGACCAGGCTATAAGAGCAATCCAGGCGATCAGCCAGTTCGTGAGTTCGCGTCCCTCTATCTGCATCGCCAAAAGTCCGGCGTTGGTGATCAGGACAAGCAGAACGGCAGCCAGGACGAGCATTCCCGATGCCCTGAAACTCCGCCCTCCCCAGTAGTCCCAAGCGGCAACTACGGCAAGAAACATCACCAGGGCGACGATCAATGCGGAGAAGCCGGTTGTCCGGCCCGCGAACGACAGCGCCTCACTGACATCCTTCAACCCGAACCAGGCGAGTATGCCGCCGCCGGTCACCAGACCTGCGGCCATCACGATCGCTACCGGAAGGTTTCGGAGCCGTCCACTTGCCTCGTCATGCGGCGGAACGACATTCGGTTCTTCCATAAATCCACCATGAGCGCAACCGTTGGGCAGAGCGCGCCGAATTGTGCCATCCGTGACATGCGCACGGTCCTGGTCGTGTCTGCGTTGGCGCCGTCATCCCAGGATGTTGTGCGTGTTGTTCGTGTTGGGAATTCCGCCGCCGGGGCGGCCCGGGGTGTTCGTGGCAGTCGGCGTGTTGGGCGTGTTGGGAATGTGCCCGCCGCCCCTCCCTCCATCCGGCGTATTTTGTGTATGTGAAGGGAGCGGTGGGCGCGGGTTGCCGACCGAATGCACCGCTGCCCCGTTCCGGGTTGTGGTCACAGCCTCGGCGCTGGCCGAGCCGGCTGTTCCAGCGAGCAGCACAGCGGCACAGGAAACCCCTACTACGCGCGCGATTCGATTTCGATCAATAAACACGAGAGCCTCACTATCCGCCCTTGAGGCCATTTGCGGGTGCGCCCGTGCAGACCAGCCGACGGCATCACGCCGAAAGGCGGGTGCACCAGAACAAGGGGCAGAGGTCCAGGAGAGTTCGAACTTCGACGATCACCACCGGAAGCCCGCTCTGGAATCCGCAGATACCATCCTGGCACGGGAAACGGGCGAGCGCGACGTGTCAGCCCCCGAGGACCGAATGCGCACGTGCTCAGGCACTTCTACGCGTCCATACCGCTGGACGCCGGCGAGGGAATCCCGGCCCTGAGTTCCCGCCTCGGTCAAGCCGACCCGGGCTTCACTCTCCGGGCCTACACGCACCTCATGCCGAGCAACGAGGGATTTCCCGGAAGGCGGTCGAAAGCCTCTGTCCGGCGTCACCCCCTCAAGATCACGACCCGGAGACGGCCCAAGCCGCCCAAGCCGCCCGAGACGGCCCCGGCCAGAGGCTGACGCCCTGGCCGGGGCTCTACTGGGCCGGATCACGCGCGGCGGATGCCGCGCCGTCGTCGTTGCCGTTGGTGGTCGTCGGGCGGTCAGCCCGCCGGGTGGACGGTGTAGTCGCCGAGGAGGTCGGCATAGACGTCGACAGCGGTGGAGCCCGCGTTGTACAGGTCGATCTCGCCGTCGGTGCCGACCTTGACCAGCGCGCGGCTGGCCACGGTGTGTCCGGCGGTGAAGTCGACCGAGTGCACGCCGGGGCGGGCGGTCCCGTCGGCGTAGGCGATGAGGTAGCCGGTGCCGGACGGCGAGGGCACGGTGAGGTTGAGGTCCACGGCGCTCACCCCGCTCGCAGGGACCCCGTGCGCACCAGTGACCTTGAGCTTCAGCGTGGCGTGGGCACCGAGCTTGGCGGTTTTGCCGCTTCCGGTGCCGGTGCGGGTGTTCAGGATCCGTGCCGGGCCGACCGGCTGGAACTCCGCACCGCTCGCGGTCGGGCCGTACCAGCCGACGAGGTCCGCTGCGAGGTTCGCCGACGCCCTGCTGGTGTTGCGCAGGACGACCTTGCCGTCCACCAGCGGGAGCACGATCTGGTCGGAGGCAGTCTGCCCGGTCGTCCAGTACGGGCCCGTCACGCTGGAGCCGGAGGTGCCGTGGGTGGAGACGGTGAGGCTGCCGGAGGCCTTGGTGGTGGTCGCCGCGACGTTGAGCACCACCGCGTTCGCCCCGGTCGGGACGCCGTGGGTGCCGGCGACTGTCAGTGTCACCGCGCGGCCGCCGGCGACCGGGCCGGTGCCACTTCGGGTGTCGAGGAGGCGGACCGGCGTGGCCGGGTGGTAGGTCCGGGCGAACTGGGCGTGCGATTGGAGGCCGACCGTGGCGACCTCGACGGTCACCGGGCCGGAACTGCCGTTGTAGACGTCGACCGAACCGGTCGGAGTGACCTTGACGGTCGCCTCGTTGGTGGCCGTCCGGCCGGGCTCGAAGTTGATGCTGGAGGTGCCCGGCCGGGTGGTGCCGTCGGTGTAGAGCGTCAGGGAGCCGCCCGCCCTGGCCGCCCTGGCGACGATCTGCAGTTGGGCCGCGTCCACGCCGTCGGAGTCGGCCTGCACGGTGGCCGCCGAGAGCTTCAGGACCCCGTGGGCCGCGATGGTCTTCTCCGTGTCGAACTGCGGGGCCATGGGGACGAAGGCGTCCGCGGCGTGGAAGGTCGTTCTGGCGGTGGCGACCCGGCCGAGCGCGTCCGTCTGCGTCAGCGTGGCGGTGTACGTGCCGGGGGCGGGGTACTGGTGCGGCACCTCCTGCGCGCCGTTGGCCAGGTTCTGCTCGCTGCCGTCGCCGAACGTCAGGGACCGGTACGCGACCTCCCACACGTCCGCCGGTTGCGGAACAGTGAACCGCGCGTACCCCGCGTTGACCTCCCCGTCGCTCGTGGTGTCCGCAACGCCGGACAGCGACGCGGCGGGCGGTGTGGCCGTAGCCGCTACGAGCGGGACGTACCGCCCTGTCCGGCTCGACCCGTCGGTATCAGTCACCGTGATGCTCGGGGTGTACCTGCCCGGCGTGGTGTAGGTGTGGGTGACCGGGGCGCCCGCGGCGCCGGTGACCGGGACGCCGCCGTCGCCGAAGTCGACCGAGTACGTGAATGCCTCGCCCCACGAACTGGTGGCGCCATCGGTCCTCAGCGAGGTGACGAACGGTGCGAGCCCGCTCGTCGGCGAGGGCGTGTCGCCGCCCCGGAGCGAGATGGTGTCCTGCCGCTCGATGGCGCCCCGGTCGGGGCGGGTGCTCGCGCTGGTGCCGGTGTCGGCGACGAGCGGGTCGTCGACGCGCGAGGCGCCTTTGATGTCGGTGGTGAGTTCGCCGGGCGCGTCGGCGTCGGCCGAGTCGATGAGGGCGGAGTGTTCGTTCGGTGCCGTCAGGGACAGCATGTTGAGTCCGTCGATGTCGTGCGCACCCTGCCCGGTCGCGTCCCGCAGCGCCGCGGTGGTGGAGTAGGGGCTGCCGGCCCAGGAGTACTCGGGGCGCGGCCGGGTGCCACCGGGTGCACCGTTCGCCGCCACGTTGTAGTCGCCGGTGACCTGGGTCGCCGAGTCGGCCGAGACCGTGTAGAGCGGAGCGGTGGGTGCCGGGCACGTGTCGCTCTGCCTCGCCGTCGTGGAGGCGACCACGTTGTTCTCCACCGCCCCGGAGCTCCCGCCGTCCAGCGAGATTCCGGTGGCGCAGGGCGCAATGACCGTATTGCTCGTCACGTTCGCGCCGGTCGTCCCCTTCACCACGATGCCGCCCAGCCCCGGGGTGGTCACCACGTTGGTCGTCGCGGTGACCCGCGCCGCTCCCGGCTCCACCCGCACGCCGTAGGCGTATCCGTCGCCGATCCAGTTCCGCGACACGGTCACGTCCGAGGACGCGCCGTCCACGGTGACCGCGGTGCCCGCGCTGGGGGCTCGCACTGCGGGGCGGGGGAACGACAGCCGGTCGAGGCCGACGCCTTCGGAGCCCGTCACCGCCACCCCGTCCCCGCCGCGGTACCAGACCCCCAGGTATTCGACCCGTACGTCGTGCACCGCTTTGAGCGTCAGCGCCGGCGCGGAGCCGGTGGACGCGAGCTCCGCCCACGAACCGCCCGCTTTGACGGGCGCCCCGGTGAACGTGATCGGGGCGTCCTTGGTGCCCGACCTGGTCAAGGTCACCGACTCCGAGTACGTCTGATCGTCCACCGACTCGATCCGGACCGTCTGCCCCGGTTCCACCACGTCCGCCGCCGCCTGCACCGTGCAGAAGGGCGCGCTCTGTGTGCCCGCGCCCGTGTCGCTGCACGCCACGTCGTGGTTCACGTACAACGTCCCGGCCGAACCCGCGTCCGCCGTCGCCCTACCGGCACCCCCGCCGCTCATCACCCCCACCACGATGAGCACGGCCACGGACACCCCGACAGCGGGGCGAGGTCTATGCATGAGGTCTCCACGAAGCGTTCGCGGTGGGGGCGGTGAGCCCCTGGGCGGCGTGCTGGGGTGCTGAGGTTCAGTGCCGGGTCGTCGACCGACGTCGACCGACCGAGCGCGCGACGAGAATGCCGGTTGAGGGTGAACGGTCCCTGGAGGTCCGCCAGTTGGCCGTCGCAGGTCGCCACTCGAGCACGGACACGCAGCCGTCATCGTGTCAGTCCCCGTCTCAAGAAACGGCCATGATCCACCCTTGCCTTGCCCAAGACCGGTCCGTCCAGGGCGTGTTGGGGCGAGCCGTTCATCCCGGCCACAGCGGGCCGGTCTCCGTGGCCCGGCTCTCCGGCCACGAGCAGATCGCACCGGTCCGTCCTGATCGTTGACCAGCGTTCACGGATGCGACTGGATGTCTGGTCTAACGATTCGGAGAACCTCCACCCCACTCGCCACTCCTCCCGCATACAGTGCCCTGCAGACCGGCTTTTCTGAACGCGTTCAGAAGTTCGGGGGAGGGGTCCACGGGGAGGGTTTCGCGCGATGCGCAAGGGGGCAAAGGCCGCCGTCATCGGCAGTGTGTTCGCCGTGATGGTGGGGGGTGCCGGGTACGGCGCCTTCAATGTGATGTCGGCGCTCAGCGGGAGCGAGGGCGGGGGCTCGGGGAGCGGCGGACCCGCGGCCGTGAAGACGGGGCCGCCGAGCAGCGCGGAGGTCAAGGAGACCTCGACGAAGTTCTTCGCCGCCTGGGAGCGGGGGGACGCCGCCAAGGCCGCCGCGTACACCAACTTCGCCCAGAAGGCGCAGGAGTTGCTGGCCGGATACCGCGACGACGCACACCTCACCGGTGTGAAGATCATCCCGGGGGCGGCGACGGGAGTCACCGTGCCGTTCTCCGTCAAGGCGACGGTGTCGTTCGAAGGGAAGTCCAAGCCCTTCGCGTACGACTCCCGGCTGACCGTCGTACGCGGCGAGACCACCGGGAAGGCGCTGGTCGACTGGAAGCCGTCCGTCGTGCATCCCGAGCTGCGGGAGGGGGACACGCTGGTCACGGGCGATTCGGCGAGCCCGCCCATCGAGGCCGTGGACCGGAACAACGTTGTCCTGACGAAGGAGAAGTACCCCTCGCTGGGACCGATCCTGGACGCGCTGCGCGAGAAGTACGGCGACACGGCGGGCGGTACGGCCGGAGTCGAGCTGGCGATCCATCACGCGACCGAGGGCGCGGGGGACACCGCCCTGGTGACCCTCGCCAAGGGCAAGGCCGGCAAGCTGCGCACCACCCTCAGCGCGAGCGTGCAGGCCGCGGCGGAGAAGGCGGTCGCCCGGTACGCCGAGTCCTCCGTGGTGGCCGTGCAGCCGAGCAGCGGTGAGGTGCTGGCGGTCGCCAACCACCGTGCGGACGGCTTCAACGCGGCCTTCCAGGGCACCCTGGCCCCCGGCTCCACGATGAAGATCATCACCGCGGCGATGCTCATCGACAACGGCGTGACCACCATGAACGGCCCGGCGCCCTGCCCGGAGACCGCGACCTGGCAGAGCCAGACCTTCCACAACCTCACCAACCTCGCGCCGAACGAGAAGGCGAGCCTCGCCAACAGCTTCATGCGGTCCTGCAACACGGCCTTCGTGAAACTGATCGACGAGAAGCCGCTCACGGACGAGTCCCTGACGACCGAGGCACAGACCCGCTTCGGCCTCGGCCAGAACAACTGGAAGACCGGCATCCCCTCCTTCGACGGCAGCGTCCCCGCCTCCGGCGGCCCGGACCGCGCCGCGAACGCGATCGGCCAGGGCCAGGTCCAGATGAGCCCGCTGAACATGGCGTCGGTCACGGCGACGGCGATGACAGGCACCTTCCGGCAGCCGGTCATCGTCTCGCCCAAGCTCGACGACCGGGAACTGGCGACGGCGAAGGGCCTGCCCAGCAGTACGTCGGCGCAGCTGCGCGCGATGATGAACCTCACCGCGACCAGCGGCACCGCCGCCCAGGTGATGGCGGGGATCCGCGGCGACATCGGCGCCAAGACCGGCTCGGCCGAGGTCGACGCCCAGTCCAAGTCGAACAGCTGGTTCACCGGCTATCGGAACGACATCGCGGCCGCCGCGATGACCCAGGGAGGCGGTCACGGGGTGGACGCGGCCGGTCCGATCGTCGCAGCTGTGCTACGAACGGGCGGCTGAAGTCACCCTTGACAGGGCGGGACCCTAGGGTAGGGGTTCTCGTTGAGGAGCATGAGGGTGCCGGGGGACTTGGGGAACAGGCGGAGGATCGAAAGCTGTGGGGAACAGAAGGCGCGTCGCCGAGCGACGAAAGACGAAGCCCGCCGTGGTCGGCGGGCTGATCGCGGTGGTCGTCGGCGGCGGGGCGTTCGGCGCCTACAGCCTGTACGGCGGCGGGGCGTCGGCCGAGGACCGTACGTCGGAGACCGCCGCCCACAAGGCCGTGAAGACCGGTCCGCCGTCGGCGGCCGAGGTCACGGCGCTGTCCACGCGGTTCCTGACCGCCTGGCAGAGCGGTGACGTCGCGAAGGCGGCCGCGGCCACCGACGACTCGGCGGCCGCGACGACCTTGCTGACCGGCTACGGCAAGGACGCCCACATCACCGGCGTCAAGCTGACTCCGGGCACGGCGTCCGGGTCCTCCGTCCCCTTCTCCGTCAAGGCCACCGTCACGTACAAGGGCAAGAGCAAGCCCCTGGCGTACGACTCGAAGCTGACCGTCGTGCGGCGCGCCAAGGACGGTGTGGCGCTGGTCGGCTGGAAGGCGTCGGTCGTGCACCCCGACCTCCAGGACGGCGACCGTCTGGTCACCGGTCCTGCGGGCACTCCCCCGGTCACCGCTCTCGACCGCGACGGCGGCGAGATCACCACGGCCAAGTACCCCTCGCTGGGCACGGTGTTGGACGGGCTGCGCGAGAAGTACGGAAAGATCGCCGGCGGCAAGGCGGGCATCGAACTGCGCGTGGTCCGCAAGGCCGCCACCAAGGGCACCCAGAAGACCCCCGACAAGACCCTGGTGACCCTCAGCGAGGGCACCCCGGGGACCGTGAAGACCACGCTCAGCCCGACCCTCCAGGCCGACGCCGAGCAGCAGGTCGCCAAGAAGGACCGGGCGTCCGTGGTCCTGATGCGCCCCTCGACGGGCGAGATCCTCGCGGTCGCCAACACCAGCCACGGCTTCAACACGGCCTTCCAGGGCTCGCTGGCCCCCGGCTCCACCATGAAGGTCATCACGTCGTCGCTGCTCATCGACAAGGGGCTCGCCTCGGCCGACAAGCAGCATCCGTGCCCGAAGTACGTGACGTACGGCGGCTGGAAGTTCCAGAACGACGACAAGTTCGAGATCAAGGGCGGCACGTTCAAGGCGAGCTTCGCGCGCTCCTGCAACACCGCTTTCATCAGCCAGGCCAAGAAGCTGTCGAACTCCGACCTGACGAACCAGGCGCAGCAGTACTTCGGCCTGTCCATGAACAACTGGGCCATCGGCGTCCCGTCCTTCGACGGCTCGGTCCCGGTCCAGTCGGCGGCCCAGATGGCGGCCTCGCTGATCGGTCAGGGCGGGGTCCGCATGAACCCGCTGAACATGGCCTCGGTCGCCTCCACGGTCAAGACGGGCGCCTTCCACCAGCCGTACCTGGTGTCTCCGACGGTCGACCACCGCAAGCTGGCGACGGCCTCCCGCACCCTCTCCGCCACCACCCTCGCCCAGCTCCGCGAACTCATGCAGTACACGGCGTCGTCCGGCACCGCCGCCGAGGCGATGTCCGGCCTCGGCCCCGACTACGGCGCGAAGACCGGCTCCGCGGAGGTCGACGGCCAGAAGAAGCCCAACGGCTGGTTCACCGCGTGGAAGGGCGACCTCGCCGCGGCGGGCGTCGTCCAGCAGGGCGGCCACGGCGGCGACACGGCGGGCCCGATCGTGGCGGCACTCCTGAAGGCGGGAAGCTAGCCAGGCGGGGGACCAGGACCTGTCCGGGCGGGGCGCGGGTCGGCCCGGAAGCGACTCGGGAGTGACTCGAGACCGGCTCGGGAACGACTCGGGAGCCATGTCAGTGGGGTCCTCTACGCTCCGCGCATGACGTTCTCCCTTCCCGCAGGGCTGCCCGCGGGACTGCCCGCAGGCCGTGCCGTCCCCGACGGCTCCCCCGTCATGTGGCGCTCCGACACACCTCCGTCGGACCCCCTGGCCTGGTGGACACGTTGCCAGCGGCAGCAGGGCGAGACCGGTCTGCTGCCCATCCTCTGTTACGGGGACGACGACCGGCCCCGCTCGCTCGACCTCGCCGAGACAGCCGCCGTCGACCTCGAAGCCGAGCTGGAGCAGAGCTGGCGCGCGTACCGGCGTGACCAACTCGCCCGGCTCTCCGCCCCGTCCGAGCCGCTCGAACTGCCCGAGGACATCGCGCCGTTCGTGGAGCCGTGGGAGGACGACCCCGGCGCGCCCTTCGACCACTGGCCCGGGCTGGCCCCCGCCACCCTCGCCTCCTGCGGCGTCGACCCTGACGAGGCCGCCCGCTCGGCCTTCGCCCACCTCATGGCCGACGACCCGTACAACGCGACGGACGCCCGTCTCGGCCTCGTCGCCGCCGCGCGCAGCGCCGACATCCCCGCCGTCCTCGGCTGGCGTGCACAGGCACCACTGCCCCTGCTCTGCGCTCTCCTGCGCAGTTGGGAGGACCGCTTCGGCGCCCGTGTCCTCACCGTCGTCGGAGCGACGCTGTACGTCTCCGTCGCGAGCCCGCCGCGCGACGAACAGCAGGCCGCCCACATCGCGCTCGAACACCTCCTGACCACCGCCGACAACATCGTCAACGACCCCCCGACCCCCTTCCCCCGTTACGCCGCGTCCCTGGTCGATGCCCCGCTGTGGCGCTTCTGGTGGGACTAGGACCGGTACGAGACCCGGCACCCGGCGCGCCGGAACTCGCTCGCGTGCCTCCTACACCGACCGATAGCGTGCCGCCCATGACGACCGACACCGCCGAAGAGTCCGGAGCCCACCCCCGTTTCGCCGAGGCACTGGCGGAGCTGGGCCTCGCTGATCTGCTGCCGCGCATCCGCCGCTTCCCGGACGCGACCCGTACCGCCGAGGAGGCCGCCGCCGCGATCGGCTGCGAGCTGGACCAGATCTGCAAGTCGCTGATCTTCGCCGCGGACGGCGTGCCGGTGCTGGTGCTGATGGACGGGGCGTCGCGCGTGGACGTGGATCTCGTGCGGCGGGAGCTCGGGGCCGGGAAGGTGACGCGGGCCAGGGTCGAGCTCGTACGGGAGACGACCGGGTACGCGATCGGCGGGGTGCCGCCCTTCGGCCACCTTACGAGGACGCGGGTGCTCGCGGACCGTTCGCTGCTCGACCACGACGTGGTGTGGGCCGCGGCCGGCACCCCGTACACCGTGTTCCCCATGGACCCCAAGACGCTGGTCGCGCATGCGGGCGGCACGCTGGTGGACGTGCGCGAGCAGCACCCGTGACCCCGCTGGTCACCACGGCGGTGCTGCTCGCCGCGGTGACCCACGCCAGTTGGAACGCGATCGCGCACCGCATCACCGACAAGGCGCTCCCGGCTCGTCCCCGTCCTGCTCGCTGACGTCAGTTGCCGACGTTCTCAACCCAGCGTGAGCCATCGGATGTCCAGGCGGCTGACGTCCGATGCTTCCTCCTTGGTGATCGGCTCGCGCCCCGTCGCCTTGCGCAGGAAGCGAAGCTGACCCCAGCTCAGCTTCTCCAGTGCCGTTGCCCCATCCGGTCCGAGCAGAAGATCCTGCACCAAATCTGCTGCCTGGGAGGTCAGCCACGGCTCGCGTCCCAGGGCGTCGGCCAGGTCCAGGCCGTGCACGGCGACCTCAACCACGCGCGTCAGCAGGAACTCCGACAGGAGCATCGGATCGCCGTGCCGGGTGCGCACCACACGCCCTTCGGGCTCGGCCCGGCACAGTCGGTCCACCTGTCGCCACGTGGCGTTGAAGTCCTCGGCAAGCACGGCACCGTTGAGCTGCTCGGCCGCATGATCCTGGGCCAGGGCGATCCGAGCCGCGTTGGTGTCCGGAGCGAAACGGTCGTCGGGCCGGTAGTACTCCACTGCCGAGACCTCGGCACGGTTCGGCGCCGGCGCGGCCAGCATGCCCGGCAGCCAGGCGATCACCACCCGGACATGCGCCAGCAACTCGCTCACCGTCCACGGCGCGCACCGCGTCGGCAGACGCCACTCGGCCCCCGAGACCCCCGTCATCGCCCGCGCGAGCTGCCCCGCCTCAAGACGAAACGCTGCAACCACCCGCCCCTGCTCCATGCCGATCAAGCTACCCAACCCAAACCGGCGCAGCAGTTGATCTCAAACCCGCACCGGTTGCCGACCCGATTGCTCCGAAGGTCGCCGGGTACTCTCCTCCCGTCGTTGGCTGAGGGGAGTCGCCGAGTGGCTCGGTCACGTGGACCTGTTCTGCGCACGCGGAGGCTGGTGATGGAGCCGATCCGCCGCGAGGACAGCGACGATCTGTTTGAGGCTGTGGTCAGTGAGGACAGCGTCATGCGGTGGCTGGCGACCGGCCGTGCGGACAGCCGGTCGGCGGCCGAGGCCATGTGCGACGATCACGTCGCTCATTGGGCCAGGCACGGCTACGGCGACTTTGCGGTCAGGGACGCGGCAACCCATGCCTTCCTCGGGCGGGTGGGACTGCGCAACCGGGCCTGGTACGGGACCGACCTCGGCTTCGCCGTGCATCCACGGGCGCAGGGCCGCGGCATCGCAGGAGAGGCAGGCCGTGCCTGCTTGGACCTGGCGTTTCGTCGACTCGCACTCCCGGTCGTCTTCGCGTTCGTCCTGCCCGGCAACACGGCCTCGATCGCGGCGCTGCGCCGCCTGGGCGCTCAGGAGGCAGGAACCGTCCAGTCCAGCGGCCTGCACTGTCTGCGGTACCGGTTCGACCCCACAGCCGGCCCGGCCGCGGCGGGGCATGCGGTGCACGACGGTGATGACGGTGACGCAGACCTCCGACTGCGCTATGCGCCCGGCCCCGGCGCCCGGGAGGACAACGCCGCACTCCACGACGGTCTGCCCGACCCCTTCGGAGTCGACGGACTCGGTCTGGTCCGGGCGGACAAGGAACACACGCTCACGGCCGTCTGTGACGGACGGCTGGTGGCTTCTACGGGGTGGCTGCTGCGGGAGATGGCATTCGATGGGGCACCGCGCCGTGTCGCCGGGCTGGGCAGCGTGCTGGTGCACCCTGCCCATCGGGACCGGAGCATCGCCAAGACCATGATCAGCGTCGCGGTCGAACACGCACGGGCGGCCGGGGCCGAAACGGTGATGCTGCTCTGCCACCCGGATCTGGTCCCGCTCTACACGCAGTCCGGATGGCGCCGGATGTCTGCGCCGGTCACCTTCCGGCAGCCTGTCGGCACCCGGCTCCGCCCGCCGGCCACCATGACGTACGACCTGGCCGAGCTGCCCCGGCCCACCGTCGGCGTGGACCTACAGGGCCTGCCCTTCTGACGTGCTGGGCAGGGGTTCACCGATGGGTCAGGCCGCCCCGGCAAGAGAGCGTCCGCTGGGGTGGCGAGCAGTGGGCTCGGGCAGATCAGAAACACAGAAAGTGCTTTTGAGCTGCAACGACAGGACTTGCCGAGGGTCCTGTTGGCTGCAAGGGAAAGAGCGCTTTCCAGGTGAGAGGGCCTGTCTCGTCGTACCCGCACGTCCGTGTCCCTGCCCGTGTCCGTGTCCGGGGAGACGGTCGACACGTGGTCGCGCGGGCCGGTGCGGTCCTGCTCCTGGAGACGGTCCGCAAGACGGGCCTTGACCAGGCGATATCCGCGGCACCGGCGCCCTGGCGGAAGCCCCGGGCCGTCCACGATCCCGGGAAGATCCTCTGGACCTCGCGCCGGCGGTCGCGCCGGGCGTCCCGGAAGCCGCTCGCGGGCCCCTTCGGCTCGCGGCTTGCCGTATGGGCTGCGGTGTGGCGCAGTGCGCAATATCTCTCGTGCAGCTAGGCCCTGTCGGTCGGCATTCGGCGGTTCAGTCGGTGGCGGGTCTCGTGGGGATGGCCGCGACTGCCGCTGCGGTCATCTGCCGTGCGGTGGTCACGAGGCTGGCGATCGCGTCGTCGGGGGTCAGACCACAGAGGTCGATCAGGGCGAACAGCGACTCGGCGCTGATCACGAGGGCGAGACCGCGGACCAGTTGTTCCACGTCCGCGCGCTGCGCGGAGCCGCACCTGTCGGTCCACGGGGCAAGAGCGTGCTCGATGAGTCCGAAGCGGTGGGCGGGACGGTCCTTGGACATCGAGGGTTTCGCGATGGTCGAGGCGACTACCACCCGGACGGCACCCTGCCTGCGCAGCACCGCCCGGCCGAGGATCTCCGCGGCCTGACCGATCCGTTCGACCGGGTCGTCGCCGCGCGTCGCCGATCGCAGGACCGCGACCAGATCCTCCGTCATCACGGCGGCGCGCAAGAGTGAGAGGAGGTCGGGGAAGTAGCGATAGGCGGTCGCTTCGGAGACCCGTGCCTCGGCCGCGACTGCCGGCATCGTGATCTCCGCCCCGGTGTCGGCGAGGTCGCGGGCGGCCGTGACGATCGCCGACCTGGTGCGTTCCATCTGGTTGCTGAGCCCGTTCGGGCGACTCCGCTCGGCCATGATCATCCTTCCGTGCCGACCGAAAGCATATCGGGCGAGGCCACCGAACAAGAGGGAACTATTTTTTTAAGAGTCGACTTGCATGGATGTTCGGATCGACCATAAGGTCCTGGCGTTGGCAACCCCACCAGTCAGGGAGAAGACTTCATGGCCAAGGTGTCGATCACCGGTCCCGGCGAGGGCGAGCTCATCGTCAACGGCCCGTCGACGATCCGGATCCTTGAGGACGGCAGCAACACCAACCACCGCCTGGGGATGGGTGAAATCACCATCCCCCCGCACACCGCTGGTCCTCCGCAGCACCGCCATGCACAGCACGACGAGGGCTTCTACATACTTTCGGGCAGCGTGCGGTTCACCGTCGGGCAGGACGACTACGACGCCGGAGCCGGTACGTGGGTCATGGTCCCGCCGGGCGCACCGCACACGTTCGCCAACGTGACCGACGACACGGCGGTCATGCTCAACACCTTCACTCCGGACCTGTACGTGCAGTACTTCCGTGACCTCAAGGCCATGGTCGAGTCCGGGCGGCCGTTGTCACACGACGCCGTCGCAGAGGTCTGGACGAAATACGGCACCGAACCGTCGACCGAGTACGCCTCGTGAACGTTCTCCTGGGGGCCAACGCTGTCGCCGCAGTCGCCGGCATCGCTTTCGCGCTGGTGGGAGGTGTACGCCCGGCGGCGCTGAGTGAGAGCGGTACGCCGACCGCCGGCGAACGCTTCTACGGCTGGATGTACGCGACCAGGGGGGTGCCACTGGGGGTGGCGGCCCTCGTCGCGCCGCTCGCGTGGTCGGGTCCCGCCGGCGCGCTCATCCTGTGCGCGGCCGCCGCGGCCCAGGTGGGCGACGCCGTCATCGGAGTCGCCACTCGGAAGGGGACGATGATCGCGGGTGCCTCGCTGCTGACCGCGATACACGTCGCAACGGCTTTCGCCACCGCGTGAGCGCGGCTCACTCTCGAGGAGTTCCGCAACCGGCACTGCTGATCGTGGTGCCGGGACCCAGCCCGGTCCCATGTCCCGGGCCCGGAGGAACATCGTGATCGCGACGATCCTGCTGGGACTGTCGTGGAAGCCGACCGGGTGAACCGACGGACCTCGCAACGACAGAAGTCGCACCGACAGACCTCGAACCCGACGGAACTCGAACTCGACGATCGAGTGCGGGTGGCCCTCCGCCCTGTCGCCCGTCGCGTCGTGACCAAAGACCCAAGGGGTCGCGACTGCTCGAATCCGTATGCGTCCACCAAGGGAGACAAGCGCATGCCCACCACCCTCGAACGTGTCGTACACGCCTGCGTCCTGCTCGACTTCGACGGCGCGAAGATCCTTACCGACCCCTGGTTCTCCGAGCGGGTGCTGTACCGCCAGGGCGAGCCGCGCAGCATCGCCACCGCGGCCGACCTGCCTCGGCTGGACGGCATTCTCATCAGTCACGCCCATGACGACCACTGCGACCTGGGCGCGTTGGCCCGTTACCCCGACAAGAGCGTGCCCATCGTGGTCAACCGGGGGACCGGGAAGAAGGTCCGGGCAAAAGGGTGGCGCAACGTCACCGAGCTCGACCCCTGGCAGTCCACCCGCCTCGGCCCGGTACGCGTCACCACCGCGCCGGCCGGCCACGGCGTGCCTGAGGTCACTTACCTTCTGGAGGCTGACGGCACGACGGTCTTCTTCGGCGCCGACACCCGCCGCATACCCCAACTCAACGAGATCGCCCGGCGTTTCCCCGACATCGACCTGGCCCTGATGCCGATCAACGAGCTCTCCTCCCGTCCGCAAGGCAACCGCCAAGAGGTCATGGACGCAGCTCGGGCCGCGGAACTCACCGCCCTGTTGCGCCCCAAGCTGGCGGTCCCGATCCACTACGCGTACACCCCCGGCGCGATCGGCGACCGGATCCTCGTGAAGCTCGACCGCAACCATCCCGAGCACTACAAAGACGCTGCCGGCGATCTGGCTCCCGACACCGACGTGCGCATTCTGCCCACCGGCCAGGTACTCACGCTGTGACCCGTGCACAGTCAGCACCGAGCCAACCCGTCCGACAGCTCAGCCGGTCCGGAGCGGGCCTTCTGCGAGTTCTCGGCCGACTCGCGGAACTTGAGGGCGAGTTGGCCGGTTCCTTCCGTGAAGCGGGCCGTCCGCCAGGTGATCAGGACAGAAGCGCATCGGGTGGTACCCGCGTGTCCGCGCTGAGGGCGGCGGACGCGGGGTGGTCCTGCCAAACCCCGGCCGACCAGCACGTTCCCGTCCCCGCGAGCAGCACCACCCAACCGGAGCCGTGGAACCCGGCGCCCGTCCGACGCGTTCCCAGGGGCTCAGCGGCGGCCTCGCCTGTCCTCGTAGGTGACGAAGTAGCTCACAACAACGAACAAGCCGAAAATCCCCAGGGCGAAGGTACCGAGGATCGTCCAGATCCCCCTCCCGTCCAACGCAGAGCGCACCCCACCACCGAGCCCGCCGACGGCCAGGCAGAAGCCGAAGACGAGCATCTGTGAACTTTGGGGTCTCAGCCAGTGCCGCAGGTCCGGGCGGCGGCGCCCGCGCGTGGGCGGGCCTGCGGAGTGCGTCATCGCCACCTCACCTTCCCGGTTCCGCCAGGGCGTCCACATGGGTGTCGCTCGGCCCCTTGGGCGCCTCGGGCGTGCGGGAGAAGCCGACCCCGTCGTAACCGAGGCCCCAGGAACAGGTCGAGTCCACTTCCGCTGCCCGAACGATGATCGCATCGATACGCCGCTGCAGGGCGCCGCCGTGCGAGCGGCTTCGCCCTCCCAGGACAGCCGACAGCCGACAGAAGACCAGCGTCTGTCGGCCGGCCCGGAAGAGTGCTCGGACGGCCGTCTTGACCATGTGGCTGAAGCCATCCTCGACAGCGAGCCGCTTCCCGCTCGGGAACGCGATCAACTCCAGGGCGCGCCGTGAAGGCGATGCCACGGACCGTGGCTCGGCGGCACGGTCGTTACCGGCGGTGCAGCGCTCGGGGGTGCAGCGGGCCCGGTCGCCGTGCCCGGGGCCTGCGCGACTCCGGAGGCCCACAGCTGGTCGACACGCGAGCGCTCGGTGCTGTTCGGGTAGCGGCTGGTGCAGGACGGGCCGGGGCTGCCGCCCGACATCAGTTCACTGCACGGCCCGCTGTAGTCGTCCGGCAGGCCCAGCACGTGCCCGGTCTCGTGGGTGACGACGCGGACCGAGTCGTACTGCTGGTTCTGGGTGTAGTCGAGGAAGACGTAACCACTTCCGTGGCCGTCGGTGGAGGCGTAGGACCCGCGCGCGTCGTTGCCCTCCTGGTAGGAGAAGTCGGCACCGCTCGACGCCTCCTGGAGCTTGACGTTGGACTCGGAGCTGTTCCAGATCGAGGCCGCGCTCGCTATCTGCGAACGGAAGCTCGGTGCCTGGGAGGCGTTGTAGTAGACAGTCACCGCCTGCCCGTTCGGCTGGGCGGCGCGCTTCTCGGCGACCGACTTGAGCACGGCCTGGAAGAACGCCTTGTTGTTCGCGGCCTCCCCAGCCGACCCGTCGTACCGCGCCACGGGGGTACCGGCGTCAGCGGACGGGGTGGCGGCCGTCTGGGCACTCGCCGGCACCGCCGCGCCCAGCGCGCTGGAGGCCAGACCCAGGCCGAGAGCGAGAGCGAGGTGTCTCGCGGACATTCGGGACGACTTCATGTGGGGGGCTCCTACTCACTCGGTGACGCCGAGCACCCGGTGCGCGGTCGGCTCTGCGTGAACACCGGTTCCGAACTGCGGCGACGTCCTGTGGGTCGACATTCTTAGAACGGCTCGACAGGGAGCGCAAAGGGTCCCGCCACTACGTCGCCTCGTAGGTCCCGGGACCTCGCCAGGGCAGTGCCCACGGGTCTCGGGTCCGCACATGGCGGCAGGAGGAAAGCTGTCGCGGCGTCAGAAGCCTTACCTCACACGGCAACAGGCGTGCGGGCCGACCGGGCGGAATCCCGGGACGCGCGGCGGGATCCACATCCGGGCCAAGACGGACAAATCCTCAGATGTCCGCCATGCCTCGTCTACTAAGCGTGCAGGTTGGTTGGTGGGGCACCGTGACCGACGTCATAGAACGTCCCGGAATATGATCTTCCGCTTCTTCCGCACCCCACCGATCCCGGGGCCCCAGGGAGTCACCCTCGGCGCCGGGCGGCACTCCCTCACCGCTGAGCCGCCGCCGCTCCGTCCCGATCAGGACGGAGGCCGGGCCCGCCGTGCAGCCCCGCGAGCGGCACGGGGGAGAGGTCGGCGGGCCCCTCGCCCGCCTCCAGCAGCGGGCCCCACCGCACCCGGTGGCTTCGGGACCATGCGGGCCGGGCTGTCGTCAGCCACGCGAACGCGGTGCGTGCCCGGCCATGGAGCGCGAGCCGCACTCCGGCCCCCTCCGCCGGCACCAGCACCACCCACTCGTCTTCCATGTCCATGCCCGGGACGTGTCCACCTTCATCCACTTGAGGACGACGGCGCGCATGGCGTGGAACTCGAGGGTCGTGAAGTCGCCGTCGGTGAGCCACAGTTGTCCTCGCGGGCCTTGCCCTTCAGGGCGCTCTTCAGCCGTCGTGACGAGTCGCCGGAGGAGCGGCACGCGTGAGCCACCTCAATGCGGAGGATGAGCCGGTCGTCGGGGTCCGACAGGTCGCGCCGGTCGGCCTCGCCGCGCAGGAGCACGCGCTTGCCGTCGACTGTCGAGAGAAGCTCTTCGAAATGTGCGCCACCTCGACACGGAGCCCGAATTTGATCTAGACATGACAAAACGCCGCGCAGGCTATACCGCACACGCGCCGATGTCGCACACGGAGCGACGCCGCACGCGGGGTGGACCGATCGTCAGTGAGCCACCGGAGTCACCGCTGTGTACGTGCGGCGCAGGAAGCGGATCAGGACCTTCGAGTCGAACTGCACCACCGACACGCCTTGCGCGGAGTGGAACTCCACGACCGCCTGCACCCGGCCGCACGGCCACACACGCACGCCGCCGGACTCGACCGGACCACGCAGGCCCCGTTCGAGGAGCTCCCGGGGGAAGACCCACTCGTGGGGGCCGGGCAGCGTCATGTGAACCTGGCGGGGATCAGCGTCGGGGTCGTAACTGAGGGCCACCGGGACGACCTGGTGTTCGTCCTCGGCGGAGTCTGCCGTGTCGGTGACGATGTGGGCTCGTGCGTACTGTTCGACGGCGGACATGAACCGACTCCTTGCGCTGCGTTACCTGTGGGGAATACATGAATCCGCCACCTCTCCAATGTCGCACATTTCGGAGATTTCGCCCACGGACTCCCTTATCCACCGGGCTCCCGGATCCGTCCACCGGGTTCCCGGATCAGCCCTCGCCATGCGTCACCGCCCCGCCGCTATTCATGGGCCCCTCGCTCTTGCAAGCTGTTCGCAACAAGGCACTATCATCGAACGGTGCATGTGCCTGACGGATTCATCAACGCCCCGGTCTCCGCGGTCACCGGAGTGGTCGCCGCCGGCGCCATCGCCGTGAGCCTGCGGGGCGCCCGCCGCGAACTCGACGAGAAGACCGCGCCACTCGCCGGCCTGGTCGCCGCCTTCATCTTCGCCGTACAGATGCTGAACTTCCCGGTCGCCGCCGGGACCAGCGGACATCTGCTCGGCGGTGCGCTCGCGGCGATACTCGTCGGCCCCTTCACCGGGGTCCTCTGTGTCTCCGTGGTCCTGCTGATGCAGGGCATCCTCTTCGCCGACGGCGGCCTGACCGCACTCGGCGTGAACATCACCGACATGGCGATCGTCACGACGGTCGTCTCGTACGCCGTCTTCCGGGGCCTGGTGAAGGTCCTGCCGCGCAAGAAGCGCTCCATCACCGTGGCGGCCTTCGTCTCCGCGCTCCTCTCCGTCCCGGCCGCCGCCGTCGCCTTCACCCTCATCTACGCCCTCGGCGGCACCACCGACGTCCCGATCACGAAGGTCGCCACCGCGATGATCGGCGTACACGTCCTCATCGGCATCGGCGAGGCCACCATCACCGCGCTCACGGTCGGCGCGGTCATCGCCGTACGACCTGACCTCGTGTACGGGGCCCGCGGTCTGCAGCAGCGGCTGAAGCTGCGCGTCGGCGGCGAACTGGTCGACGCACCCGCGACCGCCGCCGTCCCCGTGGCCGCCCGGACCTCCCGCCGCAAGGTGTGGGCGGTCGGCCTCGTCACCTCCCTCGTCCTCGCGGGCTTCGTCAGCTTCTACGCCTCCGCGAGCCCCGACGGCCTGGAGAAGGTCGCCAAGGACCAGGGCATCGACCAGAACACCAAGAAACACCACACCGAGGACTCCCCGCTCGCCGGGTACGGCGTCAAGGACATCTCCGACGCCCGGATCTCCGGCGGCCTCGCGGGCGTGATCGGCGTCGGCGTCACCGTCGTCGCGGGCACGGGGATCTTCTGGGCGGTGCGCAGGCGCCGCACCGCCGACGTCTCCCCCTCGCAGGTGGCCTGAGGTGGGCGCGGGTCACGCCCACCGGCTCTACCGGCACGGGCACTCCCCTGTGCACGCCCTGCCTCCGCACACCAAACTCGCCGCGACGTTCGCCTTCGTCGTCGTGGTCGTCTCCACCCCGCGCGAGGCGATGTGGGCCTTCGCGCTGTACGCCACGCTGCTGGCGACGGTGGCGTACAAGGCCCGGGTGCCGGCCGCCTTCCTGCTCAAGCGGCTGCTGATCGAGATCCCGTTCGTCGCCTTCGCCGTGCTCATGCCGTTCGTGGCGCAGGGCGAGCGGGTGGACGTCCTCGGTCTGTCGCTCAGTGTGAACGGCCTGTGGGGCGCCTGGAACGTTCTGGCCAAGGGCACCCTGGGCGTCGCCGCCTCCGTGCTCCTCGCCTCGACGACCGAACTGCGCGAACTGCTGCTGGGGCTCCAGCGGTTGAAGCTGCCCCCGCTCCTCGTGCAGATCGCCTCCTTCATGATCCGCTACGGCGATGTCATCACGGACGAGATGCGGCGGATGCGGATCGCGCGGGAGTCGCGGGGCTTCGAGGCCCGGGGTGTACGGCACTGGGGCGTCCTCGCGAAGTCGGCGGGCGCGCTGTTCATCCGCTCCTACGAGCGCGGGGAGCGTGTCCACCTCGCCATGGTGAGCCGGGGATACGCCGGTTCGATGCCGGTCATCGACGAGGTGACCGCGTCCCGGGCGCAGTGGTCGTACGCCCTCGCCCTCCCGTTCGCCGCCCTTGTCGTCTGCCTGCTGGGATGGACCCTGTGACCCCCTCTCTTGAAGTGGCCGGACTGGCCTTCGCCTACCCCGACGGCCACCAGGCCCTCTTCGGCGTCGACTTCCGCATCGGACGCGGCGAGCGTGTCGCGCTGCTCGGCCCGAACGGTGCGGGCAAGACCACGCTCGTCCTCCATCTCAACGGCATCCTGACCGGCGGCGCCGGAACCGTGACGGTGGCCGGACTCCCGGTCGGCAAGCGGCACATGGCGGAGATCCGGCGCAAGGTCGGCATCGTCTTCCAGGACCCCGACGACCAGTTGTTCATGCCGACCGTGCGCGAGGACGTGGCCTTCGGGCCGGCCGCGTCGGGCCTCAAGGGCGCCGAGCTGGAGGACCGCGTCCGTACGGCCCTGGAGCGGGTCGGCATGGCGGACTTCGCCGACCGTCCCCCGCACCATCTGTCGTTCGGGCAGCGACGCCGGGTGGCCGTCGCGACCGTCCTCGCGATGGAACCGGAGATCCTCGTCCTCGACGAGCCGTCCTCCAACCTGGACCCGGCCTCACGCCGCGAACTCGCCGACATCCTGCGGTCGTTGGACGTGACCGTCCTCATGGTCACGCACGACCTGCCGTACGCCCTCGAACTGTGCCCCCGGGCGCTGATCCTGAGCGACGGCGCGATCGCGGCGGACGGGAAGACCGGCGAACTGCTCTCCGACGACGAGCTGATGCGCACCCACCGACTGGAGCTGCCCTTCGGTTTCGATCCGCGCTCGACAGCTGTGCGTACTCCGTGACAATGGGCGCGTGACGAAACAAGGGGACCAAGAGGACTTCGGATCGGCCGGGTCGCTGTTCCTCGACGACCAGTTGTGCTTCGCGCTGTACGCGGCCCAGCGCGCGGTGACCGCCGCGTACCGCCCGCTGCTGGAGGAGCTGGGCCTCACCTACCCGCAGTACCTCGTCCTGCTGTTCCTCTGGGAGCGCGGCGAGACCACGGTCAAGGAGCTGGCGGGCGCGCTGCGGCTGGACTACGGCACGATGTCGCCGCTGCTCAAGCGCCTGGAGTCGGCCGGTCTGGTCCACCGTGACCGCTCGCCGC
This sequence comes from Streptomyces sp. NPDC107454, assembly GCF_055582885.1. Taxonomy (NCBI): domain Bacteria; kingdom Bacillati; phylum Actinomycetota; class Actinomycetes; order Kitasatosporales; family Streptomycetaceae; genus Streptomyces; species Streptomyces sp. NPDC107454. The sequence goes on along the minus strand of NZ_JBVJPA010000022.1, from coordinate 89,266 downwards.
GCGACGAGCGGTCAGTGCTGGTGGCGGTCACCGGGCGCGGTGCGGCGCTGCGGGAGCGCGCGGCGGGCGTACCGCGGGCACTGCTGGCGTCGACCGGCCTCGCCGGGGACGAGGTGGCCAGGCTGCGGCAGGAGCTGTGGGGGCTGGCCGAGCGCGCGGAGGGTGCGGCGGGACGCGGGCGCTGACCTGCCCGGGCGGGGGTTACCGACGGTTTCTGCCCCCTGGCAGGCACACCCTCCGTACCGGCCGGTACCTTGTGCACGATGTACTTGCGCACTCCTGTGTTTTCCGTCCTGGGGGAGGTCCCGCCATGATCGACGGCACCGCTGTCGACACCCGCCCGACGAAGATCATGTACGTCGCCGAGGCCACCGCGCACGGCGGCCGGGACGGCTACGTCACCAGCCAGGACGGCCAGATCGAGCTGAAGGTCGCGATGCCGCCCGCGCTCGGCGGTGACGGCAACGGCACCAACCCCGAGCAGCTCTTCGCGGCCGGGTACAGCGCCTGCTTCCACAACGCGCTGGTGCTGGTGGGCCGCCGCGCCGGACTGGACCTGACCGGCTCCACCGTCGCCGCGAAGGTCGGCATCGGACCCAACAAGCAGCGCGGCTACGGCCTCGCGGTCGCCCTGAGCGTCTCGCTGCCCGTCCTCGACCAGGACGTCGCGACCAAGCTCGTGGACGCGGCGCACGAGGTCTGCCCGTACTCGAACGCGACCCGGAACAACATCGAGGTCACGATCCTGCTCGGTTAGGAATCGAGCCTTCCGCGTGTGTGTTACACCCACTGTTGAGGGTGGCCGGGCGACAGGGAGTACGGACGTGAACGTGAACGGCGAAGTGGCCGAGGGCTTCGAGCCGGTCAGGGAAGCGTTCGCACGCAACTTCGAGACGCTCGGGGAACGGGGTGCGGCGGTCTCCGTGTACCGGCACGGGCGCAAGGTCGTCGACCTGTGGGGCGGCACGCGGGACGTGGACGGTACGGCCGATTCGGCGCCCTGGGAGCACGACACGGCCCACGTCATGCACTCGGCGACGAAGGGTGTCGGGGCCGCCGTACTCCTGATGCTGCACGAGTGCGGCGAGCTGGACCTGGACGCACCGGTCGGGAAGTACTGGCCCGAGTTCAAGGCTCGGGGCAAGGAACACCTCCTGGTCCGGCATGTGCTGTCGCACCGGGCGGGCGTGCCCGTGGTCGACGCGCCGCTGACGCCGGCCGAGGCGGCGGACCCGGACCGTACGGCCGAGTCGATCGCGGCGCAGACCCCCCTCTGGGAGCCGGGCACGGACCACGGCTACCACCCCCACACCTTCGGCTGGATACTCTCCGAACTGGTCCGCCGCGTCACCGGCGGCCGGGGCGTGGGCGAGTTCATCGCGACGGAGATCGCCGCCCCGCTCGGCCTGGACCTCTGGGTCGGCCTGCCGCGGGCCGAGGCCCACCGGGTGGGCCGCGCGGGCCGAGTCGACGCGCCCGAGCCGTCGAGCGCCCTGCGCACCCGCCCGAAGCGGTCGGTGGCCGAGGCCTACATGGACCCGGACTCGACGACCGTCCGCGCCTTCGCCGCGATCACCCCGCCGCCCGACGACAACGACCCCGCCTATCGCGCGGCGGCCCTCCCCGCCTCGAACGGCATCGCCACGGCCGACGGTCTCGCCCGTTTCTACGCCGCCCTGACCGGCGAGCTGGACGGCACCCGGCTGGTCACCCCGGCCACGGTCGACCTGGCCCGCGCCGAGGCGTCCGCGGGACCGGACCGCACCCTGGTCATCACCACACGTTTCGGCCTCGGCTACATGCTCCACGGCACGGCCTCCCCGCTGCTGGGCCCGGCCTCGTTCGGCCACCCCGGCCGCGGCGGCCCCCTGGGCTTCGCGGACCCCGAGTCGGGCATCGCCTTCGGCTACATCACGAACGGCTTCCGCAAGACGGTGACGGCGGATCCACGGGCGCAGGCACTGGTCCGGGCGGTACGGTCGGCGCTGTCGTCGTAGCCGAGCGGGCCGGGTGCGTGTCGTAGCCGAACGGCTCGGGACCGCGTCGTAGCAGGTCCGGACGGGGCCGCGGCGTAGTCGATCCGGCCAGGGCCGTGCCAGGACACCCCCGCGATCCTGGCCCGCCCCTTCCGGTCCGCCCGTCCCTCGCCGCGCGGCGATCACCAGAATGCGCGGCCGACCGCCCGCCTGTCGTTGGCTCACAGTCGCCACCTACTTGGCGCAGCGTCCACGGCCTTCCGTACGTACCTCACGCTCCTCGGCCACCGCCTGCCTCCGGAGTTCACTCGGCGGGACGCCATGGGCGGCACGGAAGGCCCGGGTGAACTCGGCGGCGCGGGGGAAGCCCCAGCGGGCGGCGACGGCATGGACCGGCGTCGCGCGCAGTGCCGGGTCGGCGAGGTCGCGGCGGGCGTTCTCCAGCCGCTGATCGCGGATGTAGGAGGCCACGGTGAGGCCCTCGGCCTGGAAGAGGCGGTACAGATGGCTGCGCGAGATGTGGTGCGCGGCGGCGATCCGGGCGGGGGTCAGCTCCTGGTCGCCCAGATGCCGGCGGATGAACGCCTTGATGCGCAGGGTCAGCCTCCGGCCGCGGGTCTCCGGCGGCAGCAGGGCCTCGGCGTCCAGGGCGCCCGCGAAGACGGCCGTGACCAGATCGGCGAGGACCGTTCCCAGCCGGGGTCCGTCCGACGACTGGTAGGAGCCGGTGTCCGAGGCCAGCTGGACGAGGAACTGCGCCAGGAGCGCGCCGACTCCCTCACGGCCCGAGATCCGGCTGCCGATCACCTGGTCGGCCCGGTTCGCGGGCAGCGCCACCAGCGACCGCGGGATCTCGACTCCCACGAGGCTGACCGGGTCGGCGCCGGTGTGTATCTCGTACGACCGCGAGGAACAGTTCGTGTGGATGTCGTTGACCCGGTACGCGGCCTGTTGTCTGTCCCAGACCGCCGCTCCCTCTCCCCTCAGCAGGAGGGACAGGTGGTACACCTCGGGATCGGACTGGCGGATCAGCTTCGGCGTCCGACGGAAGACCAGATGGTCGAAGGTCGCCGGCCAGACCACGACCTCCCCCAGTCCGATCATGCGCTGGTGCGCGCGGTAGTCCGCCGCGCGGTCGCTGGCCAGCTGCATGGGCGCGTGCGTACGGCCCATGCGCTGCGTCCACGCCTCGAACCGGTCACCGACCGGCAGGTCCGCGGATCTGAAGACCGACTCCTGCAACACGGTCAGCGGACGGACACGTGCGCCACGAACCGCCCCCGGGTGGCGGCGGCTGCCCCGACGCGGCCGCCGGCCTCGGGACCGCTGCTGTGGCCGCTCTTGAACCAGTGGAGTTCCGAAGTGCTCACAGTTCCCCCAGGCTTGTTCGACGAAGGCCGGCGACTCCCCTGGTGAGAGAGCCTGAGACCGGATGATGCCATAGCGTAGTTCGAGGATTCGGAGCTGCCACGGGTCCGGGACCCGGCTCCGAGCCGGGGCGGCGCTGGCGGGCCGAGTTGTCGCGCCCCATACCTGGTGCCGCCCCCGCCACCACGGCCGCCGTTCACTGCCGGGGGGCACCTACCCGGCATGCGCTGCTGTCTCCCCGCTCCCCTCGCCGCCCTGTCGGCTCTCCCCTCCCCCTGCGACGTCCTGCGCTCCGGCGCCCTCCTCGTCCCCGCCCTGCTGCGGACCGCCGCCGCGCGCAGGGCGGGCCGCCGGCACCCCGACTCCCTGATCGCGGTCCACCTGGAACTGGTCACCCTCACCGAGGACCGCGCCGTCATCACCTGGTACACCGGCATACCCGGCACCGACGACGGGTTCGGTCATCCGCTGCCCGCGGTGACGGAGGGCGAGGTCGTCTACGGCACCCACCCCGCCCGGCTGAACCGCACCGCGGCCGAGGACGGGCCCACCGCACACCACTACGTGGAGCTCACGGACCTGGAACCGGGCCAGACCTACTACTACCGGGCCGGCTCGCGGGGCGTGGCCGCCACACCCACACCCCTGCACCTCGTGCGCGGCAACGCCGTCGGCACCTCCCTCCACGGGCTCGGCTCCGTCGGCGGCCCGTACTCCTTCACCACGCCCCAGCCCCCGCCCGGCCGCCATCTCCTGTCCATCGCGCTCTGCAACGACCTGCATCTCGGCGAGACCGCCGCGGGCCTGGTGGCCGGGATCCCCCTGATACGCGGGGTGTCGCAGGCACCGGGGCTCGCGCCGTACCCGGAGACCATGAGCCGGGCCCTGGTCGAGGAGGCGCGTCGGCGGGGGGCGGACCTGCTGCTGGCCGCCGGGGACGTCTCGGCCGGCGGGGCCCCGCGGGACCTGGCCGAGGCCAGGCGGATCATGGACGGTTTCGGCACCCACGGGCAGGACTACTTCGTCGTACGCGGCAACCACGACCGGCCCGGCCAGCCCGGTGCCGCCTTCCACGACGCCTTCCTCGACACCTTCCACGACGGTGACGGGCCCGCCTACTTCGCCCGTGACCTCGGCGGGCTGGGGATCATCGGCCTCGACACCTACGAGAAAGAGGGCGCCGGCGGTGACGCGGGCGGGCTCGGCGCCGAGCAACTCTCCTGGTTCCGGGCCCGGTTGAAGGAGCGCGGCGACCAGCCGACCGTGGTGTTCGGCCACCATCCACTGGCCGTGCGGGACTCCGTCTTCCCCATGGGCCGCGGGCAGCGCCTCGACCGCCGCCAGGCGCGCGCGATCCTCGACGCCTACGCCGCCGCCCCGGGCGTCTTCCTCCACCACGCGGGCCACACCCACCGCAACAAACGCACCGTCCTGCCGCAAGCGCCGCACGTCACCCAGCAGGAGGTCAGCGCCGTCAAGGACTACCCCGGGGGCTTCTGCCTGCTACGGATCCACTCCGGAGGCTTCGCCCTCAACCACTACAAGCCCGGCGGTGCCCCCGCCCGCGAGTGGGCCGAGCGCAGCCGCCGGGTGGCCGGGGGCCTGTGGCCCCACCACGCCCTCGGCCGCTCGGTCACCGACCGCAACAGCGTGACCGTCCGCGACCTGTCCGGCGTCACCGGCCCTTTGCAGTGAGGGGCACCCTGCAACAACGCAGGGTGCCCCTCACCATCTCAGCCAGACAGCCGGTCAGTCAGGCCTCAGACCCGTACCAGCTCCCGGTCCTCGTCCCGGCCCCCGTCGCCGCGGCCCTTCTCCTCCGCCGTGCGCAGGCCCTCGCCCTCGACATCCACGTTGGGAAGCGCCCGGTCCAGCCACCTCGGCAGCCACCAGGCCTTCTTCCCGAGCAGGGCCAGCACCGCCGGGACGATCGCCATGCGGACCACGAACGCGTCGAAGAAGACCGCGATCGCGAGGCCGAAGCCGATCATCTTGATCATCGACTCGCTGGAGCCGATGAAGCCGGAGAAGACGGCGATCATGATGACCGCGGCCGCCGTGACGACCCGTGCGCCGTGCCTGAACCCGGTCACGATCGCCTGGTGGGGCTTCTCCCCGTGGACGTACGCCTCGCGCATCCGGGTCACGAGGAACACCTCGTAGTCCATCGCGAGACCGAAGACGACACCCACCATGAAGATCGGCATCATCGACATGATCGGGCCGGTTTCCTCGACGCCCAGGAGGCCGGACAGCCAGCCCCACTGGAAGACGGCGACGACCGCGCCGAGTGCCGCCATCACGCTCAGCAGGAAGCCGAGCGCCGCCTTCAGCGGGACCAGGATCGAGCGGAAGACCACGATCAGGAGGAGGAAGGCGAGGCCGACGACCAGCGCGAGATACGGGATCAGCGCGTCGTTCAGCTTCTGCGAGAAGTCGATGTTCATCGCGGTGGTACCGGTGACCAGCACCTTCGCGTCGGTCTTCGCCGTGATGCTGCCGCCCGCGTCACGGATGGCGTGCACCAGGTTCTCGGTCTTGACGGAGGACGGCTTGGAGTCGGGGATGACCGTGATCGTCGCGGTGTCCCCGGCCTTGTTGAACGCCGCCGGGCTGACCGACACGACGTCCTTCATGTCCTTGACCGTGTTGGTGACCTTGGTGGCCGCGGCCTTGGGGTCGTCGCTGGACTTGCCGTCGACGACGAGCATCAGGGGACCGTTGAAGCCGGGACCGAAGCCGTCGGACAGCGCGTCGTACGCCCGGCGCTGCGTGGTCGACGTCGGCTGCGAACCGTCGTCGGGCAGACCCAGTTCGAGCGAGGCCGCCGGGAGCGCGGCGGCGCCCAGGCCGATCACACCGAGCACCAGCACGGCGAGCGGCCGGCGCACGACGAAGCTCGCCCAGCGGGTGCCCATGTTGGGCTTGCCCTCCTTCTTCGCGGCGCGCCCGCCGCCGAGCAGCTTGCTCTTCTTGCCCGCGGGCTGGACCTTGCGGCCCGCGTAACCCAGCAGGGCCGGAATCAGCGACAGCGCGATCAGTACCGCGATGGCGACCGTGCCCGCCGCCGCGACCCCCATCTTCGTCAGCATCGGGATGTTCACGACCGACAGACCGACCAGCGCGATCACGACCGTCAGACCGGCGAAGACGACCGCCGAACCCGCCGTGCCCACGGCCCGTCCGGCCGCCTCCTCGCGCTCCCGGCCCTCGGCCAGTTCGGCGCGGTAGCGGGAGACGATGAAGAGGGCGTAGTCGATGCCGACCGCGAGGCCGATCATCATCGCCAGGGTGGAGGTGGTGGTGCCCAGGTCCAGCGCGTTCGCCAGCGCCGTGATCGTCGAGACGCCGATACCGACGCCGACCAGCGCGGTCAGCAGCGGCAGCCCGGCCGCGATCAGCGAACCGAAGGTGATGACGAGCACGACCGCGGCGACCGCGATACCGATGACCTCGGTCGACCCGGTCTCGGGCGTCGCCTGGAGCGCGTCACCGCCGACCTCGACGCTCAGCCCGGCGTCCCGCGCCTGCTGCGCGGCCTCCTCCAGGGCGGTCTTCGAGGAGTCCTTCAACTCCATGCCGGACACCTTGTACTTCACCGAGGTGTAGGCGACCGACCCGTTCTTGCTCACCGCGTGGGACTTGAAGGGGTCGGAGACGGAGGTGACCTCGGAGCCGTCGCCGAGCGCCTTGACGGTCTTCTCGACGGTCGCCTTGTTGGCCTTGTCGCCCATCTTCTCGCCGGCGGGCGCCTTGAAGACCACACGGGCGGTCGCGCCGTCGGCGCTCATTCCGGGGAAGCGCTGTTCGAGCAGGTCGAAAGCTTTCTGCGCCTCGGTGCCCGGGATCGAGAAAGAGGACGCCCCCGCGGTGGGCGCGGAGGCGGCGCCGACACCCGCCAGCGTCAGCAGGGCCACCCATATGAGGGCGACGAAATGGCGTCGCCTGAAGGCGAATCGGCCGAGTTTGTAAAGGAATGTGGCCACGAGGGCGTACTCCCGGTCAGGTCGTTTGCTGGCAGCTGGGCAAGGGAGATCAGCCCGACGACGTGAGCGGTCGCGTCAGGTGCACGTAGGCGTTACTGAAGGTCGGGCAGGCTCAGGCGCCGAGAGCGGGGAGGATCACGGCGTCCATGTACGAGGTGAGGAAGTCCTGGGTCGGCGGCTGCTGGTCGATGATGCTGCGGACCGCGAAGGCGCCGATCACCATGTGCAGCACATAGTCCTTCGCGGGGTTGTCCGCACGGATCTCACCCCGGTCGACGGCGCGCTGCAACATCGCGTCCAGCTCCTCGATCTCCGGCTCGATGATCAGTTCCCTGAACGCGCGCAGGAGATCGGGGTTCTCATGGGTCGCCGTGGCCAGACCCCGCATCAGCGCGGAGTTCTGTTCCATCTGGCAGTCGTCCTCACGGCGCGCCATCGCGTGGAAGTCGCCCCGCAGGGATCCGGTGTCGACGCCGCCGGCGGTCGGCTTCTGGTGCCGCAGCGCCTTGACGACGAGCTCGGCCTTGCCGCCCCACTGGCGGTAGAGAGTGGCCTTGCTCGACCGGGTACGGGCGGCGACGGCGTCCATGGTCAGGGCGTCGTAGCCGACCTCCCGGAGCAGTTCGAGCACGGCCGTGTAGAGCTCGGCCTCACGCTCGGGGGTGATCCGACTGCGGCGCACCGTTGCGGCTTCAGCCATCCCACTCACCTTCTCTGCTCCGGACGACACTGTTTCGTACACCTATGAAGATACCCCGAGATCAAGCGAAACGAAACCGTTTCGTACGTGTGCTGGGTCACGCCCTCCCGAAAGGACACCTACTCACAAGTTGCCAGGGGCCTCCGGGAGGAAAAGCATGGGTAGGTGAGCGACGCGTATGAGAAGGCGACCACTGACCATGCGCCCCCCGGGGACAACGCGACCACCGGGGGCAACGCATCCGGCTATCTCCGCTTCCCCCATCTCAGCGGCGACCATCTCTGCTTCGCCGCCGAGGACGACCTGTGGATGGCCCCCCTCGACGGGCCGGGCCGCGCCTGGCGGCTCACCGTCGACCGGACCAAGGTCGGCCACCCCCGCTTCTCCCCCGACGGCCGGCTGATCGCGTACACGAGCTGGCGCAGCCTCGTGCCGGAGATCCATCTGGTGCCGGTGGACGGCGGCCCCTCCCGCCGGCTCACCTACTGGGGCAGCGCGGACACCCAGGTCTGCGGCTGGTCGCCGCCCGAGAAGGACGGGCACAGCGACATCCTCGCCGTCGCCTCCCACGGCCAGCCCTTCTCGTACTTCACCTGGGCCTACAAGGTCCCCACCGACGGCGACCCCGGCGGCGCGCTGCCCTGGGGCCCGGTCTCCGCCATCCAGGTCGCCGACCTCGACGGCGAACACAAGACACTCCTGCTCACCGGCACCCCGCCGCACGAGCCCGCCTCCTGGAAGCGCTACCGGGGCGGCGCCACCGGGCGGCTCTGGCTGCACGGACGGCGACTGCTCGCCGATCTCGACGGCCACCTCGACTCCCCCATGTTCGTCGGCGGGCGTATCGCCTTCCTCTCCGACCACGAGGGCATCGGGAACCTGTACTCGTGCGCGTACGACGGCGGGGACCTGCGCCGCCACACCGACCACGACGCCTTCTACGCCCGGCACGCCTCCAGTGACGGCACCCGGGTCGTCTACCAGTGCGCCGGGGACCTGTGGATCGTCGACGACCTGTCCCCGGACTCGGTCCCGCGCCGCCTCGACGTCCGCCTCGGAGGTCCACGCGCGGGACGCCGTACGTACCAGGTGCCCGCGGCGCAGCACGTGGACGGTCTCTCGATCGACGAGACGGGCCGGGCCAGCGCCGTCGTCGTACGCGGCAGCCTGCACTGGCTCACCCACCGCGACGGCCCCGCGCGCACCATCGCGGACACCCCCGGCGTACGCGTCCGGCTCCCCGAGATGCTCGGCTCCGGCGGTCGGATCGCCTACGTCACCGACGCGGACGGCGAGGACGCCGTCGAGATCGCCTTCCTCCCCCGTGCCTCCGGCCAGCGCGAGCCGCGCCGGCTCGCCTCCGGCGAACTGGGGCGCGTGCTGGAGATGGTCTCCGACCCGCAGGGCGAACGCCTCGCGATCGCCTCGAACGACGGACGCCTGCTGATCCTCGACGCGACGGAGGAGTCCGGGGACACGTCCCCGTCCCGGGCGGAGCCCGAGGAAGCCGACCGGACGGAGCCCGACAGCACCCCCTCGGAACCGGAGTCCGAGGACACCTCACCGGCCGAGTCGGGAGGAGGCGAGGTCACTGAGCTGATCACCTCGATCAACGGGCCGGTCCGGGACCTCGCCTTCTCCCCGGACGGGGCCTGGCTGACCTGGTCGCACCCGGGGATCGGCCGCTCCCTGCGCCAGATCAAGATCGCGCGCATAAAGGACCGGCTCATCGTCGACGTCACCAACGGCCGCTTCGAGGACGAGAACCCCGTGTTCACCCGCGACGGCCGCTACCTCGCCTTCCTCTCCTGGCGCGGCTTCGACCCGGTGTACGACGTCCACACCGGCGACCTCTCCTTCCCGCTCGGCTGCCGCCCCTACCTCGTCCCGCTGTCCTCCGCCACCCCCTCCCCCTTCGCGCTCAACCCCGACGGGCGGCCGGTCGCCGGAGGCCTGGACCCGATCGAGGACGAGAGCGCGGACGGCGCCGTGAGCGTCGAACTGGAAGGCCTGGAGAGCCGGGTGACCCCCTTCCCGGTCACCGCCTCCAAGTACTCGGCGCTGTACCCGGTCGCGGGCGGCGGCCTGGTCTGGCTGCGCTGGCCGATCTCGGGCGCCCTCGGCGAGACCTTCGTCAACCCCGACGACACCTCCGGCCGCCCGACGCTGGAGTTCTTCAACATCAGCAAGGCGAAGAAGTCCGAACTCGTCCAGCACCTGGACTGGTTCGCGGTCAGCGGCGACGGCTCCCGGCTGGTCGTCGTGGACGAGGGCGACCTGCGAGCGGTCCCCTCGACCGAGGCCGGAGACTCCGACTCGACGGTCTGGATCGATCTGCGGCGCATCATCCACGAGGTGGACCCGCCCGCCGAGTGGCGCCAGGCCTACGCGGAAGCGGGCCGCCTCACCCGCGCCTACTTCTGGGAACCCCACATGTGCGGCATCGACTGGGACGGTGTGCTCGCCCAGTACCGCCCGCTGGTCGAACGGGTCGCCTCCCCCGACGACTTCGCCGACCTCCTGCGCGAGGTCCTCGGCGAACTCGGCACCTCCCACGCGTACGTCGCCGCTGCCCGCCGCAACGAGGGCCCCGCCCACTACCAGCGCTGGCAGGGCCTGCTCGGCGCCAACTTCGTCCGGCGTGACGGCGGCTGGACGCTGAAGCGGATCCTCCCCGGCGACTCCTCCGACTCCAAGGCACGCTCACCGCTCGCCGGTACCGGCATCCGCGAGGGCGCGGTCCTCACCCACGTCGACGGCCGCCCGGTCGACCCGGTCACCGGCCCCTATCCCCTCCTCGCGGGCGCGGGCGGTACGACGGTGGAGCTCACGTTCACCCCTGAAGCAGGCGAGGGCCGCTCACGCCGGGTGGCCGTGGTCCCGCTGATCGACGAGCGCCCCCTGCGCTACCAGGACTGGGTGGCCAAACGCCGGGAGGTCGTGCGGGAGTTGAGCGGGGGCCGGTGCGGCTACCTCCACATCCCGGACATGGGCGGCTCGGGCTGGGCCCAGTTCAACCGCGACCTGCGCCTCGAGGTCTCGCGCCCCGCACTGATCGTCGACGTGCGCGGCAACGCGGGCGGCCACATCAGCGAACTCGTCGTGGAGAAACTCACCCGCACGATCCTCGGCTGGGACCTGACACGCAACGCCCAGCCGGTGTCGTACGCCTCGAACGCCCCGCGCGGTCCGATCGTCGCCCTCGCCGACGAGGCGACCGCCTCCGACGGCGACATGATCACGGCCGCGTTCAAGCTGCTGAAACTCGGCCCCGTCGTCGGCCAGCGCACCTGGGGCGGAGTCGTCGGCATGACCGGCCGTCACCGCCTCGGCGACGGCACGGTGATCACGGTGCCGATGAACGCGGCCTGGTTCGACGCGTACGGCTGGTCCGTCGAGAACCAGGGCGTTCCCCCGGACCTGGCGGTCCTGCGCACCCCCCTGGACTGGGCGGAGGGCCACCACACCGAAATGGACACCGCCATCCAACTGGCCCTGGACCTCCTGACCACCCACCACGCAGCCTCCCCACCCGACTACTCGAACGCCCCCGACAGATCAAGACCAAAACTCCCCCCACGATCTCAATAGGGGGGCGGGGAAAGCGCCCCTGCAAGGGGCGCGGGGAACTGCGCGCCCAGCCACATCAAACCCGCACCCGACCACGCACCCCCGACGCCAACCAAAAGCGTGGGGCGCCCCCAACAAGCAGGGGCGCCCCACAACTCGGCCTAAGCCGGCGCAGCGAACCGTCAGACGTCGTAGTCCTGGTCGAGCCGGTCCTTCGCCTCACGCTGCATGCGCTCGGCCTCCGGGATCGTCCGGTCGCCCCTCTGCGGGGAGCGCTCACCCGACTGCGGGGAACGCGCGCCCTGCTGCGAGGTGCGGGCACCCGGCTGCGGGGAGTGCTCGCCGGGACGGGCCTTCTCGTGGCCGATGTCCTGGCCCATCTTCTTCTTGCCCTGCTGCTTCATCTGCTCGGCCTTGTTCTGCATCTGGTCCTTCTTGCCCATGAGGTTTCACTCCCATTTGTGGGTGAGGGGGATCGGGCTCGACCAGACTTACACGCACGGACTACGCACGCATTTCGATCACTCACTCACGGTGATATCCCCTGCTGGCGCTGCTCGTCGGCCGCCCCGCCGGCACCCACGAGCCCCGTACTCACGCCTTTGAGCCGCGGCTCGAACCGCCGCATCTCCCGTTGTCCCACCGCCCCGATGATCCCCGGGAGGTAGCCCCGGACGCCCTGCATCCCGCGCAGCCACCACTGCGCGTACACGTGGACGGACCGCCGCTCGATCCCCGCGACGATACGGTCGACGGCCGGCCCCAGCGGATACGTCTTGTTGGACGGCCACGGCAGCCGCTGCCTCAACTCCCGCATCACCTCGTCCTGATCGGCCCCGCGCACCATGTCGGTGTCGGTCCAGGACAGGTAACCGATCCCGACCCGTACGCCCTTGTGGCCGACCTCGGCACGCAGACTGTGCGCGTACGCCTCCACGCCCGACTTGGACGCGCAGTACGCCGTCATCATCGGCGCCGGGGTGATGGCCGCGAGCGAGGCGATCTGCAGCAGATACCCCCGGCTCTCCATGAGCACGGGCAGGAACGCCCGCGCGGTGACCGCCGATCCGATGAGGTTGACCTCGATGACCCGCCGCCAGGCGACGGGATCGGACTCGACGAAGGGACCGCCGTTCGCCACACCGGCGTTGGCGACGACGATGTCGACCTTCCCGAACCGTTCCTTCACCTCGGCCGCGACCTGGGCCATCGCCTCGTGGTCGGTGACATCGGCATGCCAGAAGCCGCTTTCGCCGTGCAGCCGGTCCGAGACCTGCTTGAGCGCGTCCGGCTCCAGACCGACCAGCGCGACCTTGGCACCGCGCGCGGAGAGCTTGCGGGCGAGGAGTTCGCCGACGCCCCGCGCGGCCCCCGTGACGACCGCGACCTGCCCTTCCAGGCTCACCTTGGTCATGCGCTGCCCTCCTTGATCTCTGCGTAGGTGGAGACGAGTTCGCGTATGCGGGCAGTGACCAGTTCCGGCGCCTCCACCGGTGTCATGTGCCCGAGCCCGGTCAGTTCGGTGACGCCGACACAGTTCGGCAGGGCCGCGACCAGGGCGCGTGCGTGCACCACGGGCGTCAGCCGGTCCGCCGTACCCACCACCACGGCCGTCGGCACCGCCAACGCCCGTACGCCGTGGTCGAGATCGAGCAGGTCGAGCACCTTCGACCAGGCGTGCCGCACCGTGCGCGGACAGGCGTGCACGATCCGCGCGCACGCCTCCACCATGCCCGGTGACGAACCGGCGCCCATGGTCGCGTACTTGAGGATCCGCCGGGCGAGCGGGGTGACGGGCCCGAGCGGCGCGGCCGACCCGAGGATCCTCTTGGTCACCTGGGTCCGCAGCCACCCGGCCGGCATCGGCACCACCCGCGCCTCGGCCACCAGTCGCGAACTGCCCGTGCTGCACAGCAGGGCCGCCACCGCGTGCTCCCGGAAACGCGGCCGCGCCGAGGCCGCCATCAGCGTCATCCCGCCCATGGAGTGCCCGACGAGCACGGCCTTCTCGCCGGGGGCGAGCGTGGCCGCGAGCACGGCTTCCAGGTCGTCGGCGAGCGCGTCCGCGGTGCACGTCTCGCTCGCGGGACTGCGGCCGTGCCCGCGCTGGTCGTACGCGATCACCCGGTGGTCGACGGCGAGGTCCCGTATCTGCGCGGCCCAGAAGGCGGTCGAACAGGTCCAGCCGTGCGCGAGGACGACGACAGGCGCGGCCGGGTTGTCCTCGGGACCGTGCACCTCCACGTGCAACCGGGCGCCGTCGGCGGAGACGGCGGTCAGTTCACGCGCCGGCGCGGGCGGCGCGTACGCCCCGTGCTCCACATGCGTCAGTCGACTCACGCTCCCGCCTCCACCTTCTCGGCACCCTTTGTGCCGGGGTTCTTGGTGCGCGACTCGGGTGTGCGCGGCCCGGATGTGTTCGGCCCGGGGGCGCGCAGCACCTCGTACTCTCCCAGGTCGACCCGCCGGGTGGCGCTACGGAACTCGGTCGTCGTGCCGGGCCAGATGGTGGTGTTGCGGCCGTTCGCGTCGAGGTACCAGCTCGTGCAGCCGCCGGTGTTCCACACGGTGCGCAGCATCCGCTTCTGGACCTTGTCGTTCCAGCCCTCCACAGCGTCGGGGCGCGCGTCGAGAGCCGCGCGTCCGCCCAGGACGTCCAACTGCCGCACGTAGTCGGCCATGTAGTTCAGCTGGGACTCGATCATCAGGATCATGCTGGAGTTCCCGAGCCCGGTGTTGGGACCGATGATCGTCATCCAGTTGGGGAATCCGGCCGCGGTGGCCCCGCGCAGCGACTTCATGCCGTCGCGCCACACCTCCGCGAGCGTCCTGCCCTCCGTTCCGACGACCCGGTCCGCGATCGGCATGTCGGTGACGTGGAAGCCCGTACCGAAGATGATCGCGTCGACCTCGGCCGTGCTGCCGTCGGCGGCGACGAGCGTGGAGCCGTCGATCTTGGCGAGCCCGGAGGCCACGACGTCGACGTTGGCCCGGGTGAGCGCCGGATAGTAGGTGTTGGAAAGCAGGATCCGCTTGCACCCGATCCGGTAGTCGGGGGTCAACTTGGCCCGCAGCTCCGGATCCCGGACGGCCCGTGCCATGTTCCGCCTGGCCAGCCGCTCGACGAGACCCAGCTCGTCGGGACGCTTCGTGAACGCCTGGACCTGCAGCTCCCTGATCCCCCACAGCAGTCCGCGCCGGGCCTGTGTGGTGAAGGGCAGCTGCTTGTGCAGCCACCGTTCGGCACCGGTGATGGCACGGTCGACCCGGGGCATCACCCACGGCGGCGTGCGCTGGAAGAGGGTCAGCCGGGACACGTCGGGCTGGATGGCGGGCACGATCTGGATGGCGGAGGCGCCCGTGCCGATCATGGCGACGCGCTTGCCGCGCAGGTCGTAGTCGTGGTCCCAGCGGGCCGAGTGGAAGACCTTGCCGGGGAAGGAGTCGATCCCCGGTATGTCGGGGATCTTGGGATCGGAGAGCGGCCCGGTCGCGGACACGACGACATCGGCGGTGAGGAAGCCACGGCTGGTCTCGATCCCCCACCGGAGCTTCTCCTGGTCCCACGTCATCATCTTCACTTCGGAGTCGAAGCGCAGATGCGGGCGCAGCCCGAAGACGTCGGTGACGTGCTCCAGGTAGGCCCGGATGTGCTCCTGCCCCGAGAAGGTGCGCGGCCAGTCGGGGTGGGGCGCGAACGAGAACGAGTACAGGTGCGAGGGCACATCGCAGGCGCACCCCGGGTAACTGTTGTCCCGCCACGTACCCCCGACGCTTGCGGCCCGTTCCAGGACGACGAAGTCGGTGATCCCTTCGCGGCGCAGCCGCACCGCGGCCCCCAGACCGCCGAACCCGGACCCGATCACCGCGACGCGCACATGCTCGTGCTCGGTCATCCCGACCATCCCACGCCTCCCTAGCCGCCCGACTCTGCCAGTGAACACTGGCGCAGTGGGAGCGTAGAGCAGCTCCGTACTGATGGGTAGGGTTGCGACCACGAAAGTTACCGACGGTACGACGTAGGGTTTCGCACGTGGCGGAGAAGCGTGAGTACCGGATGGAGGAGCTGGCCAAGGAGGCCGGCATCACCGTGCGCACCCTGCGCTTCTACCGGGAGCGCAAGCTGATACCGCCGCCCCGCCGCGAGGGCCGTATCGCCTGGTACGACCACACGCACCTGGCCCGCCTGCGCACGATCTCGGCGCTGCTCGAACGCGGCCACACCCTCAGCGGCATCGCGGAGCTGGCCGAGGCCTTCGACCACGGCCGTGACGTCGGCGAACTCCTCGGCCTGGGCGAGCCCACCGAGGAGACCCCCGTCCGCCTCTCCCCCGAGGAGC
The DNA here is from genome assembly GCF_055582885.1 of Streptomyces sp. NPDC107454. NCBI lineage: Bacteria > Bacillati > Actinomycetota > Actinomycetes > Kitasatosporales > Streptomycetaceae > Streptomyces > Streptomyces sp. NPDC107454. Next base: position 73,326 of record NZ_JBVJPA010000022.1, on the reverse strand, counting down.
TGGCCGACGCCTTCGCCGGCCAGGCCACCCCGGAGAACCTCGCCGCGGCCCTCGACCTCGGCTATCTCGGCACCGACGGCGGCGAGATCGTCCACATCAGCCGCCGCCTGCTCGACGTCTCGGCGGCTCTGGTCCGCGAGGGCATCCCCCTGGCCGACGTCCTCACCGCCGCCCGCCGCGTCCGCGACCACGCCGACGCCCTCGCCGACCTCTTCGCCCGCATCGTCCTCACGGAGAACCGCACCACCGAGGACCTCAAACGCCTACGCCCCCTGGCGAAGAGCGTGGTGGAGGCGGAAGTGTCGATGGCCCTGGACCGGCGGCTGCGGGACTACGGCTCGTAGACGACCGTCACGGGCGGTCGCGGGACTACAGCTCGTAGACGACCGTCACCGGCGCATGGTCGGACCAGCGCTCCCCGTGCGTCGCCGCCCGCTCCACGAACCCCTTCACGGCCTTGCCCGCGAGCCCCGGCGTCGAGACGTGGTAGTCGATGCGCCATCCGCTGTCGTTGTCGAAGGCCCGCCCCCGGTACGACCACCACGAGTACGGTCCCTCGGCGTCCGGATGCAGTGACCGTACGACGTCGACGTACCCGCCGTCGTCCGCGTCCAGGACCCGCCCCAGCCACGCGCGCTCCTCGGGCAGGAAGCCGGAGTTCTTCTTGTTGGCGCGCCAGTTCTTGAGGTCGGCCTCCTGGTGGGCGATGTTCCAGTCGCCGCAGACGACGACCTCGCGCCCGTCGGCGGCGGCGCGCACGCGCAGCTCCTTCAGGTGGGCGAGGAACTCGTCCATGAACCGGATCTTCTCGTCCTGCCGTTCGGTTCCGACCTCGCCGGAGGGCAGGTAGAGGCTGGCGACGGTGACACCGGGGAGGTCGGCCTCGACGTACCGTCCGCTGGAGTCGAACTCCTCGGACCCGAAACCGATCCGCACCCGGTCGGGCTCGCGCCGGGTGTACAGGGAGACGCCCGCGCGCCCCTTGGCCGCCGCGGGGGCGTGCACGACGTGCCACCCCTCCGGCGCCCGCACCTCCTCGGGCAGCTGTCCGGGCTCGGCCCGCACCTCCTGAAGGCACAGCACGTCCGCGGAGGTCTCCGCGAGCCACTCCACGAAGCCCTTCTTCGCGGCGGCCCGGAGCCCGTTCACATTCACCGAGGTAACAGTCAGCACCCGGGCACGATACTTAATCCATTCCACCCAGAGGGCGCATAGATGTACGATACCTCGCATGAGTATCCGCCCGGTCCCGTACGACCACCCCGACGCCGTCAAGCTCAACGACCAGGTGCAGGCCGAATACGCCGAGCGCTACGGCGATGAGGGCGATGTCACACCGCTCGACGCGTCGATGTTCAAACCGCCGCTCGGCCTGTACCTCCTCGCCTACGACGAGCGGGACCGCCCGATCGCGTCCGGCGGCTGGCGCAGCCAGGACAGGAACGACGAGGAGTACGCGGACGGCGACGCGGAGCTCAAGCGCATGTACGTGACCCCGGAGGCCCGCGGTCTCGGCCTCGCCCGCCGCATCCTGGCCGCCCTGGAGGACGACGCCCGCGCGGCCGGCCGCACCCGCATGGTCCTGGAGACCGGCGCCAAGCAGCCCGAGGCGGTCGCCCTCTACCTCTCCAGCGGCTACGAGCCCTGTGCCAAGTTTGGCTACTACCGCTTCCACGAACTGAGCCTCTGCTACGCCAAGCCGCTGACCGTTCGGTGAACGAGAGAGTGTGGCCGAACAGGCAAGAACCCCGCCGGACGAATCCGACGGGGTTCTGAATTGCAGTGGACCTGAGGGGATTTGAACCCCTGGCCCCCTCGATGCGAACGAGGTGCGCTACCGGACTGCGCCACAGGCCCTTGCAACGAGTGAAACTCTAGCATCCCCGTCGGGGTGCTTGGAAATCCGTTCCTGGCAGGTCAGCCGGGGCTCCCGAGCGCCTGGTCATTCATTGGCGGCGCGCGGCCGTTCGCCGTCCTCGTACTGGTCGAACAGCGGAGTGCGACCGCGCTCACGGGCCCGCCGGGCGGACGCGGCGCGCCGGGCGTCACTGCGACCGTCGTCGGCGGCCTCGGCCGTCTCGGCGGCTTCGTGGCCCTCCTCGGCGGCAGGCTCCGCCTCCGGCTCGCTCGGCTCGGCGGCGCTGGAACGCGCCGAGCTCCACGCGTCCGGCGCCCCCAGATCGACACTGGACGTGGCCCGGGGCGCGACCGGCGCGGTCACGTACGTAGGCAGCGGAACCGGCACCGGATCCCAGCTGTCGCCCCGGCCGGGGCCCCGCTGGCGCTCACGCTGCTGGTCGACCCACTCGGCGTGGTCGGTCTGCTCGACGAGGGCTCGGCGGTCGGCCGCGAGCGCGGACAGACCGGGGTCGGTCTCCGGCTCGGGACTGTCGTCGGGCTCGTCGGCGCCGGGGTCGAGGGTGGGCCGCCGGCGCGGCTGCCGCTCCCTGAGCCGCTGCGCCGCGGCCTCGGCCCGGCGCCGGTCCATGGTGTACGTGAAGCGCCGTCGTTCCTGGGCGCGCAGGTACACGATGTACGAGCTCAGCATCACGGCGGGCACGCCGGGCGCCCACAGGAACGCGAGCCCGCCGACGGCCGCCACGATCGCGCCGAGCGTGAAGGCGAGGAAGAGCATCACGGTCGTACGCCGTCGGCGCGCGAGCACCTTCGAGCGCCGGGCGCGCGCCGCGGCCTCCGCCGCGGAGGCCCGCCGCGCGGCTGGAACCCTGGGGGCCCCGGAGTTGGCCGAATCCGGTCCCGGTCCCGGTCCCGAACCCGAGGCCGGGTTCGGCTCGGGCTGGGCCGACTGCTGCGGCACCGCCCGGCCGGCCGCCGAGGAGCCCTGTGGGGCACCCTGCCGGGCGGCGGCCTGTGGCGCCTGCTGCGGTCCGGGCTGGGCGGGCGGCGGGAGTTGGGCCTTGGTCTGCCGCCGGACCGGAGGCATGGCGAAGGCCCGGACGTCCACCGAGTCGGTGACGGCGTCCGGCCCGGCGCTGGGCTCCCCCTCTTCGGTGGAGCGCGCCCGCAGGTCCTTGGCGTACCGGCGCTCCATTCCCGCCCGTCCGGACAGCAGCCGGATGGCGGTGCTGAAGCGTTCCGTCGGACGGGCTTCGTTCAGCTCGTCCTGCCTACGGAGCCACATCGGCACCAAGTAGGCGGCCCAGGCCCCGACGATGACTGCGTAGATGAGGCCGCTGCTGCTCACGCCTCACACGGTAGAGGGGTTTGCATGAGGCCATCTGCCAATTCGGCCGGTGTGTCGCACGATCCGGCTGATATTTCGAGCTTTTTTTGTGACCGATGCGATCAGCAGGCCGCAGCGAGCGCGAATTTAATGCCCTGAGCCGATCACGCACCGATCAATTTCGAACACACATTTCATTTACTGAGTGCCGGGCTTGCTCTGGTTCTCCGAACGGGCCTGCATCGATCGTGCCCGCCGCCAACGCCCCAGCAACCCCTCCGGCACCTCTTCCGCGGTGAGCGCGAAGACGAGATGGTCCCGCCAGGCCCCGTCGATGTGCAGATAGCGGGGCCTGAGCCCTTCCTCGCGGAATCCGAGTTTCTCCACCACTCGGCGGCTCGGCCCGTTCTCCGGGCGAATGCAGACTTCGATGCGGTGCAGTCCGACCGTGCGGAAGCAGTGGTCGGTCACCATCGCCACGGCCGTCGGCATCACTCCGCGCCCCGCGACCGACTGGTCCACCCAGTAGCCGATGTGCCCGGAGCACATCGATCCCCAGGTGATGCCGGCGACGGTCAGCTGCCCGACCAGACGGCCCTGGTACTCGATGACGAAGGGCAGCATCCGGCCCGCGTTGGCCTCGGCGCGCAGATGCCGGACCATCTGACGGTAGGTCGGCCGGTGCGCTATCGGACCGCTGGGCGTGGGTGGCGGGATCGTCGCCTCCCAGGGCCGCAGCCAGTCCCGGTTGCGCCGGTTCACCTCGCGCCAGGCCCGCTGGTCGCGCACCTTTATCGGCCGAAGGACGACATCGCCGTCCACCAGCTCGACGGGCCAGGATGGGCTGTTCAGCTCGCACCCCCACTGCCGCTGGGTCTGGGGTGGTCGCCGCCACGGATCTGGTCGACGGCGTGGATCAGAAGGGGCTCCAGAACGGCCAGGCCGTCCTTCACCCCGCCGGTGGAACCCGGCAGGTTGACGATCAACGTCCGTCCCGCGACTCCGGCGAGCCCTCGGGACAGCGCCGCCGTGGGCACCTTCTCTCTCCCGAACGCCCTGATGGACTCGGGAATGCCCGGCACCTCGTGATCGAGTACGCGCCGGGTCGCCTCGGGCGTCCGGTCGGTGGGCGAGATCCCCGTACCGCCCGTCGTCACGATCACGTCGTACCCGGCGTCGACGCCCGCGCGCAGTGCCGCCTCCACGGGGTCGCCGTCCGGCACCACCCGGGGGCCGTCGACCTCGAAGCCGTACGCCGTGAGCCCCTCGGCGATCAAGGGGCCACCCTTGTCCTCGTAGACGCCCGCGGCGGCTCTGTTCGAGGCCGTGACCACGAGCGCGCGGTACGACGGTGCCGTCATGCCCGGCTCCAGTCGCCCGACTTTCCGCCCGTCTTCTCTTCCACCCGTACGTCCGTGATGACCGCCCCCTTGTCGACCGCCTTGACCATGTCGATCACGGTGAGGGCCGCCACGCTGACCGCGGTGAGGGCCTCCATCTCGACGCCCGTACGGTCGGTGGTCTTCACGGTGGCGAGGATCTCGACGGCGTCGTCCTCGACCGACAGATCAAGCTTGACACCCGAGACCGACAACGGATGACAGAGCGGGATCAGATCCGGGGTGCGCTTGGCGCCCATGATGCCGGCGATGCGCGCGGTGGCCAGGGCGTCGCCCTTGGGGACGCCCTCACCGCGCAGCAGTTCGATCACACGGGGCGAAACCAGGACACGGCCGCTGGCGCGGGCGGTGCGCGCGGTCACGTCCTTCCCGGAGACGTCGACCATGCGGGCGGCGCCCGCCTCGTCGATGTGGGTCAGTCGGTCCTGCGTACTCATGTCTGCGCGGCGCTCCCGGTCGGGCCTCTTGTGCGCGACACGGTACCGCCACTCGGGGCACTCAGCCGAGCAGGACCACTTCGACCTCGGTGCCGGGCTCGACCGAGGTGACGTCCTCGGGGACGACGATCAGTGCGTCGGCCTGGGCCAGGGCCGCGACCAGGTGGGATCCGGCGCCGCCGACCGGGGTCACCTTGCCGTCGACGTACCTCCCGCGCAGGAACTGCCGGCGGCCGTCCGGCGAGGTCAGCGCCTTGCCCGTCTCCAGGGTCGCCCTGGTGGTGGGGCGGTGGATGTCGTCCAGGCCCGACAGGGTGCGGATCGCGGGGCGGACGAACAGCTCGAAGGAGACGTACGAGGAGACGGGGTTGCCGGGGAGCGCGAGCAGCGGGGTGTGCTCGGGGCCGATCGTGCCGAAGCCCTGGGGCTTGCCGGGCTGCATGGCGAGCTTGCGGAAGTCGATGCCGCTGCCCTCCTCGTCCTCGTCGCCCACCGAGGACAGGGCCTCCTTGACGACGTCGTACGCGCCGACGCTCACGCCGCCCGTGGTGACCAGCAGGTCCGCGCGGATGAGCTGGTCCTCGATGGTGGCGCGGAGCGTCTCGGCGTCGTCGGCGACCGCGCCCACCCGGTAGGCGATGGCCCCGGCGTCGCGGGCGGCGGCGCACAGGGCGAAGCTGTTGGAGTCGTAAATCTGGCCGGCGCCCAACGGCTCGTCGGGCTGGACGAGTTCGCTGCCGGTGGACAGGACGACCACGCGCGGGCGCGGGCGCACGCGTACGGTGCCGCGGCCGATCGCGGCGAGCAGGCCGATCTGCGGCGGCCCGAGGATCGTGCCTGCTTCGAGGGCGCGGTCCCCCGCCTTCACGTCGCTGCCCTTCGCGCGCACATGCGCGCGTGCCTCGGCCGGGCGGTGGACGTGCACCTGGCCAAAGGCGCCCTCGGGGGCCGCGCTGTGGGCGCGCATCCCGGAGACGGGGCCCTCCCCCAGCCCGCCGTCGGTCCACTCCACCGGGACGACGGCCTCGGCGCCGGGCGGCAGCGGGGCGCCGGTCATGATGCGGGCGGCCTCACCGGGGCCCACATGGGGCTGCTTGCCCTGGCCGGCCGCGACGTCGCCGACGACCGTGAGGACCGCCGGGTACTCCTCGCTCGCGCCCGCGACATCGGCGACCCGGACCGCGTACCCGTCCATCGAGCTGTTGTCGAACGGCGGCAGGGATACCGGCACCGTGACGTCCTCGACCAGGACACAGCCCTGGGCGTCGAGGAGTTGCAGCTCGATGGGTTCGAGAGGGCGAACGGTCGCGAGGATGTCCTCCAGGTGCTCGGTCACCGACCAGAGGTGGTCCTGGCCGGTGACACGGGTCGCGGCGCTGCTCAAGTTCCTACATCTCCTCGGCTACGTAACTGCGAAGCCAGGTCCGGAAGTCCGGGCCCAGGTCATCACGTTCGCACGCGAGCCTGACAATGGCACGCAGATAGTCGCCGCGGTCGCCGGTGTCATAGCGGCGGCCCTTGAAGACGACGCCGTGCACGGGGCCGCCGACCTTCTCGTCCTGCGCGAGCTGCTGGAGGGCGTCGGTGAGCTGGATCTCACCGCCGCGGCCCGGCTCGGTCTTGCGGAGTATGTCGAAGATGTGCGGGTCGAGGACGTAGCGCCCGATGATCGCGTAGTTGCTGGGCGCGTCCGCCGGGTCCGGCTTCTCGACCAGGCCCGTCACCTTGACGAGGTCGTCCTCGACGGTGGTCTCGACGGCCGCGCACCCGTAGAGATGGATCTGCTCGGGCGCGACCTCCATGAGCGCGATGACGCTGCCGCCGTGCTGCTCCTGGACCTCGACCATGCGGGCGAGGAGGGGGTCGCGGGGGTCGATCAGGTCGTCGCCGAGGAGTACGGCGAAGGGCTCGTGTCCGACGTGCGGCGCCGCACACAGGACGGCGTGGCCGAGGCCCTTGGGGTCGCCCTGGCGCACGTAGTGCATGGTGGCCAGGTCGCTGGACTCCTGGACCTTGGCGAGCCGGTTGGCGTCGCCCTTCTTCTGAAGGGCGGACTCCAGCTCGTAGTTGCGGTCGAAGTGGTCCTCGAGGGGGCGCTTGTTGCGGCCGGTGATCATCAGGACGTCGTCGAGACCCGCCGACGCGGCCTCTTCGACCACGTACTGGATCGCCGGCTTGTCCACGACCGGCAGCATCTCTTTGGGAGTGGCTTTGGTGGCCGGCAGGAACCGGGTGCCGAGGCCTGCTGCGGGGATGACAGCCTTGCTGATCCTGGGGTGCGACTCAGTCATGCGCGTAACCATATCCGGTGGCTATGAGCGCAATCTGTTGGTCCCGTTAAATAGCTCTCATATGAGCGCATAAGGAACGGTACGGAGTGAGCTGTGAGTCACGTGGGACGTGCGGCAGAGCCTGACAAGCGAATGTTGCGGCGAGGATTCCTCGCGGTGAGAAGCAGGTTGACACCCTACGACCTGCGGGTATCCGCCGGAACCCTGGCCCTGCGGGCGCTGGAGCTGCCGGAGCTGGCGCACGCGCGCACGGTGGCGGCGTACGTCTCCGTGGGGAGCGAGCCGGGCACCCTCGCGCTCCTGGACGCGCTCCGCACACGCGGGGTGCGCGTGCTGCTGCCGGTCCTGATGGCGGACAACGACCTGGACTGGGGCGCGTACGCCGGAGAGGGCTCCCTGGAGCGTGTCCGACACGGCGGCAGGATGGCTCTCTTGGAGCCGGCGGGTGAGCGGCTCGGCCCCGAGGCCGTCCAGGACGCCGACGCCGTCCTGCTGCCCGGCCTGGCCGTGGACCGGCGCGGAATGCGTCTGGGGCGCGGCGGCGGCTCGTACGACCGCGTCCTGGCCCGTCTGGAGCGCGCGGGGGCCGATCCCGCGCTGGTGGTGCTGCTGTACGACGCGGAGGTCGTCGAGCACGTCCCGGCGGAACCTCACGACCGTCCCGTACACGCGGTGGTGACGCCTTCGGGGGTGCGCCGCTTCGGCTGAGGGGTCCAGGCAGACGAAAGGGCCCTCCACGCGTGTGTGGAGGGCCCTTTCACCTGTCGCGTCAGTGACTCACGGCTTGAGCACCAGGGTGTCGCTCGTGCTCTTGTCGACCGCCTTGTCCGAGAAGGACCACGACAGCAGCTCGCCCTTGGCCCACTTGTCCGTCTGGTCCGTGTAGTGGGCGCTGTAGGCGTGCCCGGAGGCGCCGGAGAGGTTGATCCACTTCGACTTGTCGAAGTCGTCGAGGTTGACCACCATCCGCATGGACGGCACCCAGACCACTCCGTAGCCGCCCGCGGCGTTCCAGCCGGTCGCGTTGACCGTCGCCTCGCCGCCGCTGAGCTTCCAGGGGCCGCGGTTGAGCATGTACTGCAGGAAGCCGGGGCCTTCGGTGCCCAGGGTCTGGTTCTTCAGGAACAGGCGGTGCAGCCGGCCCCAGCTCCAGGTGTCCATGTCCTTGCCGAGCTTGGCGGTCAGCTCCCAGCGGGCGTCCTTCATGGCTCGCGCGAAGAGTTCGTCCCGGTTGTCGGCCGCCTTGTCGAGGCGCGTCTTGGGCGCCTTCCACCAGTCGTTGTTCTGGTCGTCGATGATCTTGCGGACCACCTCGAACCAGCGGTCGCCGCCGTCCGGCTGCGCCTGGTCCGCCTCACGCTGGCCGCACTCGCGCACGGTCTGGTTCTCGTCCGCGGGGCCGGTGGTGTCGACCGGGGCGACGTTCAGGCACTGGCCCTTGACCCGCAGCTCCTTGGGCAGCTTGTTGCCGAAGGCGAGCTTGAGGATGTTGCGCCAGGTCGCGTTGAAGTACGCGGCCGCCGCGGAGTCGGCGTCCTGGGTGTAGTCCCAGCCCTCCAGGAGCTTCTGCGCGTCGCGGACGTTCTTGTCGGCGACGTCGATCTTGAGCAGCTTGGGCACGATCAGCTTGGCGATCTCACTGCTGTCGTCGAGCTGCATCTGGCGCATGTCGTCGGTCGAGATCTTGCCGCCGCCCTTGATCTTCGCCTCGATGAGGTCGGTGATCCGCTGGCTGCGCGTCCCGTAACCCCAGTCCGTGGTGAGCGTGTAGGGGTACTTGTCCTTGTCGACGACCGCCTGGTTGGCGGTCACGATGTAGCCGCGATTCGGGTCGTACTCGTAGGGCAGTTCGGACTGCTTGATGTAGCCGGTCCACTTGTACTTGGAGTCCCAGCCGGGCGACGGGAGCGAGCCGTCGTCGCCCTTCGACCGGGTCGGGATCTTGCCGGGCAGCTGGTAGCCGATGTGGTTCTCGGTGTCGGCGTAGATCAGGTTCTGCGAGGGCACGTCGAAGGACGCGGACGCCGTGCGGAACTCTGCCCAGTTCGACGCCTTGTCCAACTGGAAGACGGCGTCCATGGAGTTGCCCGGGTCAAGAGCGGTCCAGCGCAGCGCGATGGCGTAGCCGTCGCCGCGGTCGGGGGCCCCGCTGTCGACGGTGGCCTTCTTGCCGACCTTGACCAGTTCGTCGTCGCGGTCGGAGAGCAGCGGCATCCCGTCCTTGGTCTCCCGGACGACGATCGTCTTGCTCGCACCGCCCGCGACCTTGATCGTTTCCTTGCGGGTCGTGAAGGGCAGCACCTTGCCGTCGTACTCGTAGCCCTCGCCGGTGATCTTCTCCAGGTATAGGTCGGTGACGTCGACCCCGGAGTTGGTCATGCCCCAGGCGATGTCCTGGTTGTGGCCGATGACCACGCCGGGCATGCCCGCGAAGGTGTAGCCGGAGACGTCGTACTGGCACTTGCTGGAGACGCTCGTGCAGTGCAGGCCCATCTGGTACCAGACCGAGGGCAGCGAGGCCGACAGGTGCGGGTCGTTGGCCAGCAGCGGCTTACCGGTGATCGTGTACTTGCCCGCGACGACCCAGGAGTTCGAACCGATGCCGTTGCCGTTCACGCCGACGGCGGTGGGCACGTTGTCGAGCACGTTGTAGAGCTTGGAGAGCTGGCTCTGCAGGCCGGCTGGCGCCGTGGTGTTCCCCGCGAGGCCGGTGCCCGCCGTGGACTGCGTCCCGCTGCCCGTCGTCGTGCCGCTGCCCTGGACGTACGACCCCGTGACGGTGTCGTACTGGCCCTCCTGGGTGATCGTCTTGTTCCGGCTGTAGGGGTACTCCGGGTACAGGTCGGCGATCTGCTTCGGGCCCAGGCGGCTGGTCATCAGAGAGCGGTCGATCTCCTCCTGCATGTTGCCGCGCAGGTCCCAGGCCATCGCCTTCAGCCACGCCACCGAGTCGACCGGGGTCCACTCCTGGGGCTTGTAGTCGTTGGTGAAACCAAGGGCCGCGTACTCCAGGGAGATGTCCTTGCCGTCCTTGCCCTTCAGGTAGGCATTGACTCCCTTGGCGTACGCCTGGAGGTACTTCTTCGTGGAGGCCGACAGCTTCGTGTCGTACTCCTCCTTGGCGACCCGGTCCCAGCCCATCGTGCGCAGGAACTCGTCGTTCTTGACCTGGCCCGAGCCGAACATCTCGGACAGCCGGCCCGAGGTCATGTGACGGCGTACGTCCATCTCGTAGAACCGGTCCTGCGCCTGGACGTAACCCTGCGCCATGAACAGGTCCTCGTCGGACGAGGCGTAGATCTGCGGGATCCCGTTGCCGTCCCGCTTGACGTCCACGGGACCCGACAGCCCCTCGAGCGTGAGGGAGCCCTTGGTCTGCGGGAAGGAGGCACGGACGGTACTGACCCCCCAGTAGCCGCCATAGGCAACGCCTCCGAAGAGGGCCAGAACCAGGACGATCAGGAACAGTCGGGCCTTGCGCCCCTTCTTCCTGCCGGACTTGCCCGGCTTCTGGCCGGAAGAGGCGGTGGTGTTCGGGGGCATCGCTGTCCTTGCTGTCCTAACGCGAGCGGCAGGCGGTCCTGGAGTGCTGGAGCAACCATAGGCGCAGGGCCCGACGCGCCTTGACGCGGAGTCGGGTACAGGACGGACGAGCGTTCGATCTCGGCCCATGGAGCGTCAAGAAAGCGTCAAGAGTTAGGTAAGGTAACGAAGTACTTGGACTCATGTACCGACTTCGGGTGTTCGGATCGGCGTGCTGGGATTCGCGTGATCACCTCGATTCCGCGCGTCGACCTCGACGCGATCACATCGAATCGACGTGTTCACATCCACACGTTCGAATCCGGTGCCCGGATTGGCGAGAAGGGAACAGCCGCTGACTGTCCACCACCTCAACCAGCTCCTGCTCGTCTGCTCGCTCGTTCTGCTCGTCGCGGTGGCAGCGGTTCGTATCTCTTCGCGCAGCGGGCTCCCCAGCCTGCTCGTCTACCTCGGCATAGGCATCGCCATGGGCCAGGACGGGGTCGGCAACGTCCACTTCAGCAACGCCGAACTGACGCAGGTCATCGGGTACGCGGCCCTGGTCGTGATCCTGGCCGAAGGCGGCCTCGGCACGAAGTGGAAGGAAATCAAGCCGGCCCTGCCGGCGGCCACCTCGCTGGCGCTCGTCGGCATCGCGGTGAGCGTCGGAGTGACGGCCACCGCCGCCCACTACCTGATCGGCCTGGAATGGCGGCAGGCGCTCATCATCGGCGCGGTGGTGTCCTCGACGGACGCGGCGGCCGTCTTCTCGGTGCTGCGGAAAGTCCCCCTCCCCGCGCGCGTGACGGGCATCCTGGAGGCCGAGTCCGGCTTCAACGACGCCCCGGTGGTCATCCTCGTCGTCGCGTTCTGCACGGCGGGCCCCGTGGAGCACTGGTACGTGCTGCTGGGCGAGATCACGCTGGAGCTGGCCATCGGCGCGGCCATGGGCCTCGCGGTGGGCTGGCTCGGCTCCTGGGGGCTGCGGCACGTGGCGCTGCCCGCCTCCGGCCTCTACCCGATCGCCGTGATGGCGATCGCGGTCACCGCCTACGCCGCCGGCGCGCTCGCGCACGGCAGCGGCTTCCTCGCCGTCTACCTCGCGGCGATGATGCTCGGCAACGCCAAACTGCCGCACTGGCCCGCCACCCGGGGCTTCGCCGAAGGACTCGGCTGGATCGCCCAGATCGGCATGTTCGTCCTGCTCGGCCTGCTGGTCACCCCGCACGAGATGGGCGACGACATCGTGCCGGCCCTCGTCATCGGCCTGGTGCTCACCATGGTGGCGCGCCCCCTGAGCGTCGTGGTCGGTCTGCTGCCGTTCCGGATCCCGTGGCAGGAGCAGACGCTGCTGTCCTGGGCGGGCCTGCGCGGCGCCGTGCCCATCATCCTGGCGACCATCCCGATGGTGAGCGGCATCGCGGAGAGCCGCCGGATCTTCAACATCGTCTTCGTCCTGGTCGTCGTCTACACCCTCATCCAGGGCCCCACGCTGCCCTGGCTGGCCCGCAAGCTGCGGCTGGGTGAGTCCGAGGGCGCCGCCGACCTCGGGATCGAATCGGCACCCCTGGAGCGGCTGCGCGGCCATCTGCTGTCCGTCGCGATCCCGAAGGGCTCCCGCATGCACGGCGTGGAGGTGGCCGAGCTGCGCATGCCCTCGGGCGCCGCCGTCACCCTCGTCGTGCGCGACGGGACCTCCTTCGTGCCGCTGCCCACGACCGTCCTGCGACGCGGCGACGAGCTGCTCGTGGTGGCCACCGACCCGGTCCGGGACGCGGCCGAGCGACGGCTGCGCGCGGTGGGCCAGGGCGGCAAGCTGGCCGGCTGGCTGGGCCTCGCGGGCAACGGCGCCGAACCGCACTCCCGACATTCCGGACAGTAAACGGGGCATGAAGGGGCGATGTGTATTCACAGGCGAACACCGCCATAGTGCTCACTTTCACAGGCACCGCAGCACTCGCCCCTGTACGATGAAGGCACACCTTGATCGAACCAACTCTGCCTGACGCAGAGCTGGCGCGACCGTATGGCGGTCGTGACGCCCCCGTAGTGGGCGGCGCGGCATCTACCGCAGTTCCGCGCAAGAGGACAGCTCTCGGCGCCGCCCGACAAAAGGGGCCGCGCTACCAGGCGGCAGAAAGGCACGGGCCGTGGCATCCACGGTCACCTCCCGCCCCGGATACGGACAGCTGCTGCGCACCCGCGGCGCCTGGACGTTCCTGCTTCCCGGCTTCGCCGCACGTCAGCCCTTCGCGATGCTGACGCTCTCCCTCGTCCTCCTCGTCCAGCACACCACGGGCTCGTACGGGGCCGCCGGCGCCGTCGCCGCCGTCACCGGCGTCTCCATGGCGCTGTTCGCACCCTTCACCGGCCGTCTCGCCGACCGCCACGGCCAGCGGGCCGTCCTGCTGCCCGGCGTCCTGGTGCACGCCCTGGCAGGCCTCTCCCTGACGGCGCTGGCCCTGGCGGACGCCCCCTTGTGGGCCCTTTTCCTCGCCGCCGTGCCGACCGGCGCCTCGGTGCCCCAGGTCGGGCCCATGGTGCGCGCCCGCTGGGGCGTGAAACTCCAGGACTCGCCCCTGATGACCACCGCGGCGGCCTTCGAGTCCGTCACGGACGAGCTGACCTTCGTGTTCGGCCCGCTGCTCGCCACGGCGCTGTGCACCGCCGTGCACCCGGCCGCGGGCCTGCTGACCGAGGCCGGGCTCACCCTGATCGGCGGTCTCCTCTTCGCCGCGCAGAAGAGCACCCAGCCCGTTGTCGCAGCCGCCGGGCACACGCGCGTGGAGCACGGTTCCGCGCTGCGGGTCCCCGGAGTGCGCGTGCTGATCGTGACCTTTCTGGGCATCGGCTCCGTCTTCGGCGGTATGCAGGTCTCGCTCGCCGCGTTCAGCGAGTCGATCGGCGAGCCCGGTCTGAACGGCGTCCTGTACGGCGTCTTCGCCGCGGGCAACATGCTCTCCGGCGTCGTCTGCGGCGCCATCGCCTGGAAGGTGGCCCCGCAGCGGCGGCTCGTCATCGGCTACGCCGCCCTGGCGCTCGTCGCGTCCGGACTGTGGGCCGCGCACTCCGTGGTCGTGCTCGCCGCGGTCGGCCTCCTGGTCGGCATGTGCATCGCTCCGTCCCTGATCACCGGCTACACGCTGGTCGAGGGCCTGGTCCCGGCGGGCGCCCGCACCGAGGCCTTCACCTGGCTGACCGGCGCCGTCGCACTCGGCCAGGCGGCGGCCGTCACGGTCGCCGGACAGCTGGAGGACCGCCTGTGGGACGGTGCCGGATTCCTGGTGCCGATGGCCGGTACGGCACTGGCGCTGGTGACCCTGTTGGCCCTGCGCTCACGGCTGGCCACGGGGCCCACCGGACGCACCGTCGCACGTGGCGTCGGTCACCGAGTGCCGGTGACAGTGGACTGATCTCGCGGAATACGTCAGTATGGATCGTCGTTAGCACTCACTGAGTGAGAGTGCCAGGAGGAAGACAAGTGCCGACCTACCAGTATCAGTGCACCGAGTGTGGCGAGGGCCTCGAGGCGGTGCAGAAGTTCACCGACGATGCCCTGACCGAGTGCCCCAACTGCGGTGGACGCCTGAAGAAGGTGTTCTCGGCCGTCGGCATTGTCTTCAAGGGCTCCGGCTTCTACCGCAACGACAGCCGTGGCTCCTCGTCGAGCAGCTCGCCGGCCTCCAAGCCGTCGACCACTTCGACGTCGTCCTCGTCGTCGACGACCTCGTCGTCCTCGTCGGAGTCGAAGTCGTCGGGCAGCGGCTCGTCGAGCAGCAGCTCGGCCGCGTAGGACTTTCTCGCGGGACCCTGTCGTCGTACGACGATGGGGTCCTTGGCGTTTTCGAGGGCAGGTTCCCCCGGAGTCTTCGGAAGACGGGGTTCTCGACGTTTCCGGAGGACGGCGTCTTCGACGTTTCCGGAGGACGGCGTCCTCGACGTTTCCGGAGGCTGGCCTTCGAATCCCGCTACTGTGCTTGTCATGGCGAACGCAGAGATCGGTGTCATCGGTGGCTCGGGCTTCTACTCCTTCCTCGACGATGTGACCGAGATACAAGTCGAGACCCCCTACGGGCCGCCGAGCGACTCCGTGTTCCTCGGCGAGATCGCCGGGCGACGGGTCGCCTTCCTTCCCCGCCACGGCCGCGGCCACCATCTGCCGCCGCACCGCATCAACTACCGGGCCAACCTCTCGGCGCTGCGCTCCGTAGGCGCCCGTCAGATCCTCGGACCATGCGCGGTGGGCGGACTGCGCCCCCAGTACGGGCCGGGAACGCTGCTCGTGCCGGACCAGCTGGTCGACCGTACGAAGACGCGGACGCAGACGTTCTTCGACGGGCTGCCGCTGCCGGACGGCACCGTGCCGAACGTCGTGCACGTGTCGCTCGCCGACCCCTACTGCCCCATCGGCCGCAAGGCCGCCCTCGAAGCGGCGCGCGGGCGTGACTGGGAGCCGGTGGACGGCGGCACGCTCGTGGTGATCGAGGGGCCCCGGTTCTCCACCCGCGCCGAGTCGCTGTGGCACCAGGCGCAGGGCTGGTCCGTGGTGGGCATGACCGGTCACCCCGAGGCCGCGCTCGCCCGTGAACTCCAGCTCTGCTACACCTCGTTGACCTTGGTCACCGACCTCGACGCGGGCGCGGAGGCCGGCGAGGGCGTCTCGCACGACGACGTGCTGAAGGTGTTCGCGTCGAACGTGGACCGGCTGCGTGACGTGCTCTACGACGCGGTGGCGGCCCTGCCGGAGAACGGCACGCGGGACTGTCTGTGCACGAAGGCGCTGGGCGGCATGGATCCGGGTTTCGAGCTGCCGTGACGATGGCCTCGACGGGCACTCGGCGGGCGCCGACAAGCGGTGACGGGCGGATGACGGGCGTCTTCACGCCGTGGAACTTCCCGTTCGGGTGAGGGAGTTGTCCACAACTCGTCGGTAGTCCACCAGCGCCGACGGGCTCCGCCGCGAGGCCTCATCGTGGGATCGCAAGCCGATCTCTCGTCGCAGGTGGTGGTCCCATGGCACAGCACGCTCCTCTTGTACGCCCGCTGGACACGGATCTCGTACGGGCGCCGGGCACGGATCCTGTACGTCCGCCCGGTGTGGACGCGCCTCCGATCCGCGAGGTGCCGCAGTTCGCCCCCGTGCACGTGCGCGGCGGGCGGTACGGACTGCGGCGCCTCACCCGTCACAAGCGGCGGGCCGTGGCCGCGGGGCTCGCCGTCACGGCGGCGGCACTCGTGGCGGCGGGCCCCGGTGACGCAGGGCGGGCACGGGACCATCCGACGGCGGCTCCCCCGTCCACGTCCGCTTCCTCCCCCACGTCCTCTTCTCCCTCTTCCCCTTCTACTACCGAGTCCGTGCGGGGGCGGGGCGCGGTGGAGACGGTGGCGGCGCCGGTGCGGATCGCCGACGCTGCCACGGTGCGGCTGCTCAGGCCGGGCGACCGGGTCGACGTGATCGCGGCGGACGGGGGCAGCGAGGGCCGCGTGGTCGCGGCCGGGGCGCGGGTGGCCGAGGTTCCGGACTTCGCCGCCACCGAGACCGGGGCGCTGGTGGTGCTCTCCGTGCCCCGCGCCACGGCGGCGCGACTGGCGGGCGCGGGCACGACGGCACGGCTGGCGGTGACACTGTGTTGAGCGTCGTGCGCAGTGCCGTACTGACGGCCCTCCTGGATATCGAATCGGTGTCAACTCGCTCGATCGTGCTACCGAATTGGACAGGCCCGGCGAGCCCTGCCGTAGGTTGCGGAGCTGTTCGTTCCACAACTTGTGCAGAGGGGCCTCTTGGTGAGCGAGAAGAAGCAACCCGGCGTCTGGGAGGGCTTCAGGGCCTTTCTGATGCGGGGCAACGTCATCGACCTGGCCGTCGCGGTGGTCATCGGCGCGGCCTTCACCAACATCGTCAACTCGGTGGTGAAGGGCGTCATCAACCCGCTGGTGGGTGCGATCGGCACGCAGAACCTCGACAGCTACAGCTCATGCCTCAAAGGTTCCTGCACCGGCACCGGGGACACGGCGACGGGCGTCCGGATCCTGTGGGGCTCCGTGCTGGGCGCCACGCTCAGCTTCGTGATCACCGCGGCCGTCGTGTACTTCCTGATGGTCCTGCCGATGTCGAAGTTCCTGGCCCGGCAGGCGGCCCGGCAGAAGGCGAAGGAGGGCACCCACGAGGTCATCGAGGTGTCCGAGCTCGAGGTGCTCAAGGAAATCCGCGACGCCCTGGTGGCCCAGCGCGGTTCGGGCAACAGCCAGCACTGACGGAGAAGCCCGGGGCCGGCCCACGGAAGCCCGGCGGCCGACGCCGGGCCATGGGGGCCGAGCTCAGGAAGCCCCGAGGCCGACGCCAGACAATAAGGGCCGAACTCGCGAAGCCCCGAGGCCGACTGCGGACCATCGGGCTCGGGCCCCGGGAACGCCCGGACCGGCGCCGGGCAGTCGCCGTAGGGCTACGAAAGCCCGGCGGCCTGCTGCCGAGGCTCGAAGCCCGATCCCGGACCGTCGGCGTCAGGCTCGGGAAGCTCGGAGGTCGGATCCGAACCGTCGGGCGCCCGCCCGGGAAGCTCGGAAGTCGACCCCGCACGATCCGGACCAGGCTCCAGACGCTCGGCGGCCGTCTCCAGACGTTCAGGAGCCGTCTCCGGACGCTCGGAGTCGGCCTTCGTTCTCTCCAGGCCGGGGTCCGCGACCGCAGGTCCAGCCGCGGCGGCCTCGGGACCGGCGCTCGCCAGGGCGGGGTCGGCGGCAGGCGGCGCCGAGGTACGGCGGCTCAGAGGTGGTGCGGCGGCTTCTCGTCGAGGAACCGCTTCAGGTCCGCCACGCTGTCGCCGTCACCGCCGGACTGCTCGCCCCATCCCCGGTCCGTGTCGTCCGAGGACTGCTGGCTCAGCGGGTCGTCGAAGATCAGCGCGGACTTCGGATCGCGCGGCGCGGACGCGTCACGCGGCTCGGAGGCGGGGGCGGGGCCGGTATTCATGCGTCCCAGAGTACGCCGAGGGGTCCCCGGCCCACCCCGGTACGGCCGGGTCCCGCGACCGTCAACCCGAGCGACCTGGACTCTTTTCTGCTGTGCTTGGCCCTATGACGTCCAGCGCCGCTTCCGAACCCAATCCGACGCCCAGGACGGCCCGACTCGGGCCCCTGCGCAGAATGACCGCCCGGAGGAGGGACGAGGCGCACCGCGTCGCGTCGCCGCTGGAGCTCTTCTTCGACCTGTGCTTCGTCGTGGCCATCGCCCAGGCGGGCGCCCAGCTGGTGCACGCCGTGGCGGCGGGACACGCGGGCGAGGGCATCCTCAACTACGCGATGATCTTCTTCGCGATCTGGTGGGCGTGGATGAACTTCACCTGGTTCTCCTCGGCGTACGACAACGACGACGCGCTCTACCGGGTCGTGACGCTGGTGCAGATCGCCGGTGTCCTGGTCCTCGCCGCCGGGGTGTCGCGGGCGTTCGAGGACCATGTGTACCTGGCCGTCTGGCTCGGCTACGTGATCATGCGGTTCGCGCTGATCGCCCAGTGGCTGCGAGTGGCCCGCAGCACGAAGGGCCCCGAGAGAACCATGGCGCTGCGGTACGTGAGAGGTGTGCTGCTGTGCCAGGTCGGCTGGCTGGGGCTGGTGGTCCTGCCGGAGGCCGGGCGTCCCTGGGTGTTCCTGGTGATGGCGATCGCCGAGATGTGCGTCCCCAGGTACGCGGAGAGGGACTTCGTCACCTCCTGGCATCCGCACCACGTCTCCGAGCGGTTCGGCCTGTTCACGATCATCGTGCTGGGCGAGACGATCGCCGCGTCGACGATGGCCATGAAGTCGGCGGTGGACGAGCACGACGCGCTGGGCGAACTGTTGCCGATCGCCGCCGGCGGACTGCTGATCGTCTTCTCCGCCTGGTGGATCTACTTCGTGGTACCCATCCACGGGCACCTGCGGTCCAAAACCCACGCGTACCTGTGGGGATACGGCCACTACCTGATCTTCGCGTCGGCGGCCGCGATCGGCGCGGGCCTGGAGGTCGCGGTCGAGCAGGCGGTCGGCAAGACACAGATCTCGACGCTCGCCGCGTCAGCCGCGGTGACACTGCCGACGGCGCTGTACTTCCTCACGGTGTGGCTGTTGCACGCGCGCCATTTCAAGATGGGCATCACAGAGCAACTCGTCCTGCCGACGACGGCGTTGCTGGTGATCCTGTGCACCTTCCTGCGCAGCTGGGCGGTGCTCGCGGCGGGCATCGTGGCGGCGCTGTCGGTAGCGGTCGGGGTCACCCTGACGGCACGGATGGTCACAACGAAGGGAGCGGGGACCGCGGGGCGGGAAACACTGGAGACATGACAGTTGACGCTCTGACGGATGTCGCGGGGCTGCGCGTGGGACACGCGACGCGTACCGGCGACGGTTGGCTCACCGGCACCACGGTCGTGCTCGCTCCTGCGGGCGGTGCCATCGCGGCCGTGGACGTACGCGGCGGCGGGCCCGGCACCAAGGAGACCGACGCGCTCGACCCGCGCAACCTGGTGCAGAAGGTGGAGGCGGTCGTACTGACCGGCGGCAGCGCGTACGGGCTGGACTCCGCGTCCGGGGTGATGGCCTGGCTGGAGGAGCGGGGCCGCGGGGTGCGGGTGGGCCTCGATCCGGCGCACGTCGTGCCCGTCGTGCCCGCCGCCTGTGTCTTCGACCTGGGCCGCGGCGGCGACTTCCGGGCGAGGCCGGACGCGGCCACGGGCCGGGCCGCGGTCGAGGCCGCCGACGCGAGCGGGCCGGGCGCGCCGGTGCCGGAGGGGTGCGTGGGCGCTGGGACGGGGGCGACGGTCGGGCGGATCAAGGGCGGGATCGGGACGGCGAGTGCCGTGCTCGACTCGGGGATCACGGTCGCCGCGCTGGTGGTGGCCAACGCGGCGGGTTCGACGGTGGATCCGGAGACGGGGGTGTTGTACGGGGAGTTGCTGCGAGACGGTCGTACGGCCTATCCCTCCGCCGAGGTCCACGAGGCGGCGCGGCAACGGCTCGCCGAAGCCGCCGCGAAGAACGCGCCTCCCCCGCTGAACACCACGCTCGCCGTCGTCGCCACCGACGCCGACCTCACCCGCGCCCAGGCCCACAAGCTGGCCGGCACGGCCCATGACGGCATCGCGCGCGCCGTCCGCCCGGTCCATCTCCTGAACGACGGCGACACGGTCTTCACCCTGGCCACGGGCGTCCACCCACTCGATCCCGACCACCCCCTGGCCCTCAACGAGATCCTCGCGGCGGGCGCCGACCTGGTGACCCGGGCGATCGTCCGCGCGGTACGAGCGGCCGACCCGGTGGACGGGCCGGGCGGGGTGTGGCCGTCGTACGGGGAGCTGTACGGGGGCGCCTAGGACGGGTCCTGGCCCGTGGTTCGGGGTGGCCCGCTGCCCTCGCTGACGCCAAGTCGCGTCAGGGGGAGGGGGAGTTCGTCGTGGGCCCGGTGGGTGATTGTCCCGGTTCTGTCACGCGACGGTGTTGGGCCGGGGACGGTGGGAACCCTTCGCGGCACCGCTCGCTCTTTCTCCACGCACCGGAGCGGATCACGCACATCACGAGAAACTGGAGTAGCCCGTGACAACGCCGAACATGACAGCGCGGCGCGCACTGGGGGCCTGTGCCGCCCTGATGGTCGGCGCCCTCACCCTGACCGGCTGCGGCGGCAACGCCAGCGCCGACGCCAAGGGCGGCAAGGACAGCGGTACCTCGGCCAAGACGTCCACGGCGAAGATCGTCATCTCGGCCAAGGACGGTTCGACGGACGCGTCCATCAACGCGACCGGCGTGAAGGTCAGCGACGGCAAGCTGACCGACGTGAAAATGACGGTGTCGGGGGCCGGGACGGCGGTGCCGGGGGCGATCACCGCGGACGGGACCGGCTGGAAGCCGGCGGCGCAGTTGGAGCGCGGGACGAAGTACCAGATCTCGGCGACCGCGAAGGACGCGAGCGGACGCACGGCCGCCGCCAACTCCATCTTCACGACGGTCTCCTCGAGCAACAGCTTCATCGGCACGTACACGCCCGACAACGGCACCACGGTCGGCGTCGGAATGCCGGTGTCGTTCAACTTCGACAAGGTGATCAGCAACCAGAAGGCCGTGCAGTCGCACATCACGGTCACTTCCAGCAGCGGGCAGCAGGTGGCCGGGCACTGGTTCGGCTCGCAGCGGCTCGACTTCCGGCCCGAGACGTACTGGAAGGCCGGTTCCAAGGTCACGATGAAGATCGACCTGGACGGCGTCGAGGGCGCGAACGGCGTCTTCGGAGTGCAGAAGAAGACGGTCACCTTCACCGTCGGCCGCTCCCAGATCTCCACGGTCGACGTCAACACGCAGACCATGACGGTCGTGCGAGACGGCAAGACGCTCAAGTCGGTGCCGATCTCGGCGGGCAGCCCGGAGCACACCACGTACAACGGTCAGATGGTGATCTCCGAGAAGTTCGTCCAGACGCGGATGAACGGCTCGACGGTGGGCTACGGCGGCGAGTACGACATCCCGGACGTGCCGCACGCGATGCGACTGACGTCTTCGGGGACGTTCATCCACGGCAACTACTGGTACAACCGCGGGAACCCGCCCTTCGGACAGCAGGGCACCAGCCACGGATGCGTCGGTCTCGCCGACGTCCAGGGCGCGCAGGGCGACACCAGCGCGAAGTGGTTCTACGACAACTCTCTCGTCGGGGACGTCGTAGTGGTGAAGAACTCGCCCGACAAGACCGTCTCGCCGGACAACGGACTGAACGGCTGGAACATGTCCTGGAGTGCGTGGACCGCGGGAAGTACGGTCTGACCTGGGGCCGTTGACGTCACGGCGGGCCGCGCGGGAACTTGCCGCGCGGCCCGCTCGTTTTCTGTCCGTACGTTTTCTCGGTTCGCAGGATTGATGTCCGACCGAGGGGCTACGGTATGCACCCACAAGGTGACATGCAGCAACGCCGGGAGAAGCCTTGAGCGTTCCGTACGAGACAGCAGCGTACGAACCACCCGAGTCGCCCGAGTCTCCGGAGGAGCACCTCGAGCGACTCCTCGGCCGTGCCCTGAACTCCTTCGAGCTGCCCGACGAGACGATAAGGCGGCTCGACTGCGCGCTGGCGCACGACAGTTCGCTGCACTCCGCGCATCACAGCGCGGGGCTGCACCGCGAGACGTACCGGCACACCTGGCTGCTCGCCGACGGCTCGGCGGTCACGCTGTGGGAGCTCGTGCACAACACGGCGCTCGGGAGTGAGCCGCAGCACGAGGTGTATGTCGACGAGGAGGAGTTGCGCGCCGCCACGGCACGGCTGCCGCTGCCGCCGGACGCGCCGGACTTCGAACTGCCCGTGATGGTCCATCCGTCACCGGTCCCCGAGCCGCGGCACGTCTACCTGACGGACGACTCGGCGGATCACGCGCGGCGGTTGCTGCGGCGGGCGGAGAACGCGGACCGGCCGGGGGCCGACGTCACGACGCTGCTGCTGCGCACCGCGTTCGCGCACCAGATCACCCAGGCCTTCGGGCGCCCCTGCCGGGCGGGCCAGGTCGGGCTGTGCTTCTCGCTCTACGAGCACGCGTTCCTGCTCCGCGACGGCCAGGAGATCTCCCTGTGGGAGGTCGAGCACACGGCGACGCCGGACGGCCGGCACATGTGTGAGGTCTATCCGACGGAGCACGCGGCTCGGGCCGCGATGGAACGCCGGGCGGCGCGGCTCGCCTAGAGCCTGGCAGAGGTTGAGCTGAACACCCTCATCATCAGGGGGAGCCCACGTTCGTCAGGGGCGGCTGTCGCTGAACTGGCGTACCAGGCCCGCGAACGCGGCGCGTTCCTCGGGGGTGAGTTCCACGGTCTCCGCGGCGGGGCCGGACCGGCGCTGACGCGGTATGGCGCGGAGCACCTGCCCGTGGTGGCGCACAGCGGCCCCGGTGCGCGCGCGGCGCAGCAGGCGGGACAGGCCGACGACCCAGATGACGGTCGCGAGGGCGAGGACGGCCACGCCCATCAGCTGGAGGATCGACACATGCTCAGGCATGCCCCCAGTAGACACCACGGTCCGGGACTTTGGCCCCGGACCGTGACGTATCTCGCAGATGCCCTAAAAGGGCGAGTAGTTGGCCGTTCAGGCCGCGACCGGCTCCTTGGAGTCGACCTTCGCCGCTATCGCGGTGTCGGCGACCCCCGCGCCGGTCCCCTCGGGGGCCTGCTTGCGCATGCCCTTCAGGACGACCACCAGGGCGGTGGTGACACAGACACCGGCCGCGATGGCGATCAGGTAGAGGAACGGGTTGCCGATCAGCGGGACCACGAAGATGCCGCCGTGCGGGGCCCGCAGCGTGGCGCCGAAGGCCATCGACAGGGAGCCGGTGACCGCGCCGCCCACCATGGCGGAGGGGATCACGCGCAGCGGGTCGGCCGCCGCGAACGGGATCGCGCCCTCCGAGATGAAGGAGGCGCCCAGGACCCAGGCCGCCTTGCCGTTCTCCCGCTCGGTCTGGGTGAAGAGCTTGCCGCGCACGGTCGTGGCGAGCGCCATGGCCAGCGGCGGGACCATGCCCGCCGCCATCACGGCCGCCATGATCTTCATCGCCGAGTCACTGGGGCTCGCGACCGCGATACCGGCGGTGGCGAACGTGTACGCGACCTTGTTGACCGGGCCACCGAGGTCGAAGCACATCATCAGGCCGAGCAGCGCGCCGAGCAGGACGGCGTTGGTGCCGGTGAGGCCGTTGAGCCAGTCGGTCATGCCCTTCTGCGCGGAGGCGATGGGCTTGCCGATGACCACGAACATCAGGAATCCGACGATCGCCGCGGAGATCAGCGGGATCACCACCACCGGCATGATGCCGCGCAGCGCCGCCGGGATCTTCACCTTCTGGATCCCGATCACCACACCACCGGCGATGAGACCGGCGGCCAGACCGCCGAGGAAGCCCGCGTTGATGGTGAGGGAGATCGCGCCGCCGACGAAGCCGGGCACGAGACCCGGCCGGTCCGCCATGCCGTAGGCGATGTAGCCGGCCAGGACCGGGACGAGGAAGCCGAACGCGACGCCGCCGATCTGGAAGAGCAGGGCGCCCCAGCTGTCCGCCTGGGTCCACACGAAGTGGTCCATGACCGACGGCGCCTTGTTGACCGTGTAGCCGCCGATCGCGAATCCGAGGGCGATCAGCAGACCGCCCGCGGCGACGAACGGGACCATGTAACTGACGCCGGACATCAGCCACTTGCGGAGCTTGGTGCCGTATCCCTCGGTGGAGTCGCCGGAGCGCTCCACCGGCGTACCCGGCGCGGATCCCGCGCTGACCTCGCCGCGCGCGGCCTTGCCACGCACCTCGGTGATCAGCTCGGTGGGCTTGTTGATGCCCGCCTTCACGCCGACGTCGACGGTGGGCTTGCCGGCGAACCGGTCCTTGTCCCGTACGGGCACGTCGTGCGCGAAGATCACACCGTCCGCGGCCGCGATGACCGCCGGGTCGAGCCGGGTGAAGCCGGCCGAGCCCTGTGTCTCGACGACGACCTCGACGCCCGCCTCGCGGCCCGCGTTCTCCAGCGACTCGGCCGCCATGTAGGTGTGCGCGATGCCGGTGGGGCAGGAGGTGACGGCGACGATCCGGAACGGACGCTCACCGGAGGCTCCGGTGTCCGCGGTGGTCTCGGTCGTCGTGTCGGTCGTGGTGCCCGTGGCGGTGTCGGCGGAGGCCGCCGCCGACACCGCCACGGAGTCCTTGGAGTCCTTGGAGTCCTTGGAGCCGTCAGTGGACTCGGTGCCCTCGGGCGCGGTCGAGGCCGCGGCCGCCGGGGACTCGTCCCCGCGGATGAGCGCGGCCGCGGCCGCCGCGTCGTCCACGGCCCGCAGCGCGGACGTGAACTCGGCGTTCATGAGCTGGCGGGCCAGCGACGACAGGATCGTCAGATGCGCGTCGTCGGCGCCCGCCGGGGCGGCGATCAGGAAGATCAGGTCGGCGGGGCCGTCCGGCGCGCCGAAGTCGATCCCGGCCGCGCTGCGCCCGAAGCCGAGTGTCGGCTCGGTGACGTGAGCGCTCCGGCAGTGCGGGATGCCGATCCCGCCGTCGAGGCCGGTGGGCATCTGGGCCTCGCGGGCGGCCACGTCGGCGAGGAAGCCTTCGAGGTCGGTCACCCGCCCCAGGGTCACCATGCGCTCGGCGAGGGCGCGTGCCGCCGCCTCTTTGGTCTCGGCGGACAGGTCGAGATCGACCAGGTCCGCGGTGATCATCTCGCTCATCGCGGGCTCCTTCGCACGCGTATCGCCCGGGGGAAGTGGTGGGCGGGGGTGGGGACGGGGGTGCCGCACTCAAGGAGGGCGGGGTCTGCGGGTGTGGCGGAGGCGGGGCCGGGGAAACCCCGCCTCATCAGGGCCTGCTCAGGGGGTGCGACCGCGGTGGTACCGGTCGTCGGAACAGCTGGGTTCGTCGGAACAGCTGGGTTCGTCGGAACAGCTGGGCTCGTCGGAACAGCTGGGCTCGTCAAAGCAGCCGGGTTCGTCATGACACGGGCTCCGTGAGTACGCGGTCCGCGGGGACCTCCGACGTGACGGTCACGGCGGAGGGGTCGAGGTCGGCCGGGCCCGGCATCACACTGCCGGGCAGCTGTACGGCCGCGGCGCCATGGGCGACGGCGGAGGCGAGGGCCTCCGGGCCGCGGCCACCGGCGATCAGGAATCCGGCGAGAGAGGAGTCACCGGCACCCACGTTGCTGCGTACGGCATCCACCCGTGCGCTGCCGAACCAGGCGCCCGCGCCGTCCACGAGCAGCTGCCCGTCCGCGCCGAGGCTCGCGAGCACGGCGTCGGCGCCCATCTCACGCAGTTCCTCGGCGGCCTTGACCGCGTCACCGACGGTGACGAGGGGGCGCCCGACGGCTTCGGCGAGCTCCTCGGCGTTGGGCTTCACCACGTCGGGCCGCTCGCGCAGCGCCGCGAGCAGCGCGGGGCCGGAGGTGTCCAGCGCGATCCGGGCGCCGGCCGCGTGGGCGCGGGCGACGAGGTCGGCGTACCAGGAAGGACCGAGTCCGCGCGGCAGGCTGCCGCAGCAGGTGATCCAGTCGGTGTCGCCGGAACGATACTGCTGACGCACCGTCTCCAGGAGCAGCTCCGCCTCGGCGGCGGTAAGTTCGGGGCCGGGGGCATTGATCTTCGTGAGCGTGCCGTCCGGTTCGGCGACCGAGATGTTCGAGCGGGTGGCTCCGGTGACCGGGACCGGCGCGACCTCGATGCCCTGCGCGTGGAGCAGCTCGGCGACGAGTGCGCCGGGCGCACCGCCCAGCGGCAGTACGGCGATCGTGCGCTGCCCCGCCGCCGCGACCGCGCGCGAGACGTTCACGCCCTTGCCGCCCGGGTCCATGCGTTCGCCGGTGGCCCGGATGACCTCGCCGCGGTCGAGCGACGGGACCTCGTACGTACGGTCGAGGGAGGGGTTGGGGGTGACGGTGAGGATCATGCGCGCACTACTTCCGTGCCACCGCGCTCGATGTCGGTGGCGTCTTCGGGGCTCAGCCCGCTGTCGGTGATCAGCAGGTCCACGTCGCTCAGGTCGCCGAAGCGGGCGAAGTGCTCCTGGCCGTGCTTGGAGGAGTCGGCGAGCAGCACCACGCGACGCGCGGCGCGGATGGCCGCGCGCTTCACGGCGGCCTCGGCGAGGTCGGGGGTGGTCAGTCCGTGCTCGGCGGAGAAGCCGTTGGCCGCGACGAACAGGACGTCGGCGCGGATCTCGGCGTACGCGCGCAGCGCCCAGGCGTCCACGGCGGCGCGCGTACGGTGCCGGACGCGCCCGCCGACCAGGTGGAGCTGGATGCCGGGGTGGTCCGCGAGGCGGGCCGCGATCGGCAGGCTGTGCGTGACGACGGTGAGCGCCGCCTCCAGCGGAAGGTCCCCGGCGAGCCGGGCGACCGTGCTGCCCGCGTCGAGGATCATCGTGCCCTGGTCCGGCAGCTCGGCGACGGCGGCCTGTGCGATGCGGTCCTTCTCGTCGGCCGCGGTGGACTCGCGCTCGGCGAGGTCGGGCTCGAAGTCCAGCCGCCCGGCCGGTATGGCACCGCCGTGCACCCGCCGCAGGAGTCCCGCACGGTCGAGGGTCTTCAGATCGCGGCGGATGGTCTCCGCGGTGACCTGGAACTCCTCGGCCAGCGAGAGCACGTCCACCCGACCGCCGTCACGGGCAAGCCGGAGGATCTCCTGCTGCCGCTCCGGTGCGTACATGTCCGTTCGCCTCCGATTGATGTCCGGCTGATGCCCGAACTTGTGGTTTCGCTCGGAGGCTACGCCCGGATTTCCGGAAAGTAAACAGGTTCGGGTGTCAGGTGGACACAAACGGGCATCGAGGTGAGCCCCTCCGCCCGCTCGTTCCGGCCTCGCGGAAGTCCTGACGCCGTGTCATCGCGTCCGTATCCTGGACTGTGGGACACAACTTCTCGGGGGGTGTTGTGGACAGGGACGGTCTCCGCGCCCGCCCGGACCATGACTGGCAGCAGGCCGTGGTCCAGGCGCTGTGCGATTCCCCGGTCCTGGGCGACCGGGGCGCCCGCGCGATGCTGGCCGAGCTGATCGGCGACCGGCTGGGACGGCCGGTGGCCCTGCGGGAACAGGCGACCACGCAGCTGCAGCTGCTCGAACTGGTGCGGTTCTGCGTCCGCGAGGAGATCGCGGCGAACCACGGACTGTCCGCGCTGGCCGACGCGGTGTCACTGCTGGAGGGCCACAGCCGGACGGCCGACGCCGTCGGTGAGCTCGTACGGGAGCACGTCGTGACGGAGAACGTCGTACGGGAGCACGTCGTAAGGGAGCACGTCGTAAGGGAGAGCGTCGTACGGGCCGCACCACCGCGTGCCCCCTCGCACACCGACCTCCCTGTTCACCTGGTTCACCTGTTCCTGTCCTGCGCCGTCACCGACCTCGCATGGGCGTCCTGGATCGCCTGGCACCTGGAGAACGCGGGCGCCGGCGTACGCCTCGACCTCCTCGACGGACCGCTGAGCGGTCTGGAACGGGGAGATCCGGAACAGTGCGAGCGCGTCCTCGCCGTTCTGTCCCCGGCCTACGTCGGCTCCGAAGCCGTCCGGCAGGCCTGGCAGGCCGTGCACCGCCGGAGCCCCGAGGGCATGGCCGAGTTGCTGGTGCCGGTCATGGTGAAGCCGTGCCGGCCGCCGTGGCCGCTGTCCACGGTCGCGTGCACCGACCTCACGGGCCTCGGCGAGGACGCGGCCCGCACCCGGCTGCTCGACGCCGTCGGCGTCCCCCGCACCGCCCCCACCAGGCACGCCGCACCTCCGCGCTTCCCCGGCCCGGCGGGCCGACGTTGACGGGACAGGGCGGCGCGGGCCGCCACAACCCGGCGTTACGGATACGGGAGCGGATCGGCGAGGAGGCCCTCGGCGCACTGCTCGCGGTCCCCGCGCTCCACGACCGCTACGCGCGCGCCCTGCTGACCGATCTGGTGGGCGAGGCGCTGGGGCACCGGGCCGACCTGCGGGAACAGTCCACCGTGCCGCTGCAGCTGCTGGAACTGTTCCGTTTCTGCACCCGCCACCAGGACGGGCTGTCGGCGCTCGCCCGGAAACTGCAGATGCTGGAGCCGGGCTGCCCGCAGGGACCCGTCGTACAACGGCTCGCCGACGAATGGACGGCCGTGGACTCGCTCGACGGCCTGCCGGAGGTCACTGGCTCCTGGGAGTTCCTCGGTGCCACCCTGGGCACGCCGGCCATGTCGTACGCCATGCGAAGAGCCCTCGTCCGGACGGCCACCGAGGCCAGGGTCTCCGCACCGCCGCCGCACGCCGACACCTGCTGGCACGACTTCCTGCACATGGCCGGGCAGGGAGCTCCACGGGGCGGGCTGCCACCGTGGATGGTCTACCTCGACCGCGCTGCCGACGCGATGGGCCACCCCGTCGCGGTCGAGCTGCTCGCACGCAACCGGCAGTGGGCCCTGAGCTGCGGCCTGGCCGAGCTGCTCGACCTCGACCGCGCCCGGACTCCGGCGCCCCCGCCGGCGGTCAGGCCGGGCCAGGAGTACCTGGCGATCCACATCGCTCCGGACCCGCTGGAGAACGGGCGCTACACGGTCTCGCACTCCCTCATGTCCGACGCCGGCGGCCCGAACTGGCAGCACGGCGACCCGATGCAGCGGGTGCCGACCGACGGGCTGCAGCACGCCGTGACCCGCGTCATCAAAGCGGTCGAAGGGGGCGGCGGCGACCGGCTGGCCCATGTGTGGCTGGAGTTCGTGCTCCCCTTCGAACTGCTCAATCTGCCTGTCGACTGGTGGCCCCGGGACACCACCGAAGTACCGAACGTGCCGCTCGCGGTGGACTACCCGGTGGTCGTGCGCAGCCTGGACCGGCTGCAGAACCGGGACTGGTACCGGTTCTGGCGTACCCGCTGGCAGCAGCTGGCGCGCGACGAACACCCGTCGAAGTCGGTGTACGTCAACGTCGCGCACCAGAACGGCAACCATCTGCGCGGCCTGGAGGCCCGCCTCGGGGACAACGAGCACTGCGTGGCCCTGGTGCTGAGCGAGCCGCCGCTGCCCGACCACGGCAACGGCCGCCGGGAGCTGCACGCGGCCCTGCGCAGCGGGCTTCCCGTGGTGATCTGGCACCGCGCGGGCCGCTCCACCAAGGAGTTCCGGGGTGTCCTCGACGGGCTCCTCACCGAGGGCCTGTCGCGCTTCCCGGCCAAGGTGGCCGCCTACCGCCGCCGTGCGGCGATCGACGCCGCCGACGACGAGGACGCCGCACACATCGGCCGCCACCTCGCGGTCCTGTGGGACGACCCCGACCGCAAACCCGTGCGCCCCGAGCCACCGTGACCACGGCCCGCATGACCACGGACCAGCAGTGCGGACCGGCGCCACCGGTCCGGGCATCGCAACCCCAGTCGTCGTACGGAGGGACGCCGTTCATGCCGCCGAACAGCCAGTCGTGGGGACTGTACCGAGGCACGGGGCTGCCCGGTGCGACACAGGAGGAGTGGCCGCAGGCACCGGCCTGGCGCAGCTTCGGCGGCGGCCCCGAGCTCCCCCCACCACCCGTCGACGACCCGTGCGCCCCCTCCGTGCTGGGCACCATCAGGCAGCCACTGCCCGCTCCGCCGGACGAGGTGGCCCGGGTGAACGTGGCACTGCACCTGCGCCGCCCCCTGCTCGTCACGGGCGAGCCCGGCACCGGCAAGTCGTCCCTCGCCTACCGCATCAGCGGGGAGCTCGGCCTGGGCCCGGTCCTGCGCTGGCAGATCACTTCTCTGAGCACACTTCGGGAGGGCCTGTACGACGGCCTGTACGACGGCCCGTACAACCGCCCGCACGAGGGTCATGACGAGGGCGGGCACGACGATGGCATCCGGCTCGGGCCCCTGGGCGCCGCCTTCCTGCCGTACCGCAGGCCCCGTGTGCTGCTGATCGACCGGCTGGACCGGGCCGAGATCAGTCTGCCCGAGGACCTGTGCACGGTACTGACGGCCGGAGGATTCTCCCTGCCGGACACAACGTTGCGCTGCCGGGCCTTCCCCGTGGTGGTCATCACCACCACGGGTGAGCGGGATCTGCCATCGGATCTCGTACGCCGCTGTGTGACCCTGCGGACCCAGCGGCCCGGCCCTGACCTGCTGCGCGCCATCGCCGCGAACCGGTTCCCCGCGGAGCCCGGCCGTCCCGGCCCGGCGCCGGACGCCGTGGACGCCTTCGTCGAACGGGCCACCGCCGCCGAGGGACCGGTGCTGGAGCGGTTCCTGGACGCACTCCGCCTGGCCGCCGACGGTGTCCTCCAGGCCGTGGCGGAGGACGGCAACTGGCAGGAGGCCGTCGACACCCTCTGGCAGTGGACAGCGCCGGAGGAGCCATGACGGGGCCCGGCCCGTTTCCCGCGGCGCTCCCGCCGGGGCTTCCGCAGGCCCTGCGACACGTCGGCACCGCGCTCGGCACCACGGCCGGCCACACCGCTGTCCGGGACGTGGCGGTGGTGGCCGACGCGGGGCCGACGATGGGGATCTGGCAGCGGACGGTCCACGAGTTCGCCACGGCACTGCATCGGTGCGGGGCCTTCGGCCGGATCACCACGCACAGGCTGCCGTCCGGGCACAGTGCCGACCCCACGACCCTGCCGCGTCACCGTGCGGGCACCCGGCTGACCCTGCTCCTCACCGACGGCGCGGGCCCACGCTGGCGCACCCACGAGGTGGAACCGCTGCTGCGCCGCTGGGGCCAGTGCGGACCGCTCGCGCTGATCCACCTGCTGCCGCACCCGGTATGGCACACGACGGGGCTGCGCGGCTGGCAGGTGCTGCTGCGCTCGCCCGCCCCGGGCGCGGCCAACCACCGGCTGCGGTGGCGGCCCCGCGGCCTGGGCCCCGATCAACACGGCCTGCCGCCGGCCCACCGTCCCGACGTGGCCGTACCCGTGCTCGAACTCGCCCCCCGCTGGCTGGACGCCTGGTCCGGCCTGCTGGGCGGGGTCCCGCCGTCGTGGCTGGCGATGACGGTGATGTTCCCCCGCGCGCGCGTACCCGCCGCCGCGGCGGCGGAGCCCGACCCCGCCCCCGCGGCTCGGGTGGCGCGTTTCCAGTCGTCCGTGTCCCGGGGCGTGTTCACGCTCGCCACCATGCTCTCCGCGATACCCCTCGACGCCGGGCTGATCGAGGAGGTGCGGGGCGCGCTCCTGCCCGGCACCTCGCTCGCCGATGTCGCGCACCTGCTGGTGCACGGCCTGGTCCGGCCGGCCGACGGCGGGCACACCACCTTCGCGTTCGCCTCCGGGATCCGCGAGGAGCTGCTGGCCACCGGACGGCGTACCGATGTGGTGCGGGTAGTCGAGTTGATCGGGGATCGCCGGGGATCCGGCGGGGAACACTTGTGGCGACTGCCCCGGTTGCTGCGCGGGGCCGCCGTGCACCGACTTCCGCCGGTCGACGCGGAGTCCGGGCCGTGGCTCATGGCGGAGAGCGCTGTGCTCCACGCCCTGTCCGGGCCGTTCCTGAAGCCGGCGAGGGAGGT
The DNA here is from genome assembly GCF_055582885.1 of Streptomyces sp. NPDC107454. Classification (NCBI taxonomy): domain Bacteria; kingdom Bacillati; phylum Actinomycetota; class Actinomycetes; order Kitasatosporales; family Streptomycetaceae; genus Streptomyces; species Streptomyces sp. NPDC107454. The sequence goes on along the minus strand of NZ_JBVJPA010000022.1, from coordinate 41,517 downwards.
CGACGAGGCCCTCGCGGCCGCCCCGGCCGATCGGACCCGCCCGCAGCACGCACAGCACCACGGCACCGCCACCGCACCCGCAACATCCACAGCACCCACAGCACCCAGCGATGCCGTCGTCCGGCTCCCGGGCGACGCCGACCGTCGGACCGATCAGGGGAAGAGGAGGCCGGTGATGCCGCAGCAGGCCCCGGCGAGCACGGTGGGCAACGGACGTACCAGGAGCACGCCCACGATCTGGGGAAACATCCCGCCCAGGAATCCGAACTTCACGGGCCGCGAGGAACTCCTCGACACGCTGCACCAGCGGCTGCTGCGGGAGAAGGCGACCGCCGTGCTGCCCCACACGCTGCACGGCATGGGCGGCGTCGGCAAGAGCCTGCTGGCCGTCGAGTACCTCTACCGTCGTATGGCGGAGTACGACGTGGTCTGGTGGATCTCCGCGGAGCGCACCGCGCAGATCTCCCTGTCCCTGGTGGAACTGGCACCGCGCCTGGGCCTGTCGACCGGGTCCGACGTCTCCTCGACCGTCGCCTCGGTCCTGGAGGCGCTGCGCATCGGCGTGCCCTACGCCAACTGGATCCTGGTCTTCGACAACGCCGAAAGCCCGGAATCCGTACGGCAGTTCTTCCCGGCCGGAGGACCGGGCAACATCCTCGTCACCTCACGCAATCCCCAATGGGCCTCCGTCGCCCGGCCGTTGGAGGTCGACGTCTTCATGCGGGAGGAGAGCAAACAGCTGCTGCGCATACGCGGCCCGGAGATCAGCGACGCGGAGGCCGACCGGCTCGCGGAGGCACTCGGCGACCTGCCGCTGGCCATCGAGCAGGCCGCCGCCTGGCACGCGGAGACGGGCATGCCCGTCGACGAGTACCTGCGGCTGCTCGACGAGAAGCGCGTGGACCTGCTGCGCGGCACCGCGCCGCTCGGCAACCAGCATCCGGTGATAGCGGCCTGGAACATCTCCCTGGACCGGCTGGAGGCCAAGAGCCCGGCCGCGTACCAGCTGCTTCAGGTGTGCTCCTTCTACGCGCCCGAACCCATCGCGCGGACCATGTTCATGCGGATGCCGCCCAGTCCCATCACCCCCGAGCTGGACGCCGCCCTGGAGGATCCGATCCGGCTCGGCCAGGCCATCCGCGACATCGGCCGCTACTCTCTGGCCCGCTTCGACCACCGCACCAACTCCCTCCAGATGCACCGGCTGGTGCAGGCGGCGCTGCAGTTCAGGATGACGGAGGCGGACCGGTCCACCATGCGGCACGGGGCGCACATGCTGCTGGTGGCGAGCGACCCCAACGACCCCAGCAACGCGCTGCGCTGGGACCGGTACGGCGCGCTCTACCCCCACGTGGTGGTCTCCCGCGCGGTGCAGTCCGACGAGACCTGGGTGCGCAGGCTGGTGGTGAACGAGGTCAAGTACCTCCTTCGCTGGGGCGACTACGAGTCCTGCCTGGAACTTGCCCGTTCCGCGTACGAGAACTGGTCCCGCCGACTGGGCGAGGAACACACCCAGACCTTGCAGATCGCCCGCTGGCTCGGATTCCTCCAGTTCAACATGGGCCGTTACAAGGAGGCCGCCGAGCTCAACGCGACGACGTTGGAGGCCTATCTCAGGTCGCTGGGCCCCCACCACCAGGACACGTTCGACGCGCTCGGCAACGTCGCCATAGACCACCGTGTGCGCGGCGCGTTCGCCGAGGCCCTCCAGCTCTCCGACTCCGTGCACCAGCAGTACGTGCAACTCATCGGTCCGGACGACCCGGAGACACTGCGCGCCGCGCACAACCTGGGCGTGAGCCTGCGCCTGGTGGGCCAGTTCAGGCGCGCCTACGAACTGGACAAACAGACTCGGCACAACCGCATTCAGACCTTCGGCCAGGATCACATCGACTCCTTGCGCACCTGGCTCGGGATGATCGTCGACCTGCGTGAACTCGGCGACTACGACACCGCGTTGATCTACCACCGCGAGATCACGGAGCAGGCCACCACACTGCTCGGCGACAGCAATCCGTTCACCCTGTCCTGTGTCCGCCTCCTCGCCGTGGCCCTGCGCAAGGCCGGCGAGCACGAGGAGGCGGGAGCGACGGCGGAGCACATCCGCTCCGAGCTCGTGCGCCGGTACGGCGATCACAACCCCGAATCCATGGCCGCCACGCTCGAGCTGACCATCCACCTGCGGCACCGGGGAAACCTGGACGAGGCGCTGCGCCTGGGCACCGAGATCTGCCGTCGCTACGAGGACACCTACGGCAGGCACCATCCGCACGCCCTGTCCGCCGCCGTGAATCTCGCGATCACCTACCGGCTGCTGGGCGACGCGGCGGCCGCACAGTACGTGGACGCCGTGGCGCTGGAACAGCTCACGGCGATGCTGGGCGCGACCCACCCCTCGACGCTGGTGTGCCGCACCAATCTCGCCAGTGACCACTACGCACTCGGCGACCCGGCAGGCGCCCTGGACCTCGACACCGAAACGGTCGACAGGTCCCGGGAGGTCTTCGACGCCGACCACCCCTCCACCCTGGCCTGTGCCGCGAACCTCGCGATGGACCTGCGGGCCGTGGGACGCGTCGAGGAGGCGGAGGCACTGCACGGCGACACCCGCAACCGTCTCGTGCGCACCCTGGGCAGCGGCCACCCGGCGGTCGGCCAGGCTTCCGACCGGGACCACCGAGCGAACTGCGACATCGACCCGATGCCGCTGTGACGGACCCCGCGCCGCGATCGTCGAGCCCGGCCACCGGCCCGGCCGGTGCCGCCGTCGCTACTCCGCGAGCCAGTGGGCCAGGAGCACCGGATCCGGCGGGGTGGGCAGCCAACGGCCGACGGCCAGGGCACGTTCGGGGTGCTCGGTCAGGACGGCCCCGGCGGCCCGCTCGCCGCACTCGGCCAGCGCCAGGCCGAGACCGGCCCAGGCAGCGGGCCTGGCACCGGGACCGCTGAGCTCCTCGGCGTACAGCTTGACCGCCGTCGTGGCGTCGCCGTCCACCAGCGCCAGATCGGCGGGGACCACACCGGGCACCTTCCTCGCGGGGTCCTCCGCCGCACGCAGGGCGTCGAACTCCCCGGGAGCGACAAGGCTGAGGCGCGCCAGCAGCGCGAGCGTGTCCAGTCGACAGGCCTGTGGATCGGCCCGCGGCACGGGCTCGGGGTGCCGCGTGACGGCCTGCCCGGGCCGCCCGGCGGACCAGGCCTCCGCCAGCTTCTTCGCATGCGCCGTGGGCACCTGAAGATGGTGTGCGCGCCAGGTCGCACGGTGGTGGACCGTCGCGAGGTGCGCGAGGCGCTGTTCGCGTACTCCCACCGGCTCCGTATGCCAGCCGGTGGTCTGTTCGTCCAGGCTGTCGACCAGCGTGTGCCCCAGTGGGGTGAGCGTGGGGTGCTCGCGCAGGGTCCCGAGTACCTCGCGCACGGCGCTGCGCCACAGCGCGTACTCGAAGCCCGCAAGCCCCTCCACGCCTCGTGTGCGCCAGTAGTGAGCGACCCCGGAGAAGGCATAAGCCCCATGCACAAGCCCGCCGAGAGGGCGCGGATCGTCTCGCCAGGGCGCGTAGAACAGCTCGTCGCACTCCTCGAACAGGGGCGTGAGGAAGATGAGGCCGTTGAGCAGGGTGTGCCGGAACTCATGTACGACGGCGACGCCGAGCTGCGCCGGCAGGACGTCCTCGTCGTCGTCCGGCTCGGAGAGCAACAGGCACCCGAACGCGTCGCTCGACGAAGCCGCCCGCGCACGCAGCCGCTCGCCCCGCGGCAGCGGAACGACGGAGCGCAACCCCGTGGTCAGGGCACGGGCGCTGACCACGTGATCGTTCACCAGTACCGGCCACATGCGGGCGAACCAGTTCTGCCAGGAAGCGAACTGCGCGCAGGAGAGCCGTCCCGGCGCCGCCAGCGCCGGCACCGGTGCGTAGGGTCCCAGGTCGTCGAGGGTGAGGGTCAGGCGCATGCCCGCATGCTCCGCACGCAGCCGCCGCTGCCCCTCCCACCCCGGGACGTCGTTCTCCGTATCGTCCGGCAACGTCACGGTGACGCCGGCCGCGGCGACCCGGATCGCACCGGCCAGCCCCCACACCTCGGCGGTGCCCCACGGCTCGCCGCCGACGGTCGCCCGGCCGAGGCCCGGCAGGAACACCCGGCCGTCCCGCACCGGCACGCGCGCGCGGAAGTCGACGCCGGCGGCGATGAACACGGCCGCCGCCAACTGTCCGAGGAACCCCAGTTCCACGCGTAGCGGAGGCTCACCCGCGGTCGCCGCCGGATCCGGGCGGGACAGTCTGCGCAGCAGGCTCGCCGCCCACACACCGACCTGCGGGTCGAGGAGCACCGTACGGAAGGCCGCCGGGTCCGCCCGCTCGGCGGCTTCGAGCAACGGCCAGGCCCGACGTACGTCGTCGGCGTCCGCTGCCGCGTCGCGGATCGCACGCAGCAGCAACAGGCGTCGGCTCGACTCCGCGTCGAGCAGGAAAGCGACGGCTTGCTCGTCCTCGGTGACGGAGTTCAGCGCGTCCAGGACTGGTTCGGAAAGGTGGTGACGGTACATCGGCACGACGATTCCTTGTTCACAGGGCCGTGGCAGGGGCGCTCCGTGGCAGATCGCGACGGGGCCCTAACTGCCGTCGCTGCCCGCAATGGTGGAGAGAGGGCGACCGACCTGAAGCCTCAGGCGCTCGATCGACGGCCGTAGCACGGCGTCATCAAGGGCCGCGACCTCCTCGAGCGACAGTGCCGACAACGTGGGAAGCCAGGATTGCGGCGCCCCGGACACGGCCGCTTCACGGGAGGTGACGTGTTCCCTCGATGACATGGCGTCACCGTATATCAACGGGTGCTCTCAAGAACGCCGAACCACTGCCACAGCGCGGTTGTGCCTGCCCCCGGCCGAGGGCAGGCACACGACCGAACCGCCGTGAGCGAAACCTCAGCCCGTCAACGCCGGCTCACTGTCGGACGCCGGGGCGCCCGCCGCCGGGTTCGCGCTCTCCTGCTCGTCGACCGCGGTGTCCTCCGCCCCCTCGACATGCTGCGCCGGCCGCTTCGGCAGCGCGAACATCAGCAGGAAGATCGCGACCATCACCGCCACGACCCAGCCCAGCGCGTGCTGGAAGCCGTTGACGAAGGCCGGGCCCACCTGGGCGGGGGTCAGCCGGTCGCCGATCTCGCCGAAGAAGACCACGGACACCAGTCCGAGTCCGAGCGCGTTGCCCATCTGCTGCACGGTGTTGATGAGGCCCGACGCCGAACCGGAGTGCTCGCGCGGGACCTCCGACAGCACCGCGTCGGTCAGCGGGGCCACGATGAAGCCCATGCCCGCGCCCATGACGACCAGCGGAAGCGCCATCTGCCAGGAGGCGATGGACAGGCCGTAGCGCTCGGACTCCCAGATGTAGAGCAGCACCCCGGCCGCCATGATCAGCGCGCCGGCCTGAAGCACCTTGCGCCCGAAGCGCGGGACGAGCAGCTGCACCGACATGCCCGCCGCAGCCGAGACCGCGATCGAGAACGGGATCCCGGTCAGACCCGCCCGCAGCGGGCTCCAGCCCAGGCCGACCTGCATGTACAGCGTCCAGACCAGGAAGAAGATGCCGAGGCCGACCCCGAAGACGGTCTGGACGGCGATGCCCGCGGCGAAGCTCTTCACCTTGAACAGCGACAGCTCGACCAGCGGCGAACCGTCCCGCGCCGCCTTCCGCCGCTCGTACGCCACCAGCGCCGCGAAGACGAGGAGGGCGCCGCCCATCGACAGGTACCCCCACAGCGGCCAGCCCAGCTCACGCCCGCGCGTCAGCGGGTAGAGCAGCATCAGCAGGCCCAGCGTCACGAGGGCCACGCCGACCAGGTCGAGCTTGAGGGCCTTCGGGGCCTTGGACTCGCTGATGAAGCGTCGTCCCAGGATCAGCGCGGCGATGCCCACCGGCAGGTTGATGAGGAAGATCGGCCGCCACTCGAGACCGAAGAGGTTCCACTCGGTGAGCAGCGCGCCGAGCAGGGGGCCGGACACGGCGCCCAGGCCGACGATCGCTCCGAAGAGGCCGAAGACCTTGCCCCGCTCGTTCGCCGGGAAGGTCGCGTGCACGATCGACAGCACCTGCGGCACCATCAGCGCGGCCATCCCGCCCTGAAGGATGCGCGAGGCGACGAGCATCTCCGGGTTCGCGGCGAAGCCGCACAGCGCGGAGGCGATCGTGAAGCCGCCTATGCCGACCAGGAAGAGCCGCTTGCGGCCATGGATGTCGCCGAGCCGTCCACCGGTGATGAGCCCGGCGGCGAAGGCGAGCGCGTAGCCGGCGGTGATCCACTGGATCTGGCTGAAGGACGCGCCCTCGTCCCGCTGGATCGAGGGAATCGCGATGTTGACGATCGTGACGTCGACCAGGTCCATGAAGGCCGCGGTCATCACGATGGCGAGCGCGAACCAGCGCCGTCGGTCGGCCACGGCTGCCGGGCCCTTCGGCGGCTCGGCCGGACTGCTGGGAGTGGTCTCGGTGGAGGTCATGGCTTGAAGGTAGGCCCCCATTAGGTCAGATCATGTCCTAGATGTGCGGCACTCTGGGAAACATGACGACGGACACACCGGCCCGGCTCCTCCAGTTGCTCTCCCTGCTCCAGACGCCCCGCGAATGGCCCGGCGGCGAGCTGTCCGAGCGGCTGGGGGTGTCCCGGCGTACCGTCCGCCGCGACATCGACCGGCTCCGGGAGCTGGGTTATCCGGTGCAGGCGACGAAGGGGGCCGACGGCGGGTACCGGCTGGTGGCGGGCAAGGCGATGCCGCCGCTCGTGCTCGACGACGAGGAGGCGGTGGCGATCGCGGTGGGGCTGCGGGCCGGCGCCGGGCACGCGGTCGAGGGCGTCGACGAGGCCTCCGTACGGGCGCTGGCCAAACTGGAGCAGGTGCTGCCGTCCCGGCTGCGCCACCGTGTGTCCACGCTCCAGGCCGCGACCACCCCGCTGACCAGCGGGGACGGGGCGAGCATCGCGCCCGAGACGCTGACCGTGATCGCCGCGTCGGTGACCGGGCGGGAGCGGCTGCGGTTCGCCTACCGCTCGGGGGACGACACCCCCTCACGACGCCTGGCCGAGCCCTACCGTCTCGTCTCCACCGGCCGTCGCTGGTACCTCGTCGCCTACGACCTCGACCGCGACGACTGGCGCACCTTCCGCGTCGACCGGATCGCCGAGCCCTCCGCGACCGGCGTCCGTTTCACGCCACGCGAACTGCCGACGGGGAACGCGGCCGAGTACCTGCGGCAGTCGATGTACGGACGCCAGGAGACGTACGACTTCGAGGTCGCCTTCGCCGCGCCCGCCGCGTTCGTCGCGGCCCGCCTGCCCAAGTGGTTCGGCGCGCCCGAGCCGATCGACGAGCGCAACTGCCTGCTGCGTTCCTCCGCCGGGGACTCCGTGGAATGGCTGGCGGTACGGCTCGCGATGGTCGACTGCGAGTTCACGGTACGACGGCCGGCGGAACTGGTGGAGTGCGTACGGGAGTGGGGCGGGCGCCTGACTCGGGCGGCGGGCGGCTCGGAAGACGGGGCGGGGGGCGGCTCGGAAGACGGGTCGGGGGGCGGGTCGGAGGGCGGTCGCCGGGAAGGGCGCGGCGTCAGGGCCGGGTGAGCCCCGCGCGGGCCGCACCGGTCCGCGGCACGCTCACACAGCGCCCAGAGACCGTCACACGGTGCCCCAGGGGAAGTCACGCAGCGCTTCCAGATGACGTACCGCGAGCGCGACCGGTCCGGCCGGACCGTCGGCCGGCTCGTCACCGGCGGCCCAGGCCTCCACCGCCACCCGAACCGCCGCACCGGCCACGGCGGCACCGAGCCGGAACTCCGCCCCGCCGCCCGCCACGGAAGCCCTCGCCTCCAGTACCCGCGCCAGCGTCCGCTCCGCCCCCTGACACGCCTCCCCCCACACCCTCAGCAGCGCCGGGCTCCCCTCGGCCAACCGGAGCAGAGCGCGGACCCAGTCCATGGACTCCGGTCGCACCCCGACGCCCGGGGTGAGGGTCTGGACGACGGCGTGGCGAAGAGCCTCCGGCACGGACAGGTCGGCCGGGGCGTCACGTACGGCCTCGGCCCACTTGTCGACGCCCGCGGAGAAGAGCGGGGCGAGGCACTCTTCCTTGCCGGCGAAGTAGCGGTAGAAAGTGCGTGGCGCGACACCGGCGGCGCGGGCGATGTCCTCGGCTCGGGTGGCGCGCAGACCGTGCCTCATGAAGAGCCCGGCAGCGGCTCGCGCGATCTCCATCCGGGTGGCGGCCTTGCGTCGCTCCGTGAGCGAGAGCCCCGGAGCGGCGGCCGGGCGGTCGGTACCGGTCACGGACGGCAGGTTATGCCCCTGTGGCACAATCTGCCATCCGGGTCACCCCGGGGTTCAGGTACGGGGTGGCCCGTCGGCCTGCCCGAAAACCGCCGCTCCCCCGGAGCGAGTCCCGAACGAACCCTGCGCATAAAGGAGCCGAGCCCCGGCGCCAGGGGGGGGAAGGCGCCGAAGCTCGGCTCTGGAGAGTCCCGGCGCGGGGGGGGGAGTGCGTCGGGACTCGGTTCTGGGGGGTCTTGGGGCTGCGCCCCGGGACCCTGAACCCTGGGCCCTGAGGTCTTGTGCCCAGAGCCCAGCGAGTTAAGCGGCGTTACATGGCCATGTCCGGTCGACTTATGGCCGACCTCGGGCCATCGGATCCCGTCAGATCCGTCGAACCCGTACGAACCATACGTGGCACACCAACCACATGAACCACGCAAACCGCACTAACCGTGGACATTCTTAAGCCGCCGCGTCAAAACCGGTGTCGCGGGCCAGCTTCTTCAGCTCCAGCAGCGCGTGCTTCTCGATCTGGCGGATGCGCTCACGGGTGAGCCCATGCTCCTTGCCGACCTCCGTGAGCGTGCGCTCCCGGCCGTCTTCGATGCCGTACCGCATCTTGATGATCGAGGCCGTGCGCTGGTCGAGGCGGCCGATCAGGTCGTCGAGCTCCTCGCTGCGCAGCAGGGTGAGGACGGACTGCTCGGGCGAGACCGCGGAGGTGTCCTCGAGGAGGTCACCGAACTGGGTGTCACCGTCGTCGTCCACCGACATGTTCAGCGAGACCGGGTCGCGCGCCCAGTCCAGGACGTCCGTCACACGCTCCGGGGTCGAGTCCAGCTCGGCGGCGATCTCCGCGTGCTCGGGCTCGCGCCCGTTCTTGCGGTTGAACTCGCGCTGCACGCGACGGATCCGGCCCAGCTCCTCGACCAGGTGCACGGGGAGGCGGATCGTGCGCGACTGGTCGGCGATGGAGCGGGTGATGGCCTGACGGATCCACCACGTGGCGTACGTCGAGAACTTGAAGCCCTTGCGGTAGTCGAACTTCTCGACCGCGCGCACCAGGCCCGCGTTGCCCTCCTGGATCAGGTCGAGCAGCGGCAGGCCGCTACGGGGATACCGCCGGGCCACGGCGACGACCAGCCGCAGGTTGGAGCGGATGAAGACGTCCTTGGCCCGCTCCCCCTCGGCGACCAGCGCCTCGAGCTCCTCGCGGGTCGCGTCCGCCTTGGGGGCATCGACCTCGTCGTCGAGGATCTGCCGGGCGAACACACCCGCCTCGATGATCTGGGACAGCTCGACTTCCTTTGCGGCGTCGAGCAGCGGCGTACGCGCGATCTCGTCGAGGTACATGCCGACCAGGTCGCGGTCGGCGATTTCGCCGCCTACGGCGCGAACACTGCGTGCCGCGTCGGTGGTCTCGCCGGTGGCGGACTGACGACGGGCGACGGCACGGGTTGCCATGCGTGCTCCCTTGCGATGGTGGGCTTGCGGGTCCTAGTGGCGGCTCGGACACTCTTCCGAGTGCCCGGCATCCGAAGGAAACAACGACTGGAATCCGGACAGAATTCCCAACCCGCCCCTCTATTTTTCTGATCATGCAGTACCCTGTGCCGCCACAGCGGGAGGCCGGATGCCAACGGAACGTACAGAGGTGCAGGTCAGGCCAGGAGTCGAGGCTGACCTCGACGCTCTCACGGCCATCTACAACCACTACATTCGCGAGACGCCCATCACCTTCGACACTGCCGTCTTCACCCCGGAAGAACGTCTTCCTTGGCTGCTCTCCCACCCTGAAGACGGCCCGCACCGCCTGATGGTTGCCACAGACACGGACTCACAGGGGGTTCCCGGGAACGCACAGCGAATTCTGGGATACGCCACATCCAGCGCCTTCCGCCCCAGGCCCGCCTACGACACCTCCGTCGAGGTCACCATCTATCTCGCCCCCGACGCGGCCGGCCGGGGCGTCGGCACGCTGCTCTACAAGGCCCTCTTCGAGGCGCTCGCCGACGAGGACGTGCACCGCGCCTACGCGGGCATCGCCCAGCCCAACGAAGCGTCCGCGCGGCTGCACGAACGCTTCGGGTTCCGGTACGTCGGTACGTACCGGGAAGTGGGCCGGAAGTTCGGCCGGTACTGGGATGTGGCCTGGTACGAGAAAGACCTCTAGATCAGCCGAACTGCACCGACCGCTTGGCCAGCCCCATCCAGAACCCGTCGATCACCGAACGCTGCTCGTCCAGTTCGCCCGTGGCGTCCGCCGCGCCCATCGTCACGAAGAGCGGGGCGAAGTGCTCGGTGCGGGGGTGGGCGAGCAGGCCGGCCGGGGACTTGTGGCCGAAGTCGAGCAGGGCGTCCCAGTCACGGGCGTCCAGAGCACGGTGGCCCCAGTCGTCGAACTCGACCGACCAGGAGGGGACGCCGCCCTGGCGCAGCGCGGCCAGGTTGTGGGTGAAGAAGCCGGAGCCCACGATCAGGACACCCTCGTCGCGCAGCGGCGCCAGCTTGCGTCCGATCTCCATCAGCTTCACCGGATCGAGGGTCGGCATGGAGATCTGCAGGACAGGGATGTCGGCGTCGGGGAACATCTCGACCAAGGGGACGTAGGCGCCGTGGTCGAGGCCGCGGTCCGGGATGTCCTGGACGGGAATGCCCGGGGCGCGCAGCAGCTTCCTTACGGATTCGGCGAGTTGGGGGGCGCCGGGAGCCGCGTACCGGACCTGGTAGTAGTGCTCGGGGAAGCCCCAGAAGTCGTAGACGAGCGGTACGGTCTGGACCGCGCCGAGGGCAAGCGGGGCCTCCTCCCAGTGGGCGGAGACCATCAGGACCGCCTTGGGGCGGGGCAGTTCGGCGGACCAGGCCGCCAGCTCTCCGGGCCAGATCGGGTCGTCGGCGAGCGGCGGAGCGCCATGACTGAGGTAGAGGGCGGGCATGCGCTCCTGCGGGGCACGCCCTTCGGTGACGGCAGACGTGGCGACAGACATGGCGGCTGCTCCCTCCGGGGGGCCCATCGTAAGACCGATGGGGAAGTTAATTGAAGTCTCAAGCTTCTATGCAGGACCATACTCCCGATTTGTTTAATATTCAAGAAGGGGCTCGTACAGTGGAGTACATGACTACGGCATCCGCATCCGCTGAAGAGCCGCGTTGGCTCACCGACGAGGAACAGCGCACCTGGCGTGCGTACATGAACGCCGCCACCCTCCTCGAGGACCATCTCGACCGTCAGCTGCAGCGCGACGCGGGCATGCCGCACGTCTACTACGGCCTGCTCGTCCAGCTCGTCGAAGCGCCGCGCAGAAGGCTGCGCATGACCGAGCTGGCCATGAACGCGAAGATCACCCGCTCGCGCCTCTCACACGCGATCGCCCGCCTGGAGAAGAACGGGTGGGTGCGCCGCGAGGACTGTCCCTCCGACAAGCGGGGCCAGTTCGCCGTCCTCACCGACGCCGGTTACGAGGTGCTGGGCAAGGCCGCGCCGGGCCATGTCGACGCCGTACGGCAGGCCTTCTTCGACCGGCTCACGCCCGAACAGCACAAAGCCCTCGGCGAGGCCATGCGGATCATCGCGGAGGGGCTGCAGCCGAAGGACGCGGGCGCGGACCTGCCTTGGCTGCGTTGAGCGGATCTGCCTTGACTGCGTTGAGCGGGCTGACGGGCTGCCGGGCTGACGGAGTGACAGGCCGACGGGTTGACGGGTTGACAGGTTGACCCGGGGGTGGACGCGGGTCCGCCCCGGTCCCGATGAACTCGGAACCGGGGCGGACCCTGGGAATCGTACGGGCGAGGCGTCCCCACCCCGCGCCCGCACTCGAAGCACCTGAAGCACCGGAGGTACCAGCGGCGGTACGGGCGGTACGGGTGATCAGTGGGCGATCACCGGCACCTTGACCTCGTCCTCGGCACCGTCGCCCGCGCCGGAGGCCGCGGACATGTCCGGGCGGCCGGTGTTGACGAGGGTCGCGGCGATCGTGGCCGCGACCGCCAGGATGCCGACGGCGAACCAGATGGCGTTGGTGTAGCCGTTCACCATGGCCTGCAGCTGGACGAGCTGCTGCTGCGGCTTGGAGGTGGCACCGGCGATGTGGTCCTTGATGTACGAGGTGGTCGCCGAGGCGGCGATCGTGTTCAGCAGGGCCGTACCGATCGCGCCGCCCACCTGCTGCGAGGTGTTGACCATCGCGGAGGCGACACCGGCGTCCTTCGGCTGGACACCGTACGTGGCCAGGGACATGGCGGGCATGAACGCCGTACCCATACCGAGGCCGAGCAGCAGCTGGGCCGGGAGCAGCAGACCCGCGTAGGAGGAGTTGATCTCCATCTGGGTCAGCAGCAGCATGCCCACGGCGGCCAGGGCGAAGCCCGGTGCCATCAGCAGCCGCGGCGGGACGCGGGTCATCAGACGGGCGCCGATCTGGGTGGAGCCCGTGATCATGCCCGCGATCATCGGCAGGAAGGCGAAGCCGGTCTTGACCGGCGAGTAGCCCTTCACGATCTGCAGGTAGTAGGTCAGGAAGAGGAACAGGCCGAACATCGCGATGATCGCGAGGCCGAGCGAGAGGTAGACACCGCCGCGGTTGCGCTCGGTGATGACGCGCAGGGGCAGCAGCGGGGCCTTGACCTTGGACTCGGTGAACACGAAGGCCGCGAGCAGCACCGCCGAGGCGACGAACAGACCGATGGTGGTGGGGTCGCTCCAGCCGTTGGACTCGGCACGGGTGAAGCCGTAGACCAGGGAGACCAGACCCAGGGTGGAGAGGATGACACCGGGGATGTCGAGCGGCGAGCGGTTGCGGCCGCCGGCCGGCTCACGGATGACGAAGTACGCGCCCAGGGCGGCGATGATCGCGAACGGGATGTTCACGAAGAACGTCCAGCGCCAGTTCAGGTACTCGGTGAGGAAACCGCCCAGGATCAGACCCACGGCACCGCCGCCACCGGCGATCGCACCGTAGATGCCGAACGCCTTGGCGCGCTCCTTGGCGTCGGTGAACATCACCGCGAGCAGCGAGAGCGCGGCGGGCGCGAGCAGTGCGCCGAACGCGCCCTGCAGGGCGCGGGCGCCGAGCAGCATCGCCGAGCTCTGCGCGGCGCCGCCGATGGCGGAGGCGCCCGCGAAGCCGATCAGACCGGTGACGAAGGTGCGCTTGCGGCCCCACAGGTCGGCGATACGGCCGCCGAAGAGCAGCAGACCGCCGAAGGCGAGGGCGTAGGCGGTGATGACCCACTGACGGTTGCCGTCCGATATACCCAGGTCCTGCTGGGCGGAGGGCAGCGCGATGTTCACGATGGTCGCGTCGAGGACGACCATCAGCTGGGCGAGCGCGATGAACGCGAGCGCCTTCCAGCGGTTGCTGTGTGCGTCGGCGAGTTCGGCCGCCGACTTCGCCGAGGCTGAGGTGCCTGTTTCAGACATGGGGATACCCACTCCGGTACTTCGCAGTGAAAAAGGTGAGGGAAGGTCACGGGAGCCGGCGGCTCGTCTTCGTCGACGGCCGCAAGCCCCCGGAAGCTTGTCGGACTAAGGACTGGCGCTGTGCGCCGATCTCATCGGTCGGGCTGGCTGCTGGCTGGTCAGGCTGTTCGCAGATCCTCCACGGTGGCCGCCACTCCGGGCAGTACGGAGCGGGCCGGTGCCCGCAGACCGTCCAGGAACAGCTGCAGATGACGGTGCACGAAACGGTCGATGCCCTCGCACGCGGTGCCGGGCAGCGGCCGGGTGAGCTGGCTGACGGCGACCAGGAGGTCACCTGACTCGACGTCGGGACGCAACTGTCCGGCCTCGCGGGCGCGTCTCATCAGCGCGTCGACCATCTCCGTGGTCCGCTCGCGTGCGGCGAACAGATCCGGGTGGTGCTGGTCGAAAGCTTCGGAGAGCATGGGGCACAGGGCGCCGATCCGCTCGTCCGCCGCGAAGTGCACGAAGTCGCTCAGCGCCTGGAAGGCGTCGCCGCCCTCCACAAGAGCCGACTCGATCCACTCCGACGTGCGGTCCATGACCGAGCAGACGACCTCCCGCGCGAGCGCGTCGCGGTCCGGGAAGTTGCGGTACACCGTGGCGTTGCCGACACCGGCGCGGCGGGCGATCTCGTCGAACGGCACGTCGGGGCCGAACTCGACGAACATCTCACGCGCGGCGGCGACGATCCGCTCCCGGTTGCGCAGGGCATCGGCGCGGGGCCGGGGCACACGACGCTTCACGGGGGTGGCGGTCTCCACGGCGTACTCCTCAGACGTAGGTAGGAAGACTGTGGCGCGATCCGGGGAATCCGTCCCCGTTTCACTCGGACACATGGCTAAACGGGGAAACGGTCCCCGGTTATTTCCCGCATTCCCAGAGATCTGATGTGACCTGCGTCACTGGGTGGCGGGGGTGTGGGGCGGGGGGTGGGGGACGGGCCGGCGTTGGGGGTGGGGTGGGGCGCGGCCCGTGGTCAAACCTCAGACGCGGCTCCTGTCACCCCTCCCCCGGCAAGAAACCCACGTTCGGGCTCTTCCAGCGCGCGCCCCCGCATCGCCCGTCACAGGGTGATCGCACAGGGTGCAGCCGGTGACCGGGTGGCTGCCGTGAGCGAAGGGCCCCTGCATGCAGACGATGCAGCCCACCACCCGCCGGATACGCTCGCGCCGCGTGACCGCCCTCGCCACGGTGACCCTTCTGACGCTGACGGTCAGCACCTCCGCCGGCACCGGTCACCTCCCGGCGGGCTCCACGACGGCGGGCTCCATCGCGCTGGCCCGCTCCACGGCGCTCGCCCCCTGCATGATCACCGGCGCGACGGGCGTACAGATGGGCGAGGGCATACCGACCCAACCCGGATACGCCCGCTCCACCGGCATCGTCCGAGCCCTCACCCTGATGGTCGACTTCTCCGACGCGCCCGGCCCGGGCAGCGCACTCGACCGGCTCGCCGAGTTCTTCCCGCAGACCCAGAACTGGTTTCGCACCAGTTCCTACGGTCGCCTCGACTACCGCCCCGAGACCCCCATCAACCACTGGCTCCGCATGCCCAAGCCCTTCAAGGCGTACGGCATAGAACGCGGCGCCCCCTTCGACCCCGGCTACCGCGATCTGGTCCAGGACATAGTGGCCACGGCCGACCCCGAGGTGGACTTCCGCTCGTACGACCTCCTGAACGTGCTGGTGACGCCGAACGCCGGGCCCTCCGCCCTGGACACCGTCCTGTCCGTCACCTTCGCCGGCAACACCGAGGCACCCATAGCCGACGGCGTCCCCGTCTCCAACGCGTCCTTCGTCTACAGCCGCCAGGACGACGGCTCCGGCTCCTACGCCGAGACCGGCTACCGGGTACTCCCCCACGAGAACGGCCACACCTTCGGCCTGCCCGACCTCTACACCCCGGAGGGCGGAGGCGCGGTCGGCCACTGGGACATCATGAGCGAGGACTGGGGTGCCGACAACGACTTCCTCGGCTGGCACAAGTGGAAGCTGGGCTGGCTCGACGAGTCGCAGGTCAAATGCGCCGCGTCGCCCGGGACGACGGAGTACACCCTCACCCCGCTGTCCCGGCCCGGCGGCGAGAAGCTGGTCTTCGTACCCACCAGCACCAAGACGGGGTACGCCTTCGAACTGCGCACCCACGACGGCAACGACTCCGCCGTCTGCCGCCCCGGCATCCTCATCTACAAGGTCGACGCGGGCGTGGACACCGGAAACGGCCCCATCACCGTCTACGACTCCAAGCGCCACAGCGGCGGCTGCACCCGCAGCCCCAACGTCCACGCGGAACTCTCCGACGCCCCCTTCACCCCGGGCGAGTCCTTCAAGGACCCCAAGACCGGCATCACGATCGCCGTCACGGGGTCGGATCCGAACGGTGACTACCGGGTGTCCGTCACCCGCCGCTGACCAACCGCTGACCGGCCGCTCCCCCGCCCCTCCCGGCCTCCGACCTGCTGACCTGGCCGTGCAAGGGCTACGGTGTCTGTCCTGAGTCTCTTCGGAGATCCGCGACTGCGTCTCTTCAGAGATCCGCATCGGAGAGCCCATGCCATCGAACGTCGCACCGGCCCCCGGGACCGGCACCAGCAGCGCCGCAGGCGCCGAGGCCGCGGTGCCCGCCGAGGCCGTCACCCCCCTCATCCGCGGTATCGCCGTACTGCGACGGCTGACCGACGCCGACGGAGTGTCCAGCCTCAGCGGTCTGGAGCGGTCCACCGGGCTCGCGCGCTCCACCGTCGACCGGATCACCGCGACCCTGGCGCGCCGGGGGTACGTACGCCTCGACGGCCGCGACGCCGTCCTGGCCCCCCGTCTGATGGAACTCGGCAACGCCTACCTGGCCGCCCTGCGCCTGCCCCGCCTCCTCGACGCGCACGCCGACGCCCTCGCCGACGAACTCGACGAGTCCGTCTCACTCGCGGTCGGCGACCAGGACGGCATCCGCTTCATCCACCAGGCGACCCGGCGCCGCGCCATGTCGCTGAGCTTCCGCATCGGCGACCTGCTGCCCGCCGAACGCACCGCGCCCGGCCCGCTGTTCGCCACCGAGTGGGGCGATCGGGAGTGGGCGCGGTGGCGCGAGCGGCGCGCGGCCGACCCGGAGGACCGGGGCTTTCCGGCGGTCCCGGCACGGAGCCGGCCGATCGAGTACGGCGAGGACGACCGGAACGACGAGAAGGACGGGAAGGACAGGAAGGACAGGACCGGCGCGAACCGCGCGAACCGCACGAACGGCAAAGACCTCACCGACGCCAAGGACCTCACCGTCGCCAAGGACCTCACCGTCGCCAAGGACCTCACCGTCGGCCGAAGCCTCGCGGCGGACAGGCCGGAGGAGCCGGGCGCCGGCCGAAGCACACGTCGACTTCCCACCCTCGGCGACGACTTCGAGCAGCGTACGGCCGAGGCGCGCGAGGCCGGCTGGGCACTGGACGACCAGTTGATCGAACCGGGCCTGGTCGCCCTGTCCATGCCCGTACGGGAGGCGGGCCGCATCGCCTGTGTGGTGAGCGTGGTCAGCCACACCAGCCGGCACACCGCGGCCGATCTGCGCGACACCCTGCTGCCCCGGCTACGGGACGCCGTCGCCGCGATGGAACGGGAACTGCGCGAGGCACGGCACGCCGAATCCGCCCCGCCCGCCAGGAAGCTCGCCGCCCCCTCCGGCCTCGCCGTCTGGACCGGCGCCTCCAAGCAGGAACTGGGCCGGGAGTTCATCGAGTCGCTGGCCCGGGGCCTCACCGTCATCACCGCCTTCGGCGAGGGCCGCGCCGAACTGAACCTCACCGAGGTCGCCCAGGCCACCGGACTCGCCCGGGCGACCGCCCGCCGCGCCCTGATCACCCTGGAACACCTCGGATACGTCACCGCGCACGACCGGGTCTTCCGCCTCACCCCCCGCGTGCTGGGCCTCGGCTTCCCTCCCCTGTCACGGACCTCGCTCGCCGAGATCGCCACCCCGCACCTCACCGAACTCTCCCAGCGGCTGCACGACTCGGTGTCGCTGGCGGTCCTTGCCGGCGACGAGATCCGGTACACGGGCCGCGTCTCCACCAGCCGCGTCATGAGCGTCCACATCACCATCGGCACCCGTCTGCCCGCGTACCCCACCGCGCTGGGCCGGGCGATGCTGGCGGACCTGCCCGAGCCCCCGCTCACCGAACTGCTCCCGTTGACCCCCCGCACGATCACGGACCCCGATCAGCTGAAAGCCGTCCTGGACCGCGTACGGGAAGAGGGATACGCCCTGGTCGACGAGGAGTTGGAGGTGGGGCTGCGCTCGGTCGCGGTGCCGGTGCGCGAACGCGGCGGGCGGGTCGTGGCCGCCGTCAATGTCGCGATGCACAGCAGCCGCCGTACGCCCGAGGAGTGCGTCGCCGAGGTGCTGCCGGAGTTGCGGGCCACGGTGGGACGGATCCAGGAGGACCTGTGGGTGGCGGGACGGTTCCGCCGGGTACCGCGGACGTGACGCGCCGACACATACCCCTTCTGGCGACTTCTGACGATCTCTGACGGCCTCTGACGACCTCTGACGACCGTTTGAACACGTGAACGCCCGTGTCCGGGCCACGGCAACGTGGTCCGGACACGGGCGGAGCAGGCGGGGGGGTGCCCCCTGGCCCCCTGGACGTCAGTGCCTGACCTCCGCGCCCCCGGCCGACACGACCTCCGACACCCCCTGGCCCGACACACCCGCGTCCGCCACACCCTCCTCCGATTCGACCTCTGTCGCCCCCTGGTCCGAGGCCGAGGCTCCGACGGGCCTGCCGTCGCGCATCAGGAAGACGGCGAGGACGGCCGCGACCAGGACTCCCGCCCCGCCCGCCAGGAAGCTCGCCGACATCGCGCTGGTGAAGGCGTCGTGGGCGGAGGTGAGGAGGGACTTGTCACCGGTGCGGGCGGCGACGGCGAGGGCGTCGCCGACCGAGTGGCGGGCGGCGGCCGGGGCGGCGGCGGGCATGTGGCCGGTGAAGGTGCTGGAGAGGACCGCGCCGAGGACGGCGACACCGAGCGCGGCGCCGGCCTGCTGGACGGTGTCGTTGAGCGCGGAGCCCACACCGGCGTGCTCGTCCGGGATCGCGCCCATCATGGCCGCCATCGCCGCGGGCATCGTCAGCCCGCCACCGGCGCCCATGAGGCACATGGCACCGGCGAGCACTCCCCACCCACTCTCCGGGTTCAGCGTGGACAGCAGCCCGAACCCGGAGGCGATGACGAGGAGTCCGAAGACCGCCATGGCGCGGTTGCCGGTCTTCGGCAGCAGGGCGGCGCCGACGCTGTTGAAGGCGAGGGTCGCGAGGGCCAGCGGGGTGAAGGCGAGACCGGTCTGGGTGGCGGAGTAGCCGAGGACGAACTGCAGGTACTGGGTCAGCACCAGCATCAGGCCGCCCTGGGCCAGGGTCAGCAGCACGAGGGAGAAGCTGGCGCCGGTGAAGACACGGTTGCGGTAGAGCGAGACCGGGATCATCGGCGAGGAGCAGCGGCTCTCCCACACCCCGAACCCGACCAGCCCGAGTACGGCGACGCCGAGCGAGAGCTGCGTGCCCTGCTGACCCAGCCCGCCCTTGGGGAACTCGATGATCGTCCAGATGAGCGCGGTCATGCCGGCCATCGACAGCACCATGCCGATGGGGTCGGCCTTGCGCCAGGGCCCCTTGGACTCGGGCATGAGGACCAGCGCGGCGATGATCGCGAGACCGGCGATGGGGATGTTGAGGAGGAAGACGACCCCCCACCAGAAGTGGGCCAGCAGCGCGCCGCCGACGACCGGACCACCGACGAGCCCGACCATGGCGACGGCGCTCCAGGCGGCGATGGCCTTGGGCCGCTCGGCGTCGTCGAAGACGGTGATCAGGATCGACAGCGTGCTGGGCATGATCAATGCGCCCCCGACGCCCATCAGCACCCGCCCCAGGATCAGCGCCCCGGGCGTGGCGGCCTCCATGGCCACCACCGAGGCCGCCCCGAAGAGCGCGAGCCCGATGACCATCACCTTCCGCCGCCCGAACTTGTCGGAGAGGCTGCCCGCGGTCAGCAGCAGCCCGGCGAAGACCAGCATGTACGAGTCGAGGATCCACTGGAGGTCCTGGGCGCTGGCCTTCAGGTCCTCGGCGATCGTCGGGATCGCCACGGTGAGAACCATGTTGTCGACGACCAGCACCAGGGTGCTGAGGCACAACACGATCAGGATGAGCCAGCGACGCGGATGACGGTCCATCTCATTACCTCTCGAACGACGGGCTGAGTCGCACACACCGTGCGCTCTGTGGAACACCGTACGACCTTGCGCACACTGTACGCAAGAGAGAACGCCGTACGAATCGATAGCCACCCGTACGCACCCTGCGCATGCCGTGCGCTACGGTGGCCGGACCGGGAGAGAGGAAGCCGCATGTCCCCCCAGGAGCAGGCAGAAGCCGGGCCGCCGACGCCCGTCCAGTCGGTGTGGACCCGCCCCCGGGCCGGTCGCGAACAGCCGGCGCTGAGCCGGGACCAGATCGTCGCCGAGGCGCTACGCCTGCTCGACTCCGACGGCATCGACGCCCTGAGCATGCGCAAGCTCGGCACCCGCCTCGGCGCCGGAGCCACCTCGCTCTACCGGCACGTGGCCAACAAGGACGAGCTCATCGAGCTGGCCATCGACGAGATCTACGGCGAAATCGAGATCCCCCTGTCCACCGACCCCGCGACCTGGCGCACGGACGCGACCCGCTGCGCCCAGAGCCTGCGCACGACGATGCTGCGCCACCCGTGGATCGCCTCGGTCCTCGGCGAGATGGGCATGTCGTACCTCGGCCCGAACGCGATGCGCCTGGCCGAGTTCCTGCTCGCCCTCTTCACCCGCGCGGGCCTGCCCGCCACCGAAGCCGACCAGGCCGCCTCGACCCTCGTCGCCTACGTCACCGGCATGGCCACCAGCGAGGCCGCCTACCTCAACGTCCTCGCCCGTAGCGGCCACACCGAACAGCAGTACGTGGAAAGCCTCTGGCCCACCGCCGAACAGGCCGTCGAGTCCTACCCCCACCTCCGCGAGGGCTACGCCGAACAACGCGGCAAGGATCCCCGCACCGCCCGCGACGAGAACTTCCAGTACGGCCTCGACCGCGTCCTGGACGGCCTGGAAACCCGAATCACCCACTGACCGAACGCCAGAAACCCCCACCCCACCGAATCCGCTACGCTAGTCGCCGGGTCTCACCGAGATCCCCCCGCCTTCGTAGCTCAGGGGATAGAGCACCGCTCTCCTAAAGCGGGTGTCGCAGGTTCGAATCCTGCCGGGGGCACAACAAAGTGCTGGATAATTGGACATAGCACCCCTCGGCGAGGTTCACAGAGGGGTGCTTTTGTCCTAGATGGGAACCTGATGGGAACGGCACGATGAGTAACGAGCGGTAACCCTTCGTCGATCACCTAATGGTTGCTTTTTGTAGCTTCATCATGATCTAGGGGGAATTGCCAGCCCCGGCGAACTGCTCTCTGGGCGATGTTGAGCGGGGCGGAAGCACCTGGCTCGCGCATCTGGGGAATCCGCTGGCGAAAGCGGCGCTCACCGCTTCGATCACCCTGGCGCACACCCGCCCGGCGTCCCGCGCCTCGGGTCCGCACTGCGTGCGCACGAAGCACTCGCCGCGCTTCCTGGTGCACCGACCTCGGGGTTGCAGCGGTTGGGCGCTGCCGTGGTCGGGCTCGGCCCAGATAGGAAGCGCGTCTGGGGGGAACTGTCGGCGCCACGATGGGTGCTCGGTGACGACTGAAACAACGGGGACAGCTGAAGCCGAAATGGCCCCATGAGGAAACGGCCAGTCCGGCTGATCGCTTCACTGGCGCGGGGGCGCCTTGTGCGGTGACCGGCTAACCGCGGGGTCACGCGTTCTTGATCGTGGTCTCACCGTGAGCTGTCCACGTGCGGTGGACCTGTTCTTGGCCGTCCGTCTGCTCAAGGAACTGGGTGACCACGGCCGGGCTCTTGCTGTAGAGACCGACCCACTCGGTGTGCCGGTCCCAAGCTGTGCCGATGACGGACCACTCCCTTTCCACGGACGGACCGTCGGCCGCGAACCTGAGCCGTGCCACGTACTGGGCTCCATCGTGCGGACCTCTGCGTCATCCTGGCGCGCGGCGCAAGCGGCGGGTACCACGGCGTCGGGGCCGAAGCGCCGACGGGCGCGCTCGTCGGCGGCTAGTCGCAGCAGCCTTTTTGCCGATCACGGCCGTGTCTGAGTGTGCCGGCGCCGGCGCGGCGACGAGGGGTGACGGGTGCCCTAGCCGAACCGGCCCTTAATCGTCTCGCCGACTGCCAAGTCCTTCATCTCTATCGGGCAGCTCGCTGTGGTGGCCAGAACTCGATCGGCGGTGGCGGCGGCGTGGAAGGACAGTGTTGCTCCGCTGGGCAGCCCCGAGATGTCGAGCCAGAACGACAGGCCGTCGTTCGGATTCGTCGAGACGATCCTGGTCTTCTGAGGGACCCGGAGCCTCAGCACGGACGTGGGCGGGCTGGGGACGATGGACTCGTCCCATGTGCCATCCGCCTTCGGCACGCCCCATAGCACGGACCCCAGCCTCGGGTCTCGGACGAACATCGCCCCGCTCGGGCTGAGGATCTCAAGGGTGAGGGTGACGTTCTCGAAGTCGGTCGTGTGGAACGCGGTGGGTCCGATGACGTCGATGAACATCTCCGTGTCGCAATCCGACGGCGGGGGCGTCGAGAGGCTCCAGGGGCGGAGTCCTGTCGTTCCCATGAAGAGGATCTCGGATGTGCAGCTCGCGTTGTCTTTGACGTAGGCGCCCATGGGCTTCACCTCCGGAACATGGCCTACCTCCATGCAAGCACCGCGTCGGCGGGGAGGCGAGTCGCGAGGCCGGGGGTGGGGCACGGCATACCGCCGATCGCGGACGCAGTCGGCGCCCGGCAGAGGTGATCATGGTCGCCGCCGCCGTGGTGGCCACGCTGGCGCTGATCTTCGCGGTCCGCGACAGGAGGCACGCGAACGAGCACGTAGCGCAAGGCACTACGTCGCTGGCGACACCGCCCTGTTCACCTGGACGGCCCCGGCTCGGCCGGACCCAGGTCCTCGCTGAGACGAACGAACCGCACGGTGCGGTGCCGGGTGGTGCCCACCTCGATCTCGGCGAGCAGCGGCGTGACCACCCGGTGGCCACCGCCGGGCAGCGCCTCGCGGACGCCTGCGGCGAGTGCCCGGCCTACGGCGGCGCGCTGCCTACTATCCAACTGCGCTGTCTGGGCGAGGGTGCCGTCCGGAAGCCGGACGACTAGGTAGGTGGGGCGGGTCGGGGAGCCCGCGATCGCCACGATCTCCGTGTCGACCGTGTCGACATGCCACTGGCGAAGTGCAGGTATTCGAGGGTTGCAGTATTCGCCCGTGGGGTGAGCAGCCCCATAGCCCGGCCCGGGGGTTGAGGAACATTGAGTCGGGTGCGGCGCGCCCCGGCCCTGAGGCCGGGGCTGATCGTGGCCGGTTGTCGGACGTCACCGAGAGTCCGCGGTGGGCGGGGTGATCGGCGCCGTCTTCGGCTCAGGCGGAGATGTTGGATTCCGTTGGCTGGGTTGTGCTGGTGGCGGCGGGGGCCGACACGGTAGGGGCGGGGCGGCGCAGGGTGAGGGCGATGGCGACGCCGAGGAGGGTGAGGGCGGCGGCGGTGAATCCTGCGGTGCGCAGGCCGGGGACGAGGTCCGGGCCCGTGGTGGTGTGGACGCCCGCGTTGGCGATGGCGACCAGGATCGCCAGGCCCACGGCGGAGCCGATCTGCTGGGTGGTGGAGGCCATCGCGGAGGCGATGCCCTGGTGGCGGGCGTCGACGCCGTTAGTGGCCGCGACGAACATCGCGGTCCAGGCGATGCCCTGGCCCAGGCTGAGCAGGATCACGCCGGGCAGCAGGATCGGGTAGCCGCCGGTGGGGGACATGGCCGCGGCGAGGACGGCCATGCCTGCGCCGCCGACGAGCAGTCCGGTGATGATCGTGGTGCGGGGGCCGACCTTGCCGAGCAGTTTCTCGCTCAGCTTGGTGCCGGCCATGCCGACCAGCGCGGCGGGGATGAAGGCCAGACCGGTGGCCAGGGCGCCGTAGCCGCGGACGTTCTGCAGGTAGACGGTGAAGAAGTAGTACTGGGCGCCGAAGGTGCCCATGAAGACGAAGGTGATGCCCATCGCGGCGACCAGGCTGCGGTTGCGGAACAGGCGCAGCGGCATCAACGGGTGGGCGGTGCGGGCCTCGATGAGCAGGAACAGTCCGATGAACAGCGCGCCGCCGAGCAGGGCGATGAGGGTCTCGGCGGAGCCCCAGCCGGCTTCGGGGCCCTGTACGACGCCGAAGACGAGGGCGGTGAAGCCGATGGTGGCGGTCAGCGCGCCGGTCAGGTCGAAGCTGCGGCGACCTTCGCGGGGAGCGTCGGCGGGGATGATGGCGAAGGCGGCCGCGGCGGCGCCCAGGGCGAGGGGGACGTTGACGTAGAAGACGGCTTCCCAGCCGAGGTAGTTGGTCAGGATGCCGCCCAGCAGGGAGCCGAGCGCGAGACCGACGGCTCCGGCGCCGCCCCAGATGGCGAGGGCCCGGTTGCGCTGGGCGCCCTCAGTGAAGGTGTTGGCGATCAGGGAGAGCGTGGCGGGCAGCAGGAGCGCACCGCCGAGGCCCTGGACGGCACGGGCGGCCACCAGCAGTCCTGGGTCGCCGGCGAGTCCGCCGGCCAGGGAGGCCAGGCCGTACAGGGAGAGGGCGGTGACGAACATACGGCGGTGGCCGAGGAGGTCGGCGGCCCGGCCGCCCAGCAGCAGGAAGCCGCCGAAGGCTACGGCGTAGCCGCTGACGACCCACTGGAGGTTCTGGGCGTCGAAGCCGACCTCGCGGCCGATCTCCGGAAGGGCGACGTAGACGATGTTGTAGTCGATGGCGCTGATGAACTGGGCGAACGCCAGTAGGGCCAGCAGCAGCCCGGTTCCGCGCCGCGGGGAGGGAGACGACATGGGGAGACACAGCCTCTCTTTAGTAAGCGGTTGACCGCTTACATAATGGGTGAAAGAAAAGGGCCGCGTGAGAGCGGCCCGTGGGCGTGAGTCTGCTAGGCGCGCAGCGTGCGCACCCAGGGGGCGTCGACGGAGGTGGCGTCGATCGCCATCATGACGTTGCTGAGCAGGCCGTCGGCGAAGTAGCGGCGGATCTGCTCGTCCGAGGCGCCGGAGACGGCGCGGACGTACTCGACCTGCTTGGCGTAGCAGGTGCGCACCGCCTCGCCGATGACCGGCTCACTCGCGCTGCACTCCGCGTGCTTGAGGATCATGAGTACGTCCCGGTCGGCGATGACCTCGCCGTACGAGGCCGTCAGCGCCCCGAGGACCGCGTCCGGGTCGGTGCTCTGCACCGATGCGGCCGCTGCCGCGGCGCCCTCCCGGAGGCGGTCGGAGCAGTAGTCGACCAGGGTGGCGAACAGCGTCTGCTTGTCCTTGAAGAGCCGGTACAGGTAGCCCTGCGAGATGCCGGCGGCCTTGGCCACGTCCATCGTCGAGGTCCCGTAGTACCCGCGCTCGGCGAATGCCTTGATCGCCGTACGCATGACCGTGGCCCGGCGCTCCTCGGCGGTGGAACGCTGACGCATCCTGGATTCCATGTAAGTAATTAACCACTCGCATCTGAGGCGTGTCAACCTCGCCGCTCACTCGCACCGCTGGGTCAGCTGCCGGGCATCGGAATGCAGTGTCTGTACATGCTCAGTCGAGGACTGCGATGGCTTCGATCTCGACGAGATGCTCGGGGATGTCCAGTGCCGCGACGCCGATCAGCGTGGTCGGCGGCACCGGGGTGACCCCCAGCTTCGCGGCTGCCCGGGAGATTCCCTCCAGGAGCAGGGGCATCTCTGGTGGTGGCGATGCCGAGGCACGAAAGTGCGCCACTGGTCGTTGGCGGACTGCTCGGTGCGGCCGCCCGGTTCGCCCCGAAGGAGCCGGGGGCGTAACAGGGTTCGGATTCGGCCATGTCGGCTGTGTCGGCTCGGTGTCCGGTGGTGTTCGTCGAGGACCGGATCGAGCATGTCGATCCGGTCCTCTCTGCCGTCTCGTCGGCACCGGTGGGCGCAGTTCTCGACACGGTCGCGGTTGCAGGTCCGGGGGCGTGAAAGGCAGGCCAGGGCTGGACGGCTCTCACGCCCCCCAAGGGCACGGGCGCAGGGGTAGGGCGCCAGGTGATTCCCTTGTGCGATTCGACGAGTTTGTGCGGTCTCTCGTCGTCGCGCTCCATGAATTTGTCACGCGGAATCCGGTCGCGGTATCTGTCAGCCGACTGCACAGCGACGGCCGTCGCCCTGTCGGGAGACGCCTGGCAGGCGGCACGCGCGGCAGCGCGTACCTGAGGCGTATGCGGCTGTCAGCTGCGGGCGTCGTTATCTGACAGGGTGCCTTCGAGTACGTCGCGGAGTTGCGAGCGGGCGGTGATGCCCAGCTTGGGGAAGACCCGGTAGAGGTGGGAGCCGACCGTGCGCGGTGAGAGGAACAGTTTTTCCCCGATCTCGCGGTTCGTCAGACCCCGGGCCGCCAGCTGGACGATCTGCTGCTGCTGAGGGCTGAGTTCGGTGAAGGCACTGGGCACGACGTCGGTCGCCTCGATGCCGGCGGCGCGCAGTTCTGCCTGTGCCCGCTCGGCCCACGGCCGCGCGCCGAGGCGCTGGAAGGTTTCCAGCGCGGCGCTCAGCAGCGGACGGGCCTCGGCGATACGGCGCCGGCGTCGGAGCCATTCCCCGTAGTCGAGCCGGGTCTGCGCCCGTTCGAACGGCCACTGCTCACCCGCGGGCTGTGCGAGCGCGGCCTGGAAGAACGGCTCCGCGTGTTCGGGATCCGCCAGCAGGGCGCGGCCCCGGTCGATCAGTGCGGCCACCCGTGCCGACATGCCCGTACCGAGGCGCTTCGCCGACCGTTCCAGCAGCTGTGCGGCGTGCTCCTGCCGTCCGCGGCGGACGGCCGCAGCCGCGAGTTCGGCCAGGACGGTGTAGGAGACGTGGTAGTGGACCGGATCGCCGTCGTCGGTGAATGTCGAGCGGAACTGTGTGTACGCGGTGTCGTAGTCGCCCTCGGCCACGGCCGCCATTCCCAGGGCCCGGCGTGCGAAGACCGCGACGGAGCGGCTCTCCAGCGGGTCGACGAGAGACAGGGCTCGCTCGGCGAGTCGGCGTGCGGCGGCCGCGTCGCCGAGCAGGGCGACCACCGTGGCGTCGAGTGCCTGGGCACACGCCTCGGCGTGGTCGAGTCCGGCGGCCGATGCCATGGCTGCGATGTCGGCCGCCACCGAGCGGGCCTCGGCCCACCGGCCCTGCTCCAGGCGGGTCCAGCCGGCCGCGCATCCCAGTCCGTCCGGGAGCGGGCCGTGGGCCTGCCACTGGTCGAAGGCCTTGTCGAAGGTCTGGGCGGCGAGGGTGGTCTGATCAAGCAGCCAGGCGACGATGGCCAGCGCGGTCAGGCGCTGGGCGTCGCCCTTGGCCTCGGCGATGAGCCCAGGCAGCAACGGTGCGAGCAACGCTCCTGCGCGGTTGGGATCGGATACGGCCAGTACCCAGGCGTGCAACGCCGCTCCGGCGGCATCGTCGGGCATGCGGGAGAGCAGGCTCTGGATCTGTCGCTGCTGGGACTCCTCGCCCGAGTAGTAGCGGACCACCGCTGCTGCGGCCAGTGCGTCGAGTACGAGGGGCGATCGGGCGTTCGCTGCCTCGTCGGCGACGCGCATGAGCAGGGCGAAGGCTGCTGTGTGATGGGGGCCAAGCGACATGAGCCGACCGGTGGCCAGCGCGGCTTTGCCCCGCAGTGCCGGGTCGTCGGTGCACTCGCGTACTGCGGCGGCCAGGTGTTCCACCCAGCCGAGCTGCCCGGTGAAGACGGCGCTGGCAGCGGCTTCGGTGAGCAGGCGCGCCCGGTCCTCGCGGTGCGGGCTGAGTTCCGCGGCGCGCTCCTGGGCCGCGGCGGCGGCCGCAAAGCCACCCCGGCGCCGGGCCCGGTCGGCCGTCTGCTGCAAGGCGGCCGACACGTCCTGGTCGGGGCGTACGGTCGCGGCGGCCAGATGCCAGGCACGGCGGTCGGGCTCCTCGCGCAGCAGCTCCGCGAGAGCTTGGTGCGCCCTGCGGCGTTCCTCGAACGACGCGGCATGGTAGACGGCGGAGCGGACGAGCGGGTGACGGAAAACGATCCCGGATCCGTCCTGGCGTACGAGACCGGCCCGGTCCGCGGGATCCCATGCCTTGTCATCCGCCTCGGGCAGTCCCACGGCTGCCGCCTGCGCGTCCGCCGCGTCGGCGGCCGCGAGCAGCAGCAGGATGCGGCGGGTCGGTTCCGGCAGGTTGGCCGCGTGTCCTGCGAAGATCCGCTCCAGCCGGTCGGTGACCGGCAGTGGGCCCTCCACGCTGCTGCCCTCGGGGTTGCGGATCGCGGTGGCGTGGGCGAGTTCCACCAGGGCCAGCGGGTTGCCGACCGCTTCTTCGAGGATCCGCACGCGAGTTCGGCCGGTGGGCGGTGTGGGCTGCCGGTCGAGCAGCCGGTTGGCTGCCCCACCGTCCAGCGGGCCGAGTTCGAGGCGCTCGTACCCCTTGTCGAAGCCGGGCAGTACGGCCGCAGTGCGGACTCCGAGCAACAGCGTGACGGGCTCGCTGTCCATGCGTCGCGCCACGAAGGAGAGAGCGTCCAGGGATCCGCGGTCGATCCACTGGGCGTCATCGACCACGACCAGCAGCGGGGCGGTTTCCGCCAGGTCCGACAACAAGGTCAGAACCGCCAGACCCACGATCATCGCGTCGGGTGCCTCGGCACACTCGTCGAGCCCCAGGACCGCGCGGAGCGCGGAGCGCTGCCGCGACGGCAGGCCCTCCGCGGCACCGAGTACCGGACGCAGCATCTGATGAAGACCCGCGAATCCAAGGTGGGCCTCGGATTCGCTCCCCACCGCTCGCAGCACCCGGCCACCCGCACTCCGTGCGCGATCGGCCGCGATGCCGAGGAGTGTGCTCTTTCCGGCACCGGGGTCACCCGTGAGGATCAACACGTCGCTGTGGGACCGATCGGCGCCGACCCGCCGGACAATTTCTGCGGTCTCGGTTTCCCGGCCGACCAGTGTCAGACCGGAACTCCGCGTCGAGCGCTGGTCCCCGCGAGCCTTTCCATCGTTTTCCACGGATGCTCCAGGGAATTGAGATACCCCAGATACTAGTGTGGGAGAACCGCGGCAGCGCCTGCGGGAGCGGCCTCGAAGCCGGTCAGAAGCACGTCCGAGCGCAGTCTGTCGGCGACACGAAGTCGTCGTCCGGGACATTCCGGCTATGGCATCCACGGAGTTCTCCCGGAGTCCTGGTTTCGCCTGCGGAGTCGCGCGCCGCGCGGACATCGTGGCGAGGCGAGTGCAGACCTCCCCACACCTCGATCGAGCCGTACGTCTGCGCACCGTCGGCCTCGGGATCGCCACGGCGGGACAACCGGCCGGCAGGCGCAAACGCCCCATCCGGTGGCCGACCAGCACCGATGCAGTCACGTGACGCATACCCTCGGCTGTTCGTCCGACCACAGAATCGTGAAGCGAGCACGGTCGCGCCTTTCCGGGTCGGCGGGCAGGCACGATCGTGCATCGCCGGTGGCGGCGTGCCATCGCAGACGGGATTCGCGGAAGCCGTACATCTCGACCGGAAGGCGCTGTCATGGTCATTGAACGCTCGTGGCTGGTCGGACTCGGGTTTCGCACTCCATGCGGTCGGCTCGTACGCCACTTCTACGTCGTCGACGGCATGGCCGGTCCGGAGCAGGCCCATGAGGCTGCTCTTGAGCGGGCGAACGACCCGAGCGAACGCGCGGCGCACGGAAACCTGCGGCTCGATGACGGCTGTGTCGAGATGCACCGAATGTCGCGTGACCTTCTGGGCGCCTGGCAGCTGTCCGTCCCAAGTCCGTGCGCTGCGTAGCCCCTTGAGCCCGGAAGCCGTCGTCGACGGGTGCAGGCCTGTCAGCGCTCGCGGTCGCCGACGCCGTCAAGAGACGCCCACGTGCTGCAGAACCTCCGAAAGCAGTCACCCGACGCATACCGGACGGAACCCCGCATGCCGAGACTGGTGACGCGGGCGGTGGCCGGTCAGCACCCGAAGGCTCCCGCACGGCCGTGCACACGCGAAAGGACCTACGGAGACCCCATGGCGGCAAGGACAACGACATCGTTGTGGGACCGGTTCGCGGCCTTCGACCCTGGGCTCGTGCGTCTGACCTCCGCGATGCGCGCCGTGCTCGGTACTGCCGCGACCCTTGCCGTGCTGACAGCGCTGCGAGCGCCCGAGACGGCGCTAGTGGCCGGCGGCTTCACCGCGATGACGACTTCACTGGCCGTTAGCGACCTGCACCCGCGCAACCAGCTCATCACGCTCGGACTCGGTGTTCCGCTCTCCCTCGCGTCCCTGGCCGCCGGAGCCGCGCTGACGCCGTACCCGACACCAGCCAAGCTGGTCTTCCTGGTGGTGATCTACCTCGCCGTTCAGGCCCGCCGGTTCGGCGCGCGAGGGCTGGGCCTGGGGATCTTCGGTTTCATGGCCTTCCTGCTGTCCCAGTTCACCCGGGCCAGAGCAGACCAGCTTCCGCAGTTCGGGGCATCGGTACTGGTTGCGTTCGGGGCGGCCACCACCGTGTGGTACTGCGTCGCCCCGGTCACGGCGTCCGAAGCCCTGAGGCGGCTGCGGCACGCATTCGACGTGCGTCTGCACGACGTCCTCCGGGACACGGCCGCGATGGTCGCCGCCGGGCAGGACATCGACACCCGGAGCCGATCGTTGCAGGACCGCCTCGGCACACTGCACGCGTCAGTGCTGCTGATCGAGGACTTTCTCGACGAGCGCGCCGCCGACGAGGACACCGAGGCCCTGCTGCCGCACCTCAGCCGGGTGGAGGTGGCCGCGCAGCGCCTGGCCGTACTGGCGGTCCGCGCGGTCCGCACCCCGGCGGCCCGCAGCGATCTGGCGGAACGGACGGCGCGACAGCGGCTCGCACAGCAGATCCAGGCTCTCTGGCACCAGCCCATCGCCGGAACGGCCTGCGCGGCCGAGCGGTGCGCAGAGGGGTACGAAGGTGGCCCGACGAACCGGCCGACCGGCTCCGCACTCGTGCTGGATTGCTTTCCCGCGGTCGACGAACTCGCCGAAGCTTTGAGGGTTCTCGGCCCACGCGACCGCCCGGCAGGACGCTGGACACCTCCACGCAAGCCCGCCTCACCCACCTTCTGGGCCCTGCCGCGCAGGGACACAGACACCGAAGGCCTGATGCGGGGAGCCACCCGTCAGGCGTTTCAGGTGACGGCTGCCTCGGCCCTCGCCGTCGCGGGCGGTCAGATCCTGTCGCCGCACCTGTGGTACTGGGCCGTCGCGGCCGCATGGGTCGTCTTCATCAAGAACGAGAGCACCGGCGAGGTACTGCTGCAGAGCCTCCGGCGGCTGGCGGGCACCGTCCTCGGCGTGGTGTTCGGCTACGGCCTCGCCGCCCTGGTCGGCGGAGACGGCCCCGTCCTCCTGGTCCTGCTCCTGCTGTGTATGTTCGGGATGTTCTACACCCCGTCGCACGCCTACTGGGCCGTGACGTTCTTCATCACCGGCACGCTCGGCATGCTCCTCGCGCTGATGGACACCTTCTCGATGCACGTGCTGCTCCTGCGCGTCCAGGAGACCGCACTGGGAGTGTCCTGCGGGATCCTTGCCGCCGTCCTCGTGCTTCCCACAACGGTCCGCCGCGCCAGTGACGAGGAACTGGTCGGCTTCCTGCGCGTCCTCGACCGCGTCCTGCGGGCCGTCGCGTCGGAAAGCACGGACACGGAAACCCCGACGAGCTGGGTCCGTGCGGCACATGACCTCGACCAGGCACTGGAATCCTTCCGTAAGGCCAGTCTGCCTCTCACTCATCCGTTTGCTCCGCAGCGCCGCCGCCGTCACCGCGCCCGGCACCTGCTGGAACTCCTTGAGGCCAGCGCGTATCACGCGCGTAGCCTGGCCGCCACGGCCGAACGTCTCCCGGCGGGCCACGTCCCGGAGTGCACCGCCCGCCTCACCGCCGCGGCCGACCGCGCGCACGAGACCGTGACCCACCTGATCCGCGTCACCGGCCATCGGCCCGAAAGCGTCCCACGAACGGCACGCCCCACGGTCATCAGTGCACTGGCCCTGCTCTCGGAGGAGCAACGCGTGAGCCGCAACTGGCCGTCGCCGGAGCACCGCCTGCTGCTGCACATCGATCGCCTCGACGCGACCCTGACCGCGCTCGTACGAGCCTTGGGCCCACTCGCCTCGGACCCCGACCGCACCACCGTGGTGCCCTCCGAGAGCGTGGACATCCCGTCGCACGGCCCGGTCCAGGCTGCCGCAGTGAGTTGCGCCGTCCTCGCCAACCGGTGCGACCGCGCCCAAGCCGGTTAGCCGGGCGGCGGTGGTCAGGTGCCGGTGAACGTGAACGTGACCACCCCGAAGCCCCCTGTCCTTGTCCTTTCCGGCGTCAGCCACACCTGCCAGGACCAGCGCCGCAAGACCACCGTCCTGCGGCAGATCGACCTCGACTTCGAGCACGGCACCTTCTACACGATCCTCGGCCCTTCGGGCAGCGGCAAGACCACCCTGCTCAGCCTGGCCAGCGGCCTGGACAGCCCGACCAACGGCACCATCCGCTTCGACGGACAGGACCTGTCCGCCCTGGGCCTGAACCGCTACGGCAACAAGCACGCCGCGACGATTTTCCAGCAGTACAACTTGCTGACCTACATGACGGCACTGCAGAACGTCACCACCGTCTGGAGATCACCGGCGCCGGACCGGCCGCTGGGAGCCGCAAGTCCCACGCCCTGAAACTGCTCGGCCAAGGTCGGTCTCGACCGCGATATGGCCCACCGCAACGTCATGAAGCTGTCCGGCGGCCAGCAGCAGCGCGTGGCCGTCATCCGCGCGCTCGCCTGCGAGGTCGACATCCTCTTCGCGGACGAACCGACCGGAAACCTCGACGAGGAGACGGCCGAGGACATCGTGAAGATCTTCAAAGAGCTGGCGCACGAACAGAACAAGTGCGTCATCGTCGTCACCCACAACCAGGCCCTGGCCGCCGAGTCCGACCGAGTCCTGACCCTGCGCAAAGGCAAGGTGACAGCGGTGAGGAGGCCCGACGACCGTTAGCCGGCACCCCGGCAGAACCCACTACCTTGCGGTCGGACATCCTTGCTTTTCGCTGATCGGCAGGCCGTCGAAGCCGCCGACGTGAAAACCGGGGCGCGATACGGACCCGGCTTCGGCCTCGTGACCGCAGCGAGGTCGCCGTGTGCCCGTTGAAGAGGTGTCCAGGAATGGAACACGGAACAGGAGCCGCCTTTCGTCGGCCTGCCAGGGGAAAGCTCCCTGCTCAGAGGTGTACGCACAGGTGCAGTCACGTGACGGATACCGCACCTACCGGGGCCGCTCGTACGGTTGAGCAAATCCCCCGAATTTCCAAGGAAATACCATGGAACAGATCACCCTCGGCAATGTCTCCATCACCCGGGTGTGGGAATACTACGGTTCCGTCGAAATGGCGCCCGACACCTTCTTCCCGGAAAGCTCGAAGGAAGTCTGGGAGAACGGTTCCGACTGGCTTGTCCCACATTTCCTGGATTCCGAGACCAACATGGTGAATTCGGCGATCCAGACCTGGCTGCTGCGCAGCGAGGGCAGGACGATCCTGGTCGACACCGGCGTGGGCAACCACAAGGAGCGTCCCTACGCCCCGGTCTGGAGCCGCCTCGAAACGGACTTCCTGGCCAACCTCGCCCGGGCCGGTGTTCAGCCGGAGGACGTGGACATCGTGATCAACACGCATCTCCACATCGATCACGTCGGCTGGAACACCTACCTGGACGGGCGGCAGTGGGTGCCGACGTTCCCCAATGCCACCTACCTGATGCCGAAGGACGACTTCGACTTCTGGAACCCCGAGAACGGCCACCAGCCGCTGCTCGGCCGCGGCAACCAGAACGTCTTCGAGGACAGCGTGGCCCCGGTGCACCAGGCCGGCCTGACGCAGCTGTGGGAGAACAGCCACCAGATCGACGCGAACCTGCGCCTGGACGCCGCTCCCGGGCACACCCCCGGCTCCTCCGTGCTGACCCTCACCTCCGGCACGGACCGCGCGGTGTTCGTCGGCGACATGCTGCACAGTCCGGTGCAGATCCTGGAGCCGGATGCCAACAGCTGCTTCTGCGAGAACCCCGCCGAAGCCCGTGCCACCCGCCGCAAGGTGCTGGGCTGGGCCGCCGACAACAACGCGCTCGTGATCCCGGCGCATCTGGGCGGCCACGGCGCCACCGAAGTCGTACGCGAGGGAAGCACCTTCGCCGTGAAGGGCTGGGCGCCCTTCGCCCCGTACACCGAGCAGGGCTGAAGCCCGCGGAAAGGCACCAGACACCCGAGATGAACTACCACCCCGAACCCGTCGTGACCACCGCGCAGGGAGCCGTCCGCGGTCTGCGCCAGGAGGACGGCACCGCCGATTTCCTGAACATCCCCTATGCCGCCCCGCCTCTGGGCGCCGGCCGGTTCGCGCCGCCCGAGCCGCACGAGCCGTGGGACGGCGTACGGGACGCCACCGTCCCGGGACCCAACGCGCCGCAGTCCGAGCGCAGGCTCGGCAGCATCGACATGGCCCCCTACTTCGGCACCGGCTGGAGCCGCGGTGAGGACTACCTCACCGTCAACGTCTGGACGCCCGCCGTCGCGGAGAGCGACCTGCCGGTCATGGTGTTCGTGCACGGCGGCGGCTTCGTCGCCGGATCGACGCGGTCCGCGATGTACGACGGTTCCGCCTTCGCCCGCGACGGCGTCGTCCTCGTCACGCTCAACTACCGGCTCGGCATCGCCGGGTTCCTGGACCTGCCCGGCGCCCCGGCCAACCGCGGTCTGCTCGACGTCGTCGCCGGGCTGCGCTGGGTGAGGGAGAACATCGCCGGGTTCGGCGGTGACCCGGACAACGTGACGCTCTTCGGCCAGTCGGCCGGGGCCACCGTCGTCGGCGGCGTCCTCGCCACCGCGGAGGCCGCGGGCCTGTTCCGCCGGGCGATCGTGCAGAGCGGCAGCGGACTGGGCGCGTTCAGCACCGAGCAGGCCGCCCGCGTCACCGCCGTGGCTGCCGAGGTCCTGGGCGTCGAGCCGCACGTGGACGCCTTCGCGGAGATCTCCGACGAGCGTCTGGTGGAGGCCGCCTCCAAGCTCGCGGGCATCGACCTGCAGACCGCCACCCACGGCGACCCGCTGATCGGTCTGAGCCCCTTCAGCCTGGTCCTGGACACCCAGCCCGCCGAAGCCGTCGCCGCAGGCCTCGCCGCCGACGTCGACCTGCTCATCGGCACCAACACCGAAGAGGGCAACCTTTACCTGGTCCCGGTGGGCAAGTACGCCACCTCGACCGCGGCCGACGTCGACGACGCGGCGGCGCGCTCGCACCCGGATCCGGCGCGGCTCGTCGAGACCTACCGCACGTCACGCCCCGAGGCCTCCTTGGCGGAACTGCGCTCGGCCATCATGGCCGACGCCCTGTTCGGCGCGGGTACCCGCGCTCTGGCCGGCGCCCATGCCGCCCATCCGAAGTCCGTCACCTACGCGTACGAGTTCGCCTGGCGCTCCCGGGCCCTGGACGGAGAACTCGGCGCCACCCACGCCGTCGAGCTGCCCTTCGTCTTCGGCCTCGCGGACCGGCCCGAGCTGAACGGCCCCGCCGCCCTGCTCGGCCCCGACAAGCCCCCGGCGGATCTCGCGGACCGCGTGCACGAGACCTGGATCCGGTTCGCCGCCACCGGCGACCCGGGCTGGGACCCCTACGACACCGACCGCAGGGCCACGATGCACATCGACGCCGAGTGGACCCAGGTCGACGACCCCCGCAGCCAGGAACGACAGGCCTGGAGCTGACGCCCGTATGTGTTTCGCCTGCTCGCCCCCTCCAAGGACCACCACCGCTTCAAGGAACACCGTGACCAGAACCGTCATCACGACCGAGCACGCCCCCTCTCTCCCGGCCCCGCTGTCCCAGGGCATCCGCAAGGGGCCCGTCCTGCAGGTATCCGGGCAGCTCCCGTTCGACCCGACCACCGGCGAGGTCGTCGGCACGACGGTCGCCGAGCAGACCGCACAGGTCCTGCGCAACGTCATCGCCGTCCTCAAGGCGGCCGGCGCGGGCCTGGAAGACGTCGTGATGCTCCGCGTCTACCTCACCGACCCCGCCCACCTGCCCGAGCTGAACGAGGCGTACGCGGCAGCCGTCGGCGAGCCCTTCCCCGCCCGCACCACCGTCTACATGCAGCTCCCGCCGGGACTCCTCGTGGAGATCGACGCCCTGGCCGTGCTGGACGACTGACCCAGCCACAGAACGAGGCCGGTCCGGCGCGGTTCGAAGGAGGACCGCGCCGGACCGGCCGGCCATTCCGGACAGCGGAGAGGGGGAGGACAGGATGGATGGCCGTCTGCCGAAGGCGTGCATCAACCTGAGAGTTGTTCCGGCGGACCTGCTGGACGCCCTGTGCTCCCTGTCCGGGCGCCCTTCACCGCCTTCAGGGCCTCATCCGGTACGCCGGGTCCAAGGTCAGGTGCTCCACGCAGCGGCCTCGCTGCCGCCGGGCGCGCTGCAACCGGGCGACGTGAGCGCGGCCACCGAGGTACGCGCCGGCCTCCTGAACGCCGACGTACCGCCCGCGTCGGACGCGGCCGCCCGCTGCATCCAGCACACGGTCGACGACCTGGGCCCCGCCGACCTCTGGACGCTGGCCCGCGACACCGCCATGACCCGCGACGACCTCGCATGGGGCGCCGGCGCGGCCCTGGCGCGGGAACGCCTCGCACAGCCCGACCCCCTCGATGGACTCGCCGCGCAGGCCATCGTGGACGAACTCGCCGAACGGACCCCCTGCCGGTGGGGCCGTCACCACACCGACGCCGTTCGTGCCGCGCTGTACCGGACTCTGGCCGACCTCGCCGACATCCTCCTCGAAGTGTCGGAGTCCACCCCGACGCCCCTGGACTGGACCGCCGACGACGACGGATGGCGGGCCTCGGCCATGATCGGCGGAGTGGTCCACGACGTGGTGGTCCAGAAGGCGGAGCACGCGCCCTCCGCCGCACAGCCCGTCTGGCACCACCCGTCACCCCCAGCCGCACGTACCGCTTGGCAGTGGCGGATCACGAACGGACCGACCGGGCGTGCCTCCCACGGCTGCGGGCCGATCCCCTCCGCGCTCGCGGCACGGCACGCCGCCGAGTGCGCGATCACGGCACTCGCCGCCGGAAGATGCAGTCTGTGAAGGGCGCGACGATTCGTTCCGTTCTCGAAGTACGACGTCGACCGCGCCCTGAGCAGATGCCGGGACGGCCAGAGCAGCGGGAAACGATCTACGTGAGCGCGGGAAACGACCTCTGACCGCCCTCGCGTACCCGCTGATCAGCGAATTCCGTCGGTGCCCCTGACCTGCTCGACGGACTGCGCTACATCCGCCGCCACCGCCTCATCGGCCCGCTCGTCGCCGCTGGCGCCGTCTGCGAGCTAGGGCTCATCGGCACCCCTCAACGTCGGCATGGTGCTCCTCAACGCCGAACGCGGTTGGGGCTCTTCCGGCTACGGCTGGATCGTCAGCAGCTTCAGTGCAGGAGCAGCGGCCAGCGCCGCGCTACTCGCGGTCGCCGGTTGGCTGCCGCGTGCTGGCTTGATGATGGCCGGCACACTGCTCGTGGGCTGCGTGGGCGCCGCCGCCATCGCGTTGGTGCCTACCCTATGGCTCGCTGTGGTGCTGGCCGCGGTCATCGGGCTGTGCGCGGGCATCTTCGGCAGCCTGGACAACGCCCTCAGAGGGTGGTACGTAAGGTGATGTCCGCTTCGCGCTTTCGGGAGGAGTGTGCGGCCGGCCGTGACGTCGCCTGGCGGTTACGGCCGCGGCTGGGTGAACAAGCCCTGCTCAGTCTCGGCCAGGATCCCGCGCTCGGCGAGCCGCTTGAGCTTCAGGCGGGTGTTATTGATGTTGTTGGGCGCGATCTCCAGGTCCATCACCTCGCACACCTGCCGCGCTCGTAGCGGCATGTCGGCTGCGGCGAACATCGCCATGATCTGCTGGTAGGCCGGATGGTCGGGCAGCTTCGGGGCCGGCGGCACGGGCGGCTGCGGATCGGGCAGCGCCAGCAGCGTCTTGCGGGTGATCCGGACCTCCTCGGCGGCCCGGCCGAGTTCGTCCAGCCGTGCGGCCAGCTGTGCGATCTGCTCCCTCGTCGCCTCGGCCTGCAGGGCGATCTCCTGTTCCTGCTCCTCCAGCCGCGCCAGTACCGCCCCGAGAGTCAGCTCCCCGCCGGTCATGTGCGGCGCCAGGCCGCAGCGGTGGCGCCGGTCAGCCGGCGCAGTATCACCGCGGTCATCGCCCAGTACACCCGCGACTCCGAACTGCGCGGCAGGTGTTCGTAGTCGCGCACCAGCCTGCGGTGCAGCATCAAGATCCCGTAGGCGCGCTCCACGATCCACCGCTTGGGGATCGGCACGAACCCGGTCTGCGCCGGATTGCGCTCGACGATCTCCACCTCGATGCCCACCTTCTGCCCGTGCGCGACGACGGCGTTCTTGAAGCCCTGGTCGACCAGGGCCTTTTGCACGGTGTCGGTGTCGGCGGCGACCTTGTCCAACAGCGCGATGCCTGCGGAGTTGTCGTGCACGGATGCGGCGAGCACCACCACCGCGATCACCAGGCCCAGCACGTCAACGGCCAGGCCGCGCTTGCGGCCCGGTACTTTTTTGCCGCGTCACACCCTGTCGACTGTGCAGGCACCCCAGCCGCCGCGTGCACGCTCTGGGTGTCGAGCACCACCAGACTCGGGTCCGCCTTCCGCCGCGCCTTCTCCCGCACCTGCCAGCGCAGCAGGTCGTGGATGGTCTGGTCGGTGCCGTCATCGCGCCACTTGGTGAAGTAATACATCACCACACCGCGCGGCGGCAGGTCGTGCGGAAGCAGGTCCCACTGGCAGCCCGTGCGGCCCTGGTAGAGGAGCGCGTTGACGATCTCCCGCATCTCGTACCGGCCCTGGTGACCGCTGACCGAGCGGTGCGCGGCCTTCCATGCGGCAATCACCGGCTCGACAAGCGCCCACTGCTCGTCGGACAGGTCGGTCTTGTACGGCTTGCGCTCGCTCACGGTACTCAGCCCAGCACGCCCGAGCCCGCCGACCGGCCGGGATACCGTGCTGCCACACGTTCAGGTGACGGCAAATCACCTATGCACTTACATACCGCCCTCTCAGGGCCGCATAGACGGCCGCGAGCCCCGATGGGCGCTGGGCATTCGTCGCCCCCAAGGGGTCTGCGGTGCTCACCGTTTCGGCGACCGCAACTGACCTCAGCCGACTCGCTCACCCTCATACCCACGGGTTCGTGGGGCCCCTCATGGGAACGTCATGGGAACGGAAGGCCGAGTAAAGACAGGGAAGGACCGGAAGAAGCCGGAAGACTCCGCCCCGTTGACCAGCAGGAACGGTGAAGCCGGGGAAAGGCCAGGACAGACAGGGTGATCAATAGACCCTCTCCTAAAGCGGGTGTCGCAGGTTCGAATCCTGCCGGGGGCACCAGGGCAAAGGCCCCGGACCGATCATGGTCCGGGGCCTTTGACATCCACAGCTGACATCAACGAGCACGGTCACCGACGACCGGGACGCCTCCTGAGCAGCCGATCCATGTGACTCATGGCCTCGCGCTGCGTGTCCTGCACGACGTGCGTGTAGATGTCCATGGTGATGCTGATCTGCAAGTGCCCGAGGATCTCCATCACGACGCGGGGCGCGACTCCGGCCGCCGCGAGGAGGGTGGCTGTACCGTGCCGGGCGTCGTGCAGCCGGATGACTCGGATGCCGGCGGAGGCGGCAATGCGGGTGAAGGAGCGATAGACGTTCCGCGGTTCGACCTGGCGACCGATACGGGTGGTGAACCCGTAGCCCGACTCGTGCCACCGCTCCCCCGCCTTGGCGCGCGCCGCGGACTGCCGCATCCGGTGCCAGCACAGCGGAGCGATACAGAGGGCGGGCAACGGGACGACACGGTGCCGACGGCTCTTGGGATCGTCGTCGTAAAGGACGCCACGACGGCGCTGAGTCTGCCGGCGGACGTACAGGACCCGGTTGTCCGTGCGGGGCGGCTCGACCAGCTTGGCGACGTTGCGCGAGATCAGTTCCTCGCGGCAGGCGGAGGACAGAGCGGAACGAAGAACGCGGTGGGACTCCTTGGCCGTTGCCTCGGTGGTCTCCTTCTCCAGGCGGACGAGGAAGCGGCGTACGTCGGCGACGCCGACGGATTCGAGCCGCTTCGAGCCGAGCAGCGGCACCAGGTAGAGCCGGACGTGCGACTCATACTTGTCGTACGTGCTGAGCTTCCGCCGAGGCTTGATCACGTTGTCCAGCCAGTACGGGAGCCACTCGGAGAGCTTGGCCGACCGTGTGGGAACGGGCACGCCCTATCGACCTTGGCGAGGAGCTCCCGTCGCTTGGTGTCGCACTCGGCCCACGTCTTGCCATAGGCGAACTTGCGGGCCCGGGTGCCGTCCGGCTGGAGCACGTAGACCGCGCACTGAAACCGGCCGTCCTTGCGCTTGGTGATCGCCCCCGCGCCATTGGGGTTCCGCTTGCGCTGACCGAGGATCAATGACCCTCTCCATTGGATCAAGTTTAATTGCCCCCTTTCATGCTCTCGCCCCACAGATCACCAGACCTCAAACTCTCTCCCCCGACCCGTGAACACGTGCCCCACTCGCGCCCGAAGGACCGGGGAATCACGGAGAACCGCGGTCAGTCACGGGGAGCAGTTACGACGATGGCCGCTGACCGTTGTTGACGGTCAGGGGCCATCAACTGCGGCGGCAGGTACGGGATTTGAACCCACGGCGACTCGCGCCACGACGCTTTCAAGATCGCATTTCAGTTGACGTCAGATCCCGCTAGTCCAAAGGGCTTTGATGATTGCCGCAGGCACCAATGCGAACTCGCGGTTTTCTGCTGGTCATCGCCGTGCTCTCACGGCAGTTGAGGGGTCAATCACGCACGCTAGGCCATAAGTGGACACAACGCACACTGGTCGCTACGGTCGAATTACAGGCGCCGCAAGTGCAGGAGTGTCCAAGTCCGCGCATGGGGAAGTTGGCGTCGCAAGCCGGAATCCACCGGCCCGCATGGTGCCCACCGCATCGCGGTGTAGATACCGCTCCCTGGACAATCCACCCACGGGATCTGCCCTGGCCAGGTCGAGTCGCCATGCGGGCGTTCCATCTCGAAGGAGAGGAAAGCTATGCGCGCGAAGCGAATCATCGCGGTCATGGCGGGCCCCCTCGCCGCAGCGGCACTGACGTTCTCGCCGGTGCTGACGGCTCAGGCGGAAGCCGCCACCACCCAAGCGCCGGCGGCGTCCGCCCCGCAGGCCCCCGAAGCCCAGAGCCCGGGCAAACAGGGTACGGCAGCGGGGAAAGCAGCCGGGACTAAGGATGGCAAGCGCTGCAATTGGGGAATGAGCGATAACCCCGAAGCAAAGAAGAGCGTCTACAAGAAGGCGAGGGACTACCAGGCGTACGAGGATGCCTATGAGGCGGCCTATCTAAAGGCCTACGAGGAATTCGACAACGCCTGCGACCCGAACGAAGACTAAGGCGTGTCCCGCAATGATCACGGAGCCGAGTACAGAGCTGTCTGATGGAGTGGTGACGTGCTCAGTCGGTGGCTTGTGGGGTGTCCAGTG
>NZ_JBVJPA010000021.1:87557-195629 GCF_055582885.1 Streptomyces sp. NPDC107454 | reverse complement strand
AGGGGGGACCCTGTGGGAGAGTAGGACGCCGCCGAACTAATTGTAGGGAGAACCCCCGTACCGGGAAA
Organism: Streptomyces sp. NPDC107454; assembly: GCF_055582885.1. Taxonomy (NCBI): domain Bacteria; kingdom Bacillati; phylum Actinomycetota; class Actinomycetes; order Kitasatosporales; family Streptomycetaceae; genus Streptomyces; species Streptomyces sp. NPDC107454. The sequence continues at coordinate 195,561 of NZ_JBVJPA010000021.1, read as the reverse complement.
TCGGTACGGGGGTTTTCTGCGTTCAGGATCATCTTTTTGGGGCCTCTCGGGTCGAGAGGCCCCCTTTTTTGTACCCGTTTACAGCCGTCCCGCCGCTTTGAGCGCCAGATACGCATCCGCGAGGGCCGGCGCCAGGTTGTCCGGAATCGCGTCGACGACGGTTACTCCATGGCGCTGGAGTTGTTCGGCCGTGCGATGGCGTTCTGTCTGGGCCTGGGCCGCGGCTGCCGCTTCGTACACCGCCTCGGCGCTTCCCCGAGCCGTAGCCATGTGCGCGATATGGGGGTCGGCCACTGAGGCCACGAGAACTGTGTGGCGGTGGGTGAGACCGGAGAGTACGGGGAGCAGGCCCTCTTCGATGGGGGCCGCGTCGAGGCTGGTCAGCAACACGATCAGGGAACGGCGAGGGGCCGTACGGAGGGCCGTGGCGGTGAGGCCGCGGGCGTCCGTTTCGACGAGCTCCGGCTCCAGGGTCGCCATCGCGTTGACCAGGGAAGGGAGCACGTCGCCGGCCGAGCGGCCCTGGACCAGGGCGCGTACTCGGCGGTCATAGGCGAGGAGGTCCACGCGGTCGCCGGCCCGGGAGGCCAGAGCAGCCAGGAGGAGTGCCGCGTCCATGGAAGCGTCGAGACGCGGGGCGTCGCCCACGCGACCGGCGGAGGTTCGGCCCGTGTCGAGGACCAGGAGGATGTGGCGGTCGCGCTCGGGACGCCAGGTGCGTACGGCGACCGTGGTCTGGCGGGCCGTGGCGCGCCAGTCGATGGAACGGGTGTCGTCGCCGGGGACGTACTCGCGCAGGCTGTCGAATTCCGTGCCCTCGCCGCGGGTCAGGACGCTGGTGCGGCCGTCGAGTTCGCGGAGGCGGGCCAGTTTGGAGGGGAGGTGCTTGCGGCTGGTGAAGGGTGGCAGGACTCGTACGGTCCAGGGCACCTGGTGGCTGCCTTGGCGGGAGAAGAGACCGAGGGGGCCGTACGAGCGGATGGTGACGCGGTCGGCCTGGCGGTCGCCTCGGCGGGTGGGGCGCAGGCGGGTGGTCAGGCGTCGTCGCTCGCCGGCGGGGACCGTCAGGCGGTGGCGGGAGGCGGCCACCTCGGTGCCCGGCTCCCAGCTGCTCGGAGGCCAGGCGTCACGGAGGCGGGCGCGCAGGAGGCGGCCGGAGGGGTTGGTGACGGTCAGCGTGACATCGGCGGTTTCGCCCAGGCGTACGGAAGTGTCGCCGGAGCGGGTCAGGCCGAGGCGGCGTACGGGTGCGGCCAGGGCGGCGTCGCAGGCGCAGGCCAGGGCCAGGGGAGCGTTCACGGCGAGGATGCCCGCCCAGCTCGGCTCCCAGATGCCGACGGGGAGTGTGCCGAGGGCCGCGAGCAGGGCGGCGCGTCCGGTGAGTGCCATCAGCGGGGGACGGGGACGTGGGCGAGGATCGCGTTGATGACCGAGTCGGCCGTCACGCCCTCCATCTCGGCCTCGGGGCGGAGCTGGATGCGGTGGCGGAGGGTGGGCAGGGCCAGGGCCTTCACGTCGTCGGGGATGACGTAGTCGCGGCCGGTCAGCCAGGCCCAGGCACGGGCGGTGGCGAGGAGGGCGGTCGCGCCGCGCGGGGAGACGCCGAGGGTGAGGGACGGCGATTCGCGGGTGGCGCGGCAGATGTCGACGACGTATCCGGTGATTTCAGGGGAGACCGAGGTCTTGGCCACGGCGGCTCGGGCGGCTTCCAGGTCGGCCGCGCCCGCCACGGGACGTACGCCGGCGGCGCGCAGGTCGCGCGGGTTGAAGCCCTCGGCGTGGCGGGTGAGGACGTCGATCTCGTCCTGACGGGACGGCAGAGGGATCGTCAGTTTCAGGAGGAAGCGGTCCAGTTGGGCTTCGGGCAGAGGATACGTTCCCTCGTACTCGACAGGGTTCTGGGTCGCGGCGACCAGGAAGGGTTCCGGGAGCGGGCGGGGAGTGCCGTCGACCGTGACTTGACGCTCCTCCATCGCTTCGAGGAGGGACGACTGGGTCTTGGGCGGGGTGCGGTTGATCTCGTCGGCCAGCAGGAGGTTCGTGAAGACCGGGCCGGGCTGGAAGGAGAACTCGGCCGTGCGGGCGTCGTAGACGAGTGAGCCGGTGATGTCGCTCGGCATCAGGTCGGGAGTGAACTGGACGCGCTTGGTGTCGAGTTCGAGCGCGGATGCGAGCGCGCGGACGAGCAACGTTTTGGCGACTCCGGGGACTCCTTCTAGTAGAACGTGTCCGCGGCAGAGGAGAGCGACGACGAGGCCGGTCACGGCGGGGTCCTGGCCGACCACGGCTTTGGCGATCTCGGTGCGCAGGGCTTCCAGGGAGGAGCGGGCGGTGCCCGAATCCCCGGTGTACCCGGCGTTGTCAGTGGTCGGGGCCATCATGAACGGCGTACCTCTCTTTCGAGGGCGTCGAGTTGGTCGGCGAGGGAGATGAGGGCCGCGTCGTCGCTGGGCGGCGGGCCGAAGAGGAGGGTGTGCAGGGACTGTCCGTCGCGGTTGAGGCGGGCGGACAGGGCGGGGAGCAGTGCCTCGGGCGCGTGCGCCTGAGCGGGGGATACGCCGATGAGGGGGGCGAGTCGGGTGCGGGTGGTGGAGCGCAGAGCGGCGGCCGCGCGGTCGCGGGCGTTGGCCTTGCGGTAGAGGCGGGCGCGGCCTTCGACGGTTTCGGAGGCGCGGATCGCGACGGGGAGGCGTTCGGGTACGAGGGGGCCGAGTCGGCGTGCCCGCCAGAGGGCGGCCAGGCCTGCCGCGATGAAGAGCTGAAGGGTGCCCCAGAGCCAGCCCGAGGGGAGCAGGTCGAGGAAGGTCTTTTTGCCCGCGTCGGTGGCCGAGGTGTCGGAGAGGGAGGGGAGGTACCAGACCAAGTGGGGGCGGGAACCGAGCAGTTGGAGGGCGAGCGAGGCGTTGCCCTGCTTGTCGAGACGTTTGTTGTAGAGGATGTCGGGGGCGCCGATGACTACGGTGTCGCCGTTCCCGGTGGCCGCCGGGATGCGCAGCAGGGTGGGCAGGCCGTCGCTGGGGTAGCAGAGATCGGCGCCGGGGTCGTTGGTGCTGTAGCGGATGCCGCCGGTGTCGGCGCTGCCCGCCCGGCGGGCGGCGGCCAGGTCGCAGCCGGGGGAGAGCGTCGAGCGGAAGCTGATCGCGGGATCGGCGGTGACTCCGGGGGCGAGGGTGCCGAGGGAGGGCGAGTCGGGGGCGATCAGGATCGTGCGGCCGCCGGAGTTCTTGGTCGCCGCGCGGAGGCCGGCCTGCTGATGGTCGGTCAGCAGGTCCGGGGCGGCGACGAGGAGAGTGGTGTCGGCGCCGGCCGCGGCGCGGGCCTCGTCCAGGGTGGTGACCACGCGTGTGGAGACCCCGCGGTCGCCGAGGAGTTCGGCGGTGGCGCGGCTGCCGTAGGGGTCTGCGGAGCGTGGGTCGAGGCGGCCGTGCTGGGCGCCGGAGCGGATCGCGGCGATCGCGACGGCGGCCGCGAGCAGGATCACGACGGCGAGAACGATGCCTCGGGTGCGGGTCCACACCTGGCGGGCGGTGGGCGAGGCCGAGGTGGATGTGAGGGTGGCCTCGGTCATGAGGCGGCCCCCTGGCGGCTGTTGTGGTCCGTGCTCTGGGCGTTGCTGGTGAGTACGGGTTTGGTGCGCTCGAGGTCCCGGTCGAGTTCGGTGAGGCGGTGGTATGTGTCGGAGCCCGCGGACCGGCCGCCGTATGTGACCTCGTCGAAGTCCCGGGCGGCGGCGCGCAGTCGGTCCGTGTGGGAGGGCAGTGTGCGGCCCGCTTCGGCGGCGGCCTCGTCCGCGGTGCGGCCGGGGCGTGGGTCGAGCAGGGCGCGCTCCTCGAGGGAGCGCACGACGGCGCGCATGCGTTCCTGGACGGCTTGGTTCCAGTGGGCCTGGGCGGCGTGCGCTTCGGCGGCCGCGCGGTGTTCGGCGGCGCTGCGGGGGCGGTCGTCGAAGAGTGCGGCGGAGGAGGTGGGGGTGCGGTGCGGGGTGCCGAGGCGCCACCAGAGGGCGGCCACGACCGCCAGCACCGCCACCACGATGACGACAAGTCCGAGCGTGCCGCCGGGAGTCGCCGTGGAGGCGGCGCTGAACAGTTTGTCGACCCAGTCCCAGAAGGCGTTCAGCGCGCGTTGCACCGGGCTGGGGTCGTTCTCGTGGTACATCCGTTTGGACAGTTCGCGCTTGGCCGCCTCCCGCGCGGGGTCGCGCGGGATCGTCACCGGTGGTTCGTCGTCGCGCGGCAGCGCGAGTACGGCCGTGATGCCGGTGCGCGGCAGTGCCAGTACCGCTGTGAGAACTCCCCCCGCCGGACTCACCGCATCAGCTCCCCGGAGTGGTGCCGGGGGTGCTGGAGCCGTAGTCCTGGACACCGGCGGCGCGTGCCAGGTCGAGGTCGAGGGCCTCGCGGCGGATGCGCTGGTCGATGTAGAGGAGCACGGTGACGCCCGCGGAGATCGGGAAGGTGATCATGGAGCCGATCACCGCACCGATTCCGCTGACGATGAGGAACGTCCAGCCGGAGCTGCCGCCGCTGCCGAGGAAGCCGGCGACGCCGTCGCCGCTCAGGGCGGAGGCGATGAGCGCGAAGGGGATCACGATGATCGACGCCACGATGTTGGCGATGATCGTGGCGAGCAGCTGGATGCCGAAGACTCGCCACCAGGAGCCGCGGACGAGCTTCGCGGAGCGGCTCATCGACTTCAGGACGCCTTGCTTCTCCAGCATCAGGGCGGGCGAGGCGAGCGAGAAGCGGATCATCAGCCAGAGGGCGACGACGCCCGCGCCGAGTCCGCCGAGGACTGCGAGTGCGGCGCCCGCGCTGCTCGAGCCGGCGAGGGCGATGAGGAGGCCGGGAAGAGTACCGACGGTGATGATCGCGACGGCGATGAGCGGCAGCAGGAAGGTCAGGGCGAACAGCTTCGGCAGCCGGGGTCTGGCGTCGCGCCAGGCCTCGGCGGTGGTCACCGACTTGCCGAGCACCGCGCGGCTGGTCACGGAGGTGAGCAGGGCCGTGGCGACGATGGTGCCGAGCAGGCCGATGAGCACGACGACCCCGGAGCTCAGCAGGGTGTCGCCCAGGGCGCGGCTCAGCTCGCCGGCGGTGGCGCTCGGGTCGTTGAGGACGTCCGTGCTCGTGCTGTCGTCCAGGACCAGGCCCTGGAGCAGGATGATCGCGATCTGTGTGACGACGGCGACGGTGAGCGAGATGCCCAGGACAGTGCGCCAGTAGGTCCGCATGGTGGAGACCGCGCCGTCGAGGATCTCGCCGACGCCGAGCGGGCGCAGAGGGATCACGCCGGGCTTGGCGGCGGGCGGCGGGCCGCCCCAGTTGCCGCCCCAGCCACCGGGACCTCCTGGGCCTCCGTAGCCACGGCCGGGTCCTCCCCAGCCGCCGTAGCCGCCGCCCTGGCCTCCGTAGCCGCCCGCGCCAGGGGGCTGCTGGCCGCCCCAGCCGGGGCCGGGGGGCGGTGGCGGCGGGGCCTGGCCGGGGCCCTGTGGGCTGGGAGCGGACCACTGGCCGGGCGGGGGCTGCTCCTTGGACCACTTCGAGGGCGGCTCCGGCTGGTTCGCGCCACCTCGGTCCGCGGGCTGCTCCGGGGGCTCGGGGGCGCCGGAGTTGTCCGGCTCCTGCCCGTCGGAGGGGGCAGATCCGGGCGAGGCCCAGCCCGGAGTGTCTTTCATCGTCGCTCCTTCACGGTGCCCGTCCGCGGTCGCGGTGGCAGGTTGGCAGCCATCGTGCCACGGTGTGCCTGGCATGGGACCGGCCCCCGTATGGGGTGGACACCTTCAATTGTCCGCCTGCTACGGGGCAGACTGGGCGGATGGCTGATCAGTACGCGCAATTCCGCGAGGGCGACGGGCTACTGGAGATACCGGCGATCCGCTGGGACGAGCCGCCGGAAGGGCCGGTGCTGGTCCTTCTCGACCAGACACGGTTGCCGGCCGAGGAAGTCGAGTTGGTGTGCACGGACGCCCCCGCACTGGTGGAGGCGATTCGCACGCTGGCCGTGCGAGGGGCGCCGTTGCTGGGTATCGCCGGGGCGTACGGAGTCGCGCTCGCCGCCGTGCGCGGCTTCGACGTGGACGATGCCGCCCGGGCGCTGGCGGGCGCCCGGCCCACCGCGGTGAACCTCGCTGTCGGTGTGCGCCGGGCGCAGACGGCGTATCGTGCCGCGCTCTCCGGCGGCGGTGATCAGCGGCAGGCCGCCGGGGCGGCGCTTGAAGCGGCGCGGGCGTTGCACCGGGAGGATGCCGCGGCCAGTGCTCGGATGGCCGAGCACGGGTTGGCGCTGCTCGACGAGCTGTTGCCGGGTGGCGGGCACCGGATTCTGACGCATTGCAACACCGGAGCGCTGGTGTCCGGCGGGGAGGGCACGGCCTTCGCGGTGGCTCTCGCGGCGCATCGGGCGGGGCAGCTGCGGAGGCTCTGGGTGGACGAAACGCGTCCGTTGCTGCAAGGTGCTCGCCTGACGGCTTACGAGGCGGCGCGCAACGGAATGGCGTACACCTTGCTCACGGACAACGCGGCGGGATCACTGTTCGCGGCGGGGGAGGTGGACGCGGTGCTCATCGGGGCCGATCGGATCGCTGCCGACGGTTCGGTGGCGAACAAGGTGGGGAGCTATCCGCTCGCGGTGCTGGCCCGGTATCACCATGTGCCATTCATCGTGGTGGCGCCGGTGACGACGGTGGACCCGGACACCCCGGACGGAGCATCCATCGAGGTCGAGCAGCGTCCCGGTCACGAAGTGACCGAGGTCACAGCACCCCAGGTGCCTGTGGCAGGAGTGGAAGCGGGAGGCGGGATACCGGTGGCACCCCTGGGGACCCAGGCGTACAACCCGGCATTCGATGTGACGCCGCCCGAGTTGGTGACGGCGATCGTGACCGAAGAGGGCGCTGTGTCGCCCGTGACAGCAGAGGCACTCGCTGAGCTGTGTGGCAGGTCACGCCAGGTAACGATTTAGTTAATGGGATGATGTCGTTTATGAAGGGACGAGTCCTTGTCGTCGATGACGACACCGCACTGGCCGAGATGCTCGGCATTGTGTTGCGTGGTGAAGGTTTTGAGCCGTCTTTCGTAGCCGACGGCGACAAGGCGCTGGCCGCTTTCCGTGAGACCAAGCCCGATCTGGTGCTCCTGGACCTGATGCTTCCCGGCCGGGACGGTATCGAGGTGTGCCGCCTGATCAGGGCGGAATCCGGAGTGCCGATCGTGATGCTCACCGCGAAGAGCGACACCGTCGATGTCGTGGTCGGCCTCGAGTCCGGCGCCGACGACTACATCGTGAAGCCGTTCAAGCCAAAGGAGCTGGTGGCGCGGATCAGGGCGCGGCTGCGTCGTTCCGAGGAACCGGCGCCCGAGCAGCTGGCCATCGGCGATCTTGTGATCGATGTGGCCGGTCACTCTGTGAAGCGGGACGGGCAGTCGATCGCCCTGACGCCGCTGGAGTTCGATCTGCTCGTGGCACTGGCCCGCAAGCCGTGGCAGGTGTTCACGCGTGAGGTGCTCCTCGAGCAGGTGTGGGGCTACCGGCACGCGGCGGACACCCGACTGGTCAACGTCCATGTCCAGCGGTTGCGCTCCAAGGTCGAGAAGGACCCGGAGCGGCCGGAGATCGTGGTGACCGTCCGTGGTGTCGGTTACAAGGCCGGACCGAGCTGACATGTCCCGGGACAGTGCCGCTTCGGCGCCCGGTGAGTCGGGGGTCCGTTCGGGGCGGCCTGTCGGCCGGAAGGTGACGGGCTCCCGCTGGGGACGTTTCTTGGAGGGCGGGCTGCTGCAGGGCGGAGTCCAGGGCAGCCCGGTGCTTCGGTTGTTCATGCGCTGGGTGCGCCGCCCGTTGCTGCCCGTGATGCGGCTGTGGCGGCGCAACATCCAGCTCAAGATCGTCGTCACGACGCTGCTGATGTCGCTGGGTGTCGTGCTGCTGCTCGGCTTCGTGGTCATCGGGCAGGTGCGCAACGGTCTGCTGGACGCCAAGGTCAAGGCCTCGCAGAGTCAGGCCACGGGTGGCTTCTCGGTGGCCAAGCAGAAGGCGGACGCGGCTGCCACGGCCAATGGCGACGACGGTTCGAGTGCGGACGGCCGTCCGTCCAAGAACGTCAGCCAGTGGATGAACGACCTCGTCGTCTCCCTTTCCAGTGGCGGCCAGGGCGCCTTCGACGTGGTGACGCTCAGCTCCACCGTGGCCGGCAACGGCGGTGCCGGGCGGGGTCCGCGTTCCTCGGGTGACGTCGATCCGACAGTGAGCATCCCGGAGGACCTGCGCGCCCGCGTCGACAGCAACACCATGGCGGCCCAGAGCTACACCAGGGTCGTCTACAAGGACGGCACGGAGTCGCAGGCCGCGCTGGTCATCGGCAAGCAGGTCCTCGACCCCAATGGAGACGCGTACCAGCTCTACTACCTCTTCCCGCTGACGCAGGAGGAGAAGTCGCTGAGCCTGGTCAAGGGGACGCTCGCCACGGCCGGACTGTTCGTCGTGGTGCTTCTGGGGGCCATCGCCTGGCTCGTGGTGCGCCAGGTCGTCACTCCGGTGCGGATGGCGGCCGGGATCGCCGAGCGGCTCTCCGCCGGGCGCCTGCAGGAACGGATGAAGGTCACCGGCGAGGACGACATCGCGCGGCTCGGCGAGGCTTTCAACAAGATGGCGCAGAACCTTCAGCTGAAGATCCAGCAGCTGGAGGACCTGTCGCGGATGCAGCGACGGTTCGTGTCCGACGTGTCGCACGAGCTGCGTACGCCGCTCACGACCGTCCGGATGGCGGCCGACGTCATCCATGACGCGCGCGTGGACTTCGATCCGGTGACCGCTCGGTCGGCCGAGCTGCTCGCCGATCAGCTGGACCGGTTCGAGACGCTGCTCGCGGACCTGCTGGAGATCAGCCGGTTCGACGCGGGTGCGGCGGCGCTGGAGGCCGAGGCGATAGACCTCCGGGAAGTCGTACGGCGTGTCGTCAGCGGCGCCGAGCCGCTCGCCGAGCGCAAGGGCTCGCAGATACGTGTCGTCGGCGATCAGCAGCCGGTGGTCGCCGAGGCGGATGCCCGGCGGGTGGAGCGGGTGCTGCGCAATCTCGTCGTCAACGCCGTGGAGCACGGCGACGGCAAGGAAGTGGTGGTCAAGCTCGCCTCAGCGGGCGGGGCGGTCGCCATTGCGGTGCGTGACTACGGCGTCGGCCTCAAGCCCGGAGAGGCGACCCGGGTCTTCAGCCGCTTCTGGCGTGCCGACCCGGCACGAGCGCGTACCACCGGTGGTACGGGGCTCGGGCTGTCCATCGCCCTGGAGGACGCCCGGCTGCACGGCGGCTGGCTGCAGGCGTGGGGTGAGCCGGGCGGCGGTTCGCAGTTCCGGCTGACGCTGCCGCGTACCGCGGACGAGCCGCTGCGTGGGTCTCCGATACCTCTGGAGCCCATGGACTCGCGGCGTAATCGTGGACTTAATGACGCGGGACTGCCCTCCGGCGGCGGCGACAAGCTCGCCACGGTGCCGATGCAGGCCGCGGGTGGGAAGGCGGCACCGCCCATGCAGCGGACGTCCGTGGTGCCGCGACTGGCCGGGGCGTCGCCCACGGCCGATCCGACGGCGCTGCCGGGCAACGGTGCGCGTGTGGTGCCGAGGCCCTCCGGGGCCGTGCGGCGGCCGGACGACATGCCCGTCGCGGGTGGGGAGCGGAGCGTGCAGGAGCGTGGCCGGGACGGCGGCGGGCCTGAAGAACTCGGACAAGCAGAGCCCGAGGAACTCGGGCAAGGGGAGGCATTTCGTGGTCGCTGACCGCGAGGGGAGCGGCCGTCGGCGTCCCGCGCGCGTGGGGGTGTACATCGGCTGCGGCGCACTGCTGCTGACCGGGTGTGCCTCGATGCCGGACAGCGGGGATCTGCGCGGGGTCGAGTCCACGCCGAGGCAGGACTCGCAGGTCCGCGTCTTCGCGCTGCCGCCCCGCGAGGACGCCCCGCCGGCGGAGATCGTGCAGGGCTTCCTGGAGGCACTGACCAGTGACGACGCGCAGTACGAGACGGCGCGCAAATATCTGACGGCGGGCGCCCGCAAAACGTGGGATCCGTACCGCTCCACGACCGTCCTCGCGGACGGGCCCAACCCCGAGTCGGAGCACTCGGGCACCAGGGAGGGCGACGACTCGTACACGCTCTCCGGCAGCAAGGTCGCCACGGTGGACGAGCAGCACGCGTACGCGCCGGACGCCGGTTCGTACCGGACGACGGTGCACCTCACGCTGCAGAAGGACACCAAGCAGTGGCGCATCGACGCGCTGCCGCAGGGCGTGGTGATGGGCAACTCCGACTTCCAGCGCAACTACGTGTCCGTCAACAAGTACTACTTTGCCTCGAATGTGCCCTCCGGTTCGGGCGGACCGCTCGGGACCGTCGCCGATCCCGTCTATGTGCGGGACAAGGTGGACCCGATGACGGAGATGGTCCGGTCGCTCCTGAAGGGGCCCACACGCTGGCTGGATCCGGTGGTGACGTCGAGCTTCCCGTCCGACACGGAGCTGAAGAAGGGCGTCACGTCGCTGTCGCCCGACGACCGCAACAGGGTGACGGTCCCGCTGAGCAAGAAGGCCGACCGGGTCGGAGAGACCCAGTGCAACAAGATGGCCACCCAACTCCTCTTCACGCTCCAGGACCTGACGCCCACGGGCGTCGACGAGGTGGAGCTGCAGCGGTCGAACGGTTCGCAGTTGTGCGTGGTCACCGAGAACCGGGCGGAGACCGTCGCTTCGCACGGCACGGCCAAGCGCCCTGAGTACGAGTACTTCATCGATGCCAAGCAGCGGCTCGTGCGGCTGCCCAGCGGCAATAGTGACAAGCAGCCCGAGCCGGTACCCGGTGCGCTGGGAGTGGGCGACAAGAAGCTGCGGTCGGCCGCGGTGTCGCGGACCGAGGACAGCGCGGCCGGCGTGTCGGCCGACGGGAGTTCGCTGTACGTCGGATCGCTGGTGTCGGGCGCCTCGCTGGGGGACGCGGTGCTGCACAGCCAGGGGACGAAGGCGGACGACCGGCTGACGACGCCCAGTTGGGACGGACAGGGCGACCTGTGGGTGGCCGACCGCGACCCGAAGAACCCGCGACTGCTCCTGCTGGAGAAGGGCGCGGGTACTCCGCTGGCGGTCACCGCGCCGGGTATCGACGGGCGTGTCCAGGCGGTGCGGGTGGCCGCCGACGGGGCGCGGATTGCGCTGATCGTCCAGAAGGACGGCAAGAGCTCGCTGCAGATCGGGCGCATCCAGCGCGACACCAAGACCGGCGGGCGGCCCCTCATCTCGATCCTCGAGCTGCGCTCCGCGGCGCCGCAGCTGGAGGAGGTCACCGCCATGTCGTGGGCCGGCGACAGCCGGCTCGTCGTCGTCGGGCGCGAGTCCGGCGGGGTGCAGCAGATGCGCTACGTCCAGGTCGACGGCTCCACTCCGGTGGGCGCCGCGCCCTCCGCGCTGACGGGGGTGAAGGAGGTCGCCGCGTCCGAGGACGAACGGCTGCCGCTGGTGGCGCACTCGGAGGAGGACGGGATCGTGCGGCTGTCCTCCGGGGAGCAGTGGCAGAAGATCGTCAAGGACGGCACGGCACCGGTTTATCCCGGATAGCGGCCTCTTTCTTCCGGTTTCCTCCGGGTACCGACTTGCCGGGCCTCCCTTTTCGGGCAGGCCCGGCTGCCGTATGGGGTGGATCTGGCCATCGTACGAGGCGGACCTGGCCGTTGTACGGGGTGGATCTGGCCGCCATTGCGGGCTGGGTCACCCGGACGGGTGATGGCCGTGGAGTTGTCCACAGGCGGTTGTCCACAGGGGTGGCCGGTCGGCCCGCGCATTGGCACAGTGGTGGGCATGCGGGGGTGGTGGCAGGACCTCACCGATCTGGTGCTGCCGGCCGAGTGCGGAGGCTGCGGAATGCCTCGCACGGTGCTCTGCCCGGAGTGCCGTGCCGCCCTGAGCGGGGCCGCACCGCGCCGGGTGCGACCGGATCCGGAGCCGCCCGGGCTGCCGGTCGTGCACGCGGCGGCCCCATACGAGGACGAGGTGCGCGCGACGCTCCTCGCCCACAAGGAACGGGGGGTACTGACACTTGCGAGACCTTTGGGGACGGCCCTGGCGGGGGCTGTACGGGCAGGGCTGGGGCACCTGTGCCTCCCGGTCCCGGAGGAGCTGTCCACGGCCCGGGACGGGTGCCTGAGGGGCGGCAACGGGCAGCTGCGGCTCGGGGGTGGTCCGGGGCGCGTGCCGCTTTCCGGCACAGGTTCTCTGCTGCTTGTTCCCCTGCCGTCCTCGCGGCAGGCGGTGCGGGCGCGGGGCCAGGATCCGGCGCGGCGGATCGCGCTCGCGGCGGCGGGGGAGTTGCGGCGCACGGGGACACCGGCCCGGGTGCTGGCCGTGCTGCGGCAGCGGCGCGCCGTGGCCGACCAGGCGGGGCTCAACTCGCGGCAGCGACTGGACAATCTCGCGGGCGCCCTGGAGGTGGCGGCCGGAGGTGCCCGGCTGTTGGCGAGCGGGGGCCGGGTCGTACTCGTAGACGACCTGATGACGACGGGCGCCTCGATGACGGAGGCGGCCCGTGCCGTACGGGCGGCGGTGGCGGGGATCGATCCATACCTGGACGTCGATGCATGCGTCGCGGAAGCGGGGGAAGCAACGGGGGAACGGATGACCGAGGCAACGTCAGTGGATAGCGACCGGACACAAGGAGCCCGGCGAATGGCGGGTATGAGCGGAGTCGACGACGTGGTCTGCGCGGCTGTGGTCGCGGCCTCGCCGGACTCTTTCGAAATAAACCGGAACTGACTGGGAACTTCCATCGTTGCAGGTAATGACCAGGTCAATTCACCTGAACGGAGGTACGCCGCAGTAGAGGGTGACGACATCCGTCCAGGCGAGATATGTTCGGTTGTGAGGCAATGGCGCAGGCCGTACCTCGCCCATCCGAATGTTGTGCTGCGGGTTTCTGAATCACCCGTAGCGATGGGGTGTAGATCTTGCCCATGGGGGAGGAGGAGGTGAAAGTCACCAAGTCCGAGGTTCCGGCACTCACCGGGGCCTGGTGCAAAAGGGAGACGCTCCGCCAGTGCAGCGGAGCGATCCGGGAACGGAGTTCTGCGTGGACATCGTCGTCAAGGGCCGCAAGACCGAGGTGCCCGAGCGGTTCCGCAAGCACGTGGCCGAGAAGCTGAAGCTGGAGAAGATCCAGAAGCTCGATGGCAAGGTGATCAGCCTCGACGTGGAGGTGTCCAAGGAGCCCAACCCCCGGCAGGCCGACCGTTGCGACCGAGTGGAGATCACGCTCCACTCCCGCGGTCCGGTGATCCGGGCGGAGGCGGCGGCAAGTGACCCGTATGCGGCACTCGACCTGGCGGCGGACAAACTCGAAGCCCGTCTGCGCAAGCAGCACGACAAGCGCTACACCCGCCGCGGCAACGGCCGGCTCTCGGCCGCGGAGGTCGCCGACCACGTCCCCGGCGCCGCGACGCTCAACGGGAACGGGACCGTCGTCCACGAGGACGACGCGGACAGCGTGCCGACGAAGAAGATCGGCTCCCTCGAGGTCATGGGCGAAGGCCCCCTCATCGTTCGCGAGAAGACCCACGTGGCCGCCCCGATGACGCTCGACCAGGCGCTCTACGAGATGGAGCTGGTCGGGCACGACTTCTATCTCTTCGTCGACTCCGAGACGAAGGAACCCAGTGTCGTCTACCGGCGGCACGCATATGACTACGGCGTCATCCACCTCAGCACGGACCCCATGGTCACCCAGGCCGGACCTGACGCGCCGGGCGGTGCGCTCGGCGGCTGACCCGCCCCGATGACGGCTGAGCCGGTGCCCCTGGAGCGCGCGTGCGCCCCCAGGGGCACCGGTGTGCGACCACTTCGCGACCCGCTCTGTCACCGCACTGTCGTCCGGGCATGGAATCATGGCCGAACCGGCCCCAACCGGTGGGTCGTTGCCTTGGATTGGCGATGGCACTAGAACGCAGGCCACGGCCTTCAGGGGGAGGAACGATGGCGGACAGCTTCGGACCGATGCGTGACGGGGATGCCGACGGCGGCGTCGTCGGCATAGGCCCGGACGCGGGCTCTCCACGCAAGGAGCCCATCCGGGTCCTCGTCGTGGACGACCATGCCCTCTTCCGCCGCGGCCTGGAGATCGTGCTCGCGGCCGAGGAGGACATCCAGGTCGTCGGCGAGGCGGGTGACGGGGCGGAGGCGGTCGACAAGGCGGCCGACCTGCTGCCCGACATCGTGCTGATGGACGTACGTATGCCGAAGCGGGGCGGCATCGAGGCGTGCACCTCCATCAAGGAGGTCGCTCCGAGCGCGAAGATCATCATGCTGACGATCAGCGACGAGGAAGCCGATCTCTACGACGCGATCAAGGCGGGCGCCACCGGCTATCTCCTCAAGGAGATCTCCACGGACGAGGTGGCCACGGCCATTCGCGCGGTGGCGGACGGGCAGTCGCAGATCAGCCCGTCGATGGCGTCGAAACTTCTCACCGAGTTCAAGTCGATGATTCAGCGGACGGACGAGCGCCGGCTCGTGCCCGCGCCGCGGCTCACGGATCGCGAGCTGGAGGTTCTCAAGCTCGTCGCGACCGGGATGAACAACCGGGATATCGCCAAGGAGTTGTTCATCTCCGAGAACACCGTGAAGAACCATGTACGCAACATCCTGGAGAAGCTGCAACTGCACTCCAGGATGGAGGCGGTGGTCTACGCGATGCGGGAGAAGATCCTCGAGATCCGGTGAGTCTGCGTTGCGTCTGCGTAAGGCTGGTCAGGTTGGCCGGTCGGGTCAGGCCAGTGCGCGGGTGAGTTCCTTCGCGAGGGGCTCGCGGAGGTCCGGGGCGTCCACCCGTTCCACCCGTACGTTTGTGCAGTCCACCCAGCTCGCTGCCTCCAGGAGGGCCTGGGCCACGGCAGGGACCGCCTTGGCGCCGTCCAGCGTGACCTGTTTGGCGACCAGGGTGCGGCCCTCGCGGGCGGGGTCCACGCGGCCGACGAGCCGGCCCCCGGCGAGGACCGGCATCGCGAAGTAGCCGTACACCCGCTTCGGCTTGGGCGTGTACGCCTCCAGACGGTGGGTGAAGCCGAAGATCCGCTCCGTGCGGGCCCGCTCCCAGATGAGCGAGTCGAACGGGGACAGCAGCGTCGTACGGTGGCGGCCGCGTGGCGGTGTCTCCAGGGCCGCCGGGTCCGCCCACGCGGGCTTGCCCCAGCCCTCCACCGTCACCGGGACCAGGCCCGAGTCCGCGATCACCGCGTCGACCTGCTCGCCCTTGAGACGGTGATAGTCGGCGATGTCCGCGCGCGTGCCGACGCCCAGGGACTTGCCGGCCAGGCCGACCAGGCGGCGCAGGCACTCCGTGTCGTCCAGCTCGTCATGGAGCAGGGCCTCGGGGACGGCGCGCTCGGCGAGGTCGTACACACGCTTCCAGCCGCGGCGCTCCGTGCACACCACTTCGCCGTACATCAGCGCGCGCTCCACGGCCACCTTGGTGCCCGACCAGTCCCACCACTCGCTGGTTTTCTTCGCGCCGCCCAACTCCGTGGCCGTGAGGGGGCCTTCCGTACGGAGCTGCTTGATGACCTGGTCGTAGGTGCCGTCCGGCAGGTCGTGGTTCCAGTGCGGGCGGGAGCGGTAGGCGCGGCGGCGGAAGGCGAAGTGGGGCCATTCCTCCACGGGGAGGATGCAGGCGGCGTGGGACCAGTACTCGAAGGCGTGGGTGTCGGTCCAGTAGGCCTGGTCGACGGTTGTGCGGCCTACCGCGCCCAGGCGGGCGTACGGGATGAGTTCGTGGGAGCGGGCCAGGACGGAGATCGTGTCGAGCTGGACCGCGCCGAGGTGTCGCAGGATTCCGCGGACGCCGGCCCTGCGGTCGGGGGTGCCCAGGAAGCCCTGGGCCCGTAGGGCGATGCGGCGGGCTTCTTCGGCGGAGAGGTCGGTGGTGGGACGCGGGAGGCTCGTCATGTTCCACACGGTAGGCGGTGCCACTGACAGTGGACTCGCCCCCGCCGCCCCTACCCATCCCATCCCAGGGGCTCCGCCCCAGCCCCCGCCAGGGGCTCCGCCCCCGGACCCCCGGCGGGGCTGCGCCCCTGCACCCCGCGTGGGGCTCCGCCCCTGGACCCCCGGCGGGGCTGCGCCCCTGCACCCCGCGTGGGGCTCCGCCCCTGGACCCCCGGCGGGGCTGCACCCCTGCACCCCGCGAGGGGCTCCGCCCCTGGACCTCGGTGGGGCTGCGACCCCGGACCCGGTGGGGTTGCGCCCCTGGACCCCCGGTGGGGTTGTACCCCTGCACCCTGACGGGGCTGCGCCCCTGGACTTCCGGCAGGACTGTGCCCCCGGACCCGGCAGGGCTGCGCCCCCGGACCCGGCGGGGCTGCGCCCCCGGACCCTGGCGGGGCTGCGCCCCTGCACTCCGGTGAGGCTGCACCCCTGGACCTCGGTGGGGCTCCGCCCCCGGACCCCCGGCGGGGCTCCGCCCCTGGACCTCGGTGGGGCTGTGCCCCCGGACCCGGTGGGGTTGCGCCCCTGCACCCCGGAGGGGCTCTGTCTCCGGAGCCCGGCGGGCTGCACCTCCGGACCTCGGCCGGACTGTCTCCTGCATCCCTGGAACGCCCGTGGGGCTTTGCCTTCGGGCCCCGGCTGGGGGTGTGCTTTGCGGTTGTGGCGGGGCTGCCGACTCAGGGCGCCGTGGGGTTTCGCCCTGGCCGGGCCGGGGCAGCCGCCCCCGCTCCTGCGCCCTCGGGGGCGGCAGCCCCAGGTCTCTGGGGAGCTGGATCGGGGTGAGGGGGACTGGATTTTAGTGTCGGGCGGGGCTTTATGGGGTGGAGGGCGGGGCGGGCAAGTACGGGGCCGTTGAGGCGAGGCCCAGGTCCGAGGGGAGTAGGGAGCCGATCCAGCAGTCTCGGCGTACGCCCTTGTTGTTGAGGGCGGAGCGGAGGGTGCCTTCCAGGGTGAAGCCGGCGCGTTCGGCGACCGCGCGGGAACCCTTGTTGCCGACCTCGGCGCGCCATTCCAGGCGGTCGACGGCGAGGCTCGTGAAGGCCCAGCGGGCGGCGGTGAGGGTGGCCTCGGTGATGTAGCCGTTGCCGCGGTGCTCCTTGGCCGCCCAGAAGCCGACCTCACCGACCCCCAGGGAACGCATGCTGATGGAGAGCATGCCCGTCAGGTCCCCCGACAGGAGGAAGGCGCCGAAGGTGAACATGGAGCCGTCCGCCCAGCCGTCCGGCACCATCTGATCCGTGAAGCCCGTCGCGTGCTCGCGGAGATAGGGCGAGGGGATCGTGGTCCAGCGCTGGATGTCGGGGTCCTGGACGGCTTCGTACACCGAGTCGGTGTCGTGCGAGTCCACGGCGCGCAGGAGCAGCCGGTCGGTGGTCAGCGTGACGGGGTCCATCGGCCGATTCTGCTAGGGCCACCGAAAGGGCGCCATTCCTTTGCGGCGAGTGACGGTTCGGTTACTTTTCGCAGCGCGGGCGCGGCACCTTCCGCCACCCCTGTCCGTTGTCCTAGTGGCTGTCACTGGCAGACCTCCCGGCGCGGTGGGGTCCTCGCTTACGATGGCCGTTGCTCAAGCTGTGATTTGAATCTGACATTGAACCCGACCGTCCCAGGCCCGACCGGCAAGGAGACAAACCCCCGTGTCCGTCCTCTCGAAGATCATGCGTGCAGGCGAAGGCAAGATCCTGCGCAAGCTGCACCGCATCGCGGACCAGGTCAACTCCATCGAAGAGGACTTCGTCGACCTCTCCGACGCCGAGCTGCGCGCCCTCACTGATGAGTACAAGCAGCGGTATGCGGATGGGGAGAGCCTGGACGACCTACTCCCCGAGGCCTTCGCCACCGTGCGCGAGGCCGCCAAGCGCGTCCTCGGACAGCGTCACTACGACGTGCAGATGATGGGTGGCGCCGCGCTCCACCTCGGCTACGTCGCGGAGATGAAGACCGGCGAGGGCAAGACCCTCGTCGGCACGCTGCCCGCGTATCTGAACGCCCTCTCCGGAGACGGCGTGCACCTGATCACGGTCAACGACTATCTGGCCGAGCGCGACTCCGAGATGATGGGTCGCGTCCACAAGTTCCTGGGTCTGACCGTCGGCTGCATCCTCGCCAACATGACGCCGGCCCAGCGCCGCGAGCAGTACGCGTGCGACATCACGTACGGCACGAACAACGAGTTCGGCTTCGACTACCTGCGCGACAACATGGCCTGGTCGCAGGACGAACTCGTCCAGCGAGGCCACAACTTCGCGATCGTCGACGAGGTCGACTCGATCCTCGTCGACGAGGCCCGTACGCCGCTCATCATCTCCGGCCCGGCCGACCAGGCCACCAAGTGGTACGGCGACTTCGCCAAGCTGGTCACCAGGCTGAAGAAGGGCGAGGCCGGCAACCCCCTCAAGGGCCTCGAGGAGACCGGGGACTACGAGGTCGACGAGAAGAAGCGCACCGTCGCCATCCACGAGCCCGGCGTCTCCAAGGTCGAGGACTGGCTGGGCATCGACAACCTGTACGAGTCGGTGAACACGCCGCTGGTGGGCTACCTGAACAACGCCATCAAGGCCAAGGAGCTCTTCAAGAAGGACAAGGACTACGTCGTCATCGACGGCGAAGTCATGATCGTCGACGAGCACACCGGCCGTATCCTCGCCGGCCGCCGCTACAACGAGGGCATGCACCAGGCGATCGAGGCGAAGGAAGGGGTGGACATCAAGGACGAGAACCAGACGCTCGCCACGATCACCCTGCAGAACTTCTTCCGCCTCTACGGCAAGCTCTCCGGCATGACCGGTACGGCGATGACCGAGGCCGCCGAGTTCCACCAGATCTACAAGCTCGGCGTCGTCCCGATCCCGACCAACAAGCCGATGGTCCGCAAGGACCAGTCGGACCTGATCTACCGCACCGAGGTCGCCAAGTTCGACGCGGTGGTCGACGACATCGCCGAGAAGCACGAGAAGGGCCAGCCGATCCTCGTCGGTACGACGTCGGTCGAGAAGTCCGAGTACCTTTCGCAGCAGCTCTCGAAGCGGGGCATCCAGCACGAGGTGCTGAACGCGAAGCAGCACGACCGTGAGGCCCCGATCATCGCCCAGGCCGGCCGCCGGGGCGCTGTGACCGTCGCCACGAACATGGCCGGTCGAGGCACGGACATCAAGCTCGGCGGCAACCCCGATGACCTCGCCGAGGCGGAGCTGCGTCAGCGTGGCCTCGACCCCGAGGAGCACATCGAGGAGTGGGCCGCGGCCCTCCCCGCCGCCCTGGAGAAGGCCGAGCAGGCCGTCAAGGCGGAGTTCGAAGAGGTCAAGGAGCTCGGCGGGCTCTATGTGCTGGGCACCGAGCGCCACGAGTCGCGTCGTATCGACAACCAGCTGCGCGGTCGTTCCGGCCGTCAGGGCGACCCGGGCGAGTCCCGCTTCTACCTGTCGCTCGGTGACGACCTGATGCGGCTGTTCAAGGCCCAGATGGTCGAGCGCGTGATGTCGATGGCCAACGTGCCGGACGACGTGCCGATCGAGAACAAGATGGTCACGCGCGCGATCGCCTCCGCCCAGTCGCAGGTCGAGCAGCAGAACTTCGAGACGCGCAAGAACGTTCTGAAGTACGACGAGGTGCTCAACCGGCAGCGCGAGGTCATCTACGGCGAGCGCCGCCGCGTCCTGGAGGGCGAGGACCTCCAGGAGCAGATCCAGCACTTCATGGACGACACGATCGACGCCTACATCGCGGCCGAGACCGCCGAGGGCTTCGCCGAGGAGTGGGACCTGGACCGGCTGTGGAGCGCCTTCAAGCAGCTCTACCCGGTGAAGGTCACCGTCGACGAGCTGGAGGAGGCGGCCGGTGACCGTGCCGGTCTGACCGCCGAGTTCATCTCCGAGTCCATCAAGGACGACATCCACGAGCAGTACGCGGCCCGTGAGGAGCAGCTCGGCTCCGAGATCATGCGGGAGCTGGAGCGGCGGGTCGTCCTGTCGGTCCTCGACCGCAAGTGGCGCGAGCACCTCTACGAGATGGACTATCTCCAGGAGGGCATCGGCCTGCGCGCCATGGCGCAGAAGGACCCGCTGGTCGAGTACCAGCGCGAGGGCTTCGACATGTTCTCCGCCATGATGGACGGCATCAAGGAGGAGTCCGTCGGCTACCTGTTCAACCTGGAGGTTCAGGTCGAGCAGCAGGTCGAGGAGGTCCCGGTCGAGGACGCCGCGCCGTCGCTGGAGAAGAAGGAGGACGTCGTGCCCGCGGGTGCGCGTCCCGAGATCCGCGCCAAGGGGCTCGACGCCCCGCAGCGTCCCGACCGGCTGCACTTCTCCGCGCCGACCGTGGACGGTGAGGGCGGCATCGTCGAGGGCGACTTCGCCAACGACGACGACGAGCCCGTGCGATCCGAGGCGGACGGCCTCACGCGCGCGGAGCGCCGCAAGCAGCAGAAGAGCAACGGGCGGCGCCGCAAGAAGTGACCGATCGGCTCGCGAGAGCCGATGAGAGCTGAGAAGCGGTGAAGGGCCGGACACCTGTGGGTGTCCGGCCCTTTGCGTTGCTCAGGGGGGTTCAGGGGCCCGTAGGAGTTGCCGGCGAGGTGTTCACGGATTCGGGGGGGCTCAGTCGTCGTCCGGGCGGGGCATGCGGGGGCCGCCCAGTTCCACCGCCGTGCAGCGCCAGCGGAGATCGGGGCCCTGTTCCAGACGGAAGGCCATCGCGCGCAGCCGGTCACCCGCGCCGATGCGGGCGAAGGCCTCGATCGCGCCGGGCCGTGGCACGTAGTAGCCGATGTCGCGGACGACCGGGCGGGTGCCACGGGTGCGCAGGGGGCCGCGCTCGGCGAGCCAGGCCAGCTCGTCGTAGGCCCGGCCCGCGGTGTGGCGCAGCATGCAGTGGACCGGGCGTTGGCCGCTGAGCACGGCGAGGAGGCGGTCGGCGAAGAGGTCGGTGGGACGGGGCTGCGGCGGCGCTGAGGACGGCGCTGAGGGCGGTGGCGACGCCCGTGGGGGGTCGGCCGGTGGGGGCAGGAGGAGGGTGCGGGATGCGTCCTCCGCCGGGGGCGTTTGCGGTGCGGGCGCCTGAGGCGGGCTGTCTCCCGGGGCCGGGCGGGGTGCGCCCGCGCCCGGGGTGCGCGGTGGGGTGGTGCCGGGGCGGCGGGTGTCGTGGCGGCCGGGTGGGCGGGTGCCCGGGCGGCGCTTCGTCCTGGTCATCACCTTGTTCATGCGTCGTCCCCGTTCAGCGTCGTCCCCGCTCGCCGCGACCGGTCGATACCGGGCGGTAACTTCGTGTTGGGGATCTTCTACGAGGCGGGAGCGGGTCCCCGCAAGGACGCAGGGCGCGCGCCGCGGCGGCGGGAAGGTTCACCTATCAGAGTGAGCGGGAGAGGCGGTGGGCCCGGCGGGGAAGGGATGTTCCGGGTGAATCGCGGGACGTGGGTTGACGCCGTACGGGGGAGGGACCGGGACCCGAAAGGGGACGCCCGCACGTATCCTGAAGGCCTTCCCGGGAGGCGCGGGACCGCCCCTTTCAGGAGCCCTCCGACCCGGGAAACCCACCCGACTACGAAAGCGGCCAGCCATGCGCGTCTACGTCCCCCTGACCCTCTCCGGTCTCGCCGAGGCGTACAAGACGGGGGAGCTGGCGGCGGGACCGGTCGTCGCGTACGCCGTCACGCCCGCGTTGCGCGAGTGGTACCTCTCCGACGACATCGAGGAGCTCGAGTACGCGGCGCTGAACCGGGCCGCGCTGGCCTCGCTGCGGCTGCTCGCGGGGGAGCCGGGGGCCGTGCGGCGGCGGGTGGTCGTCGCGGTCGACGTTCCCGACCGGGCCGCGGTCGCCGATCCCGACCGGGGGCTCGATCCGGTGGCGCTCGGTGAGGTGCGGGTGTCGGGGCCCGTGGCCCTGTCCAAGGCGGCCGCGGTGCACGTCGACGCCGATGACGCCAGGGAGGACGTCTCGGCCGCCGTGGACGCGCTCGGGGCGGCCGACCACGGGGACGACGACGCGCAGTTCATCGTGGACGGGGCCGAGGACCACGAGTTGTTGTGGTTCGCGACGCAGGAGATTCCCAACCTGGTGGGGCTGGAGGACTGAGCCTGCCCCGAGGGGCGTTGTCAGTGCGGACGGGTAGTTTCTTGGTATGGGGAAGCAGGGCGCAGCAGCGCACATCGTGTGGGACTGGAACGGGACGCTGTTCCACGACAACGCCGCGATCATCGGGGCGACGAACGCGGCATTCGCCGAGTTGGGGCTGGCGCCGCTCACGCTCGAGCGGTACCGGGAGTTGTACTGCGTGCCGGTGCCGAAGTTCTACGAGCGGCTGATGGGGCGGCTGCCGACCGATGCCGAGTGGGAGGTCATGGACGACACCTTCCATCGGTACTACGCGGAGCACCGTGTGACGTGCGAGCTCACCGAGGGGGCGTCGACGTTGCTCGCGGACTGGCGGTCGGCGGGGCGCAGCCAGTCGCTGTTGAGCATGTATGTGCACGAGGAACTGGTGCCGCTGGTCAGGGGGTTCGGGATCGAGCCGCACTTCGTGCGAGTGGAGGGGCGGGTCGGGCCGTCCGGCGGCAGCAAGGCCGAGCACATGGTGCGGCACATAGGCTCGCTCGCGGGCGTGGACCCGGAGCGCACGGTGGTGATCGGGGACGCCGCCGACGACGCGGTGGCCGCGCTGCACGTGGGGGCGCGGGCCGTGCTCTACACCGGCGGTTCGCACAGTCGCGCCAGCCTCGAAGGGGTCGGCGTGCCCGTGGTGGACAGCCTGGAGGAGGCGGTCGAGGAGGCCGAGCGACTGATGGCGGCGTAGGCCTGTCGTCCGAGCTCGCCGCGCGGAGTGTGCGGCGACGCGCGGGGTGTGCGACGGCGCCCTGGATGCGCGGTGGCCCTCGTCGGCGGGGCAGCCGCGTACCCGGCTCACACCTCCCACGTCACCGCCCCCGCGTCGTTCAGCCCACCGGCGCCTTCGCCCTCAGCACCCTGAGGAACTCGCGCATCCAGGCCGGGTGGTCCGGCCAGGCGCGGGCGGACACGAGGGTGCCGTCGACCACGGCCTCCGCGTCCTGGAAGGTCGCTCCGGCGGCCTGCATGTCCAGTTCCAGTGCCGGGTAGGCGGTGACGCGGCGGCCGCTCAGGGCGTCGGCGGCGGCCGTGAGGAGCGGGCCGTGGCAGATCTGGGCCACGGGCTTGTCGGCGTCGAAGAAGGACTTGAGGATCTTGCGGAGTTCGGGGTCGTTGCGGAGGTACTCGGGCGCGCGGCCGCCCGGGATCACCACCGCGGCGTACTGACCGGGGTCGACCTCCGAGAACGCGAGGTCGGCGGGCCAGGTGTAGCCGGGCTTCTCCGTGTACGTGTCGAAACCGGGTTCGAAGTCGTGGACCACGAAGCGGAGCTGCTTGCGGGTGGGGGCCGCGATATGGACCTCGTAGCCCTCCTCGCGCAGGCGCTGGTAGGGGTACAGGACCTCCAGTGATTCCGCCGCGTCGCCGGTGACCATCAGGATCTTCGGTGTCATGTCGGTGCCGCTCCCTTCGGTGGAGCTTCGGTGGAGCTTCAGCGGGCCCCAGCTCTATTCCGCCTCTGCCCCACCGTCCTCGTCAACGTGGTGCCGCAGGAGAGGGTTACCGGAGGACTGCACGTTCCCGTCCCTTTCGTCCCTGTGCATACTGTCAAAGTTCCACCCCCGGTTTTGTACACATACGGCTCATGACGGGCCCCGGGTAGGGAGCGATAGCCTGGTGGCGTGATCAGCGCGATATCTCGCGGGGGCCCAGTTGCCCCTGCCTCGCGCCCGGAGCGCACGGACGACATCCGTGACCGGGCGGCGATCGCTGGTCTTCACGGGCGGGACGGAGCGGCGACCGCGGCAAGCACCAGCGGAAACGCGGGCGCAAGCGGAATCCCGAGCGTTCTCCGTAGGCCGCGGACACCCCGGGGACGGACGACGCAGAGATCAGCGTCACAGTCGCCGAGGGTGCCGAGAATGGCCGATATCCCCCCGCCCATCTCTCCATGCGGCATAGCGTCGGACCAGACCGGACACCCCGCGTCACGGCGTTACGTCGGAGAAGAGACCGTACTTCCTTCTACGTCACGCAACGGCGCGCGACAGGAGCCAGAGGACAATGCAGACCAAGCTGGACGAAGCCAAGGCCGAGCTGCTCGAGAGGGCTGCCCGGGTAGCTGAGAACAGCCCGGTCGGGGGGCACCTACCGACTGGGACGACGAGCGAGGGCACTCCGGACAAGGACACCGTGCTCGCGTTCCTCCAGCGCTACTACCTGCACACAGCCCCGGAGGACCTGACCGACCGTGACCCGGTCGATGTCTTCGGAGCCGCTTTCTCCCACTACCGACTGGCCGAGAATCGCCCCCAGGGCACGGCCAATGTCCGAGTGCACACGCCCACCGTCGAGGAGAACGGCTGGACCTGCAGCCACTCCGTCGTCGAGGTCGTGACCGACGACATGCCCTTCCTCGTCGACTCGGTCACCAACGAGCTGTCCCGGCAGGGCCGCGGCATCCACCTCGTCATCCACCCGCAGTTCGTCGTACGGCGCGATCTGACCGGTGAGCTCATCGAGGTGCTCCCCGGCCGGCCCACCCTCGAGGATCTGCCGCACGACGCGCACGTCGAGTCCTGGATCCACGTCGAGATCGACCGCGAGACCGACCGTGCCGACCTGAAGCAGATCACCGCCGATCTGCTGCGCGTCCTGTCCGACGTCCGCGAGGCCGTCGAGGACTGGGAGAAGATGCGCGACGCCGCGCTGCGCATCGCCGAGGAACTGCCCACCGAGCCGACCGCCGACGACCTGCGCGACCTGGAGGTCGAGGAGGCCCGTGAGCTGCTGCGCTGGCTCTCGGACGACCACTTCACCTTCCTGGGGTTCCGCGAGTACGAGCTGCACGACGACGACTCGCTGGCCGCCGTCCCCGGCACCGGACTCGGCATCCTGCGCTCCGACCCGCAGCACGGCGGTGACGACAGCCACCCGGTCAGCCCGTCCTTCGAGCGGCTGCCCGCCGACGCCCGCGCCAAGGCCCGTGAGCACAAGCTGCTCGTCCTCACCAAGGCCAACAGCCGCGCCACCGTGCACCGGCCGTCCTACCTCGACTACATCGGTGTGAAGAAGTTCGACGCCGAGGGCAACGTCGTCGGTGAGCGGCGCTTCCTGGGCCTGTTCTCCTCGGCCGCGTACACCGAGTCCGTGCGCCGCGTCCCCGTGGTCCGCCGCAAGGTCGAGGAGGTCCTCAAGGGCGCGGGCTTCTCGCCCAACAGCCACGACGGCCGCGACCTGCTCCAGATCCTGGAGACCTACCCCCGCGACGAGCTCTTCCAGACGCCCGCCGACGAGCTGCGCGCCATCGTCACCAGCGTCCTCTACCTCCAGGAGCGGCGCCGGCTGCGCCTCTACCTGCGCCAGGACGAGTACGGCCGCTACTACTCGGCCCTCGTCTACCTCCCGCGCGACCGCTACACCACCGGGGTGCGCCTCAGGATCATCGACATCCTGAAGGAAGAGCTGAACGGCACCAGCGTCGACTTCACCGCCTGGAACACCGAGTCGATCCTCTCCCGACTGCACTTCGTGGTCCGGGTCCCGCAGGGCACCGAGCTGACGCAGCTCAGCGACGCGGACAAGGACAGGCTCGAGGTGCGACTCGTCGAGGCCGCCCGCTCCTGGGCCGACGGTTTCGCCGAGGCGCTGAACGCGGAGTGCGGCGAGGAGCGCGCGGCCGAGCTGCTGCGCCGCTACGGCAGCGCCTTCCCCGAGGGCTACAAGGCCGACCACACCCCGCGTGCCGCGGTCGCCGACCTGGTCCACCTGGAGAAGCTCACCCGCGACCGGAGCAAGGACTTCGCGCTCAGCCTGTACGAGCCGGTCGGTGCCGGTCCCGGCGAGCGCCGCTTCAAGATCTACCGCACCGGCGAGCAGGTCTCCCTCTCGGCGGTCCTGCCGGCCCTCAACCGCATGGGCGTCGAGGTCACCGACGAGCGCCCGTACGAGCTGCGCTGCTCGGACCGTACGACGGCCTGGATCTACGACTTCGGGCTGCGCCTGCCCAAGTCCCTGAACGGCAACGGCGACTACCTCGGCGACGACGGCCGTGAGCGCTTCCAGGAGGCCTTCGCCGCCACCTGGACCGGCGAGGCCGAGAACGACGGCTTCAACGCCCTCGTGCTGAGCGCCGGGCTGACCTGGCGGCAGGCGATGGTGCTGCGCGCCTACGCCAAGTACCTGCGCCAGGCGGGCTCCACCTTCAGCCAGGACTACATGGAGGACACCCTCCGAAACAATGTCCACACCACCCGGCTGCTTGTCTCGCTCTTCGAGGCGCGGATGTCGCCGGAGCGCCAGCACGCCGGTGTCGAGCTGACCGACGCGCTGATGGAGGAGCTGGACGCCGCTCTCGACCAGGTGGCCAGCCTGGACGAGGACCGGATCCTGCGCTCCTTCCTCACCCTCATCAAGGCGACCCTGCGCACCAACTTCTTCCAGGAGGCGTTGGGCGCCAAGCCGCACGAGTACGTCTCCATGAAGTTCGACCCGCAGGCCATCCCGGACCTCCCGGCGCCGCGACCGGCGTACGAGATCTGGGTGTACTCGCCGAAGGTGGAGGGCGTGCACCTGCGCTTCGGCAAGGTCGCGCGCGGTGGTCTGCGCTGGTCCGACCGGCGTGAGGACTTCCGGACGGAGATCCTGGGCCTGGTCAAGGCGCAGATGGTGAAGAACACCGTCATCGTGCCCGTCGGCGCCAAGGGCGGCTTCGTCGCCAAGCAGCTGCCCGACCCGTCCGTGGACCGCGACGCCTGGCTCGCGGAGGGCATCCGCAGCTACCGGACCTTCATCTCGGCGCTGCTCGACATCACCGACAACCTGGTCGCCGGTGCGGTCGTGCCCCCGGTGGACGTGGTCCGGCACGACGGGGAGGACACCTATCTCGTCGTCGCCGCCGACAAGGGCACCGCGACCTTCTCCGACATCGCCAACGAGGTCGCCGAGAGCTACAACTTCTGGCTCGGGGACGCCTTCGCCTCCGGCGGCTCCGCCGGGTACGACCACAAGAAGATGGGCATCACCGCGCGCGGTGCCTGGGAGTCCGTGAAGCGGCACTTCCGGGAGCTGGGCGTCAACACCCAGACCGAGGACTTCACCGTCGTCGGCGTCGGTGACATGTCCGGTGACGTGTTCGGCAACGGCATGCTGCTCTCCGAGCACATCCGCGTGGTCGCCGCCTTCGACCACCGGCACATCTTCCTCGACCCGACCCCGGACGCGGAGACCTCGTACGCCGAGCGGCGTCGCCTCTTCGAGCTGCCGCGCTCGTCCTGGGCCGACTACAACACCGAGCTGATCTCGGCCGGCGGTGGAGTCTTCCCGCGGACCGCCAAGGCGATCCCGGTCAACGCGCACGTCCGCGAGGCCCTCGGCATCGAGGCCGGTGTCGCCAAGATGACCCCGGCCGACCTGATGAGGGCGATCCTCAAGGCGCCGGTCGACCTGCTGTGGAACGGCGGCATCGGTACGTACGTCAAGGCGTCCGCCGAGTCGCACGCGGACGTCGGCGACAAGGCCAACGACGCCATCCGCGTCGACGGCGCCGACCTGCGCGTCAAGGTCGTCGGCGAGGGCGGCAACCTCGGTCTGACCCAGCTGGGCCGGATCGAGTTCGCGCAGCACGGCGGCAAGATCAACACCGACGCCATCGACAACAGCGCGGGCGTGGACACCTCCGACCACGAGGTGAACATCAAGATCCTGCTCAACGCGGTCGTGACCAACGGCGATCAGACGGTCAAGCAGCGCAACAAGCTGCTCGCCGAGATGACCGACGAGGTCGGCGCCCTGGTCCTGCGCAACAACTACGCGCAGAACGTGGCGATCGCCAACGCGCTGGCCCAGTCGCCGAGCATGCTCCACGCCCAGCAGCGCTTCCTGCGCTTCCTGGTCAGGGAGGGCCACCTCGACCGGGCGCTGGAGTTCCTGCCCAACGAGCGGCAGATCCGTGAGCGGCTCAACTCCGGGCAGGGCCTGACCGGTCCTGAGACGGCCGTGCTCCTCGCGTACACGAAGATCACGGTCTCCGACGAGCTGCTCTCCACCTCGCTGCCCGACGACCCGTACCTGCAGAGCCTGCTGTTCGCGTACTTCCCCACCGCGCTGCGTGAGAAGTTCCGCGAGCAGATCGAGGCGCACGCGCTGCGCCGCGAGATCGTGACGACCGTCCTGGTCAACGACACGGTCAACACGGGTGGTACGAGCTTCCTGCACCGCCTCCGTGAGGAGACGGGCGCGTCCCTGGAGGAGATCGTCCGGGCGCAGACCGCGGCCCGCGCGATCTTCGAGTCGAGCAAGGTGTGGGACGCGGTGGAGGCGCTCGACAATGTCGTCGCCGCCGATGTCCAGACCAGGATCCGGCTGCACTCGCGCCGTCTCGTCGAGCGCGGCACGCGCTGGCTGCTCAACAACCGGCCGCAGCCGCTCCAGCTCGCCGAGAACATCTCCTTCTTCAGCGAGGGGGTCGCGCAGGTCTGGGGCGAGCTGCCCAAGCTGCTGCGCGGTGCGGACCTGGAGTGGTACCAGCAGATCTTCGAGGAGCTGACGGGCGCCGGCGTCCCCGAGGAGCTGGCCACGCACGTGGCCGGGTTCTCCTCGGCCTTCCCGACGCTGGACATCGTCGCGGTGGCCGACCGCATGGGCAAGAACCCGATGGCCGTCGCCGAGGTGTACTACGACCTCGCCGACCGCCTGAACATCACCCAGCTCATGGACCGCATCATCGAGCTCCCGCGTGCCGACCGCTGGCAGTCGATGGCCCGCGCCTCGATCCGCGAGGACCTGTACGCGGCCCACGCGGCGCTCACCGCGGACGTGCTCGCCGTCGGCAACGGCACCTCGACCCCGGAGCAGCGCTTCAAGGCCTGGGAGGAGAAGAACGCGGCGATCCTGGGCCGCGCCCGCACCACCCTGGAGGAGATCCAGACCTCGGACTCGTTCGACCTGGCGAACCTGTCGGTGGCGATGCGCACGATGCGGACGCTTCTGCGGACGCACTCGTAGCGCACCTCTGAGTGCGCTCGGCTCACTCGTGAGCGCACTTGTTTCACTCGATCGGATGTACGTCGAGGGGGCAGCCCCGGCCGGGAAGGCCGGGGCTGCCCCTGTTTGTGCAGGTAGGCGCAAGCGCCTCGGCCGCCCTCTTGCCTCGCTCTTGCGGATCTCTCGGGAAAACCGGAACTGGAATTTACCTATTGCTGATAAAAGGGACAATCGTGACTGTGAATCTCTCCGAGGGGCGGGCCCGTGTCGGCCGACAGGCCTCCGCACCGCCCCAGCCCGCACCAGCCGCCACTCCTCCCGGGGCGATCGAAAGGACCCGGCGGATCGTCCTCGAAGTGGTGAAGTTCGGGGCCGTCGGCGGTAGCGGTATCGCAGTCAACTTCCTGGTCTTCAACCTTCTCCTGCACGGCCTGAAGTGGGCCCCGATGGCCGCCACGGTCATCGCCAGCTGTGTCGCCATGGGCAGCAACTACCTCGGCTTCCGCTTCTTCGCCTACCGTGACCGGGCCTCGCGTACCCGACGCCAGATCGCCCTGTTCTTCGCCTTCAGCGGCATCGGTGTCATCATGGAGAGCGCGCTGTTCTACATCGGCTATCACGGCCTGGGCATGGACACCCCGCTCGGCTCCAACCTGGCCAAGGCGCTGTCGATCGTGCTGGCCTCGGCGTTCCGTTTCCTCGTGTACCGCACCTGGGTGTTCGAACAGGTGAGACACAGCCGCTAGACAGCCGCTCGCAACCCTTTGCGGGCGATCGGCATCTACCTGGGTGATACGCAAATGGACTAGATCGCCTAGGTTGAACCATCAGGAATGTCTAGCATTAATAGGATGAGTGTGGATCACCCCTGCCCGCCAGCAGAAACAGCAGCCTTGCCCGCCGTGTCCGTGGTCGTGATCGTCTACAACGACGCGTCCCGGCTGACGACGGCCGTGCGCTCCGTTCTCGACCAGACCCTGCGCGGTGTCGAGGTCGTCATCGTCGACGACCGCAGTACGGACGGCTCGTACGACGTGGCACAGCGACTGGCCGCCGCGCACCCGGACCGCGTCCGGGCCTTCAGGCTGCCCGAGAACAGCGGCGGCTGCGGCGCCCCCCGCAACCACGGCATCCAGCAGGCCCGCGGCGACTACGTCCTCTTCCTCGACAGTGACGACGTCCTGGAGCGCAACGCCTGCCGCAACATGCTGGAGGCCGCCGAGTCCACCGGCGCTGACCTCGTCTCGGGCCTGTGCGTGCGTGTGCACGTCGACTCGCGTACCGGCAAGGAGGTCAAGTGGTACCCCTGGCTGTACGACCGCACGCGCACCCTGGAGTCCATCTCCGAGCTGCCCGACCTGCTGGTCTTCGACACCCTGTCGACGAACAAGTGCTATCGCAGGCAGTTCCTGCTCGATGAGGGCCTCGAGTTCCCGGTCGGGATCCACTACGAGGACCTGCTGTTCTCCGCACAGGCCTACGTGGCCGCCCAGCGCATCACGCTCATCCCGAACCGGGTGTACGACTGGCGGATCGTGGACAAACCGGCGACGTCGACCGTCAAGTCCATCAGCAACCGGCGTGACGAGATCGCCAACTTCACGCACCGCATGGAGATCCACCGCCGGGTCGACCAGCTCCTCGCCGACCACGGCCTGCTGGAGCTGAAGTTCGCCAAGGACGTCAAGTGGCTCAAGCACGACCTGGTGCTGCACCTGCGCGAGCTGCCCTTCCGTGACGAGACCTACCGCCAGGAGTTCGCGCAGATCGCGCGCACCTACCTGGAGTCGATCGACCGCATCGCCTTCGACGAGGTCGAGCCGATCCACGCCATCTGCGCGTACCTCCTCCACGAGGCCGACTGGGACAACCTGCTGCCCGCCGTGGACACGCTCAGCAACCGCGACAAGATCTCCTCGCCGCTCGTCGAGCACGAGGGGCGCGTGTACTGGTGCGCCGAGCACATCGAGGACGACGCCTTCGCCCGGCACGTCCTGGACGTCACCGAGCTCGGTTACCACACCAAGCCGGTCGAGAAGATGTTCCTGCGCAACGCGCTGACCGGATACGCGGAGACCGACGGCACCGTCCGGCTGGCCGGGCGCATCACCAACCCGCTCGGCGTGATCCCGCCCGATGCCCGGCTCTCCGCGCAGCTGGAGTTCTACGCCCGTCGTCCGGGCGTGCGCTTCCAGACCTTCCGCTTCCCCGTGGCCACCGTGCGGCACGAGGGCGGGGCCATCGCCTGGGAGGCCTCGGCCGACCTCGCCAAGGGCCTGCGTCCGCTCGGCATCGTGGACGCGGTCTGGGACGTACGTCTCCACCTCGCCGTCGCCGGTGAGGGCGAAGGCGCGAGGACGGTCCGCACCACGACCCGGCTCACGGCCTCCGAGCCCGAGCTGGCCCAGGGGCACCTGCCCGTCCGCCCCCGCCTGACCCGGCTGGTCGCCGACCGCATCGAGCCCGAGGTCTCCTCCCGCGGCCACCTCTCCTTCCGGCTCGTCCCGGACAAGAAGGCCAACGAACTCGTCCAGCGCGGTGTGCAGGGCCCGACCGGGCGGCTCGCCAAGACCGGCTACCGCAAGGTCAAGGCGCTGCGCAAGGAACTCGCCTCCGGCGACACCAAGCTCCGCGTCTACCACGACGTGTTCAGCCGCCTGCCCGTCAAGAAGGGCCTCGTCGTCTTCGAGAGCCACCTGGGCCGGCAGTACAGCGACAGCCCCAAGGCCATCTACGAGGAGATGCGCCGCCAGGGCATCGACTTCGAGGCCGTGTGGGCCTACGCGGACAGTCCCCAGGGCTTCCCGGACGACGCCACCCTCGTACGCCGCTGGTCGCTGCCGTACCTCAAGGCGCTCGCCCAGGCCGAGTACTGGGTCGACAACCAGAGCTACCCGCTGAAGGTCACCAAGCGGCCCGAGACGACGTACATCCAGACCTGGCACGGTTCGGCGCTCAAGCGGATGGGCTTCGACGAGCCGGAGTGGAAGCTCAAGTCCCGTGAGGAGCAGGCCGAGCAGCAGCGCACCCTCGACCGCTTCGACCGCTTCCTGATCCGCTCCGAGCACGACGTGCGCACCCTCGCGCGGGCGTTCCGGCTCCAGGAGCGGACGCTGCTGCGGGTGGGCTACCCGCGCAACGACGCGCTCGTCCAGGCCAAGGAGCGCGAGGAGGCCACCGGGCAGCGGGAGCGCGGCGCGCTGGCGGCCGAGTTCGGCATCCCGGAGGACAAGCAGATCCTGCTGTACGCGCCGACCTTCCGTCAGCGCGGCGGCAAGCGCCGGTTCGAGCTGCCCTTCGACGTGGAGCGCTTCGCCGACACCTTCGGCGACCGCTATGTCCTCCTGGTCCGCTCGCACTACCTCAACCACGTCGTGCTGCCGCCGTCCGTGCGCGGCCGGGTCATCGACGTGACGGACTACCACGACATGACCCCGCTGCTGGCGCTCGCCGACGCTCTGATCACCGACTACTCGTCCGTGATGTTCGACTACTCCCTCCTCGACCGCCCGATGTTCTTCTTCACGTACGACTACGACGAGTACGTGCACGAAGGCCGCGGAACCTACTTCGACCTGCTGGAGAGGGCCCCCGGCCCGGTCGTCCGCACCGAGGACGAGCTGCACGCGGTCCTGGACTCGCTGGAGGATCAGAAGGTGAAGTATGCGGCCCCGCGCGAGCGGTTCGTCGCCGACTTCGGCGAGTTCGACCAGGGCAACGCCGCGCAGAGCATCGTCGACCAGTTCTTCTCCCAGTGGAGGCGCGCGTGACCGCGTACAGCGAGCGGGACGTCTTCTTCGTCTCCAACAGCGTCGACGAGCTCGGCGGCGTGACCAGCTGGTCGCACCAGATGGCCCGGCTGTTCACCGAGCGCGGCCACCGCGTGCACGTCATCGGCATCACCGAGCCCGCGGTCGTCCAGGAGCTCGGCGAACTCCCGTACCCCACCACGACGTTGTACGAGGTCCACCCGCCGCGCGTGGGCTCCGCGCGCGGCATCAAGGGGCGGCTGAACGTCACCGAGCGCAGGCTGCGTGCCGAACGGGCGGCGGGCATGCGCGAGCAGGCCGCCAAGCTGACCCGGCTGTTCCGGGCCACGCGCCCCGGTGCCGTCGTGATCGTCACGCAGGTGTGGGCGATGGAGTGGGTGGAGCTCGCCGACACCACGGGCCTGACCGTCATCGGCATGAGCCACGAGTCCTTCGCGTACTCGAAGGCGACCTCGCGCTTCGGACGGGTGCAGAAGCACTACAAGGACGTCGACCGGATGCTCGCGCTCACCCGCGAGGACGCCGACCTGTGGATCCGCCAGGGCCTCGACAACGCGTCCTTCATGCCGAACCCGATCCCCTTCATGCCCGAGGTGCCCTCCTCGCGCACCGAGAACGTCGTCGTCAGCGTCGGCCGGCTCTCGGACCAGAAGGGCATCGACATGCTCCTCGACACCTGGGCCGAGGTGGCGCCCCGCCATCCCGACTGGACCTTGCGGATCTTCGGCTCCGGCGAGGACGAGGAGATCCTCAAGAAACAGTGCACCGCCCTCGGCCTCGACGACTCCGTCGAGTGGATGGGCCGCACCAGCGACGTACCCGGCGCCCTGCGCGGTGGTTCCGTCTTCGTCCTGTCCTCCCGCGGCGAGGGCTTCCCCCTCGCCCTCATGGAGGCCATGGCGACCGCCCTCCCGTGTGCCGCCTTCGACTGCGCTCCCGGCGTCCACGAGATCGTCCAGGACGGCGAGGACGGTCTCCTGGCGGCCCTGGGCAACACCGGGGAACTGGCCCGCCGCCTCGACACCCTGATGTCCGACAAGGACCTGCGCGACCGCATGGGCGAGGCGGCCCGCGTCAACATCCAGCGCTACACGACGGACGAGATCGTCCGCAGGTGGGAAGACCTGTTCACCTTCTTGGAGAGGTAGAAGTGAATTCGGTGGGCCGGTCGATTCCGGCCCACCGAGGCGCGCCCCAAAGGGGCGCGGGGAACTGCGCGCTCAGCCACGTACAACCCGCAGCCGGCAGCACACGGTTCCCCGCACCCCCCTGAGTCGCCCCTACTTCCCCGTGAACTTCTCGTACTCCGCGAGCACATCCTCCGTGGGCCCGTCCAAGCGAAGCTCCCCCCGCTCCAGCCACAGCACCCGGTCGCACGTGTCCCGGATCGACTTGTTGTTGTGGCTCACCAGGAACACGGTGCCCGCGTGCTTGCGCAACTCCCGGATCCGCTCCTCGGAGCGCTTCTGGAAGGAGCGGTCCCCCGTGGCGAGGGCCTCGTCGATCATCAGCACGTCGTGGTCCTTGGCCGCCGCGATGGAGAACCGCAGCCGCGCCGCCATCCCGGAGGAGTACGTCCGCATCGGCAGGGTGATGAAGTCGCCCTTCTCGTTGATGCCGGAGAAGTCGACGATCTCCTGGTAGCGCTCCTTGACCTGCTCGCGGGACATGCCCATGGCGAGCCCGCCGAGGTAGACGTTCCGTTCGCCCGTGAGGTCGCTCATCAGGGCCGCGTTGACGCCGAGCAGCGAGGGCTGACCGTCGGTGTAGATCTTGCCGTTCTCCACGGGAAGGAGGCCGGCGACCGCCTTGAGCAGGGTGGACTTGCCCGACCCGTTGGTGCCGATCAGCCCGATGGCCTCGCCGCGGTAGGCGGTGAAGGACACGTCCTTGACGGCGTGCACCTTGCGTACGCCCGCGGCCTTCTCGGCCTGCCCCCGCCGCAGCATGCGGTTGAGCGCGGCGGTGGCGCTGCCCCGCCCCGCCCCCGTGCCGTTGACCCGGTAGACGATGTCCACGTGGTCGGCGACGACGGTGGGGACGAGCGCGTCGGCGCTGCCGGCCGCATCCTGGGGCCGGGCGTCCTGCATGAGGGTGTCAGCCATGTCAGCCACGTCCGTACGTCTCCTCGGCCTTCCAGAAGTAGATGAAGCCGCCGACTCCGGCGAGCAGCGCCCAGCCGATCGCCAGCGCCCACACGTGGTGCGGCAGCTGGTGGGCCTTGAAGCTGTCGATCAGCGCGTAGCGCGTCAGGTCGATGTAAACGGCGGCCGGGTTGCTCTCCAGCGCGACCATCGCCCAGTGCGGCATGTGGCTGTGCTTGAGCGTCGAGGCGATGCTCCACATGACACCGGAGACGTACATCCAGGTGCGCAGCACGAACGGCATGAGCTGTGCGATGTCCGGCGTCTTGGCGCCCATCCGCGCCATGATCATCGCCACGCCCGCGTTGAAGACGAACTGCAGCGTCAGGATCGGCACGACGAGCAGCCACGACGCGCTCACGGGAATGCCGAAGCAGAGCAGGATGACGACCAGCGCGGCCATCGAGAACAGCAGCTGCTGGAGCTGCTGGATGGCGTACGACACCGGCAGCGCGGCCCGCGGGAAGTGCAGGGCCCGGACCAGGCCGAGGCTGCCGGAGATCGCCCGGGTGCCCGCCATGATCGAGCTCTGTGTGAAGGTCCAGATGAAGACGCCGGTGACCAGGAACGGCACGAAGTCGGGCACGCCGTGCTTGGTGCCGAGCAGCACACCGAAGATGAAGTAGTAGACCGCCGCGTTCAGCAGCGGGTTCGCCACCTGCCAGACCTGGCCGAGCTTCGCCTGGCTGTACTGGGCGGTGAGCTTGGCGGTGGCGAAGGCGGTGATGAAGTGACGCCGTGCCCAGAGCTGGCGGACGTATTCAGGCAGGGTCGGGCGGGCGCCACTGACCGTGAGGCCGTACTGGGCGGCGAGCGCCGCGGGATCGTCGGTGGGGGGAACCGACGTCGGCGGTGTGTGGAGGACCTGGCTCACATCCGCTGCTTTCGCTCGGGGGGTGGGATGCGCGGGCCGTCCTTGACGTTTCTTAACTGTGGCTTTGCCAGCTGCTTACGTCGGGACGGGACCGTATCGTCGCAACGCGAGACTATGGCTTCTCGACGTCGGAACGCAACCGTTTCGTCGTAACGCCCTATGCTGGAAGGCATGACGACGAACGCCGACACCACGAGTGCCGCCGCGAACGCGGGGAGTGCTGCCGGGAAGGCCCCGCGTCGTAGGGCTCCCGCGGGGGCGGCCGTGCTGCGCGAGGACGTGACCGAGGCGATCCGGGCCGCCGTCTTCGAGGAGCTCGCGGCCGTCGGCTACGCCCGGATGTCCATCGAGGGCATCGCGCGCCGCGCGGGCGTTGGCAAGACGGCGGTGTACCGGCGATGGCGTTCGAAACTGCACCTGGTGCTCGACCTGGTC
Source organism: Streptomyces sp. NPDC107454 (assembly GCF_055582885.1). Lineage (NCBI taxonomy): Bacteria > Bacillati > Actinomycetota > Actinomycetes > Kitasatosporales > Streptomycetaceae > Streptomyces > Streptomyces sp. NPDC107454. The sequence goes on along the minus strand of NZ_JBVJPA010000021.1, from coordinate 159,309 downwards.
TCCGCCATCGCGATCCAGGGACTGCCCGCCCCCGACACGGGCTCCCTGGAGGGCGACCTGCGGCTGTTGTACGAGGTCACCTCCCGCGCGCTGCGCCACCCCGTGGCCGGCCAGATCATCCCGGACCTCCAGGCGGAGGCGGCCCGCAACCCCGACATCGCGGACGCCATGCAGAAGGCGCTGCGGGAAGGCCAGCAGGGAGTGGCGAGCGGGATCGTCGCGGCGGCGGCCGGGCGGGGCGAGGTGCGCGAGGGAATCGACCAGGAACTCGCGCTCGACCTCATGTCGGGCCCGCTGTACTGGCGGGCGGTGGTGGTCCGCGGGCCCAAGCTGCCGAAGGGGTACCTGGCGAGCCTGGCCCGGGCCACGGCGGCGGCGCTGCGGGCGTTGTGAGGGCGCCGGTCCGCAGGGCGGCGGGTTCCGTCACCTGCCGAAGGGCGCTCGGACGGCGTGCTGTCCCACCTTGCGGCCCTTGAGAAGGGCGCTGCCCGCGCCGAGGGAGACGACTCCCATGCCGACCGCGGCGACGACGAGGTCGAACAGAAACAGGAACAGGAACAGGAACAGGAACCAGAGGGCCGGCTTCGACGACAGGAGCGCTCTCCCGAACCCCTGGTGCAGTGGGCTGCACCTCACCCGGTCACCTGTTCGCCCGCGGGGGCTGACGTTCGCCTAACCTGTGGCCATGCGAGAGACGGTGCGGCAGGCCGCGCGGGCCACGGCCGGCCTCGTCATGTCCGCCGCGCTGGCCTTCGGCACGATCCTCTTCATCACCGTGCTGCTGATCACGGCCACGCTGACGCTCGCGGTCGTCGGCGCCGGGCTGCTGCCCGAGACGGTGCTGCTGATCCGGCGGATCGCCGGGGCCAAGCGGAACCTGGTGGCCCGGTGGACGGGCAAGGTGATCCCCGAGGCCTACCAGCCCATCGAGGGTCCGCTGCGGCAACGACTGCGCACGGCGGTCCGCGGCCCCGGCACGCTCGGCGACTTCCGCTGGATGGTCTCCCACTACGTCTACGGCTTCCTCGGACTGCTCGCCGTCCCGCTGTGGCTGCTGGGCCTGCCCGTCGACGGCGTACGACAGGGGCTGCTCGGCCGCTCCCCGCTCGTCCTGCCGCTGATCGGCCTGCTCGCGGACCTCGACGCCGCCTGGTCCACCGCCCTGCTCAAGCCCTCACCGGAGGCGCTGCTCGCCGTCCGGATCGAGGAGCTGACCGAGACCCGGGCCGGTGCGATCGCCGCGCACGGCGCCGAACTGCGCCGCATCGAGCGCGACCTGCACGACGGCACACAGGCCCGGCTGGTCTCCCTGTCGATGCGCATCGGTATCGCCAAACGGGCCTACGAACGCGACCCGGAGACCGCGCTCAGACTTCTCGAGGACGCGCAGAGCCAGGCCGAGGAGGCGCTGACCGAGCTGCGCCACGTCGTCCGCGGCATCCACCCGCCGATCCTCACCGACCGGGGACTGGCCGGCGCCGTACGGGCGCTCGCCGCGAGCAGCGGGCTGGACGTCACCGTCGTCGTGGACGGCCTGGAGGACGGGGCGCGGAGCGGGTCCCGGGCCCCGGCGGCGGTCGAGGCGGCGGCGTACTTCGTGGTCGCCGAGTCGCTGACGAACGCGGCCAAGCACAGCGGATCCGAGCGCGCCGAGGTACGGCTGGTCCGCAACCGGGGCGGGCTGAGCGTCCGGGTCGCCGACGAGGGACAGGGCGGAGCCGACCAGGGGGGTGGCTCCGGACTGCTCGGTATGCAGCGACGCGTGGCCGCGCTCGACGGGACCCTGCTGATGACCAGCCCCGTCGGGGGGCCGACCGTGATCGAGGTGGAGCTGCCGTGCGTGTGGTGACCGGGACAGTGGAGACGAGGCCGCCGTGCGTGTGGTGATCGCCGAGGACAACGCCCTCCTGCGGGAGGGGATGGTGCTGCTGCTGACCTCCGCCGGGCACGAGGTCGTGGCCGTCGCGGGCAGCGGCCCCGAGGTGCTGCCCGCCCTCCTGGAGCACCGGCCGGACATCGCCGTGCTCGACGTCCGGATGCCGCCGGGCTTCCGCGACGAGGGCCTGCGCGCTGCCCTGGAGGCACGCAAGGAGATGCCCGGTCTGCCGGTGCTCGTGCTCTCCCAGTACGTCGAGGAGTCGTACGCCGCCGAGCTGCTCGGCGGCGGTGCGAGCGGGGTCGGCTATCTGCTCAAGGATCGGGTGGGCCGGGTGGACGAGTTCCTCGACGCGCTCGACCGGGTCGCGACGGGCGGTACGGCTCTCGACCCCGAGGTCGTCACCGAGCTGCTCACCCGGCGCCGTGACGATCCGGTCGACACGCTCACGCCCCGCGAGCGCGAGGTTCTGAAGCTGATGGCCGAAGGCCGCGACAACACGACCATCGCCAAGACGCTGGTCGTCACGGAACGGGCCGTCAGCAAGCACATCGGCAATGTCTTCCTGAAGCTGGGCCTGCCGCCGAGCGACAGCGGCCACCGCCGGGTGCTCGCGGTCCTGGCGTACCTCAACAGGGACTCGTGAGCCGTACCCGGTACACACCGGGTACCCGTCGGTACCCGTCGGTTCCCGGCGGCCGGCACTCACCCCGCCAGCCGCCGGGCCAGCCCGACGAGTTCGGCCGCCCTCAGCACCCGCCCGCCGAACCCCGGCAACGGCACGTGCAGCGCCGCCACCCACGGCCCCGGAATCCCGTCCACCCCGTGGACGGCTCCGGCCAGCCCACCCGTGACGGCGGCTACGGTGTCCGTGTCGCCGCCGAGATCGACGGCGGCCCGCACGGCGTCCTCGTAGGAGCCCGTGCTCCGCACCGCCCACAGGGCGGACCCGAGACAGGGCCACACCGCCCCGTTGAACTCTGTCGCCTGATCGGGGTGCCAGGCGTCGGCGAGAACGACGGCGTACCGGGCCCGATGGTCGGGATGCACGGCCTCCAGGACGTCCGGTACGGCGGTGACCGGATGGCCGCCGTCGAGCGCGACCCGGATCAACTCGTGGAAGATCGCGGTGCCTTCCCACGCCGCGCGGTCGCCGTGGGTGAGTGCGGCGATGCGGCGGCCGGCCTCCATGGTGGCGTCCCGGCCCTGCCGCGCGAAGTACACGGCGGACGTGGCCGCCCGCATCAACGCCCCGTTCCCGGCGGCCCGTTGGCTGACCTGGAAGTGCAGGGCGGCGGCGAGGTCCCAGGGGTCGTTGCCGGTGAGCACGGCTTCGGTCTGCAGGCCGATGTCCTTGGGGTCGGCGGCGGCCCAGCGCCGGAATCTGCGGAAGATGTCGGGGAGTTCGAGGGCGTCGTGGTCCGTCAGGGACTCGCCGACCAGCACCGCCATCTGGGTGTCGTCGGTCGCCTCGCCCGGGTCCCAGCCGCCCCCTCCGCACATTTCCCCGCCCTGCCCGGCGGTGGGGAAGCGGGCCGAGAACGCTCCCTCGGGCCCGAACTCGAAGGGCGCGCCGAGGGCGTCTCCCACGGCGGAGCCGAGAACGGTGGCGACGGCGCGTTCTTGAGGGCGGGGCATGGGGTCAGCGCGGTGCGGGGGAGTCCGGGGCGCAGCCGCGGAGGGTGTGGGCGATGACGTGTTCCAGGTCCCTGTCCAGGGTGGCGCTGGGCAGGGTGACGCTGACCGCGAGCCGCGCGAAGCCGTTGAGGGTGCTGAAGATCGGGATGGCGATTGCTTCCAGGGGGCCTTCGCGCACCTCGCCCCGGCCCTGGGCCTCCGTGATGAGTTCCGCGGCCAGGCCCCCCATGCTCTGGGCGGCCTCGACCAGGGCCTCGGACGCCGCCGGGTCGTGCTTGACGGCGAACATGAGGTCCAGGAGTTCCGCGTTGGCGGTGGCGAAGCCCACGTAGGTGCGGGCCAGGGCGCCGAGCCGGTCGGCGAAGGACTCGCCCGCGGTCTCCTGCGACGCGTTCAGGGTGGCCAGGAGCCGTTCGAAGCCGGCCAGGGCCAGCGCGTCCAGCAGGGCCTGCTTGTCCTTGAAGTGCCGGCTCGGGGCCGCGTGGCTGACGCCCAGGTCGCGGGCCAGTTCGCGCAGGGACAGGGCGCCGGGGCCCTTCTCCTCGAGCGTTTCCTCGGCGCGGGTCAGCAGTGCGGCGCGCAGGTCTCCATGGTGGTAGCGGCGAGGGCGGGTCTGCATGCCCGACAGTCTATCCGGTATGTAACCGGCGACTACATTGTTGGCGCTGTCAGCTTTGTTGGCATCGTCATCATTGTTGTCGTTGACATCATTGTTGTCGGCGTCTACATTCAGGGCATGGCTACCAAGCACTCGGCTGATCAGAACAGCAAGTGGAACGCGGGCGACATCGGTGACCAGCGCGGCCGTACGGCCGTGGTCACCGGCGCCAACAGCGGGCTCGGCATCGCCACCGTCGACGCCCTCGCCCGGGCCGGCGCCCATGTCGTCCTCGCCGTACGGGACCCGGAGCGCGGGGAGGCCGCCGCCCGCACGGTCAACGGAAGCGTCGAGGTGCGCCGACTGGACCTCGCGGACCTCGCGTCCGTGCGTGAGTTCGCCGCGTCCTGGCGGGGCGGACTCGATCTGCTGATCAACAACGCGGGCGTCATGAACATCCCCGAGGCCGCCACGAAGGACGGCTTCGAGATGCAGTTCGGGACCAACCACCTGGGGCACTTCGCCCTGACGAACCTGCTGCTGCCGTACCTCACCGACCGGGTGGTCACCGTGTCCTCGGGGGCGCACAAGATGCCCGGCACCCCCCGCATCCACTTCGAGAACCTGAACCTGACCGGCGAGTACTCGCCCGTCGCCGCCTACAGCCAGTCCAAGCTCGCCAATCTCCTGTTCACCCTGGAACTCCAGAGCCGGCTGGCCGCCGCGGGTTCGTCCGTGCGGGCCCTCGCCGCGCACCCCGGCTGGGCCGCCACCGGTCTCCAGGGCCGGGACGCCAGCGTGCTGCGGCGCACGCTGATGGCGGTGGGCAACCGGTTCATCGCCCAGGACAACAAGGCCGGCGCCCTGCCCACGCTGTACGCCGCGACGCAGGACCTGCCCGGCGCCAGCTATGTGGGACCCGACGGGCTCGGCGAGATGCGCGGCGCGCCGACACTGGTCGGGCGCTCGGCCGCGGCCAGCGACCCGGTGTCCGCGGTCCGCCTGTGGGCGGCCTCCGAGGAACTGACCGGCGTCACCTTTCCCCTGCTGGAATCCGAGCAGAGCCAGAGCCGGACCCCGCAGGCCGTCTCCGTCTGAGGCCGGTCCGCCGGACAGGGCCTGGGCCGGCAGGCGCTACGAGCGCGCCGCGCCGGGGTGCAGCCGTACCCACCCCGCCCATGCCGACGTGATCATGTCCTGCACGTCGTACTTCGCCTTCCAGCCCAGTTCCACCGCGATGCGGTCGGCGGAGGCGACGACGCGCGCCGGGTCGCCGGGGCGGCGCGGTGTGGTCACCGCGGGACGGTCGTAGCCGGTGATCGCGTTGATCCGGTCGATCATCTCGCGGACGGAAACGCCTTCCCCGCGGCCGATGTTGAGGGTCAGGTCCCGCCCGGGCGAGGCCTCCAGGGCGCGGGCCGCGGCCACGTGGGCCTCCGCCAGGTCCACCACGTGGATGTAGTCCCGAACGCACGTCCCGTCGGGCGTCGGGTAGTCGTCACCGAAGATGCGCGGGGGCGCGTCCTCCGTGAGCTTCTCGAAGACCATGGGGACGAGGTTGAAGACACCGACGTCGGCGAGTTCGGGGGTCGCCGCCCCCGCCACGTTGAAGTAGCGCAGCGACGCCGTGGACAGGCCCGTGGCGCGGCCCGTCGCACGGACCAGCCACTCGCCCGCCAGCTTCGTCTCGCCGTAGGGGCTCATGGGTGCGCAGGGGGTCTCCTCCGTCACCAGGTTGACGTCCGGCATGCCGTAGACCGCGGCGGAGGACGAGAACACGAAGGAGCCGACGGACGTCGCCGTCACCGCCTCCAGGAGAACCCGCAGGCCCTCGACGTTCTCGCGGTAGTAGTGCAGCGGGAGGTCGACGGACTCGCCGACCTGCTTCTTCGCCGCGAGGTGGACCACGCCGGTGATCGCGTGCTCCTCGATCGTGCGGGCCAGCAGTTCGGCGTCCAGCGTCGAGCCGACCACCAGCGGTACGTCGGAGGGGACCCGCTCGGCGATGCCCGTGGACAGGTCGTCGTAGACCACGGCCTGCTCGCCCGCGTCCCGCATCGCGCGCACCACGTGCGCCCCGATGTAGCCGGCGCCGCCGGTGATCAGCCAGGTCATGAACGGTCGTCCCCTCGGGAGTGTGATCGGTGTGAGGTCGGTGTGAGGTCGGTGTGAGTCAGTGGGAGCTCGGGGTGAGATCGATGTGCCGTTGTGACATCAGTGAAGCAGGCGCTTGAGCCGACGGCGCACCACGTCGGTCAACCCGCGCAGTCCGGGCGCCAGACGCACGGCCAGCGACCCCGCGTGGGTGCGGTACGGCTGCACCAGCAGGACGCCGTACCGCAGGTTCGGGACCGCGCGGCGGCGCAGCAGGCCCCCGCCGCCGACCGCGTGCGCGGTGACGTCCCGGCTCGAACCGTCACGGTAGTGAACCCGCAGCCGCAGGTCCCAGGTGCCCGAGCCCAGCGCCGACAGGTCCACCGGCAGCTCGCCCGACCAGGTGGACCGGTCCGCGTCCTGGGTCAGCTCGACCGGCAGGCTCAGCCCGATCCGCTCCTCGTCCCGGTGCGTGAACTCCACGTCCGCCGAGGCCGGGCCGGCCTCCGCGAGCCGTCCGTACAGGTCGTGCAGGCGCAGCCGCAGCCGTGCCGCACGCGCGCGGGGACGCAGTTCCGCGTCGACCGCCGCGGGCAGCACATGCGCGGGGCGTTGCAGGTAGTGGTCCAGCGTGACCTGGGGAAGGTCGTCCGACCAGACGGGCGTGCCGTCGGCGGCGCGGGCGTACGGCGGGCGCAACCGGGCCGGGCGGGCGGCGAGTTCCTTGAGGCGCGGCAGGTCGCGGGGCTCTTCGGAGGCGAGCACGACACGGGCGATCAGCCGGCCGGGGGCGGTCGGGTTGACGGTGAAGTCGCTTGCGTCGAACGTCGACAGGTACGTGCGCGTGAGCTCCCACCAAGCCCGCCGGTAGTCGGCGTCGCGCAGCTCCAACTCACGGGCGTACATGCGCAGTTCATGGTCGAGGAACTTCGCGTTGGCGGCCCGGGCGAGCTGCTTCTCGCCGGCGCTGAGCAGGATCTCGTAGGCGGTGTGGTGCGCCTTGGTGCGGGAGCGCCAGTTCTCGATGTCCGCGCGGTCCAGCGAGATCGACAACTGCTGGGCGCCGCGCCGCACATGCCACACGTACACCGTGTCGGGGATCAGCGCGATGCGCGGCCCGGCGGCCAGCACGCGCGCGGTGAACACGAAGTCCTCGTACGGGTGACGGCCCTCGGGGAAGCGGATCGCGTGTTCACGAAGGAAGTCGGTTCGGTACAGCTTGTTGACGCACAGCGTGTCGTGGACCAGACGGGGCCGCTGCGTCGGGTGGGGGATCAGCGCGGGCTTCGCGTAGAGGTCGCGTTCCCAGGGGACCTCGCGGCCCGAGGGCAGTTCGCGGCGTACGCACAGACCCGCCGCGACCTCCGTGCGCTGTTCCCGCGCCGCTTCGAGCAGCGCGTCCACGGCGCCCGGCGGCAGCACGTCGTCGCTGTCCAGGAACATCACGTACGGGGCGGTCGCCGCGTCGATCCCGTCGTTGCGGGGGCTCCCGCAGCCGCCGCTGTTCTCCGGGCGGCGTATGACCTTCACGCGCGGCTCATCGGCGGCGAGGCGGTCGAGGAGGTCGGCGCTGCCGTCGGTCGAGCGGTCGTCGACGGCCAGCACCTCCCGGACGGCCGGGCCCTGAGCGAGTGCCGAACGCACCGCGTCCGTCACGTGGTCGGCGTCGTTGTAACCGATGACGACGACACAGACCTGCGAGTGGTGAGGTTTCATAGGATCCACGGGCCGAAATCGTAGGGCTTGACAGTAATTATCCGTTAAGAGGTACTTAGTAGCCGGTCCGGAAGACGACAGGAATCGAGTGGGGGTTCCGATTCCGCCTGTCGTTTTTCGGCCGATCCACCACGAGCACGGGAAGTCCGGAGTGCCAGAGCCGGGTGAAGGACAGCACCGCCGCGACCGCCAGCAGACCGTTGCGGATGAGCATGAGCAAACAGCCCGTCCAGGTGCTGTCGATGACCTCCCCGTACAGGGCAGGGTAGGCGACGGAGCTTACCGCCGTCGCCGCGACGACGAGCACCGCCACCGGGCGCTGTGTGGTGTGCCGCGATGTCAGGCACACGGCGGCCAGACCGAGCAGCCACACCATGTACTGGGGGCTGATCACCCGGCTGGTCACCGTGAACATCAGCACGGCGGCGAGTGCGGCGTCGTACGGGGTCGCCGCCGTCCAGTGGCGTGCGCGCACCCGCCACAGCAGCAGCAGCGCGAAGGAGACGGCCGTCAGGGCGAGCGAGAGGGTCGCGACGGTCTGGACGTGCGGGCCCACGAACTCCATCGCGCCGTACTGATAGCGCACGCTGCCGGGCCAGCCCGCGTGGCGCGCGAAGCCGAGCACCGTGCCGCCGAGCGACTCGATCTGCACGCCCCGGCCACCCTGCTGGCGCAGGAAGTCGAAGGGGTCGCTGAAGGCCGTCGCGAGGGCGGTGAGCAGGGTGACCGCCGTGAGCGCCGCGGACGTCCAGGCCTCCCGGGTCGTACGGCCCCGGGGTGTGCCGATGAGGACGAGCGCGGGCCAGACCTTCACCAGGGCGCCGAGCGCGGCGAACGCGCCGCCCGCGCGCGGGGAGCGCTTCATCGCCAGCAGGGAGACGACGGCGAACGCCGTGACCTGTACGTCGTAGCGGGCGAGCGGGATGTGCAGCAGCAACGGCAGGCCCAGCGTCCACAGTGCCGCGCCGCGCAGGCTGCGGCCGGGTCTGCTGCCCGCGCGTGCCAGGGCCAGCACGATCACGGCGTCCGCGACCAGCGTCAGGGCCACGAAGGCGTGCGGGTAGGTCAGGCCCGGCAGCAGTCCGGGCGAGAGCAGTACGGGGCCCGCGCCCGGCGGGTACTGCCACAGCCGGTCACCCGCCGGATAGGCGCCGTGCGACAGGGTCTCGTACCAGCGGAAATAGAGGTGACTCACCTCGCGGGAGACCCCGCCGCCGCCCAGCACGGAGAGGTCGTCGTGCGCGAGCAGCCACAGCATCAGCGCGCGGGTCGCCATCCAGGCGGCGGCGAGGGGGAGCAGACGGGATCGGCCTCGGGGGCTCAGGTAAGCGCTCATCAAGCCCGGATCGTAAGCTCTCGGATGCCTCACAAGAACCGATACGCCATCAAAGGTTAACGAAGGTCAGTTAATAGTAAGAAATGGGACATGGGGGAAGCGTGTTAGTGAAACAGTCCGGCGCCGGCCGCCGGCAGGCTCCGGATGTCCCGGGGGCCTCGGCCGAGCCCGTGGCGCGGGTCGTCGCCGTGGTGCTGCCCGTGCTCGTCATGCTCACGCTCGGGCTCTGGAGGCTCGACCGCGGGGGCATGTGGCGCGACGAGGCGGCCACCTACCAGGTCGCGCGGCGCTCGGTTCCGCAGATCTGGCATCTGTTGCACCACGTCGACGCGGTGCACGGTCTGTACTACCTCTTCATGCATTTCGTCCTCCTCCCCGCCCCCGGCGAGGTCGCCCTGCGCCTGCCCTCGGTCGTCGGCGCCGCCGCGACCGCGGGTCTCGTCGCCGCCCTCGGGATCCGTCTGTGCAACCCCCGCGTCGGCCTCTGGGCAGGACTGCTGTACGCGGTCACACCCCTGACCGGGCACTTCGCCCAGGAAGGCCGCTCGTACGCCCTGGTCGCGGCCGGGGCGACGGCGGCGACCCTGCTCCTCGTGCGGGCCCTGCGCGGGGGCAGGGGCTGGTGGGCCTACGGCGTGACCGTCGCCGTCACCTGCCTGCTGCACGAGTTCGCCGTATTCCTCCTGCTCGCGCACGGGACGACCCTGGTGCTGACGCGGATGCCGTGGCGGGTGTGGTGGCGATGGGGCATCGCGGCGGGGGCCACGTTGCTCGTCATGGCGCCGCTCGCGCTCGTCTCCCACCGGCAGTCGGCGCAGGTGGCATGGCTGGCGGTGCCGAACCGCAAGAGCGTGGACAACCTGATGCACGCGTTCCTCAGTCAGGCCCAACTGGTGTTCGTGCCCTATGTGTTCCTGATTGCACTCTCCCTGTGGCGCCCGTTCCCGCGACGAGGCGAGCTGAACCTCGTGTCGGTCGCCCTGCCGCTGCTGCTGGTCCCGCCGGCGGTCCTGATCGCGGTCTCCCGCTTCCGGCCGCTGTACGACGAGCGGTATGTGCTCTACGCGCTGGCGGGGGCACCGCTGCTGGCCGCGGCGGGGGCGGAGCGGCTGACCGGGTGGGTGTCCCGGCTGCCCGGCGCCGCGGCTCCCCGCCTCGTCGCCCTCGCCGGTGTCCTCGCCATCTCCCTCGCCCTCGCCGTCCAGCTCCCGCTGCTCCGCAAGGACCGCGACCCCGCGCACCGTCCCGACAACCTCGCCGCCGTCTCCGCCGCCGCCGGTCGCGAACTACGGCCCGGTGACCCGGTGTTGTACCTGCCGTCGCTCACACGTCGCTCGGCGCTGGCCTACCCGGCGGGCTTCCGCGGGGTGCGCGACGTCGCCCTGAAGACGTCCGCCTTGGCGTCCGGGACGCTGTACGGGACGGAAGTGGGCCCGCGCGAACTGCGCAGCCGGCTCGAGCGGCTCGACCGGGTGTGGCTGGTGTGCGAACCGTTCGTGTTCCGGCCGCACTGGCATCCGGACACCCAGGTCGCGACCGAGGCGACCAAACGCGCCGTACTCGCCAAGGAATTCACCCTGCGCGAGCAGGTCGTCCGCAGGGGTGTCACCCTTCGCCTGTATGTACGCCACCGCTAGGACCGTCCGGCGTACCTATGCCGCAGCCGGGACCTGTCCGGCGGATCGGACCCTAGGAGACGTCCGCGCCGACCGCGGCCAGGGCCGCGGGGTCGAGCGTCGCCGCGTCCAGCGCCGCCGTGAGCCGGTCGAGCCGCGCCTGCAGCTCCCGGATCTCCTCGATGTCCGCGCCCGTCGCCGCGGCGATCCGGCGCGGCACGAGCAGCGCACGCTCGCGCAGGGCCGTGCCCTCGTCCGTGAGGTGGACGTGCACGGAGCGCTCGTCCACCGCACTGCGCTCCCGTCGCACCAGGCCGGCCGCCTCCAGCCGCTTGAGCAGCGGGGACAGCGTCCCGGAGTCGAGCCGCAGATGCTCGCCGACCTTCTTCACGGGCAGCTCGCCGTGCTCCCACAGCACCAGCATCACCAGGTACTGGGGGTAGGTGAGCCCGAGGTCCTTGAGGACCACCCGGTACACGCCCCCGAAGGCGCGTGAGGCGGCGTTCAGGGAGAAGCAGATCTGCTGGTCGAGACGGAGGTAGTCCCCGTCGGACGGGGCCTGGGTGCTCGGGGTCGGCATGGCGGTCATGGCTCCATGATAGCTCTTGCCCATCATTAAGTTGTGCACAATTGAATTGCGTGCTCTAATTGAGGCCGTGAGGCGGTCGGACCGGCCGCCCCGGCAAGACCTTGACTTGAGAGGGATGGTCCCCATGGACGCGCTCTACACCGCTGTCGCCACCGCCACCCACGGCCGTGACGGCCGCGCCGTCAGCTCCGACAACAAGCTCGACATCCAGCTGGCGATTCCGGTGGAGATGGGCGGCAGCGGAAAGGGCACCAACCCCGAGCAGCTGTTCGCCGCCGGTTACGCCGCCTGTTTCGCCAGCGCCCTCGGTGTCGTCGGCCGCATGGCGAAGGTCGACGTCAGCGACGCCGCGGTGACCGGCGAGGTGACCATCGGCAAGCAGGGCGAGGGCTTCGCCCTGGCCGTCACGCTCCGCATCGAGCTGCCCGAGTCCGTGGACGAGGCCACCGGCCGCAAGCTGGTCGAGCAGGCCCACCAGGTCTGCCCCTACTCCAACGCCACCCGCGGCAACATCCCGGTCGAGCTCGTCATCGAGTAGTTCGCGAGCGAGTGACCCAGAGGCTGTGACGCCACTCGGTACCCGCGCCCCGTCAGGGGCGCGGGGCTGTGGCATGCGCGGCTCCGCCGCGTCCACTGCGCGGAGCGACCCTCGCGAGGACCTCGCCCGTGCGCCGGCTCCAGTCCACCACCGTCGCCTCCTCCGGCACCCGGCTCCACCGCGTCAGCAGCAGCCACCGCACGTGATACCGCCGCACCACCGCGGAGCGCCGCGCCGGCGTCGACGCGGGGTCGAGGTACCCCCGGACGGCCGCGAGCCGCCGCACCCGCTCCCGTTCGTCCAGTCCCGCGTCCGGCCACACGGGCGCGGCCAGGTTCGGGCCGTAGCCCGGGATCAGACGGGCGGCGTAGTACCCGTCGGCGATCACCACCTCGCCGGGCTTGATGTGCCGTGCCGCCCAGTCGTACGAGGGCCAGCGCGGCGGCTGGTCGAAACTCACCGGATCGAGTGAACGCGGTACGACGGCACCGGCCTGCACCGTGAGGAAGCCGACGCCGGCGCCGACGGCCGCCACCGCCCCCAGCGCCCGCCGCCACACCGGCCACGGCCGCGCCGCCGCCAGCTCGATCGCGAGCGCGAACTGCGGTGCCACGAGCGCGAGTCCCAGGATCCTGCCGTAGGTGTAGTGCCCGCTGGCCCAGCCGTACGCCACCACCAGGCAGTCCAGTGCGAACATCAGCACCAGGGGGTCCCGCCGGGAGCGCCGTGCGCGCAGCCATAGTGCCGGTACCCCGATCAGCGCCAGCCAGAAGTGTCCGGGCACCCCCTCGTACAGCCGCCGGTGCATCGCGTCCATGCTGTGGTCCCCGGGCAGCGTGAGGACGTCGAAGTACGGCCAGAGATGGGCGACCATCAGCGCCGCCGCCCCCGTGATCGCCCACCGGGCCGCCACGGCCGCCCGCCATCCCCGCTGCCACCCGGCCACGAACGCCACCGCCCCGAGCGCCGCCGCCGACGCGGTGATCGGATGGACGAGCAGGATCAGACCGTAGAGGACGCCGAGCCCCTTGTACCCGGACAGGCTCCGCAGCCCGCTCGGGCCGACGAACCGGACCGGGCCGCCGATCCCTCCCGCGAGCGTGCCCGTGAGCGCCCAGGCCCAGAAGGTGAGCCCGATGGCGAACGTCGACGGATAGCCGAGGTTGCCCGTCATCGACATCAGCCCGAGGTACCCGCTCGACCAGGCACGCTCGGTGCCCCACAGCAGCACCATCGCGAGCAGCGCGCACACCGGTGCCCAGGGCCGGCGGGGCGCCAGGACGCGCACGAAGCGGCCGATCCCCGTCAGCAGCACCAGCAGGTTCAGCGGCGTCGAGAGCCGGACCACCTCCCAGCCCGCGAGCCCCGTCAGCCGGGCGAAGGCGCCCTGGGCCACGGTGTACGGAGAGTAGAAGGGGCTGCCCTCGCCCGGCAGGTCCGCCGTCGGATGGGCCGGATGCAGGAGGTTGGCCTTGAGGCGCTCGACGACCGCCGCGTGCTGGCCGAAGTCGCAGCACATCGGCACCCGCCAGGAGGCGAGGCACAGCACCAGCCAGAACAGTCCGCCGAAGACCTGATAGGGCGTGGGGTGCCAGGGGGTGCCGCCGCGCAGCGCGGTCGCGCCGCGGGCGGTCCGCCGGACGGGGAGGTCGACCTCGGTCTGAGCTGTTCGGGTCATTTGTCGTATATGCCCACCGAGGCCGACGGCTTTGCCGAACTTCACCTCATCGAGCGACTCGTCGAGGCACGGTGTCGAGCCCCCACACCCGCGGCCGTACGACCTGTTCCAGCAGCAGCGGAAGTCCCACCACCGGCAGCAGCCACGCCAGCACGATCAGCCGGTCGCCGTAGATGTTGATGTCGGGGTGCCCGGCCTGGTTGAGGACGCCGGTGAGCGCGCCCGCGACCAAGAACACCCCGAAGGCCGGACGCTGCCGCAGCGCGCCCCAGGCCCCGGCCAGCAGGGCCGTCGGGAAGAACGGCTGCCGGAGCTCGCGACGCAGCCACTCCACCCAGAAGTTGACCTCCAGGTCGAGGAAATCCGACCACGGACGGCTGCGGTCGGGCCGGGAGAAGTGGGCCGTGAGCAGGTCCTGGAGGGACTCCGACTCGGACGGGTGGCCCAGCACCTTCGCAGCGAGCAAGGTGACGGCGACCCCGCAGGCCGCCACCACCCCCACCTCCCGCAACGGCCGTGCGAGCCTCCGTAGCGGTTGCCGTGCTCCGCCGCGCCGGATGCCGAGCACCGCGCAGGCGCCCGCCAGGCACAGCCCGAGGAACAGCGCCTGTGAGTGCTTGACGGCGAAGAGCGCGGCCAGGGACCCGCCGACCAGCGCGGTCGCGGCCCGCGTGCGGCCCTCCAGAGCGAGTGCGCAGCCCCACAGCGCCGCCAGTGTCAGGGTCAGCAGCAGGCCCTCGGTCATGGGCCGCATGGCGGTCGTGCCGCACGGCAGGACGTAGAAGAGGGCCTGTCCGGTCAGCGCGGCGACGGTGGGGGCACGCAGAGTGCGCAGCACCAGGAAGGCGAGTACGCCCCCGGTGACCGTGATGAGGACACTCGACGTCCACAGGCCCCACTTCACGCCGAGGACGGTGATGAAGGGGACCAGGAAGAGGGGGTAGCCGGGGCGCGCCTCGAAGATCCGCATGAAGCGCGGCGGCATGAACGGCACGGTGCGGCCCACCGTCTGCCCGGCGCTCAGCCGCTTCGACACCCAGCCCCACTGGTCGCGCCGGCACTCCTCGACGACCCGCCCGGCAGGGCTCGGCTCATGGAAGTGGACGACGTTGACGCTCTGGTTGCGGCGCGCGATGGACGCCCGGCCGGCGCAGGCGTAGTCGATGGTGGCCGCGGCCGCCTCGCGCTTGCTCGCGCCGCGCAGACTCAGGGCGTACGAGAGGTAGTTCTTGGTGTCGGGGGTGTCGCGGCCGGTGACGTTCGCGAGCTGGAGCAGGGCGAAGACGGCGGCCAGGACGACCACCCAGAACCGGGGCGGGCGCGGCTTCACGAACGGGCCGACGACGGTTTTGAGGGCACTCACGACGACGTGAGGACGTCGTGTCCCGCCTGCGCGGGCAGCACCGCCACCGGCGCCGGGTGCTCGACGCGCTCGCCGAGCATCAGCGTCCGTACCACCCGCTCGGCCGCCCGCCCGTCGTCGAACGCGCAGAACCGCGCCCGGAACCCGGACCGCAGCCGTGCCGACTCCTCGTCCCGCCAGGACCCGGACGCGAACAGCCACGCCAGCTCCCGGTAGGAGCGGGCCACATGGCCCGGCGCGTCGGCCGTGATGTCGAAATACGCGCCCCGGCTCGCGGCGTACGCGCCCCAGTCGTCCGCGTGGATCACGATCGGCCGGCCCAGGTTGGCGTAGTCGAACATCAGGGCCGAGTAGTCCGTGACCAGCACGTCGGAGGCGAGCATCAGGTCCTCGACGTGCGGCTCGTCGGTCGCGTCGAGCACGACCCCGCGCCGGTGCAGCTCGGACAGGCCCATCCCGCGCGAGGGGCCGTCCGTGAGCGAGGGGTGCAGCCGTACGAGGAGGGTGTGGCCCTCGCCGAGGTCGTCGGCGAACCGGGCGAGGTCGATCCGGTCGACGAGTCCGCCGCGGACGTAGTCACGGCGCGTCGGCGCGTACAGCACCACCCGGTGGCCGGCCGGGATGCCGAGGCGGGCGCGGACCGCCGCACCGTCCTCGGGCCGGGCCCGTACGAGGACGTCGTTGCGGGGGCTGCCGGTGCGCAGCGAGGTGAAGTGGCAGGGGTAGGCGCGGTCCCAGACCAGTTCGGAGTGGCGGTTGGCGACCAGGCTGTAGTCCCAGCGGTCGGCGCGGCGCAGCATCTGCGGCACGTCGAAGCCGTGCCGGGCGCCTGGCTTGTCGCGCAGGTCGGCTCCCATGTACTTCAGCGGGGTGCCCTGGTGGGTGTGCACATGGACGCTGCCCGCGCGCTTGACCAGGGTGCCGGGCCAGTTGACGTTGTTGATCAGGTACGTGGCGCGGGCGGTGACCCGGCGGTAGCCGAGCGAGTCCGGCAGGACGTACTCGACGCCGGGCGGCAGCAGCGGCACCTGGTCCTCGCGCACCACCCACACCCCCCGGACGTGCGGGGCGAGTTCGCGCGCCGCGTGGTAGATCGCGCCCGGGTCGCCGAGCACCCCGCGGTGCGAGAACGCCGAGTACACCGCGAGGTCCGGGTCCAGCGGCCGGTGCTCGTGCGCCGCGGACCAGCCGCTCTTGACCCGGCCGGCCGCCACCTTGCGCACCTGGAGTCCGCGCCGCCCGAGTTCCGCGCCGAGGCGGCCGGACTGGCGCCGGGCGAGGTAGGTCACGTACCCGCCCTGGAGGACACGCAGTTCGCGCGGCACCGGGCCGCCGCCCTTGTGCTTGCGGAAGAGGACGGCCGTGCGCCGGAAGAACTCGCCCTTGTCGGAGGCGGGCAGCCGGTCCGGCTTGGCGAGAATGTCCAGACAGTGTTCGCCCATCTTGCGGTGCAGGAACGGGCGCCAGCTCGACAGCCGCGGGCGGGAGTCGACGAAGGCGAAGACGCGCTCGTACTGGTCGTGGATGTCGAAGTGCTTGCGGCTGGTGGTGGACAGGATGTTGCCCTGGCGGCGCTGCCGGTAGCTCAGGCAGATCCGGTCCAGGGTGGCGATCCGCTCCGCGCTGAGCAGGACCGGGAAGGTCCAGGGGGTGTCCTCGTAGTAGCCGGGCGGGAAGGTGAAGCCCTCCCGCTCGACGAACGCGCGGCGGTAGACCTTGTTCCACACGACCATCAACAGGTCGAGGAGCTCCGGGTGTTCGGCGGCCGTGAAGCAGCCGTCGCCGCCCTCGGCCAGCACCTGCGCGAGGGCGTTGCGGCGCGTGCCGCCCCACCAGTAGGTGCGCGCGTAGTCGAAGACCAGCACATCGGGGTCGGCCGTCTCGTCGAGGCGGTCGGCCAAGGCGCGCAGTGCGCCCTGCGTGAGGGTGTCGTCGCTGTCGAGGAAGAAGAGGTAGTCCCCCGTCGCGTACGGCAGTCCGGCGTTGCGGGCGCGGCCGAGGCCGACGTTCCGCGGCAGGTGCAGCACCCGCAGGCGCGGTTCGCGGGCCGCGTACTCGTCGAGGATCGCGCCGCAGCCGTCCGGCGAGCAGTCGTCGACCGCGATCACCTCGATGTCGGTGTACGACTGGTCCAGGACCGAGTCGAGGCACTCGCGCAGAAAGCCCTGCACCTTGAAGACGGGGACGATGACGCTGAAGCGGGGCACGTCAGCTCCTTACGAGGGTGGACGCGGCAGGGGCCGGAAGGCGCTCGGCGAGCGGGATCACCGGCGGGATCGCCTCCGGCGGCCGGCCCAGCAGCACTCTGCGGACGACCCGCTCGGCGGCCTGCCCGTCGTCGAACTGGCAGAAGCGCTCACGGAACGCGGCCCGCAGGGCTCGCGAGGAGTCGTCCGCGTAGGAGCGGTCACGGAAGGCCCCCGCTAGCTCCCCCGGGGTGCGCACCACCGGGCCCGGCGGTGCCTCCATCAGGTCGAAGTAGACGCCCCGCGTCTCCTGGTAGACCTCCCAGTCGTCGGCGTACACGACGATCGGGCGGTCGAGGTTGGCGTAGTCGAACATGATCGACGAGTAGTCCGTGATCAGCGCGTCGGCGGCCAGGCAGACGTCCTCCGAGGCCCGGTGCCGGGTCACGTCGATGATCCGGCCGCTGCTTGTGCCCCTGCCCTCGTCGTAGAAGTAGTGGGCGCGCAGGAGCACGACGAACTCGTCGCCGATCTCCTCGCAGAAGGCCTCCAGGTCGAGCCGGGACTCGAAGCCGGTGCTGTAGTCGCGGTGCGTGGGCGCGTAGAGAAGGGCGGTCCTGCCCTCGGGGACGCCCAGCCGGGCGCGGACGCGGGCCACGTCCTCGGCGGTCGCCGTGCAGTAGACATCGTTGCGCGGATAGCCGTACTCCAGGGCCTCGTACGTGCCCGGGAAGGCCCGCTCCCACATCTGGGTGGAGTGCCGGTTGGAGGAGAGGTTGTAGTCCCAGCGGTCCACCCGGGCCAGCAGCTTGGCGAAGCTGCCGGTCGCGGCGGCCACGATCGGATACGTCGACTGGTCGACGCCCATCGTCTTCAGCGGGGTGCCGTGCTGGGTCTGCAGATGCACGCTGCCGGGCCGCTTGACGACACCGTCCGCGAAATTGGCGTTGTTGACCAGGTACTTGGCTCGGGCCAGCACCTCCCAGGCGCGCGGGCTGCCGATCACCGCGTGCTCGACACCGTCCGGGACCTGGTCCACCGCGTCGGCCTCGACCAGGAACACCGAGCGCAGATGCGGGGCGAGTTCGAGGGCCTTGGCGTGGATCGCGGCCGGGCTGCAGGCGTAACCGCGGCCCCAGTAGGCGCAGTACACGACGAGGTTCTCGTCGAGGGGGAGGCGCAGTTGCACGGCGTACCGCGCGCGGGCGCTCAGCAGCCGGGGGTGCGGCAGCTGCCGGCCGGCCCTCGTCATCCGCCGGCTGACGCCGCGCAGCGCGCGGAAGGCGCTGTACGCCCCGGCGGCCAGGAGCCGGTACTGCACCCCGATCCGGCCCGGCGGCGGCTGGAACCCGGCGGGCCGGTGGCGCCGGTAGAGCCGGCCGGCGCGCCGGAAGAAGGCCCGGCGCCGGTGCAGCGGAAGCCGCTTCGGATGGGCGGCGGACTTCAGCACCGCAGCGAAGAGGTCACCGAACAGCGCCCGCGACCGCTCCACGGACAGCTTCTCCTCGGCCGCCCGGCGCAGCACCAGGTCGACCTGGTCGAGAAGCTGGAACTGGTGCTCGCCCGGCGTGTTCAGGCGGCTGCCCTGCCGCCGCAGCCGATGCCGTACGACGACCTGGCGCAGCACCGCCACCCGCCCGGCGGCGACCGTCACCAGGCCGCCCCAGCCGAGATCCGTGAAGTGCCCCGGGGGGAAGGCGAGGCGCCGCTCCCGCAGGAACGCCCGGCGGTAGGCCGCGCTCCACGCCGGAAGGCCCGCCCCGGTCAGTCGCGGCGCCCGGTCCGGGGGGAACACCCCGTCCGGGGCCTTCGGGAGGGGCGGTGTGCTGGTCTCGGCGTCCCACCAGTGGACGCGTTCGTGTCCGAAGTAGAGGACGTCCGCCTCCTCGGGCTCCTTGCGGAGTGTGTGGTCCAGGGCGGCCAGCGCGCCCGGCACCAGGACGTCGTCGCCGTCGAGGAAGAGCAGATACGTGCCGCGCGCCGCCCCGGTCCCGGTGTTGCGCGCCCCGCTCAGTCCGTCCGCGGGCGGTGAGTGGACCGGGGCGACCCGGGAATCCCGCGCGGCGTACCCGGCGGCGACCTCGCCCGCCGGGGAGTCCGGCCCGTCGCAGACCGGGATCAGCTCGAAGTCGCCGAAGGACTGGTCGAGGACCGAGTCCAGTGCGAGGGCCAGTCGCCCGGCGACTCCATGAGTGGGGACGATGATGCTGAAGCGGGGCATTCTGCTCTTTCTCTGCTTACTTCTCTGGGTGCTTCTCTGGGTGCTTCTCTGGTTGCTTCTCGGGCTGCTGCCGGGGTGCTGGTGGGTGTCAGCGCCCGGGCCGCCCGGCGGGGCGCCAGGTGACGGGTCTCGTCGGGGTGGGCCGGGAGGGGCTGGAGGGCATGCCTGCTCCGGTTCAGAGGGTCTCGGCGACGGGGCGGACGGGGGTGCCCGGCGCGGGCACGGTGGCCAGGGGGGTCCGGGGACGGGCGGCTGCGGCCGAGGGGACCGGGTGGCGCTCCGCGGGCGGCAGCACCCGCGGCAGCCCGGCGCTCTCGCCCAGCACGACATGGCGCACGACCCGCTCGGCGGCGCGGCCGTCCTCGTACGGGCAGAACCGCTCGCGGAACGCGGTCCGCAGCTGGGTCGAGCGGGAGCCGCGCCAGTGGCCGGTCGCGAAGATGTCGATCAGCTCGTCCTCGCTGCGCGCGACCGCGCCCGGCGGGAAGTTCCGCAGGTCGAAGTAGGTGCCCCGGGAGGCCTGGTACGCCTCCCAGTCGTCCGCGTGGATCACGATCGGCCGGTCCAGGACCGCGTAGTCGAACATCAGGGAGGAGTAGTCGGTGACCAGCGCGTCCGAGGCCAGGCAGAGGTTCTCGATGCTCGGGTGGTCGGAGACGTCGATGAGCCGGGCCCCGGAGCGGGTGCTCAGCGCGGCGGCGTACGAGTGGTGGGCGCGGGTCAGGACGACGAACCGGGGGCCGAGCCGGCGCAGGACGTGCTCCAGGTCGAGGGCGAGACGCTGGGTGCGGCGGTAGTCGCGGTAGGTCGGCGCGTACAGGACGGCGACCGTGCCCTCGGGGATGCCGAGGGACTGCCGCAGCCGGGTGACGTCCGTCGAGGTCGCCCGCTGGAACACGTCGTTGCGGGGGAGGCCGTACTCCAGCGTCGTGTACGCGGCGGGGAAGACGCGCTCCCAGATCAGGGTGGAGTGGCGGTTGCCCGACAGGCAGTAGTCCCACTTGTCGGCGCTGCGCAGCAGCTCGGCGAAGTCGGTGTCACGGGCGGCCGCCGGGCGGTCCTGGAGGTCGAGGCCCATGTACTTGAGCGGGGTGCCGTGCTGGGTCTGGATCATGATCTGGCCGGGGCGCTTGACCAGTCGGCGGTCGAAGTTGACGTTGTTGACGAGGTACTTGGAGCGGGCGAGCGCCGTCCAGTACGCCGTCGTACCGGGCCGCAGACGGCGCGTCGAGGCCGGGATCGTGTGGTGGTGCTCGGGGTGCGCGATCCACGCCGTACGGATGTGCGGGGCGAGTTCGCGGAACGCGGACTCCAGGGCGCCCGGGTTGCAGCCGTGGCCGCGCCCCCAGTAGCTGGAGAAGACGGCGCGGTCGGCGCGCAGCGGCAGGCGGAGCTGGACGCGGTAGTGGAACTGGAGGGCGCCGCCGCGGACCTTGCGCAGCAGTCCCTTGACGCCACGCAGCGCCTTCTTGTGGGTACTCGTGGCCAGGCCGAGCAGCCGGTACGTGCGGTGGTTGCCGAGCCGGACCAGGGCGTGCCGCAGGCGGGTGCGGAGGCGGACGGGGGCGCCCGGGGCGCGGTAACGGCGGTAGTGGGTGCGGGCCTTGCGCAGGAACTCGGCACGGGTGCCGCGCGGCAGCCGGCCTCGCTTGGTGAACACCGTGGAGAGGTGGTCGACCATGCGGCGGAACAGGACCGGACGCCAGCGTGCCAGTTCCGGGTGCGCGTCGAGATGCGCGAAGACGCGGTCGTACTGCTCGAAGATGTCGAAGTGCTTGCGGCTGCTGGTGCCGAGGATGTTGCCCTGACGGCGCTGGCGGTAGTGCACACAGACCCGGTCGAGGGTGGCGATCGTCTCGGCGGAGATCAGCGCCGGGTAGGTCCAGGGGGTGTCCTCGTAGTAGCCGGGCGGGAAGGAGAGGCCCGCGCGCTGCACGAACTCCCTTCGGTACGCCTTGTTCCACACCACCATCAGGACCCTGAGCAGCCCCGGCCGGTCGTCGAGCCGGAAGGGCGCGGGTCCCCGCTCGCTGAGCTGCTCCGCGAAGCGGTTGCGGACGATGTCCCCGTTCCAGTAGGTGCGCGCGTAGTCGTAGACCAGGACGTCCGGTTCGGCGGTCTCCTTCAGCCGGTCGGCGATCGCGCGCAGGGTGTCCGGGGTGAGGGTGTCGTCGCCGTCCAGGAAGAGCAGGTAGTCGCCGGTGGCGTGTTCGAGACCCGCGTTGCGGGCGCGGCCGAGGCCCACGTTCCCCGGCAGGCGGACGGGACGGACCCGGGAGTCACGGGCGGCGAACTCGTCGATGATCGCACCGCAGGCGTCGGGCGAGCAGTCGTCGACGGCGATCAGTTCGAGGTCCGGACAGGACTGCTCCAGCACGGATTCGAGGCATTCGTGCAGGTACGCCTGAACCTTGTACGCGGGGACGATGACACTGAACCTGGGCAAGGGACATCCATGGGTCGGCGCGGGCATACTGCCCGGCAACGGCCGAAGGGGTGACTTGGTTACGCCAGATGTGGCATACGGGGGATTCTGGGTGAACGCCGAAGGGCGAGCCGGTGTCCGGCTCGCCCCTGATGTGCTTATTTGTCCGGCTACTTCACCGCGCCCGCCATCACCCCGGACACGAACTGACGTTGGAACGCGAAGAACACGGCCAGCGGGATGACCATCGAGATGAAGGCGCCGGGCGCCAGCACGTCGATGTTGTTGCCGAACTGGCGCACCTGGGTCTGGAGTGCGACCGTGATCGGCTGGCTGCCCGCGTCGGAGAACACCAGCGCCACCAGCATGTCGTTCCACACCCACAGGAACTGGAAGATGCCGAGCGAGGCGATCGCGGGACCGCCGAGCGGCATCACGACCTTCAGGAACAGGCGCAGTTCACCCGCGCCGTCGAGCCGGGCCGCCTCCAGCAGCTCCCGGGGGATCTCCGCGAAGAAGTTCCGCAGCAGGAACACCGCGAAGGGCAGACCGAAGCCCACGTGGAAGAGGATCACCCCGAAGATCGTGCCGAAGATGCCGATCTTGCCGAAGAGTTCGGCGATCGGGATCAGCGCCACCTGCACGGGGACGACCAGCAGACCGACCACCGCCAGGAACCACCAGTCGCGGCCCGGGAACTCCATCCAGGCGAAGGCGTAGCCCGCGAGCGCGCCGATGACGACGACGAGGACGGTCGCCGGGACGGTGATCAGCACCGTGTTCCCCAGCGAACTGGTGATGTCGCCGTTCTCCAGGAGCTTCTGGTAACTGTCCACGGTGAGCTGGGAGGGCTCGCTGAAGACCTTCCACCAGCCGGACGCGCTCATGTCCTCCGGTGTGCGCAGCGAGGCCAGCAGCAGCCCGATCGTCGGCACCAGCCAGAACAGGCCGACGAGGAGGAGGAAGACCCGGACGATCCCGCCGCTGACACCGCTGGCGAGCCGTGAGCCGAGCGACGGCCTGGGCCTGACGCCGGTGACGGGCGCGGTCTTCGTGAGACCGCCGACGTGGGTGGTCATCGCCGTACCTCCCGCCGCAGTCGGCGCACGTTGAACCACACCACCGGGATCACGAGCAGCAGCAGGAACACGGCGATCGCGCTCGCGATGCCCGGCTGGTCCTCGGAGAAGCCCTTCCGGTACAGCTCGAGGGCCAGCACGTTCGCGTCGTCCTGGGAGGAGCCCGGCGGGATGATGAAGACCAGGTCGAAGACCTTCAGCACGTTGATCATCAGCGTGACCAGGACGACGGCGAGGACGGGCGCGAGCAGCGGCACGGTGACCCTCCGGAACACCTGCCACTCGTTCGCCCCGTCCACCCGCGCCGCTTCGAGGAGTTCACGCGGCACGCCCGCGAGCCCCGCCGCGATGAGCACCATGGCGAAGCCGGCCCACATCCAGACGTACGCTCCGATCACGGCCGGGGTGACGAGCGACGGGCCGAGCCAGTCGACGCCGTTGTACGGCTCCCGGAAGTTGCTCGCCGGGAGCCGCAGCCGGGCCCCGTCCGCCTTGTCGGAGAGCGTGAAGGTGCCGTCGTCCCGTACCTTCGCCGAATCGACGACCTTGCCGTCCTTCACCGCCTCGATCTTCATGCCCGGGTAGCCGAGTTCGCCCGGGTCGACCTGGCCGAGCCTGCCGACGCCCTTGCCCCGGGTGAAGTCCTGCCAGGCGGTGCCGGTGACCTTGCCGGGCTCGGACGGTGCCTGTACGGCCTTCTTCGCGCCGCCCGGCATCTTGTCGGGGGCGACGCCGACGAGGGGAAGGGAGACGGACTGCCCGGCGTGCACGGCCTGTTGGGTGAGGAACCCGCCCTTGTCCGGCCGGAGCGGCGACTGCCGTCCCGGGTGGGCGTTCGGGAACGCCGACGACTCGGCGAAGGTGTCGTGCACCCCCACCCAGACCGCGTTCGCGACCCCCTTGTTCGGGTCCTGGTCGTACACCAGCCGGAAGATGATCCCCGCGGCGAGCATCGAGATCGCCATCGGCATGAAGACGACCAGCTTGAACGCCGTGCCCCAGCGGACCCGTTCGGTGAGGACCGCGAAGACGAGACCGAGCGCGGTCGCCACGGTGGGCGCGAACACGACCCAGATGACGTTGTTCTTGAGGGCGGTACGGATGCCGTCGTCGGTGAACAGCGCCTTGTAGTTGTCGACCCCGGCGAAACCGTCGCCGGACTGGTTGAGGAAGCTGCGGATCAGCGAGTACCCGATCGGGTAGACCACGAGCGCGCCGAGCAGCACGAGACAGGGCAGCAGGAACAGCACCGCCACGGTCCTGCGGGTGCCGGTCATGCTCTTGCGTGTGCGGGCCGGAGGAACCGGTGCGGTCCCTCCGGCCGTTGCCGACGTCATCGCCGGATCAGCTTCCGCTGCCGTACGCCGCCGCCGCGTCCTTCTCCAGCGTCGCCTGGGTGCCCGCGACGTCGGTCGGGTTCTTCAGGAAGTCCTGGAGGTCCTTCCACTCACCCTTGCCGGGCGTGCCGCCGAAGGCCTGCGGGGCCTGGTCGGACATGTCGAAACGGAAGTCGTCGCCCGACGCGATCAGGGACTTGGCGATCTTCTGCTGCACCGGGTTCGGGTACGCCGAGTTCGGCACGTTCTTGTTGGGGGAGAGGTAGCCGCCCAGCTTGGCCTGGATCGTCGCCGCGTCCGGGGAGGCCAGGAAGGTGGCCAGCGCCTGCGCCGCCTTGGAGTCCTTCAGGATGACGGCCGCGTCGCCGCCGGAGACCACGGGTGCCGTGCTGCCCACGGCAGGGAACGGGAACACCTTCGCGTCCGTGCCCACCTTGGCCTTGGTCTCGCCGATGTTGACCTGTGCGAAGTCGCCCTCGAAGACCATGCCCGCCTTGGGCTGGTCGCCGCCGGTGAAGGTCTGGGTGACGGAGTTCGGGAACTCCGTCTGCAGGGCGCCGTTCGCGCCGCCCGCGATGTAGTTCTTCTTGCCCCAGATCCCGGCGAGGGTGGTGAGGGCCTGCTTGACGGACGGATCCGTCCACTTGATCTTGTGCTGGCTCAGCTGGTCGTACTTCTCCGGGCCCGCCTGGGAGAGATACACGTTCTCGAACCAGTCGGTGAGGGTCCAGCCGTCGGCGCCGCCGACGGAGAACGGGGTGACACCGGAGTCGTAGACCGTCTGCGCGGTCGTCAGCAGGTCCTGCCAGGTCTGGGGCTCCTTCGCGCCCGCGTTCTCGAAGACCTTGGCGTTGTACCAGATCAGCGACTTGTTGGCGGCCTTGTAATACACGCCGTACTGCTTGCCGCCCACCTTGCCGATGTCCTGCCAGCCCTGCGAGTAGTTCTTGGCGAGCTCGGCCACGGCCTCGGGGCCGAGAGGCTTGGCCCACTTCTTGTCGACGGCCTGTTTGATGGCGCCGGGCTGCGGGAGCAGCGCGACGTCCGGCGGCTGGCCGCCCGCGATCTTCGAGCCGAGGAAGTTGATGATCGGGTCCTGGGCCGCCACGAAGGTCACCTTCGCACCGGTGCGCTTCTCGAACTCCGCGAGGACCGTCTTGAAGTTCTTCTGCTCTTCGCCGGTCCAGACGGCGGCGACTTCGAGGCTCTCGCCGTCGAGCTTGGGGAGGGTGACGGTGTCGCCGCTCGCACTGGCACTGCTCGTACCTCCGTTCTCCTTCTTGTCCTTGCTGCCACCGCCACACGCGGTGAGGGCGAGCGCGACGGCGACGGCGGCTGCGGCGGCCTGCGCGGCCCTGGGTGACCCGCGGTGGTGTGCGGCTCTGCGTGACCTGTGCGTCGAGTGGTTGGGCGACTTGTGTGTACGAAGAGCTCTGTGCATCACTGCCCCGTTCTCGTTCTTCGTCGAACGTCCGGCGCTGTCCCGTGCGCTCTGGTCTACGCCCGGGGCATCGAGGGCGGCAAGAGCGCCTGCGCTGTCAAACGGGTGATCGTGATTGGGTCGTGACGTGGGCGGCTGTGCGCACGCGGTGCGGACGGGGCCGGTGTGGGCAGCGCGTTCATGAGGGCCGGGTGTCGCGTACGGCCGTCGAAGACCTACAGCAACGACGGTATCTCCACGGCCGCCACCGACCTCGCCGCCCGCTCGAGCGCGCTGGCCAGCAGGGCGAGGTCCGTGGGGCCGTTGCCGAGTTCGCGGACGGGGCGGCGGGCCGGGGGGTCGCCCATGCGGTGCCATTCGAGGGGAACGACCGTGGGGCGGAGGGTGGCCGTGCGGGGGATGCGGCCCGTGACCCGGCCGGCCTGGAAGGGCGTGAGGCGACCGTCGGGAGTGGACAGGCGACCCCGGCCGGGGGCGGGTTCGTCCGCGCCGGGGGACACCGGGTCGAGGGAGATACGGAGCGAGGCGGCGCGGCCCAGTTCGGTGGTCGCCGTGCGGCCGTCGTCCGCGGCGGCCGCCACCAGGTGCACACCGAGGCGGTCACCCTCGCGGGCGACGGCCTCCAGAGCCCGTACGACCGAACCGGCCGCCGGTCGTCCCGGGGAGCCCAGCGCGGGGGAGAGCAGCGCGTCCAGGTCGTCGATGATGACGAAGAGACGGGCCAACGGGGGGCCCGGATCCGTCCGTTCGCGGGCGGCCGCCGGGCGCAGCCGCAGGGTGGAACTGGGGGGCGCGTCGAGATCCGCGGCGCCGGAGGCGGCGGGAGAGACGGAGGGGGAGGCGGAGCCGGGCTTCGCTCCCGGGGAGGGTTTGGGGGAGCGCTGGGTGACCATCCGGCCCGACACCTCGCCGCGCGTGTGCCACTCCGCGAAGCCGAGCCGGCCCAGAAGCTCGGCCCGCCGCTTCAGCTCGGCGCTGAGCGCCTGGGCGAACTCCCGCATCCGCACGGGGTCGTTGGCGGTGAGGTGGGTGGTGACGTGGGGCAGGTCCGTACAGACCCGCAGCCCCTCCGCTCCCTGGCCCGCGCCGTGGCCGCCGGTGCTGTCCCGCCCGTCCATCAGCACGATCCCGAGCCGGTCGGGGCGCTCCGCGGCGGCCAGGGACGCGGCGATCGCGCGGAGCAGCTCCGTACGACCGCTGCCGGGCGGGCCCTCGATCAGCAGGTGCGGGCCCTCGGCGGGGAGGTCCACGGCGACCGGGCCGCGCGGGCCGGCGCCGAGGACGGCCCGGCCGCGGCCGCCGAGCGCGTCCGTGTCGTCCGCCGCGTCCGCCCAACGCGCCATGAGGGATGCCGGGGTGGCCCGGGCCAGTCCCAACTCGTCCAGCAGACGGGCCGCTTGAGGGAGCGGCGCGGACACACGCGCGTGGCGGTCGGCGTGCGCCCCGTCCGTACGGAGGGGGGCCAGTGCGCGCGCGAAACGCTCCGCCCAGGCCAGTGACACCGCGTCCACCGCGGCGACCGTGCCGTGCCCCACGGGCCCGTCGGATCCCACCCGCATCAGCCGCAGCGCCGTCGCCACATCCCCGCTGAGCAGCGCGACCGCCCCGCACTCCCGGAACGCCGGTGATGCCTCGCAGGCCGCCCCGTACGTCTCCGTCACCGGGGACGCGGGCGACGCGGACACCGTCTCGGCCAGACACACCACGTGTATGCCCGCCCGCACGCCCTCGTGCGTCAGCCGCAGCACCGCCTCCCGTACGTCGGCGCCTCCGGGGTCCCCGTCCACGACGAGCACGGTGAACGGCCCCTCGAAGTCCCGGTCGGTGCCCGCCGGGTCCTCGTCGCGGGCCCAGGACGGGCGCCGTGCGCCGCCCCGCGTGTCCACGGGGACGCGATCGGCCCTGTCGTACGTGCCCCGGGCGCCGCCTGTTTCCGTGAGCTGGTCCTCCAGGCGGCGCAGGAGCTCGTCCGTGCGTGCCGTCGCCTGTTCACGGTCGTAGGCGAGGAGGAGACGGCAGTCCTGGCCGTGGGTGGGGCGCAGATGCGGGAGCCAGCCGAGCCAGGACCACTCGGCGGTGCGCTCCTCCACGGGGCGGGAGCGGTCCGCGCTGATCAGGACGATGTCGAGGGTGTCGGGGGAGTGCAGCGCGGCGAGCTGGGCGACCACCGAGCGGGCCAGCCCGGCCAGCCGCGCCCGCGGCCCCGCCAGGCCCAGCGAGCCGACCTCCCGCAGGCCCGCGGTCACCGGCACCGCGGGCACCAGTCCCGAACCGTCGGGCGCCGCCCGGTCCGCCGTGCCCAGCCGCACCGTCAGCGTCTCCGGGTGGCCCGGGCCGCGCTCCCACAGCCGCGGTCCCGGACCCAGCGCGGTGAGCAGCAGCGTCGCGGGATCGGGCCAGCTCTCCGGGGCCTGCGTGGGCAGGGAGGCCGCCAGGAACTCCGCCGCCCCGTCATCCCCGTCCGTCTCGTACGGATCTCCCGGTCCGGTGCCCGGCAACTCGCCCCGGCCGCCGGTCAGCCGACGCGCCCACGCGCCGAACCCGCTCCGCTTGCGCATCCCCGGTGGCACGTCGGTGCCTCGCGTGGGTGTGCCTTTGCGGGTGCCCGGCTCCGGACCGTCCGTGGCCCGGGGCGTGACTCCGCCCCCCGACGCGTCCGGGCCGGACGGCCGCGCGGGCCTGCTCTCGATCCGGGGCGCACGGCCCTGCTCGGGCACGACCGGCCCGTGCTCCTGTGCCCCGGGGACACCGCCCGCGGCTCCCCACTCCGCCGATCCGAAGCCGTGATGTGTGTCACCGACGGGCGGCACGGGCAGCGCGCCGGCACCGGAGGCGCCTCCCACGCGCGCGTGGGGCACGACAGGGGCGGAAGGACCGGCGGGACCGGCGGGACCGGTGGGACCGGCGGAGGGCGACGAGGGGCCGGGGCCGGTGGGCGGCTTCGGGCGGGTGGCCGTACCGGTGAGGGTGGTGACCCTGACGTGGCCCTCCCCGTCGGGTGTCGTGCCCACCGGATCCGCGCCACCGGGCGGAGCCAGTCGCAGGGCGGACTCGCCGACGCGCAGCAGCGCGCCCTGCCCGAAGCGGACCGGGCGGGTGCCGACCTGGGTGCCGTCCAGCGTCGTGCCGTTCGTCGAGCCCAGGTCGGCGACCGAGACGCGGCCCTCGGGGGTGACCGTGACCGCGCAGTGCAGGCGGGAGACGTCGGGATCGTCCAGCGGGACGTCCGCGTCGGCGGAGCGGCCGATGTCGATCCGGCCGCCGTGCAGCAGGTGGACGCCGCCCGCGTCGGGGCCCGCGACGACATGGAGCCGCGCCGCGACCCCGTCCACGTCGGGACCGGGTTCGGCGGGGCAGCCCAGGGACAGCACGGCGCCGTCCGTCAGGGGTGGCTCGCCCAGGGTGCAGCGCTGGCCGTCGAGGCGCTCGGCGCCCGCGTACAGCACGACGGGACCTCCGCCGAGCTCCCGGCCGCGGTCGTGCTGGCCTGCGCCCTCACCGCCGACCGCCGAGGCCAGACCCGCCGCCACCGCTGCCAGCGCCGTCCCGGCGGGAGCGGTGACCAGCACATCGCAGGCCGCGGCTCGCCCCCGCGGCTCCGAGGGCGAGCCCAGCGGGTCTACGACGGTCAGCCGGATCTGCATCGCC
This sequence comes from Streptomyces sp. NPDC107454, assembly GCF_055582885.1. Classification (NCBI taxonomy): domain Bacteria; kingdom Bacillati; phylum Actinomycetota; class Actinomycetes; order Kitasatosporales; family Streptomycetaceae; genus Streptomyces; species Streptomyces sp. NPDC107454. The sequence goes on along the minus strand of NZ_JBVJPA010000021.1, from coordinate 129,930 downwards.
GCCAGCGGTCCCTTCCGCGCAGGCACCCGCGAGGAGGGCGAGGCTGTGCCGCGGTCCCCCACCGCAGATTCCCCCACCGCACACGGGCACGTCGGCCAGTACTGAAGGCATCCTCGCACCTGTCACTGACAACACGCCCGCCACCCACCGGCAAGTGATCTTGATTGGTCGGCTCTGCCCGTAAAAGTGCCTGACCAGTGCCCGACCGGTGCCCGCTTGAGATCGGTCACGTCGCCCCCGTGGACGCCGATCGGCAACCAACCGCCGCATGCGGGCGTCTTTCCATCGAACATGCGCGGGAACGCGTACGTAAGCGCTTATGCGAAGCACAGGTGCTCATGGGAAGCAGTGAGAAGCGCGGGAAGACGACAGTCCGGTGCCAGGTGTCTCGGCACTACAGTGGGGCGGAAACCGCCGCAGCATGTTGACGACGGCGGACGGACCAGGCAAGCAAGCAACAGGGAGCGCATGACGTGCGGCCGGTAGGGAGCAAGTACCTCCTTGAGGAGCCGCTTGGGCGCGGCGCCACAGGCACTGTCTGGCGAGCCCGCCAGCGGGAGACCGCGGGCGCCGAGGCGGCCGTCGCGGGCCAGCCCGGCGAGACCGTGGCGATCAAGGTCCTCAAGGAAGAGCTCGCCAACGACGCGGACATCGTGATGCGGTTCCTCCGCGAGCGCTCCGTCCTGCTGCGCCTGACCCACCCGAACATCGTGCGGGTACGGGACCTCGTCGTCGAGGGCGACCTGCTCGCCCTGGTCATGGACCTGGTCGACGGCCCCGACCTGCACCGCTATCTGCGCGAGAACGGCCCGTTCTCGCCGGTCGCCGCCGCGCTCCTCACCGCCCAGGTCGCCGACGCGCTCGCCGCCAGCCACGCCGACGGTGTCGTGCACCGCGACCTGAAGCCCGCGAACGTCCTGCTCAAGCAGGACGGCGGCCAGATGCACCCGATGCTCACCGACTTCGGCATCGCCCGGCTCGCCGACTCCCCGGGCCTCACCCGGACCCACGAGTTCGTCGGCACGCCCGCGTACGTCGCGCCGGAGTCCGCCGAGGGACGCCCGCAGACGTCCGCCGTAGACATCTACGGCGCGGGCATCCTGCTGTACGAGCTGGTCACCGGGCGTCCCCCGTTCGCCGGCGAGTCCGCCCTCGAAGTGCTGCACCAGCACCTGAGCGCCGAGCCGCGCCGCCCCTCCACGGTCCCGGACCCCCTGTGGACCGTCATAGAGCGCTGCCTGCGCAAGAACCCGGACGAGCGGCCCAGCGCCGAGAACCTCGCCCGCGGGCTGCGCACCGTCGCCCAGGGCATCGGTGTGCACGCCAACTCCGCGCAGATCGCCGCCGCGGAGGGCGTGGGCGCGCTGCTCGCCCCCGACCCGGCGCCGGCCGCGGTGCCGGGCGTGCCCGGCGCGGCCGACCCCACGCAGGTGCTGCCGCACAGCGCCCCGGGGGCCTACGACCCGAACGGCGCGACCAGCGTCCTGCCGCACACCGGCGCCCCCGGCATGCCCGGCGCCGCCGACCCCACCGCCGTACTGCCGCACCGCGGTGCCGCCGACCCGACCGCCGTCATGCCGCCGGTGCCCCCGCACCAGCCGGGCGGCCAGCCGGGACAGCCCGGGCAGCCGGGACAGGGCGAGGACCCGCACCCCTGGCAGAACCAGCTGCGCGCGGCCCGGGACCGCAACGAGCAGACCCAGGTCCAGTACCTCGACCCCGACCAGGACCCGCTGCGCCGCCGTCCGCAGCGGCAGGTCGCGCGCCCGCAGCAACAGCAGCGCCCGCCGCAGGGACAGCAGCCGCCGCCCGGATACGGGTATCAGCAGCAGCCGCAGCAGTACGCGCCTCAGCAGCAGCCCCAGCAGCAGTCGCAGCGCCGTCAGCGGCAGCAGCAGCCGCAGGGGTACGCTCCCGCGCCCCAGCAGCAGCCTCAGCGGTACGCGCCCCAGCCGCAGCAGCCCGAGGCACCGGCGCCCCGTCAGTCGCGCGAGCCGCGGCAGCGCAGCGCCAACCCGATGAAGATCCCGGGACTCGGCTGCCTCAAGGGCTGCCTGTTCACGATCGTCATTCTGTTCGTCGCCGGCTGGCTGGTCTGGGAGTTCAGCCCGCTCCAGCACTGGATCGGGACGACCAAGGGGTACTGGAGTGTGCTGAAGGACGGGTTCACCACCGCCACCAAGTGGATCGGGGATCTCGGCGGTTCCGGTAACTAGCTCCCGCCGATTCCCTTTTGATTCCCGGTGAATCCCTCGCGGTTTCCTCGCGACTCTGGGGATTTGTCGACATCTGACGGGTGATTTCCGTCTCCGGAGTGAAGGTTGGCTCTTCGGACGCGTACTTTTAGCGGCAACACGCGTCAGTAGGAGCAGTCTTGGCACGGAAGATCGGGAGCCGGTACACCGCCCACCAGATTCTGGGGCGGGGCAGCGCCGGCACGGTGTGGCTCGGTGAGGGACCTGAGGGTCCCGTCGCCATCAAGCTGCTGCGCGAGGACCTCGCGTCCGACCAGGAGCTGGTGGGCCGCTTCGTACAGGAGCGCACGGCTCTGCTCGGGCTCGATCACCCGCACGTCGTGGCGGTACGGGACCTCGTCGTCGACGGCAATGACCTCGCGCTCGTCATGGACCTCGTACGGGGCACGGATCTGCGCACCCGGCTCGACCGGGAACGGCGGCTGGCGCCCGAGGCCGCGGTCGCGATCGTGGCCGACGTCGCGGACGGGCTGGCGGCGGCGCACGCGGCCGGGGTCGTGCACCGGGACGTGAAGCCGGAGAACGTGCTGCTGGACATGCAGGGGCCGCTGGGCCCGGGGGGCTCGCACCCCGCGCTGCTCACGGACTTCGGTGTGGCCAAACTCATCGACTCGCCGCGGCGGACCCGGGCCACGAAGATCATCGGGACGCCGGACTATCTCGCGCCCGAGATCATCGAAGGGCTGCCGCCGCGGGCCGCCGTCGACATCTACGCCCTGGCAACCGTCCTGTACGAGCTCCTCGCCGGGTTCACGCCCTTCGGGGGCGGGCATCCCGGGGCGGTGCTGCGGCGGCACGTGACCGAGACGGTCGTACCGCTTCCCGGGATCCCCGAGGAGCTGTGGCAGCTGATCGTGCAGTGCCTGGCCAAGGCGCCGGCGTCGCGGTTGCGGGCCTCCGAGCTGGGGGCGCGGTTGCGGGAGCAGCTGCCGCTGCTGGCAGGGATGCCGCCGCTGGACGTCGACGAACCGGACGGGGAGTCGGCGCAGGACGTCCCCGAGGGGGGCGAGACGGCGGAGCCGACGGAGCCGGCTTCGCGGGTGCGGCGGGGGGCGGTGCCGTTGGTGCCGGGGGCTGCGCCGGACTCCAACCGGGACACGCACACGTCGATGCGGGTGCCGGGGCCGGACGAGCTGGCGGGTGGGGCGCGCGGGACGGCTCGGGCGCCGCGGGCGGCGGGGGCGCCTCGGCCTGGGTCGGCTCGGCACCGGGCGTCGGCGCGGCGGCGTCGGATCACGTTGGGGGTGGCGGGGGCGGTGCTTGTCGCCGCGGTGGGGGTCGGTACGTGGCTGGCCACGTCGGGTGACGACGCGGGGGCGACGCCGCACGACACGAAGAACTCGGCCCCGGCGTCTCCCTGACCTCCACTCCGGCCCGGGGCTCCGCCCCGGACCCCGGTTGTTCGGCCGCGGGTGGGTGGGGGCTGGTCGCGCGGTTCCCCGCGCCCCTGGAGGCTGGGGCTTCGCCCCTGGCCCCCCGGCTGGTGGTTGGTTGGCTGCGGGCCGACGGGGGCTGGTCGCGCGGTTCCCCGCGCCCCTGAGGGGCGGGGCTTCGCCCCTGGCCCCGGGAGGGACCCCCCGTCGGGCGAGGGGCGAGCCTCGCTTGCGGCAGCCGTTACGCTGGAGGCGTGGCAGTCGTCGATGTATCCGAAGAGCTCAAGTCCCTCTCCTCGACCATGGAGTCGATCGAGGCCGTCCTGGACCTCGACAAGCTGAGGGCAGATGTCGCCGTGCTCGAGGAGCAGGCGGCCGCGCCGTCCCTGTGGGACGACCCGGACGAGGCGCAGAAGATCACCAGCAAGCTGAGCCACCTCCAGGCGGAGGTCAGGAAGGCCGAGGCGCTGCGCGGGCGTATCGACGATCTGAGCGTGCTCTTCGAGATGGCCGAGGAGGAGGACGACCCGGACGCCCGTGCCGAGGCCGAGTCCGAGCTCGTCGCCGTCAAGAAGGCGCTGGATGAGATGGAAGTCCGGACGCTGCTCTCCGGGGAGTACGACTCCCGTGAGGCCGTCGTCACCATCCGTGCCGAGGCCGGCGGCGTCGACGCCTCCGACTTCGCCGAGAAGCTCCAGCGCATGTACCTGCGCTGGGCCGAGCGCCACGGGTACAAGACCGAGCTCTACGAGACCTCGTACGCGGAAGAGGCGGGCATCAAGTCCACCACCTTCGCCGTCCACGTCCCGTACGCGTACGGAACGCTCTCCGTGGAGCAGGGCACCCACCGTCTCGTGCGCATCTCGCCGTTCGACAACCAGGGGCGCCGCCAGACGTCCTTCGCGGGTGTCGAGATCCTGCCCGTCGTCGAGCAGACCGATCACATCGAGATCGACGAGTCCGAGCTGCGCGTGGACGTGTACCGGTCGTCCGGCCCCGGCGGCCAGGGCGTGAACACCACCGACTCCGCGGTGCGCCTCACCCACCTCCCCACCGGAATCGTCGTCTCCTGCCAGAACGAGCGGTCGCAGATCCAGAACAAGGCGAGCGCGATGAACGTGCTCCAGGCCAAGCTGCTCGAGCGGCGCCGCCAGGAGGAGCAGGCCAAGATGAACGCCCTGAAGGGCGACGGCGGCAACTCCTGGGGTAACCAGATGCGTTCGTACGTCCTGCACCCCTACCAGATGGTCAAGGACCTGCGGACCGAGTTCGAAGTCGGTAACCCCGAGGCCGTTTTCGGCGGGGAGATCGACGGATTCATCGAGGCCGGAATTCGCTGGCGCAAGCAGCAGGAGAAGTAGTTCGAGGTATCAAGCATCACCTCGATGCCTCTTTGTCGACAAGGTAACTGCCGCCCGTCGGGCGGCAGTTGCCTTTTGTGTGCGGGATTTCTGGGTTTTACGTCACAGTCACATGTCCGCACGGCAGGCAAATGTCACTGATCCGGACATCGCGTACGCAACGACCTTGACGTTGCTGTGAAAACTGGGAAGGGTGACGCGTGGCATGCGTATCTCCGGGGCGCATGTGAACCGGGGGGCTGAGTGAGCCACCTGTGACGCCGTGGCCCCGGGCGCTGCTCCATTGACGATCAGCTACTGGGGGTAGCAAGCAGATGACCAAGAAGACGCGGATCCGCGTGGCACGCATAGCAGCCGGTGTGGTGATCGCCGCCGGTGCTTCGCTGACTGCCGCGGGTGCCGCCTCGGCCTCCGGCTTCGATGTCGGTGTCACGGCTGACGGAGACCCGAGCGCCACCCCGACCGAGACGGTCATTCCCACCGACCCGGCCACCCCGACCGACCCGACGACGGAGCCGGGCACCACGCCCCCGGCGACGCCCACCATCCCGAGCACGCCGACCGACCCGGCCACGCCCACCACCGCGCCGCCGACGGACGAGCCCACCGACCCCACCGAGGACCCCACCGAGCCCACCGACCCGACGGACAGCCCGACGGACGGTTCCGGCACCGGCACCGGTGGCAATGACAGCAACCCCGACGGCGGCGCCAAGCCCGTCGAGCAGGGCAAGGGTTCCTCCGGTCTGACCGACACCGGCGCGAACACCTCGTCCGACACCTCCGCCCAGGGCAAGAACGGGCAGCTGGCCGAGACGGGTGCCGCCGAGACCACGTTCCTGCTGGTCGGCGCCGCCACGATGATCGCGGGCGGTATCGGCTTCCGTCTGCTGCCGCGCCTCGCGAACGGCCGCGGCGCCGCTGCCTGACGCAGCTGAGCGCAGCACGAGAGGGGCCCGGAGCGGACTGCTCCGGGCCCCTCTCGCGTCAAGCACATCAGCGATGCTCGGGATGGTTCACAAAGTGACCGGCCGTCTCGGACGGTGACCATCATGATGAACGCCACGGTGACCACCATGATGACCACCTGAGATGGTGACTGAGGTCACACCGCTGCTCTCGGGAGACTCATACCGTCTGGTGCGCCAGCAGCGCCACCGCCGCGATCAGCACGGCGAGCAGCGCGATCAGCGCCATCGGGTTCAGCCCCGCGAAGGGGCTCTCCTGCTGCAGCCGCTCCCGGTTCGCGCGGCAGACCGGGCAGCGGCCCTCACTGACGGGCGCCGCGCAGTTCGCGCACACCAATCGGTCGTACGTCATGCGCTTGCCCTCCTTGCGCCGTCCTCCGCCGCTTACATAACGCCGCGGGGAACGCAACCGTTCCCCTTCCACTGTGCCAGGTTCCGCGGGAAACGGCGCGGCTCGCCTTATCCTGCCCTGTGCTCCGCGGGTTAGGCAGGGAAACGGGCGCTTCCGCAGGAGCGGGCTGCGTCTGGTTCGCGGCTGCCGGCCGCTGGGGGCCGGGCGCGCGGTTCCCCGCGCCTCTACGGGGTGCCCGTACAAAGGCCCGTACAAAAGGTCCCCACCAAAGACCTGTACAAAAACGCACAAGCCCCGCACAACCCCCGCGCAACCCTGACCGGCGACTGCGCTCGTGCACCCGGTTCGCGTATGGTCACGCTCACCTACCCCCGGCGACCCGTGGTGCATCCGTGATCCGATTCGACAGTGTCTCCAAGGTCTACCCCAAGCAGACCCGCCCCGCTCTCAGGGATGTCACCCTGGAGGTCGAGCGTGGTGAGTTCGTGTTCCTCGTGGGGTCCTCCGGCTCCGGAAAGTCCACCTTCCTGCGGCTGATCCTCCGCGAGGAGCGGACCAGCCAAGGCCAGGTGCACGTCCTGGGCAAGGACCTCGCGCGCCTCTCCAACTGGAAGGTGCCGCAGATGCGCCGCCAGCTGGGGACCGTGTTCCAGGACTTCCGCCTGCTGCCGAACAAGACGGTCTCCGAGAACGTCGCCTTCGCGCAGGAGGTCATCGGCAAGTCCCGCGGAGAGATCCGCAAGTCCGTGCCCCAGGTGCTCGACCTCGTCGGGCTCGGCGGCAAGGAGGACCGGATGCCCGGCGAGCTGTCCGGTGGTGAGCAGCAGCGCGTGGCCATCGCGAGAGCCTTCGTGAACCGGCCCAAGCTCCTCATCGCGGACGAGCCGACCGGCAACCTCGACCCCCAGACCTCCGTCGGCATCATGAAGCTGCTCGACCGCATCAACCGGACGGGCACCACCGTGCTGATGGCGACGCACGACCAGAACATCGTGGACCAGATGCGCAAGCGCGTCATCGAGCTGGAGCAGGGCCGCCTCGTCCGCGACCAGGCGCGCGGCGTCTACGGCTACCAGCACTGACGACGGTCCACGGAAAGGCTTAGCAGACGTCATGCGCCCCCAGTTCGTTCTGTCGGAGATCGGTGTCGGTCTCCGGCGTAATCTGACGATGACCTTCGCGGTCGTCGTCTCGGTCGCCCTCTCCCTCGCCCTGTTCGGCGGTTCGCTGCTGATGAGCGACCAGGTGAGCACCATGAAGGGCTACTGGTACGACAAGGTCAACGTCTCGGTCTTCCTCTGCAACAAGAGCGACGCGGAGTCCGATGCCCACTGCGCCAAGGGGGCCGTGACCACCGAGCAGAAGGACCAGATCCTCGGCGACCTCAAGAAGATGTCCGTCGTCGAGAAGGTCTCGTACGAGTCGGCCGACCAGGCGTACAAGCACTACAAGGAGCAGTTCGGCGACTCCCCGCTGGCCAGCTCCCTCACGCCGGACCAGATGCAGGAGTCCTACCGCATCAAGCTGAAGGACCCGCAGAAGTACCAGGTCATCGCGACCGCCTTCGACGGCCGTGACGGCGTGCAGTCCGTGCAGGACCAGAAGGGCATCCTGGACAACCTCTTCGGGCTGCTCAACGGCATGAACTGGGCCGCGCGCGCGGTGATGGCGATGATGCTCGTCGTCGCCCTGATGCTGATCGTCAACACGGTGCGCGTCTCGGCGTTCAGCCGGCGCAGGGAAACCGGGATCATGCGGCTCGTGGGCGCCTCCGGGTTCTACATCCAGGCGCCGTTCATCATGGAGGCCGCGGTCGCCGGACTGATCGGCGGCGGCGTCGCCTGCGGATTCCTGGTGGTCGCGCGGTACTTCATCATCGATCACGGCCTCGCGCTGTCCCAGAAGCTGAATCTGATCAACTTCATCGGCTGGGACGCCGTGCTCACCAAGCTGCCGCTCATCCTCGCGACGAGTCTGCTGATGCCCGCGCTTGCGGCGTTCTTCGCGTTGCGCAAGTACCTGAAGGTGTGACGCATGCCAAGGGGGCCGTACTGCCAACCGGCGGTACGGCCTCTTGCGTTGTCCTAGACTCACCGCCATGTCAGGCCGAGACCTGTTCTGTCAGCCCCGCCGCGCAGGCCGCGGGGCCGCCCTGACATTGCTTTTCGCGAGCGTCCTCGTCGCGGGGGCCGCGACCGGGTCCTTCGGTGATCCCGACCGGAAATCCCCGTCCCCCTCGGCGCGTTCGACCCCGGCGGCCCACCGCGAGACGGTCACCGACGCCGCCGCCGAGGCGATGGCCGACGGCAAGTCCCCCATGGAGGCCGCCGAGCGGGCCGTCAGCCGCAGCGGGGACCGCTGGGGCGCCGTCTACTCCCAGGGCGAGTACGAGGAGTTCGAGGAGGCCCTCGACGGCCAGTACACGGGCGTGGGGCTGTGGGCCCGGCGCGAGAGTGACGGCCGTATCGAGGTGACCCGGGTGCAGAGCGGCTCGCCCGCGGCCGCCGCCGGGATCCGCACGGGCGACCGGCTGCGCAGCGTCGACGGCGAGAAGGTGGACGGCCGGCCGGTCACCGAGGTCGTCTCGTTACTGCGCGGGGACGCGGACGACGCCGCCGCCGGTACGAAGGTCTCCCTCGGTCTGGAGCGCGGTACACGCGCGTGGAGCGAGACGGTGCGCCGGGCGAGGCTGTCCACGGACTCCCTGACCGTCCGCAAGCTCCCCGGCGACGTCACCGTGATCAAGGTCGCCGCCTTCACCAAGGGCGTCGGTGACGCCGTACGGGCCGCCGTCGAGCAGACCCCCGAGCACGCCGGGATCGTCCTCGACCTGCGCGGCAACTCCGGCGGACTGGTCACCGAGGCCGTCACCGCCGCCTCCGCCTTCCTCGACGGTGGCCTCGTCGCCACCTACGACGTCAACGGCGCGCAGCGCTCCCTGCACGCCGATCCCGGCGGCGACACCACCAGACCCCTGGTCGCGCTCGTCGACGGCGGCACGATGAGCGCGGCCGAACTGCTCACCGGGGCCCTCCAGGACCGCGGCCGTGCGGTCGTCGTGGGCTCCAGGACCTTCGGCAAGGGCTCGATCCAGATGCCGAGCCGGCTGCCCGACGGCTCCGTCGCCGAGCTGACCGTCGGCCACTACCGCACCCCTGCCGGGCACACCGTCGACGGGCGGGGCATCACCCCCGACCTGGAGGTGGACGCGGAGGCCCTGGAGCGGGCGGCGACCGTGCTCAGTGGTCTCGGCGACCCTTCGTAGCCACCGGCTCGGCGCTCTTGTAATCGGCTTTCCCCCGGACCCCCCTGTAGTGCGAAAATGGTCAGCACTATGAGTAAGGGAATGTACGTACCGAAGGAGTCCCAGCCCAAGCAGGGCGGAGGGGCCGCGAAGGCCAAGGACGGCAAGCGCAAGATCGTCGCGCAGAACAAGAAGGCACGGCACGACTACGCGATCATCGACACCTACGAGGCCGGGCTCGTCCTGACCGGCACCGAGGTGAAGTCGCTGCGCCAGGGACGCGCCTCGCTGACCGACGGCTTCGTCCAGATCGACGGGAACGAGGCGTGGCTGCACAACGCGCACATTCCCGAGTACAGCCAGGGCACCTGGACCAACCACACGGTGCGCCGCAAGCGCAAGCTGCTCCTGCACCGCGAGGAGATCGACAAGCTGGCGTCGAAGTCGGAGGAGACGGGTCACACGATCGTGCCCCTCGCCCTGTACTTCAAGGACGGCCGGGCGAAGGCCGAGATCGCGCTCGCCCGCGGCAAGAAGGAGTACGACAAGCGGCAGACCCTGCGTGAGAAGCAGGACCGCCGGGAGTCGGACCGCGCGATCGCGGCGGCGAAGCGGAAGCAGCGGGGCGAGTAGCCGCCGGGAAGCCCCCGGGTGTCCGCCGGGAATACGGTGGCATCGACGTGCGTTGGTCACGTACGATGGGATCTGCACCTCACAACGGGTGCGCAACCCTCTTCGGAGGGGCTTGAAAAAACAACATGGGGATGATCGGTTTCGACAGCGGCTGTCGAAGCAGGGGAAGCGTGTCGAGGAAGCGACAATGATCTCGTTAACCATATGTCGCAACCAATAATCGCCAATTCCAAGAGCGATTCCCAGTCCTTCGCCCTCGCTGCCTAATAACAGCGACTGAAGGACCCTAAATGGGTGTCAGCCCGGGGGTGTTCCCGACCCGGACCCTGGCATAATCTAGGGAACTAAACCATCGAGCCCGGTCACGGGGTTCGATGGGAAATCAAACAGTGACTGGGCCCGTCGGCGACTTGTTCGCGTGATCACCGGGGCCGAGAAAATCGCAGCGAACTGCACACGGAGAAGCCCTGATTCTGCACCGGTGGACGCGGGTTCGATTCCCGCCATCTCCACGATCAGGAGGTCCTCCCGGACCTCCACATCCCATGTGGGCACAGGCCTCGTCGCTTTCGAGCGGCGGGGCCTTTGTCATGCGTGATCATCCAGCTGAAGTACGTGGGCGGCACATATCCTCGCGAGGAACTCATGGCGGAACAACGGGAAGCACGCTTTTTGATCCACGACGAACCCCGGCACCTGCTCGTCCGCGCCGGGGGCGAGCCGTCTCCGGTGTACGAGCCGGAGGATCCCGGGGACCACGAGGACCCCGGCGCCTTCACCCGTAACACCCCGCTGGGCGACGACGGGCTGGTTCTCCCGGCGGACGTGGCGGATGCGCTGCGCTCCTGGTCGTTGTCCCGCCCGGCGGACGGTTTCCCGTCCCGCCGGCACAGGCTGAAGCACGTCGAACGGGGCCTGGAGGTCGCCCAGGCGGTGGCGAGACACCTGGGGCCCGCTTGGGTGGTGCGGTACTGGGACGAGAGGCAGGCCAGGGCGAAGTTCGTGTGCTGGGGATGCGGACGCCTGGACTGGGTCCTCGAGGAACACGGCGAGCCCCCGCACCCGCTCCACATCGTGGTCGAGGGCGAGTTCAAGTGGTACCCGCTCCGCGCGGAGGGATTCGGGGACTTCGCACCGGACGGTCCCGTCGGCAGTCTCCATCTGTCCGAGGAGTTGGTGGCCGATCTGTACGCGTGGGCGAAGAACATCGACACCACGGTGAACCTGGACCTGCGGGACCGGGAGGACGGTAAGTACGACGACGAGTGGGAGCGGCTGTTCCACGAAGGGACGGAGCTGGCGAGACGTGTCGCGCACGAGCTCGGCCCTGCCCGGAAAGTGACCTACAAAGGCCTGGCGAACGGCGGCCTGGCCGCCATGACGTCGGTCACCTGGCAGGGGGACCGGAAGCTGTGAACGTCCGCCGAACACGGCGACCGGTGACGTGCGGTTCGTGTGCGCCGTGAGAGACCTGAAACGCTGGAGGGGACGACTGTGACGGGACGGCAGGAGCCGTACTTCGTGGACTACGACGCGGACTTCGGGCTCAGTGGGCTGACCGAGGCGTTCACGCTCTCACCCGCTCCGGAGAACACCGGCACGGCACTCGGGCTCGTCACGGCGAAGCTCGACGCGTATGACCGTGAGTTTCCCGTGGGCAGCGTCGACCATCTCAGCGCGGATGAGCGGAGCATCCTCGGCTATGACACCAGCCACGACGAGTGGGGGTACGCCGACGAGCTGCGCGACGACGTGCGCGCGCTCGTCGAGTCCTCGCTGCCGGACGAGGCGATCCAGGCCGTGTGGCGGGCGGCCGCCGGAGGCGGGTGGGATCCCGCGGCGCACGGCATGAGCGCCCGTGACTGGCTGCGGCGCATCGACGAGACCTGCGCCGCACGGCCACCCCGGAAAGTCGCCGGGCGGCGCCCGGCACCTTCCTCGTGGTGGGGCGCCTGGCGGCCGGCGGCCGACGAGGTGCGTGACGACGTAGTCGCGGAGATCGCGGAGATCGCGGAAATACGGTCCTGTCGCGAGCCGTCGGCCGGTTCCCTCCCTTCCCCCGACACCCGGTTCCCTTCCCCGGACACCCTGTCGGCCCTCGAAGAGGTGGCCGTCCGCGTGCATCCCGAGCTCGGCTTCCGGCTCTTCCTGCGCGCGCTGAAGGTGCACTCCGTGCGGATCGAAAAGGCGCGGTACGACCGGTTCCAAGCGCTCGCTGAGAGGTTCGGCCACCCCGCTGCGCTCATCGACTCCGGTCTCGACATCGCGTGGCCGCCCATCGACACCGCCCGCCGCGATGCCACCTGGGACTTCGGGTTCTCCCGCCTCGCCGGGCAGGCACATCAGGACTGGCGTGAAAGCCGGGAGGAGATCCGGAAGGCAGCCGAGGGCGACGACATCGGGCAGACCCCGGGCTCCGCGGCGGCCGTCCTCCTGGAGGACGCGCTCCGGCTGCTGCGGTCCGCACTGTCCGACGCCGCGGTCACCGCCCTGTGGGCAGGGGCCGCGGACCAGCCGGGGAGTACCGACGGCCGGGACTGGCTCCGGCTGATCGCGGACGTGTGCCGGGAGCGGCTGAGGGAGGCCGCCCCCGCGTACACACCCGTGGTGGCGCCCGCCCGCACCGAACTCGCCGACACGGTGCTGCGGGAAGTCCGGGAGACGGCGCCCGCGGTGGCGGACAAGACCGCCAGCCGCCACTGGCATCCTGTTCCCGCCACGGACGTCATGGACGCGCTGGAACACGTGGTCACCCGGATCGATCCCGATCTCGGGTTCCGCTTGTTCCTCCGTGTCCTGAACACGCTGTCCGTGCGACTCACGCAGGAGCGGTACGACCGGTACAAGGCGATCGGCGAGCGCTTCGGGTACGGCGAGTACCACGTCTCCGACGTGGATCACCTGATCGAGGCCGGCTGACCCGCCTCAGCGCAGGGTGAACGTGGACAGCCGCACACCCCCGCTCAGCACCAGATACACGCCCGTACGCCCCTTCGCCGCGCCGGTGAGGGCGGTGGTCACCGTCGTGTAGTCGTACGGGGAAGCCGTGCCGCCCGTACGAGCGGTGCCGACGAGCGGGCCGGTCGGTGAGCCCAGCCGGACCTCGACCGTGCCGGACGAACCGGCGACGCGTGCGCTGAACTCGGACACTCCAGAACCCAGTTGGGCGTCCGCGAACTTCAGCCAGGCCCCGTCGGCCGTCGCGCCCACCGCCGTCCCGCGCGCCTTCGACTCGTCGACCAGACGGACGGGGCCGGGGGAGTAGTCATCGAAGTTCTCCGCCCGGGTCACCTTCGTGAGGTCCCGGGGCGGGATCGTCTCACCCCGTACCGTCCATGACGTCCGGGAGCGGATGTCGGAGGACGAGGCGCCGACCAGGACGTCGTACGTGCCGCTCTCCACCACCCACTTCGAGCGGGTGACGTCCCAGTGCGCGAGGTCCTTCGCAGGGACCTTCAGCCGGACCGTCCTCGTCTCGCCGGGCTTCAGGGACACCCTCGCGTACGCCTTCAGTTGCTTCAGGGGCTCCTTGTCCCTCGACGCCCGCTGGTGGGTGTAGAGCTGGACGACCTCGTCGCCCGCCCGCTTGCCCGTGTTCGTGACCGCCACCTCGTAGCCGCCGTCCACCCTCTTCAGCGCGCCGTAGCGGAACGTCGTGTACGACAGGCCGTAGCCGAAGGGATAGAGCGGCCGCCCCTTGAAGTACTGGTAGGTGCGGTCGGACTTGATGATGTCGTAGTCGAGGATCGAGGGGAGGTCCGAGGCCGACCGGTACCAGGTCTGGGTGAGGCGGCCCGCCGGGTTCGTGTCGCCGTAGAGGACGTCGGCGAGCGCGTTGCCCGTCTCCTGGCCCGCGTGGGTGGTCCACAGGAGGGCCGGGACCTCCTTCTGGAGGGTGCCGAGGGTGGTCGGGTAGCTGTTCTCCATGACCACGACCGTCTTCGGGTTCGCCGCGCGCACCGCCCTGACCAGGGCCTCCTGCGACGGGGCCAGGCCCATGTCGGTACGGTCGTGGGCCTCGCGGCCGTTGATGGCGGGCATCGAGCCGACCACGACCACCGCCGTGTCCTTGCCCCGCACCGCGGCCACGGCCTCGTCCACACCGCTGCGGACGACGTCCTTGGAGTAGTGGGCGGCCTCCGACTTCTCGACCAGGCCCAGGGTGCCGTCGGGGCCCGTCGGACCGAGGTAGACCGGGTTCGACCACCAGGACTCGGTGGTCTCGTATCCGGCGTACCGGAGCAGGTACGTGCCGTCGTCCTGCCGCTCCAGCTTGAACTGCTGCTGGACGTACCAACCGTTGGGCTGGACCTGGTCGTTGACGAAGTTCGACCAGTTGTAGCCGACGTACTTGCCGTTGGCGGCCGAACGCAGGGTCACGATGCCGGAGCCCCAGTCGAACGCGTCGAACTGGGCCGCCACCCCTGTCTCGCCGCTCTCCTTCAGGGCCCCGCCGGCCACCGACGCGCCCGCCGTCACGTACTTCCCCGTCGCCGTGTCCCTCAGCGCGATGCGGTCGACGCCCTCGCTGCTCCCCACCGGGGTGCCCAGCTTCGTGGCGATGCCGTCGGCAGGCGTGACCGCGTACGGCAGCGTGCCCGAGTACCAGTCCGTGTAGAGGGTGTCGGCGAGCGGGCCGACCACGGCCACGTTCTTCGCCGAGGCCTTCAGGGGCAGTACGCCGTCGTTCTTGAGCAGGACCGCGCTCTCCGCCGCCGCCTCGCGGGCCAGCTTCTGGTGGGCCGGGCTGTTGATGACCGACCGGTCGATCGAGCCGTACCTGCCGCCGTTCGGGTCGAACTCGCCGAGCCGGACGCGGACGGCGAGGACGTGGGAGACGGCCGTGTCGACGTCCGACTCCTTCAACAGGCCGGTGCTCAGAGCCGACTTGACGGCCGTGGTCGTCGGGGCCGAGTCGCCGTTGTTGTCCGTGAAGCTGTCGATGCCCGCCTTGAGCGCCGCCGCGTCGCCTTCGGCGAGCGTGTCATAGTAGTTCTGGGTGCCGGGGAGCAGGTTGCCCGGGGCGAAGGCGTCGGTGACGTTCAGGAGGTCTCGGGAGGTCCACGTCCGTACGACGTCGTCCAGGTCCGGGTTCACCGTGTCGGGGCGGCCGTTGACCAGGTTGTACGAGGCCATCACTCCCGTCGTCGCGTCCGCCTCGACGGCCGGTCTGAAGGCCGCCTCGTCGTACTCGTGCTGGACGCGTGGGCGCAGGTCGGAGGACGTGGTCGCGCGGTTCACCTCGTTGTTGTTGGCGAGGTAGTGCTTGAGGGTGGGGGCCGTCTTGAGGTGGTCGGGGTCGCCGCCGGTCAGGCCCTCGCCGTACGCCGTGGAGATCGAACCGGTGAGATACGGGTCCTCGGAGTAGCCCTCCTCGTTGCGTCCCCAGCGCGGGTCGCGCAGCAGGTTGACCACGGGTGCCCACAGGTTGAGGCCCCAGCCGTCGGGGCGTTCCTGCTGGAAGCCGCGCGCCTCGTCGCCGACCGCCGAGCCGACCTGCTGGATCAGCGCCGGGTCCCAGGTGGAGGCGAGACCGATCGCCTGCGGGAAGACGGTCGCCCTGCCGAGCCAGGCGACGCCGTGCAGGGCCTCGGTGCCGGTGCGGAAGGACTGGATGCCGAGGCGGGGAATCGCGGGCTCGTACTGGTGGAGGAGGGCGACCTTCTCGTCGAGGGTCAGCCTTCCCAGCAGGTCGTTCACGCGTGCGGTGACGGGGAGGCGGGGGTCGCGGAAGGCGTACGCGGGGTCGTCCGCCCCTGCCGGAACGAGGGCTGTCAGACCGGCGGTCAGCGCCAGCGCCAGGACGAGGGAGGCCCGCTGTCTTCTCCTGCTTCCTCTGTTTCCCTTGCTTCTCTTGCCTTTCCTCATGTCACGGCTCCTCAAGGGGTCAGCGTGCGCGGTGCGGTACTCGCGCGTTCCGTCAGCCGGGGTGCGAGGAGCGTGGCCTCGGGTACGTCGGTGCCGCCCAGCTTCTTCATCAGCAGTTCCACCGCCCGCGCGCCCACCTCGGTGGACGGGATGGCGACGGAGGTGACGGGGACGCGGACGTTCTCGGCGAGCTCGTCCGGGCAGATCGCGGTGACGGAGAGGTCGACGGGGACGCGCAGACCGAGCTGTTCGAAGGCGTCGATCAGCGGTTCCAGGACCGGTTCGTTGTGCACGACGACGCCGGTGAGCGCCGGCTGTTCACGCAGGAGCTGTTCGGCCACCCGGCGGGCGGCGGCGGGCGAGGCCTCGCAGGGATGGACGGAGGACGCCAGCCCGCCCCGATCGGCGGCGGCGGTGAAGCCCTCCACCACGCGCTGGGCGAACGCCGTCCCCCGTACGTACACCTCGGGCGGCGACCCGACCAGCGCCACGACCCGGTGTCCGAGCCCCGCCAGCCGCTCGACGCACAGCTCGCCCGCCGCCTTGAAGTCCAGGTCGATACAGGTCAGCCCGGCGGGCCTGGCAGGGAACCCGATGAGGACCGAGGGGCGGTCCAGGGCGCGCAGCAGCGGCAGCCTGGGGTCGTGCAGCTGGACGTCCATCACGATCAGCGCGTCCACCAGCGCGGTGTCCGCGACCCTCCGCAGCCCCTCCTCGCCCTCCTCCTGCGTCAGCAGCAGGACGTCGTGATCGTGCCTGCGCGCCGCCGTCACCACCGACACCGCGAACTGCATCACCACCGGCACATGGATGCCCGCCCGCAGCGGCACCACCAGCGCCAGGACGTTGGACCGGCTGCTCGCGAGGGCGCGCGCCCCGGCGTGCGGGCGGTAGCCCAGTTCGCGGATGCTGGCCTCGATGCGCTGCCGGGTCTCCTCGGAGATGGGGCGCTTGCCGCTCAGGGCGTAGGAGACGGTGCTGGGGGAGACCCCGGCGTGCCGCGCCACATCGGTGATCTTCACCATCAGGCCGGCTCCACCGTGAGGAACCCGGTCCCCGCCTGTGCCCGCGCGGTCCGCTCCCCGCAGGCCAGCCCCCAGGGTGCCGAGGGATCACTGCAGGACGCCCGGAGCGTGTCTCCTTCCCGTACGACGGTGAAGGTCACGTCGCCGACCGGCACGGTCACCCGGGCGCCCCGCTCCAGCCCGTACGCCCTGAGCGTGACCCCGTCGGCGTACACGTAGTCGGGCCGGTCGTCCACCGCGCCCACCGGGATCACCGCGCCCGGCCGCACCAGCAGCGGCACGCTGCTGAAGCCGTGCCGCTCGCGCACCCAGCGCGGACCGGTCACCGTGCGCCCCGTGAGGAAATGGGTCCAGGTGCCGTCCGGAACGTAGTAGGAGACGTCTCCCTCGTCGCTGAAGACGGGCGCGACCAGCAGGTCCGGGCCGAGCATGTACTGCCGTTCCAGGTGCGCGCACCCCGGATCTTCGGGGAATTCGAGGACCATCGCCCGCATCATCGGCACGCCCTCCGCGTGGGCGGCGCGGGCGACCTCGTACAGATAGGGCATGAGGCCGAGCTTCAGCCGGGTGAACAGCCGCAGCACGTCCACGGCCTCCTCGTCGAACAGCCACGGCACCCGGTAGGAGGACGAGCCGTGCAGCCGGCTGTGGGAGGAGAGGAGCCCGAAGGCGATCCACCGTTTGAAGAGGGCCGGCGTCGGTGTTCCCTCGAAGCCGCCGATGTCGTGGCTCCAGAACCCGAACCCGGACATGCCGAGGCTCAGCCCGCCGCGCAGCGACTCCGCCATCGACGCGTACGTCGCCTCGCAGTCGCCTCCCCAGTGCACCGGGAACTGCTGGCTGCCGGCGGTCGCCGAGCGCGCGAAGACGACGGCCTCCGCCTCGCCCCGGTGCCCCCGCAGCACCTCGAAGACCGTGCGGTTGTAGAGGTAGGTGTAGTAGTTGTGCATGCGTTCCGGGTCGGCGCCGTCGGCGTACGCCACGTCGACGGGGACCCGTTCGCCGAAGTCGGTCTTGAAGCAGTCGACGCCCTGGTCGAGCAGCGCCTCCAGTTTCGAGGCGTACCAGTCGCGGGCGGCCGGGCTGGTGAAGTCGACCAGCGCCATGCCCGGCTGCCACAGGTCCCACTGCCACACACTGCCGTCGGGCTTCCTGAGCAGATGGCCCAGGGCCTTGCCCTCCGCGAAGAGCGGGGAGCGCTGCGCGATGTACGGGTTGATCCACACGCAGATGTGCAGGCCCTTGTCCTTCAGCCGGGTCAGCATGCCTTCCGGGTCGGGGAAGACGCGCGGGTCCCACCGGAAGTCGCACCAGTTGAACTCGCGCATCCAGAAACAGTCGAAGTGGAAGACGGAGAGGGGGAGTTCGCGCTCCCGCATGCCGTCGATGAACGAGGTGACGGTGGCCTCGTCGTAGGAGGTGGTGAAGGACGTCGACAGCCACAGGCCGAAGGACCAGGCGGGCGGGAGGGCCGGGCGGCCGGTGAGCCGGGTGTACTTGCGCAGGATGTCCTTCGGGGTCGGCCCGTAGATCACGTAGTACGTCAACTGCTGTGTCTCGGCGCTGAACTGGACCCGGGAGACCGCTTCCGAGGCGACCTCGAAGGAGACACGGCCCGGGTGGTCGACGAAGACCCCGTAGCCCGCGTCCGTCAGATAGAAGGGGACGTTCTTGTACGCCTGTTCCGTCGCCGTACCGCCGTCGGCGTTCCACATGTCCACGACCTGGCCGTTCTTGACGAGCGGGCCGAAGCGCTCGCCGAGGCCGTAGACCTGGGTGCCGACCCCGAGGTTCAGCTGCTCGCGCAGATAGTGGGCGCCGGCCGCGTCCCGCATGATGCCCATGCCCTTGGGTCCGCTGGTGGTGAGGACACGGCCGTGGGCGAGGAAGTCGACGTGCCAGGGGGTGGTGCGGGCGACCCGGACGGACAGGGCGCCCGCGGTGAGCGTCGCGTGCTCGTCGTCGTGCTCCACGACCGTGGAGAACTCGCTCCGGTGGAGTTCGAAGCGGGGGCCGCGCGGTTCCTCGCCCTGGAAGTGCGTGAACGTGACGCCGATGACGTCCGGCATCGGCGCGTGCGCGCTGATCGTCACGACCGGTCCCTTCAGCAGGTCGCCGCGGTGGCGGATGGGCTGGGTCGGCGCGTGGATGTCGAGGGTTGCGTCGGACGCGCTGACGTCGAGGACCTCGACCGGGTGGGCCGCGGTGACGCCCTCGCGCAGCAGCCAGTAGCCGTCGGTGAACTTCACGCCCACACCCCTTACTTGACCGCACCCACGGCGATGCCGCGGGTCAGTGTCCGCTGGAAGACGAGGAAGAAGACGATCGCGGGGAGCACGCCCAGGAGGGCCGCCGCGTTGGTCATGGTCGCGTCCATCAGGCGCTGGCCCTGGAGGACGCCGAGCGCCACCGACACCGTCTGGTTGTCGTTGGAGATCAGCATGACCAGCGGCAGCAGGAACTCGTTCCAGGTCCAGATGAAGAAGAAGACCAGGAGGACGCCGATGGTGGGGCGGCTGACGGGGACCACGATCCGCCACAGCACCTGCCACTGGTTCGCCCCGTCGATCCGGGCGGCCTCGATGATCTCGCGCGGAAACCGCCCGAGGACGGAGGACAGGAGATACGTGCCGAAGGCCGCCTGGACGACCGTGAACACGATGATCACGCTGAGCCGGGTGTCGTAGAGGCCCGCCTGCTTGCTCAGGTAGTAGATCGGATAGACCAGCGCCTCCTGCGGCAGCATGTTCGCCAGCACGAAGAAGGCGAGGACCCAGGTGCGGCCCTTGACGCGGCCGATGCCGATCGCGTACGCGTTCAGAACGGACAGCACGGCGGCGCCGATCGCCACCGAGCCGGAGATCAGGATCGAGTTGACGAGCTTCTGGCCGTAGTCGACGCGCTGCCAGAAGTCCTTGAGTCCGTCGAGGTAGAGACCGTGGGGCAGGCTGAGGGGTCCGTTCGACGAGTACTCCGCGGGGGACTTGACCGCGTTGATCACGACGATGCCGAACGGCAGCACCATGAACAGGGCCGCGATGATCAGGGCCACGAGGACGGGATAGCGGCGTACGGCGGTCATGCGCGGAGTCCTTCCTCGGCGTCCTCGGCGCGGGTCTGGAGCTTCAGGCCGATCAGGGCGAGTACGAGGATGATCACGGTCAGCACGGTGGAGATCGCGGCGCCGTAGCCGACCTGGGTCTTCTCGAAGAAGGTGGTGAAGGAGAAGTAGGACGGCACGTCGGTCGCGCCGCCGGGACCGCCCTTGGTGAGGACGTACACCGCGCCGAACACCTTGAGCGCGGCGATCGTGCACCAGAGGAGGACGACGTAGATCTCCGGGCGGATCTGCGGCAGCGTGATGTGCCAGAAGCGGCGCCACCAGCCCGCGCCGTCCAGCTCCGCCGCCTCGTACAGCTGCGGGTCGACGCGTTGCAGCCCCGCCATGAAGACGACCAGCGGGAAGCCGATCTGGACCCACACCATCACGCCCATGACGCTGTAGAGGGCGAAGTCGGGGTCGCCGAGCCAGTCCCGCTGGAGCGAGCCGAGGCCCACCGCCTTCAGGACCGCGTTCAGTGAGCCGTTGTCGGGGGAGAGGATCCAGCTCCAGACGATGCCGGCGACGGCGATGGGCAGGACCTGAGGGAGGTAGAAACAGGCGCGCAGGACGGCGGCGATCTTCGTGCCGAAGTGCTTGCCGACGAAGTCGAAGAGGGCGGCGGCCAGCACGAGCCCGAGGACCGTCGGTACGGCGGCCATGGCGACGACCATGAACAGGCTGTGCCGGAAGGACGCCCAGAACTCGGAGTCGTCCAGCAGTTCGCGGTAGTTGGCGAGCCCCGACCACTTCGGCGAGCCGACGCCCTGCCAGTCGGTGAAACTCACGCCGGTGTTCATCAGGAACGGCACGACGATCACGGCGAGGAAGGCGAGGACGCCGGGGAGCAGGAAGAGGGCGTAGGAGGAGTGGGGGCGGCGCGGGCGCGTCGTACGGCCGTGGTGCCGGTACCCCCGGACGACCCGGCCGCCCCGTTCGACGGTGACCGTCATGTCTTCGGCGCGCCCTTGTCGTACGCCGCCTGCAGCGCGCTCAGATAGGCGTCCGGTTTCTCGCTCCCCGTGATCAGCTTCTGGGTCTCGGAGACGAGGACGTCGTAGAAGCCGGCGACCGGCCAGTCCGGGTAGAAGGCCAGACCGTCCTTGCCGGAGAGCGTGTTGAAGTCGGCGATCAGGGTCTTGGCCTTCGGGTCGGTGATGGCGGCGGTGTCGGCACCCACCGGGACCCCGCCCTTGTTGCCGAGCAGGTTCTGGATCTTCTGCGACATGGTGATGTCGATGAAGTCGTAGGCGAGCTCCTTGTTCTTGGCGCCCTTGGGGACGACCCAGAGGTTGCCGCCGGAGCCGAGGCTGAGGTTGCTGCCGGGCCAGAGGAAGGTGCCCCAGTCGAACTTGTTCTCCGTCTGGAAGCGCCCGTACCACCAGCTGCCGCTGAACAGGATCGGGCTCTTGCCCTGGATGAAGGAGACGCCCGCGTCCTCGGCCTTGAGCGAGGTGGACTTCTTGCTGATGTAGCCCTTCTTCACCCAGTCGGCGAAGGTCGTGGCGGCGTACGTCCAGGCGGCGTCGTGGAAGTCCGTCTTGCCCTTGTAGAGCTCGTACTTGTCGACCCACGAGCGGTCGGCCTTGGAGAGGGCGAGCTGGTACAGGTACTGCTGGGCCAGGTACTCGGCGCCCGCGTTCGCCAGCGGGGTGATGCCCTTCGACACGAACGTGTCCATGGCGGCGGTGAGCTGGTCGAGGGTGGTGGGCTCGGCGATGCCGTACTTCTTGAAGAGGTCCTTGTTGTAGAAGACCATCGTGTACTCGGCGTAGTTGGGCACCCCGTACCACTTGCCGGAGCCCATGACCCCGTTGGTGTCGTACTGGCTGGTGGTGCGCACGCCGGCGCTGAGCTTCTTGTCCCAGCCGCGCTTGGTCGCCTCGGCGGTCAGATCGGTGAGGAGCCCCTGCTTGGAGAGCAGCCCGGCCGTCGCGTTGCCCTTGTTGTACTCCATGATGTCCGGCGCGTCGTTCGAGTTGAGGACCATGGGGGCCGTCTTCTGGATCTGCTCGAAGCCCTTCTCCTCGAACTTCACCTTGACGCCGGGATGCTTCGCCTCGAACTCCTTGATGGCCTCGTTCCAGGCCACGCCCATCGCGCTGTCCGGCCCTTCGTAGTGCCACAGCTTCAGCGTCTTGCCGTCCGAGGAACCGCTGTTCGAGCTGCCGCAGGACGCCAGCAGCAGGGAGCCCGCCAGGGCCACCGCCGCCGTCGCCACCGCACGCCTTCGTGTCGTCAACATCCATTGCCTCCGGGGGAGTTGGATGGGTTTCGGGACCGTCACGCAGCGTTCGTCGAATCGTTTCGATGCGTGACGTCGAAGCGCTTCGACGGGGGAAGGTATGTGGGGGTCCCAGGCGCGTCAATGGGGTGCGTCGGAATTGGGGCCGAGGGACTGGCGGCGGTTCGGCGGGCCGGACGCCAGGGGGATCGCGAGGGAGATCGCCAGCGCGCTGCCCGCCGCCGCGACCGGCACCCCGAACCCCGCCGTCGCCGAGATGTGTTCGACGATCCAGCCGCCGGTCGCCGAGCCGCAGGCGATCCCGCCGAGCAGGCCCGTCACCGCGAGGGTCATGCCCTCGTTCAACCGGCCCTCGGGAGTGCGCCGCTGGACGAGGGCCATGCCGGTGACCATGGTCGGCGCGGTCGCGGCCCCGGCGAGCAGCAGTGCGCCCGCGAGGGCCGCGAGCGAGGCGGTCAGGGCGGCCGAGAGCAGGGGGAGGGCCATGAGGGCCGTCATGGCGGCGAGACACCACGGATGGCGCCGCTCGGCCGGACCGGTCGGCTTCCGCGCCCCGTACAGCAGCCCCGCCACGCACGACCCGGCCGCCTGGAGGGCGAGCACCGCGCCCGCCGCCGACCGATGCCCCTGTGCGTCCGCGAAGGCGATCGTGACGACCTCCATCGAACCGAAGACGGCACCGGTGGCGAGGAAACAGAGGAGCAGGGGCGGCATTCCGGTGGCCAGGAGAGGGGACTTGGAGGGCGTACGGGGCTGGGGCGGCGGCTCCGTCGAACGCTGGGCGGCGAAGATCAGCACGCCGGTCATCATCAGCACGCCGGCCACCAGCGTGCCCGCCTCCGGGAAGAACGTCCCGCACAGGAAGGCCGCGCACACCGGGCCCAGCATGAAACACAGCTCGTCCGCGGCCTGTTCGAAGGAGTTCGCGGTGTGCGCGGCGGCCGGGTCGTCCCGCAGGAGATGGGCCCAGCGGGCACGTGACATGCCGCCCGTGTTGGGGGTGGTGGCCGTGGCGGCGTACGCGGCGAACAGGGTCCAGTCCGGCGCTCCGAAGCGCACGCACAGCAGCAGCGCGACACTTCCCAGCAGGGCGAAGGCGGTGGCCGGCACCGCGATCCGGGCCTGACCGTGGCGGTCGACGAGCCGTGCGGTCCAGGGGGCGACCAGCGCGGTCGCCGCGAGACCGGTCGCCGTCACGGCACCGGCGAGGGCGTACGAGCCGCGCGAGCCCGCGATCATGATCACCGCGCTGACGCTGAACATCCCCATGGGGAGCCGGGCGAGCAGGTTCCCGACGGTGAAGGCGCGGGCGCCGGGGACGGTGAAGAGGCGGTGGTAGGGGGTTGTCCGACGCGGGGCCTTCTGGCGGCGGGGGCGGAAGTCGGCGATCACCGGGCTGTCGCCGATGGCGGTGAACAGGGGCAGGGACGCGTGCTCGGAGGGCTGTTGCGGCATGGGCCAACCGTCGCCGGGCGTGGGGCGGACGGTCCAACACTTACTCCGTGGCCATTGACGCGCCTGCGTTGTAAGTTCGCGTGATGCCCGCCCCTGCCGACCGCTCTCCCGGCCTCTCCTCCGGCCTCCCTCACCGCTCTCTCGACCCCCGACTCCTGCGCGGGTTCCTCGTCGTCGCCGAGGAGTTGCACTTCACGCGGGCCGCCGCCCGGCTGTACGTCGCGCAACAGGCCCTCAGCCGTGACATCCGGCGACTGGAGCGCGAACTCGGGGCGGAGCTGTTCGTGCGCACGACCCGGCAGGTGACGCTGACCGCCGACGGTGAGCGGCTGGTGCCGTACGCGCGGCGGGTGCTGGAGGCGCAGGACGCGCTGCTGTCCGCGTTCGCGGGGGACGGACCGGAGCGGCCGCTGCTCGTCGACGTCAATTCCCCGGGCCTCGTCTCCGGCCGAGTCCTGGACCGGGCCCGTGCGCTCGCGCCCGACTGCGAGCTGATGGCCCGCTTCGAGAGCGGGCTGACCGGCGCGGCGGGGGAGATCCTCGCGGGGCGCCTGGACGCGTCGTTCGGACGGTTCGCGGGCCTCGATCCGGCGGTCCGGGCGCGGCTCGAACAGCAGCCCGTACGGTACGAGCCGATGGCCGTCGTGCTGCCCGAGGACCATCACCTCGCCGGCCTGGACGCGGTGCCGCTCGACGCGCTCGCGGGCGAGACGGTGTACGCCGGGGCGGGGAATCCGCGGACGCGGGAGTGGACCGACTTGGCGCTTCATCTTTTCGAGGGACGCGGTATCGCGCTGGCGCCACCCGCGCCGGTGGCCGTCGGAGCCGATGAGTTCCGGCGGGTCATGGCCAAGAAGCGGAACCCTGTCCTTGCTGTGGTCGATTTTCCGGCCATGTCTGAAACCGTGCGGAAACCTCTCGTTGGACCTGTTCCGTTGTCACCCGTGTCATTGGTGTGGCGAAAGGGGCTGGTGCACCCCGGGATCGATGCCCTTCGACGGGCGGCCGGCGAGCTGGCTGCCGAGGAGGGGTGGCTGCGGCGCCCTGCGGACGGTTGGATTCCGGCCAGCGATGAGCTGGTGATGACGGGGCAGGATTGACACATAAGCACACGGGACTTCCCCATGCGCTACATTCATGGTCCGGGTGCAGTGTGGTAATGGGGGGCGCTCGGGACGGGTGGGGGCTCGTTCCGAACGACATGTACGTAATGCCCGGAGTCGCGCGCGCACCCGAAACCTGTCCCTGGGGGGATGTGCGTGCACGTGGAGAAGTGGCGAGAAGACGCCCAACCTGATCGCCGAGATATCGATCAGGCGGACGGGCGTGGAGCCGGGGAGTCGGCCGCGCCGACCGCGCCGACGGGATCCGGAGAGTCGGTGGTGTGGCCCGAGGCCGCCCGTGCGACGTCGACGTGGCCCCAGATCGCGGGCGCCGCCGCCGTGCGGCTCACCGCGGAAGCGGAATCCGACACCGATGTCGAACGCGGTGTCGAAAGAGAGCCTGGAGCTGGCGGCGAAGGCCGACCGGGCGCCGGTACGAGAACTGGCGCGGAACGTCGATCGGGCGCAGAGGGTGCGTTCGGCGCGGGCCGGTTGCCGGGTGCGGGCCGTTCGTCCGGCTCTGAGGGGTTGTCCGGTGTCGGTGGCCGGGGCGGCGTTGAGCGACGGTTCGCTGTGGACCGTCGGGTGAGCGGGGACGACGACGCCGGCGCGGAGCGCCACGACGAGGCGGACCATGGAGACGACGCGGGTCTGCGGGCCGGGTCGGACCGTCGTGCCGGGGTTGCCGACCGGGCGGCCGGACCGGACGACCTTGCCGGGGTGCCCGATCAGCCTGCCGGGCCGCGTGACCGTACTGGAGTGGACCGGGGAGAAGGGGCTGCCCTGGGGGCCGGGGTGGCCGACCGGGCAGGGGCGGTGGGCCGTGCCGGGTTGAACCGTCGTGCCGGGGTTGCCGACGTGGCGGTCGGATCGGACGGCGCTACCGGGGTGCCCGACCGGACCGCTGGACCGGACGACCTTGCCGGGGTACCCAACCAGCCCACCGGACCCCGTGACCGCGCCGGAACGGACCGGCGTGCCGGGGTGCCCGATCGGTCTGCCGGGCCCCGCGACCGTGCCGGGGCGCCCGACCAGTCCGCCGGCCCGCGTGACCGCATCGCACCGGATCAGCTCGCCGGAGTACCCGATCAGCCCGCCGGGCCGCGCGACCGCGCCGGAACGGACCGGCGTGCCGGGGTGCCCGATCGGTCTGCCGGGCCGCGCGACCGTGCCGGGGCGCCCGGCAAGCCTGCCGGTCCGCGTGAGCGCATCGCACTGGATCAGCTCGCCGGAGTACCCGACGAGCCCGCCGGGCTGCGCGACCGCGCTGGGGCGGATCGGCGTGCCGGGGTGCCCGATCGGTCTGCCGGGCCCCGCGACCGTGCCGGGGCGCCCGACCAGTCCGCCGGTCCGCGTGACCGCATCGCACCGGATCAGCTCGCCGGAGTACCCGATCAGCCCGCCGGGCCGCGCGACCGCGCCAGGACGGATCAGCGCGCCGAGGTGCATGATCAGCCCGCCGGGCCGCGCGACCGTGCCGGAGCCGAGCGACGCGTCGGCAAGGACGATCGGCCGGCCACAGGTGGCTGGCCGGACGCGCGCAGGCGCCCCGACTTCCTCGGTCGGCCTGACACCCTTGGCCGCCTCGACGGCTTCGGTCGGCCTGACACCCTCGGTCGCCCCGACGCCTTCGGCCGCCCTGACACTCTGGGGCGCCCCGACGCCTTCGGCCGCCCTGACACCCTCGGTCGAGCCGACACCCTCGGTCGCCCCGACACGACCAGCCGTTCCGACACGCCCGGTCGGTCCGACACGCCCGGTCGGTCCGACACGTCCGGTCGGTCCGACACGTCCGGTCGGTCCGACACGTCCAGTCGACCCCAGAGGGGCGGCTGGCCGGTTGTGGAGCGCAGGGCGGACACGCTCGGTCGGGGGCATGGGGACGGTCGGCCGAGCGTGGGCCGGGGGGCCGACGCGTCCTGGGAGCAGTCCGGTGAGCCGGGACACACCCACGACCCGCACGAGGTGACGGTTCAACTCGACGGAGTCGGACGGCGGAAGACGGAGGACTGGCTGGTTCAGCAGGCCAGGGACGCCCCGGGCGTCCAGGACGGCTCGGACGGCCCGGTGTTCGTCGACGAGTCCGGCCGCCGCAGCCGCAGGTTCCGCCGGCTCGGCATCCTCGTCGGCATCGCCTGCGCGGTGTACGCCGTCGTCATCGTCGCCACCCTCCTGTCCGGCAACTCCAACGCGCCCTGGCTGCCGGTACCGGGCCAGCAGGACGACACGCCGGCCGGGAAGGTCGACACCTCGCCGCTGCCCACCGACTCGGTGTCGCCGTCCGGTTCGAGCAGCGCCGCGCCCGGCGCGAGCGCCTCGGCGAGCGACGGTACGGCCCCCGCACCGGGCGTCAGCCCGACACCGGGCGCCTCCGCGAGCGCCACCGACCCGGGCAAGTCCGCGGACCCGAAGCCCTCGACGTCCGCCACCACCAGGCCGAAACCGAGCACCAGCACCACCAAGGACCCCGTCACCCCGCCGTCCCTCCCGGTGTCCGACTCGCCCGACCCCAGCCCCTCCGAGGACGGCGCCGCCTCGCCGAGCCCCTCGGGGAGCACGGTCGGCGCCGGCGGCACCGGCACGGTCGCCGACAGCCCCGTAGAACCGGGCCCCATCGCCTCCGCGCCCGGCATCACCAACTCCTCGTCCCCGGAGAACCCGGTGAGCCCGGCGACCCCGCAGAACCTGGAGAACATCCTCTGATGGCATCCCGCACCAACGCGCACGGGCCCGCTCCCCGTGCGCGACGTCCGGCACCCGATGTCCGGCGCCGACGGCTGCCCATGCGCTGGCTGCTGCCCTCGCTGCTCCTCGTCGCCATGCTCGCCATGCTGATGCTGCGCGGCTACGTGCACAGCGAGATCCTCGCCGACCACCGCATCCAGCCCGAGGCCGCCACCGACAAGGTGCCGGACAAGATCCTCGACGGCGGCCCGGTCATCGACACCCGCGGTGGCCGCACGAACAGCCTGAGCGTCCCGGACCACCGGCTCGTCCTCACTTTTGACGACGGCCCGGACCCCACGTGGACACCCAAGGTTCTCGACGTCCTGAAGAAGCACCACGCCCACGCCGTCTTCTTCGTCACCGGCACCATGACCTCGCGTTATCCGGAGCTGGTGAAGCGCATGGTCGCGGAGGGCCACGAGGTCGGCCTGCACACCTTCAACCACCCCGACCTCTCCTTCCAGTCCACGAAGCGCATCGACTGGGAGCTCTCCCAGAACCAGCTGGCGCTGGCCGGCGCGGCGGGCATCCGCACCTCGCTCTTCCGGCCCCCGTACTCGTCCTTCGCGGACGCCATGGACAACAAGTCGTGGCCGGTGACGCAGTACATCGGTACGCGCGGTTACATCACCGTCGTCAACAACACCGACAGCGAGGACTGGCAGAAGCCGGGCGTCGACCGGATCATCCGCAACGCCACGCCCAGGGGCGGCAAGGGCGCGATCGTCCTGATGCACGACTCCGGCGGTGACCGCCACCAGACCGTGCAGGCGCTGGACAGGTTCCTGCCGGAGCTGCAGGAGCGCGGGTACCGGTTCCAGAACCTCACCGAGGCCCTCGACGCGCCCAGCGCGCACACCCAGGTCACCGGCCTCGAACTGTGGAAGGGCAAGGCCTGGGTCTACCTGGTGCGCGCCTCCGACGGCGCCACCGACGCCCTGGTCGTCGGCATCGCGATCATCGGCGTGCTCGTCTTCGCCCGCTTCGGCATGATGCTCCTGCTGTCCGCCCTGCACGCCCGCCGGGTGCGGCGCACGGACTTCCGCTGGGGTCCGGCGCCGGTCACCGAACCGGTGTCGGTGCTCGTGCCGGCGTACAACGAGGCCAAGTGCATAGAGAACACGGTCCGTTCCCTGATGGCGAGCGAACACCCCGTCGAAGTGCTGGTCGTCGACGACGGTTCGAGCGACGGCACGGCGCGGATCGTCGAGGACCTGCGGCTGCCGAACGTCCGTGTCGTGCGCCAGCACAACGCGGGCAAGCCCGCGGCCCTCAACCGGGGCCTGGCCAACGCCCGTCACGACATCGTCGTGATGATGGACGGCGACACGGTCTTCGAACCGGCCACCGTCCGCGAACTCGTCCAGCCGTTCGCCGACCCGAGCGTCGGCGCGGTCGCGGGCAACGCGAAGGTCGGCAACCGCGACTCCCTCATCGGGGCCTGGCAGCACATCGAGTACGTGATGGGCTTCAACCTCGACCGCCGGATGTACGACATCCTCGGCTGCATGCCGACCATCCCCGGCGCGGTCGGCGCCTTCCGCCGCTCCGCGCTGGAGCGGGTCGGCGGCATGAGCGACGACACGCTCGCCGAGGACACCGACATCACGATGGCCCTGCACCGCGACGGCTGGCGGGTCGTCTACGCGGAGAAGGCACGCGCGTGGACGGAGGCGCCGGAGTCCGTCCAGCAGCTCTGGTCCCAGCGCTACCGCTGGTCGTACGGCACGATGCAGGCGATCTGGAAGCACCGCAGAGCGCTCGTCGAACGGGGCCCGTCGGGCCGCTTCGGCCGGGTGGGCCTGCCGCTGGTCTCGCTGTTCATGGTCCTGGCCCCGCTGCTGGCCCCGCTGATCGACGTCTTCCTGCTGTACGGGCTCGTCTTCGGCCCGACGCAGAAGACGGTCCTCGCGTGGCTGGGCGTCCTCGCCGTCCAGGCGGCCTGCGCGGCGTACGCCTTCCGGCTGGACCGTGAGCGCATGAGGTATCTCATCTCGCTCCCGCTCCAGCAGATCCTCTACAGGCAGTTGATGTACATGGTCCTCCTCCAGTCCTGGATCACCGCGCTCACCGGAGGCCGGCTGCGCTGGCAGAAGCTGCGGCGGACCGGCGTCGTGGAGGCACCGGGATCGATCCCGCGGCAGCGGACGGCACAGAGCGGGAACGATCGGAGGCCGGTCGCATGACCACGCACGAGTACACGGCGGGTGCGACACCGCCGCTGGGATCGGCCCGGATCCACCCCGAACCGGCACCGTCGCCGACACCCGCTCCGACACCCGCTCCGACACCCACCCCGGGATCAGCCCCGGGACCGGCCGCGCAGTCCGCTTCCGCGCCCAAGAAGCCCGGCCGTGACCGCTACCTGGACCTGCTGCGTTCGATCGCCCTGGTCCGTGTGGTCGTCTACCACCTCTTCGGCTGGGCGTGGCTGACGGTCCTCTTCCCCTCCATGGGCGTGATGTTCGCGCTGGCCGGCTCGCTGATGGCCCGCTCGCTCAGCCGCCCGCCCCTCGGTGTGATCCGCGGCCGTATCCGCCGCCTCCTGCCGCCCCTGTGGGCGTTCGGCGCGGTGGCGCTCGCACTGATGTTCGCGGGCGGCTGGAACGTGCTGAAGGACCCGGACAACGGCGGCACCTGGGGCCTCGTCAAGCTGATCGACTACGTCATTCCGATCGGCGCCCCGCCCTTCCCCTGGCACGTCGGCTCCAAGTCCGGCCTGCTGGAGGACACCTGGGCGGTCCAGGCGGCGGGCCCGCTCTGGTACCTGCGCGCCTATCTGTGGTTCGTGATCGCCTCGCCCCTGCTGCTGTGGGCCTTCCGCAGGGTGCCCTGGGCGACGCTGCTGGCCCCCCTCGCCCTGACGGCGGTCCTCGGCACCGGCCTGGTCACCATCCCCGGCGAGACGGGCAACGCGATCTCCGACTTCACGGTCTACGGCGGCTGCTGGGTCCTGGGCTTCGCCCACCACGAGGGCGTCCTGCAACAGGTCCCCCGCTATCTGGCGATCTCCTGCTCGGCCCTGCTCATGGCCTTCGGCCTGTGGTGGGCCTCGGGACACCTGGGCCCCGACGGCTGGGACCTGAACGACATCCCCCTCGCCCAGGCGGCCTGGTCCTTCGGCTTCGTCGTCATCCTGCTCCAGTACTCCCCGTCCTGGCAGGAACTCCCCGGCAGGCTGGCCCGCTGGGACAAGCTGATCACCCTGTCCAACAACCGGGCCGTCACGATCTACCTCTGGCACAACATGCTGATCATGGCCACGGTCCCGATCATCGACCAGGCCTACAACCTCCCGTTCATGCAGAGCGACAGCGCGGTGGCCGCGCTCGACTCCTCGTACATGGTGTGGATGTTCCTCCTGGTCTGGCCCCTCATCGGCCTGACGATCCTGGCCTTCGGCTGGATCGAGGACATCGCCGCCAAGCGCAGCCCGAGGCTGTGGCCCGACGGCGCGAAGAGGAAGAAGGGCGCCTCGCGAGGGAGCCACCGGGTCTAGACGCAGGCAGGGGGACGACGGCACCCCGGACGTCCTCACCGTCGCCCCCTCCTCCTCGTGAGAGCAACGTTCCTTTCCGGTCACTCACAGCCACAGCCTCGAAACGCGTCCTCCCTACCTTCGGGACTCAGTCAGTCGTTGTACGACACCTGGGCACCGCACCGGAGAACCGTGGAGGCGTCATGACAGCCCCTAGTACAGCCCCCGCACCGAGCAGGGGAGGCCGCTGGATCCAGAAGTGGGACCCGGAGGACGAGACCTTCTGGAAAGAGACGGGTGAGAAGGTCGCCCGGCGGAATCTGCTCTTCTCCGTGCTCTCCGAGCACATCGGGTTCTCGATCTGGACCATGTGGTCGGTGATGGTGCTCTTCATGGGCCCCGAGTACGGGCTCACCCCGGCCGACAAGTTCATGCTCACCTCGATGGTGACGCTGGTCGGAGCCGTGGTGCGGGTGCCGTACACCTTCGCGGTGGCGATCTTCGGCGGCCGGAACTGGACCATCGTCTCGGCGAGCCTGCTGCTCGTCCCGAGCGTCGCCGCGTTCGCGGTGATGAAGCCGGGGACCTCGTTCGACACCTTCCTGCTGGTCGGTCTGCTCGCGGGCATCGGCGGCGGCAACTTCGCCTCCAGCATGACCAACATCAACGCCTTCTTCCCCTTGAGGAAGAAGGGCTGGGCGCTCGGTCTCAACGCGGGCGGCGGAAACATCGGCGTGCCCGTCATCCAGCTCGTGGCGCTCGCGATCATCGGCGCGAACGGCGGACCGAGGGTCCTGCTGGGGATCTACATTCCGCTGATCGTCGTCGCCGCCGTGCTCGCCGCCGTCTACATGGACAACATCGCGTCCGTGAAGAACGACACCGGCGCCGCCAGGGACGCCGCGAAGGACGCCCACACCTGGATCATGTCCTTCCTCTACATCGGCACCTTCGGGTCGTTCATCGGCTACAGCTTCGCCTTCGGGCAGGTGCTCCAGAACCAGTTCGGCCGCACTCCGCTGCAGGCGGCCTACGTCACCTTCATCGGCCCGCTGCTCGGCTCGCTGATCCGGCCCGTGGGCGGCTGGCTCGCCGACCGCTACGGCGGCGCGCGCATCACGCTGTGGAACTTCGTCGCCATGGCCGGCGCGACCGGTGTCATCGTCGTCGCCTCCACCCAGAAGTCGCTTCCCCTGTTCACGATCGCGTTCATCGCGCTGTTCGTGCTCACCGGGCTCGGCAACGGCTCGACGTACAAGATGATCCCGGGCATCTTCCAGGCCAAGGCCGTCGCCAAGGGGCTGGAAGGGGAGGCGGCGGCCTCCTACGGGCGGCGGCTGTCCGGCGCCTCCATGGGCCTCATCGGCGCGGTGGGCGCGCTCGGCGGCGTCGGCATCAACCTCGCCTTCCGGCAGTCCTTCCTGTCCTACGGCTCGGGCACC
Organism: Streptomyces sp. NPDC107454; assembly: GCF_055582885.1. Classification (NCBI taxonomy): domain Bacteria; kingdom Bacillati; phylum Actinomycetota; class Actinomycetes; order Kitasatosporales; family Streptomycetaceae; genus Streptomyces; species Streptomyces sp. NPDC107454. The sequence continues at coordinate 97,301 of NZ_JBVJPA010000021.1, read as the reverse complement.
GGCGCCTTCGTGGCCTTCCTCGCCTTCTACGCGCTGTGCTTCCTGGTGACCTGGGCCGTATACCTTCGCGGCCCCGCCACCCAGACCCGCACGGCCACTGCCGCAGAGGCGAAGCCGCAGCTCAGCTACGTCGAGGTCTGACGTAACACGGGTGACATCAAGGTGAACCGAGCCTGTCACGGGGTGTTGACAGGCTCGGTCAGCGGTGACCGCACGTAGACCCCCAGCGCGAGACGAGAGCCATGGACGACGAACAGCAGCGACCGGCCGGGCAGGACAGCGGCCCCCTCGCGGGGTTCACCGTGGGCGTGACGGCCGCGCGTCGGGCCGACGAACTCGGGGCTTTGCTCCAGCGGCGCGGCGCCGTCGTCCAGCACGCGCCCGCCCTGCGCATCGTGCCGCTCGCCGACGACAGCGAACTCCTCGCCGCCACCAAGGAGCTGATCGACCAGGCGCCCGACATCGTGGTCGCCACCACCGCGATCGGCTTCCGCGGCTGGATCGAGGCCGCCGACGGGTGGGGGCTCGGCGAGGCCCTGCTCAGCCGGCTGCGCGGGGTCGAACTGCTCGCGCGCGGCCCCAAGGTGAAGGGCGCCGTACGGGCCCAGGGACTGACCGAGGAGTGGTCGCCCTCCTCCGAGTCCATGGCCGAGGTGCTCGACCGGCTCCTGGAGGAGGGCGTCGAGGGCCGCCGTATCGCCGTACAGCTGCACGGCGAGCCGCTGCCCGGGTTCGTGGAGTCGCTGCGGGCCGCCGGAGCCGAGGTCGTGGGGGTCCCCGTCTACCGGTGGATGCCGCCGGAGGACATCGGGCCCGTCGACCGGCTCCTCGACGCCACCGTCACCCGGGGCCTGGACGCGCTCACCTTCACCAGCGCGCCCGCCGCCGCCTCCCTGCTGTCCAGGGCCGAGGACCGCGGCCTGCTGTCCGAACTCCTCGCCGCCCTCCACCACGACGTCCTGCCCGCCTGCGTCGGCCCCGTCACCGCGCTCCCTCTGCAGGCGCACGGCATCGACACCGTCCAGCCCGAGCGCTTCCGGCTCGGCCCCCTCGTCCAGCTGCTCTGCCAGGAACTCCCCGGCCGGGCCCGTACGTTGCCCATCGCCGGCCACCGCGTAGAGATCCGCGGCCACGCCGTGATGGTCGACGGAGCGCTGCGGCCCGTACCGCCCGCCGGGATGTCGCTGCTGCGGACCCTGTCCCGCCGCCCCGGCTGGGTGGTCGCCCGGTCCGAGCTGCTGCGGGCGCTGCCGGGCGCCGGGCGGGACGAGCACGCCGTCGAGACGGCCATGGCCCGGCTGCGTACGGCACTCGGCGCGCCCAAGCTCATCCAGACCGTCGTCAAGCGCGGCTACCGGCTCGCGCTCGACCCGGCCGCCGACTCCAAGTACGCCGACGTGTAGGCGCGGTGGCGGTACAGGAGCAGGGCGCGGGTGAGGCAGGCCAGGGCGAGCGTCGACAGCAGGGCCCGTACGACGTTCCACGCGACCCAGGTGTCCTCGAACCGCTGGCGTACGGCGGCCGGGTCGGCGGTCGTCGCGGGGTTCCCGGCGTTTGCCAGGCGGTTGTTGAGCGGGATGTTCACGGCGACCGTGAACAGGAAGGCCAGCGCGTACGCGGCGAGGGCGGCGAACACCCACCACCGGTGGGGGGACTTGCGCAACTGCCAGGCGGAGACCGCCGTGAGGACCAGCGCGCCCAGGAAACTCAGGAAGAACACTGGGTTCTGGATCACGTCGTTGATGTTCTGCATGACCTCGATGAAGACGCGGTCGTCACTGCGGGCCAGTGCCGGCATGACGTCGCAGGCGAAAATGTAGAAGACCCCGGCGATCAGGCCCATCGCGACCGTGGCCGCACCCAGGACACCTCCGGCGGTGGTACGCCGCCCCGTGCTGTTCTCTGTCATGCCATCGAGTCAACCGTCGTGGTCCGGCACCGGACATGGCCGAGGCGCGCGGTCTCATAAGCGGACGTCCACCCCCTGACCGGCACGGGTCTTCCGGTCGCGGGTGCAGCCATGCACTGTAGGGGGTACGACCCCTACCGACCCCTCACGGCGGTAACCCCAAGGCGGTGACAGGCACATGGCATCGGGCATGGCCACGGCCTCGTACGAGCTGAGGTTCGACTCCGGGCGGATCTGCCTGGACCTCCTCGCGACCACCCACCCCGAGGAACGGCTCGACTCGGTGGACCGGCTGCGCGCCTGGATCACCCGCTCCGGGCTCGTCCCCGCGGGCACCCCGCTCGCGGCGGCCGACCTCTCCTGGCTCGTGGGCTTTCGCGAACTGCGCGGTCATGTCGCCCGGTTGGTCCGCGGTGAGCTGGACGCGCGGCCCGCCGACACCGCGCTCGCCCGCGTCAACGCCGTCGCGCTCGCCGCCCCGCCCGCCCCCTGGGCCGTACGCGCGGACGACGGCTCGCTGCGGCGCCGGCTGCACACCCCGCCCGGCCGCCCCGGGTTGCTCGCCGTCATCGCCCGCGACGCCCTCGAACTGCTCACCGACCCGGTGGCGCGCGCGAGCCTCAGACAGTGCGAGGGGGACAACTGCCCGATCGTCTACCTCGACACCTCCCGGGGGCGGCGCCGACGGTGGTGTTCCAGTGAGGTGTGCGGAAACCGGGAGCGGGTGGCCCGGCATCGGCGCCGGGCGGCCCTCGCCCGCGCGTGAACCGTGCATGACGCGCATATGCGTGTATGACGCGCATAAAGCGCGTATGAAACGCGTCACAGTATCCGGAGCCTTCGCTTCACCCCTATGTGATGTGTCGATCGCGTGCGGTGATCAACAAACATCCTTCACAACTCTTCCAAGAAATATGTCCCACCTCTTTGAACACGCGCACGCCCAGACACGTACTCCGGGACGAGCGACCGACTGGGGGATCCCCCGGACACCGGAGGTAGGCGTGCGCAAGGATTCCGCCGTGGCTGATGAACGAAGGTCAAGGGCCCGACATCGCATGAATCCGTCTGCGTCGGCTTCGTCGAGCGAACCCGACGAGGAGCTGATGCGTGCGCTGTACCGGGAACACGCGGGTCCGTTGCTCGCGTACGTGCTGCGGCTGGTCGCGGGGGATCGGCAGCGTGCCGAGGACGTTGTGCAGGAAACACTCATCCGTGCCTGGAAGAACGCCGGTCAGCTCAATCGGGCGACCGGTTCGGTACGACCCTGGCTGGTGACGGTCGCCCGGCGCATCGTCATCGACGGCCACCGCAGCCGGCAGGCCCGGCCGCAGGAGGTGGACCCGTCACCGCTGGAGGTCATCCCCGCGGAGGACGAGATCGACAAGGCGTTGTGGCTGATGACACTGTCGGACGCGCTGGACGACCTGACCCCTGCTCATAGGGAAGTTCTGGTCGAAACGTACTTCAAAGGGCGTACGGTCAATGAGGCGGCCGAGACGCTCGGCATACCCAGCGGCACCGTGCGCTCCCGGGTGTTCTACGCCCTGCGGTCGATGAAGCTGGCGCTGGAGGAGCGGGGGGTGACGGCATGAACACATACGGGGGTTACGGAACGGGCGGGCCAGGAGCCATGCAGGGACCACGGGGACAACAGAATCCCGGTGACAACATTCACGAAACCGTCGGCGCCTACGCCCTCGGTATCCTCGACGACGCCGAAGCGACAGCCTTCGAGGCCCATCTCGCCACCTGCGAATGGTGCGCCCAGCAGCTCGACGAGCTCGCCGGGATGGAACCGATGCTCGCCGCGCTCGCGGATCTGCCCGCCTCGCAGGGCACGCCCGCCATCGGCGAGTCGCTGGCCGCCCGCCCGAGCCCACGGCTCGCCGAACGGCTGGTCGACGAGGTGTCGGAGCGACGCGCGGTCAAGCGCCGGCGCGGCTTCTACCTCGTGGCCGCCGCGGCCGCGCTGATCATCGGCGGCCCGCTGACGGTGATGGCCGTCAACGGCGGCGGCGGTACCACCACCACCGCGTCGCCCGACTCGGCCATGGCCACCAGCCCGGCCAAGGCAGCCTTCGACGTCATGACGGACAAGAAGTCGGCCACGGACCCGAGCACCAAGGTCAACGCCGTCGTCGCGATCGAGAAGAAGGACTGGGGCACCCACGCCGTCCTCCAGCTCAAGAACGTCAAGGGCCCGCTGAAGTGCTCCCTGATCGCCGTCGGCAAGAACGGCGAGCGTGAGACGGTGACCTCCTGGGCCGTCCCGAACTGGGGCTACGGCATCACGAACGCCAAGACGGAAGAGGCGAAGAAGCCTCTCTACGTCCACGGCGGCGCGGCCTTCAACCCGAACGAGATCGACCACTTCGAGGTCATGACCTTCGACGGGAAGCGGCTCGTCGAGGTGAACGTGTGAGCGAACTCAGGGCGCGCACGTAGCCTCACGGGGTCCCCTTCGCGTACGGTTGACGGCTGCCCAGCACGTCAGAAGGGGGCCCGGTGGCCGCTCAGGCTCAGCAGGAAACCGCGCTCGACCAGATCCACGATTCCGCACAGGACGATTCCGTACGGGATCGTGAGATCAGCGTCGAGCAGCAACATCTGGACCGGGTGTACCGGCGCCTCGAGGAGAAGATCCACGAGGCGGAGTTCCTGATGAACGACGCCGCTCAGCGCGGCCAGGTCGGTACACCGGGGGCGCTCGCGGAGCGCGACGCCCAGGTGTTCCGCGCGGGGATTCATCTGAATCGCCTGAACAACGAGTTCGAGGACTTCCTCTTCGGCCGGATCGACCTGCTGCTCGGGAAGGACGGCAAGAAGGGCCCGGACGGCGCCTACACGGCCGTCGAACCGGCCGAGGGTGTCGTACAGGTGGACGAGACCGGCCAGTACGCCTCCATCGCCGAGACGCTCCACATCGGCCGCATCGGAGTGCTGGACGCGGACTACGCGCCGCTGGTCATCGACTGGCGGGCGCCCGCCGCGGCCCCCTTCTACCGCTCGACACCGGTCGACCCGGGCCGCGTCGTACGCCGCCGGGTCATCCGCTCCAAGGGCCGCAAGGTTCTCGGCGTCGAGGACGACCTGATGCGCCCCGAGCTCAAGGCCACCCTCGACGGCCGGGAACTCCCGGTGATCGGCGACGGCGCCCTGATGGCCGCGCTCGGCCAGGCCCGCAGCCACACCATGCGGGACATCGTGGCGTCCATCCAGGCCGAACAGGACCTGGTGATCCGCGCCCCCGCCGCGTCGGTGACCTACGTGGAGGGCGGCCCCGGCACCGGCAAGACGGCCGTGGCCCTGCACCGGGCGGCCTATCTCCTCTACCAGGACCGCCGCCGGTACGCGGGCGGCATCCTGATCGTCTCCCCGACCCCGCTCCTGGTCGCCTACACGGAGGGCGTGCTGCCCTCCCTCGGCGAGGAGGGCCAGGTCGCCATCCGCGCCATCGGCTCCCTCGTCGACGGCGCGGAGGCCACCCTGTACGACTCCCCGGCCGTCGCCCGCGCCAAGGGCTCGTACAGGATGCTCAAGGTGCTGCGGAAGGCCGCCAGAGGCGCGCTGGAGACGCCTGGCGCCGGCCCGGGCCGGTCCACCGCCGCCGGGGACCGGTCGGAGCAGCTCGCCTTCGGCGAGGAGGCCGCCCCGGCCCCCGCGGGCGCCCCCACCCGCCTGCGTGTCGTCGCCTTCGGGCGGCGCCTGGAGCTGGAGGCCGCCGAGCTCGACCGCATCAAGCACAACGCGCTGAGCGGGACCGCGCCGGTGAACCTGCTGCGCCCGCGCGCCCGCAAACTTCTGCTGGACGCGCTGTGGTCGAAGTCCGGGGCCGGTACGCGGCACACGGACCCGGAGCTGGCCGCCGAGCTGCGGTCGTCCTTCGACGAGGACGTCGCCTCCGAGGACAGTTTCATCGACTTCGTGGACGCGTGGTGGCCCGAGCTGACCCCGCGGGGCGTCCTCGCCGCCATGGCCGACGAGCGGCGCCTCGGCCGCTGGGCGCGCCGGATCCTCAACCCCGGCGAGGTGCGCCGGGTCGCGCGCTCGCTCAAGCGGGACGGGCTGTCCGTCCACGACGTGGCGATGCTGGACGAGCTCCAGGCGATCCTGGGCATGCCCGTCCGGCCCCGCAAACGCCGCGAGCTGGACCCGCTGGACCAGCTCACCGGTCTCGAGGAGCTCATGCCCGTACGCGAGGAGTCGCAGCGCGAGCGGGCCGAGCGGCTGGCGCAGGAGCGCGTCGAGTACGCGCACGTCATCGTCGACGAGGCGCAGGACCTCACGCCCATGCAGTGGCGGATGGTGGGCCGACGCGGCCGGCAGGCCACCTGGACCGTCGTGGGCGACCCGGCGCAGTCCTCGTGGTCGGATCCCGACGAGGCCGCGGAGGCCCGTGACGAGGCCCTGGGAAGCCGTCCCAGGCGCCGTTTCACCCTCACCGTCAACTACCGCAACCCCGCCGAGATCGCCGAGCTGGCCGCCAAGGTCCTCGCCCTCGCCATGCCCGGCTCCGAGTCCCCCTCGGCCGTACGGTCCACCGGGGTCGAGCCGCGTTTCGTGGCGACGAACAACGCGGGCGCCGGTGTACGGGACTCGCTCGCGCAGACCGTGCGCGCCGAGGCCGCGCGGCTGCTGGACCGGGTGGACGGCACGGTGGGCGTCGTGGTGGCCATGAACCGGCGCGAGGAGGCCGCCCGCTGGCTCGCCGGGCTCGGCGAACGGGTGGTGGCGCTCGGGAGCCTGGAGGCGAAGGGACTGGAGTACGACGCGACGGTGGTCGTCTCGCCGGCGGAGATCGCCGACGAGTCGCCCGCGGGCCTGCGGGTGCTCTACGTCGCCCTCACCCGCGCCACGCAGCAGCTGACGATCGTCTCCGGCGACCGCGACGAACCCGACGCGAACGGGGTGCCGGATCTGCTCCGGGACTGACCCCCGCCGGGGCCGACGCCCCAGATGAACTCTCGGGGTGGGAATTGCCTTACGGGGATCGTTTGTTACCGTGGATGTGACACCGGCCCGATCCAAGCCCCCGGGCCCAACCTTCGTCGCTACGAGCGACCACTTGCCGCGAGGCGAGCATGGCGGGTCGGTGTCACTGAACGAGGAGAGGCTCACGTCACCCGACGTGAGCCTCTTTCGTTGTCTGCTTCCGTTCGTCGACCGTTTCCCCCGAGGTTCACGTACTCTCGTATGGTGGAAGTTGTCTTCCGAAAACGCACGCCTTACCTGCGAACAAAACGTTCGCAATCCGGGGCGGCTACCACGTACTGAGGGGTAGGTGCGACGATCGGACGGCATACCCGCGAGACAGCGCGACCCAGCAGTACACGGTGAAAGCAGAGGAAGTCGGCCATGGCAACGGCGCCCAGCGTCTCCTACTCGATTACGGTCCGACTGGAGGTGCCCGCGAGCGGAACCGCGGTCTCCCAGATCACCACGGCCGTAGAGTCCCACGGAGGCTCGGTGACCGGCCTCGACGTGACCGCCTCAGGCCACGAGAAGCTCCGGATCGACGTCACCATCGCGGCGAGCTCCACGGCCCACGCCGACGAGATCGTCCAGCAGCTGCGCGGCATCGAGGGCGTCACGCTGGGCAAGGTCTCCGACCGTACGTTCCTCATGCACCTCGGCGGCAAGATCGAGATGCAGTCGAAGCACCCGATCCGCAACCGTGACGACCTCTCCATGATCTACACCCCGGGCGTAGCCCGCGTGTGCATGGCGATCGCCGAGAACCCCGAGGACGCCCGCCGCCTCACCATCAAGCGCAACTCCGTTGCGGTCGTGACGGACGGCTCGGCCGTGCTCGGCCTCGGGAACATCGGCCCCAAGGCCGCCCTCCCGGTCATGGAGGGCAAGGCGGCCCTCTTCAAGCGCTTCGCCGGCATCGACGCCTGGCCGCTGTGCCTGGACACCCAGGACACCGACGCGATCGTCGAGATCGTCAAGGCCATCGCCCCCGGCTTCGCGGGCATCAACCTGGAGGACATCTCCGCGCCGCGCTGCTTCGAGATCGAGGCCCGGCTGCGCGAGGCCCTGGACATCCCCGTCTTCCACGACGACCAGCACGGCACCGCGATCGTCGTCCTCGCCGCGCTCACGAACGCCCTGCGTGTGGCGGGCAAGGCCATCGGTGACATCCGGGTCGTCATGTCCGGCGCGGGCGCGGCCGGTACGGCCATCCTGAAGCTGCTCATCGCCGCGGGCGTCAAGAACGCCGTCGTCGCCGACATCCACGGAGTCGTGCACGCGGACCGCGCGGACCTTGTCGGCGCGGCCTCCGATTCGCCACTGCGTTGGATCGCCGACAACACCAACCCCGAGGGCCTCACGGGCACGTTGAAGGAGGCCGTGCGCGGCGCCGACGTGTTCATCGGCGTCTCCGCCCCGAACGTGCTCGACGGCGACGACGTGGCCGCCATGGCCGACGGTGCCATCGTGTTCGCGCTCGCGAACCCCGACCCCGAGGTCGACCCGGCAATCGCCCGCCAGACCGCGGCAGTTGTCGCCACCGGCCGCTCCGACTTCCCCAACCAGATCAACAACGTGCTGGTCTTCCCGGGAGTCTTCCGTGGCCTCCTGGACGCCCAGTCCCGCACGGTCAACACCGAGATGATGCTGGCCGCCGCGGCCGCGCTCGCGGACGTGGTGACCGAGGACGAGCTGAACCCGAACTACATCATCCCCAGCGTCTTCAACGACAAGGTCGCGGGCGCGGTCGCCGGAGCGGTGCGCTCCGCGGCGAAGGCGGCGGGTGTGACAGCGGCGGAGTAGGGCACTCGGCGCCGGTGCGGACGTCGCCGGGGGCTTGCCGCCCCCGGCCCCCGCGTCGGCCCGTACGGCCTTGTCCCCGAACGCCGGACGGGCCGGCGGGCGCCCGCCGGATGACGGTGGTCGGTGGTTGTTGCGGTGTGACTTGCTGTGACGATCGCCACGACGGCGGCGCGTCGGCGCGTCGCGGGATGCGGGGTACCTGGCCGCCCTCTAGGGTGGCGGCCAGGCTCAGGCCTCCCAGGCCCTGCGGTCCGCTGCCGGGAGCGGACGGAGCGTCACCACACTGAGGCAGTGGCGCTTTTCGTGTGACTCCCAAGGGTGTTCGTGTGACTCCCAGGGGTGCCGGATTGGCTTTCCCGCCGCAGGTGGGGGCAGGATGCGTCTTCGGGCGCGAGGGTCTGGCTACGGACCCGGGTCCGGGGACCGACCGAGGGCCCTGGCAGCATCGGCTTCGCCGCATCCAACATGCGGCTCCGCCGCGTGGCACGCCTCAACGGCAAGAAGAACACGGGAGTAACAACATGAACCGCAGTGAGCTGGTGGCCGCGCTGGCCGACCGCGCCGAGGTGACCCGCAAGGACGCCGACGCCGTTCTGGCCGCGTTCGCCGAGACCGTCGGCGAGATCGTTGCCAAGGGCGACGAGAAGGTCACCATCCCCGGCTTCCTGACCTTCGAGCGCACCCACCGTGCCGCTCGCACCGCGCGCAACCCGCAGACCGGCGACCCGATCCAGATCCCGGCCGGCTACAGCGTGAAGGTCTCCGCGGGCAGCAAGCTCAAGGAAGCGGCCAAGGGCAAGTAAGCCGCGTCCGTGTGCCACGGGACGGCGCACGAACCGCAGTAACGCCAATGGGGCGGCCCCCTTGACCGGGGGCCGCCCCATCGTCGTACACACACCGAGCGCCGACCGCGCCGACCGCGCCGCCCGAGTGTCAGCGTGCTATCCGAGCGTCTTCCCCGGGAGTTCGGCCTTCGCGTCGAGTTCCACGAGCTTCTTCATGCTGTGTCTGTCCGGGGGGTGACCCCTGGACCCCCAGCCGGGGGCAGCTGCCCG
>NZ_JBVJPA010000021.1:0-87462 GCF_055582885.1 Streptomyces sp. NPDC107454 | reverse complement strand
GGAGTTCGGCCTTCGCGTCGAGTTCCACGAGCTTCTTCATGCTGTGTCTGTCCGGGGGGTGACCCCTGGACCCCCAGCCGGGGGCAGCTGCCCGGGCCGGAGGGGAGAGGCTGAGGTCAGCCGAGCGCCTTGCCCGGGAGTTCGACCTTCGCGCCGAGCTCCACGAGCTTCTCCATGAAGTTCTCGTAGCCGCGGTTGATCAGGTCGATGCCGTGGACGCGGGAGGTGCCCTGGGCCGCGAGGGCGGCGATCAGGTACGAGAAGCCGCCGCGGAGGTCGGGGATGACCAGGTCGGCGCCCTGGAGCTTGGTCGGGCCCGAAACGACGGCCGAGTGCAGGAAGTTGCGCTGGCCGAAGCGGCAGTTCGAGCCGCCGAGGCACTCGCGGTAGAGCTGGATGTGCGCGCCCATCTGGTTCAGCGCGGAGGTGAAGCCGAGGCGGGACTCGTACACCGTCTCGTGGATGATCGACAGCCCCGTGGCCTGCGTCAGGGCGACCACCAGCGGCTGCTGCCAGTCGGTCTGGAAACCGGGGTGGACGTCCGTCTCCAGGGCGATGGACTTGAGCTGCGAGCCCGGGTGCCAGAAGCGGATGCCCTCGTCGTCGATCTCGAACGCGCCACCCACCTTGCGGTAGGTGTTCAGGAACGTCATCATCGAGCGCTGCTGGGCGCCGCGGACGTAGATGTTGCCCTCGGTCGCCAGCGCCGCGGAAGCCCAGGAGGCGGCCTCCAGGCGGTCCGGGAGGGCCGCGTGGGTGTAGCCGCCGAGCGAGTCCACACCGGTGATGCGGATCGTCCGGTCGGTGTCCATGGCGATGATCGCGCCCATCTTCTGCAGTACGCAGATGAGGTCCTCGATCTCGGGCTCCACGGCGGCGTTGGACAGCTCGGTGACGCCCTCCGCGAGCACCGCCGTCAGCAGCACCTGCTCGGTCGCGCCGACGGACGGGTACGGCAGCTGGATCTTCGTGCCGCGCAGCCGCTGCGGAGCCTCCAGGTACTGGCCGTCCGCCCGCTTCTCGATCCGCGCGCCGAACTGCCGCAGTACCTCGAAGTGGAAGTCGATCGGCCGGCCGCCGATGTCACAGCCGCCGAGACCCGGGATGAACGCGTGCCCCAGACGGTGCAGCAGCGGGCCGCAGAAGAGGATCGGGATGCGCGACGAGCCCGCGTGGGCGTCGATGTCGGCGACGTTCGCGCTCTCCACGTGCGACGGGTCGAGGATCAGCTCGCCCGGCTCCTCACCCGGACGGACCGTCACGCCGTGCAGCTGCAGCAGCCCGCGCACGACGCGCACGTCGCGAATGTCGGGGACATTGCGCAGTCGGCTCGGAGCGCTGCCCAGCAGGGCGGCGACCATGGCCTTCGGTACGAGGTTCTTCGCACCGCGGACACGGATCTCGCCCTCGAGCGGGGTTCCGCCGTGGACAAGCAGTACATCGTCAGAGCCGTTGACGGTCATGTATCTCGCGTTCCGATGAGTTGGGCAGGAGTATGCGTCGGCAGGCCGGTTGGGCGGGAGCCGAAGAGCAAGGGTAATCGCCGCCCACCCCCCTTAAGTAAGCCCAAGGACCACCCAGCAACGTCATAGCTTTGCCACAACACGAACCGTTCCGAATCGGGCACACGGGGTCACCGGAGACGGTGTGCGCGGGGGACGCTCCTCTGCGCCCTGAGCTGCATTCACCCGGGTACGGGTATTGGGTCCCCCTACCCGGGGAAGATGCGGGATCATGTCTGGCATGACCGAGGTGTCCTCGCTCACAGGGCGGCTGCTCGTGGCCACGCCCGCCCTGGCGGACCCGAACTTCGACCGCGCGGTGGTGCTGCTCCTCGACCACGACGAGGAGGGCTCGCTCGGTGTCGTCCTCAACCGGCCGACCCCGGTGGACGTCAGCGACATCCTGGAGGCCTGGGCCGACCTGGCCGGGGAGCCCGGCGTCGTCTTCCAGGGCGGCCCGGTGTCGCTGGACTCGGCGCTGGGCGTGGCGGTGATCCCGGGCGGCGTCGCCTCCGGGGAGCGCGCGCCACTCGGCTGGCGGCGGGTGCACGGCGCGATCGGCCTCGTCGATCTGGAAGCCCCACCGGAACTTCTCGCCTCGGCCCTCGGCTCCCTGAGAATCTTCGCCGGGTACGCGGGCTGGGGCCCCGGCCAGCTGGAGGACGAACTGACCGAGGGTGCCTGGTACGTGGTGGAATCCGAACCGGGAGACGTCTCCTCCCCGTCCCCGGAGCGCCTCTGGCGCGAGGTTCTGCGCCGCCAGCGCAACGAACTCGCGATGGTGGCGACGTATCCGGACGACCCTTCACTCAACTGATGTCCGTGACCTTCAGTACCCTTGGCTTTCATGAGCACTCTTGAGCCTGAGACCCAGCCCCAGCGAGGCACTGGGACGGGGACCCTCGTAGAGCCGACGCCGCAGGTGTCGCACGGCGACGGGGACCACGAGCGCTTCGCCCACTATGTCCAGAAGGACAAGATCATGGCGAGCGCCCTCGACGGCACGCCCGTCGTGGCCCTCTGCGGCAAGGTGTGGGTCCCGGGCCGCGACCCGAAGAAGTACCCCGTGTGTCCCATGTGCAAGGAGATCTACGAGTCCATGGGCGCCGGTGGCGACAAGGGCAAGGGCGGCCAGGACAAGTAACGGGCGCCGCCGAGCACCGGCGGCCCGACGATCACAAGGCCCTCGGGGCGCGTTCCGGCGCGCCCCGAGGGCCTTTGCGTCGTGTGTGCCGGCGGTCTTCGCGCCGGTTGCCGTTGCACAGGGTGCGCCCCGTGGTCACAGAGTGGTTGAGACCTCTTGTGGGCATGTCCATGTAGTCCATAGCCTCCGGTGTGTTGTGCAGAGCGAAACCGCCATTGCGTATGTTGCAACGCCCCCCATCGGAGGATGCTCGATGAAGCTCTCTGTGAAGCTGCCCGTGAAGCTCCCCGCCCGAACGGCCGTCGCCCTCGCCGCCCTTGTCGTCGCCACCGCCTGCGCCCCCCAGACCTCCGGCAACTCCTCCTCCGGAAAGGACGAGAAGACCGGCACGCTGCGGGTCTGGCTCTTCCAGGAGGTCAGCAACGGGCCCAAGGAGAAGGTCGTCGACGCGGCCGTCAGCACCTTCAAGAAGGCCCACAAGGACACCAAGGTCACCATCGAGTACATCCCCGTGGAGACCCGCGCCCAGCGCATGAAGGCCGCCTTCAACGACCCGAAGAGCGCCCCCGACGTCATCGAGTACGGCAACACGGACACGGCGGGCTACGTCAAGGACGGCGGACTCGCCGACGTCACCAGGGAGTTCGCCGACTGGAGCGAGGCCAAGGACACCGACCCGACCGCCAAGCAGTCCGTGACGGTGGACGGGAAGATCTACGGCGCCCCGTTCTTCGTCGGCGTCCGCGCCCTTTACTACCGCACCGACATCCTCAAGGGCCTCGGCCTCGAAGCCCCCAGGACCCAGGCCGAGTTGATCTCCACCGCCAAGAAGATCCGCGCGGCCGATCCCGGCCTCTACGGACTCGTGGTCGGCGGCGCCTACACATACGGCGCGATGCCCTTCATCTGGTCCCAGGGCGGCGAGATCGCCCAGGGCAAGGGCGGCTCCTACGCCGCGACCATCGACAGCGAGGCCGCCCGGAAGGGCATCAAGGCCTACACCTCGCTGTTCGGCGCCGACAACTGTCCCGCCGCCAAGTGCGCGGGCATGACCGGCAACGACACCGTCACCGCGTTCTCCTCCGGCAGGGCGGGCATGGCCATCGGCGGCGACTTCAGCCACGCCGCGATCGAGGCCGGGAAGATCAAGGGCAAGTACGCGGTCGTGCCGTTGCCGGGTGTGAAGCCGGGCTCGGTGGCCCCGGCGTTCGCGGGCGGCAACAACATCGGCGTCCTGAAGAGCACCTCGCACCGCGCCCTCTCCGTCGACCTGATGGAGCAGCTGGCGAGCAAGAAGACCCAGAGCGAGCTCTTCGACGCCATGGGGTTCCTGCCCACGTACAGCGACGTGCGGGACGCGGTCGCGAAGAAGCAGCCGTTCGTCGCGCCCTTCGTGAAGACCCTCGCCTCGGGCGCCAGGTTCGTGCCCGCCTCGGCCGCCTGGTCCCAGATCGACGCCTCGCTCGTCCTGCCGACGATGTTCCAGGAGGTCATCAGCGGCAAGAAGGACGTCGCGGCGGCCTCGAAGGACGCGGCGAAGAAGATGAACGACGCGTTCAGCTCCGTGGGGTGAGCGGATGACCACGCGAGAGGCCGTCGCCCGACCGGTCACGGTCGCGAAGGCCGCGGCCGGCGTCCCCGGCAGCCGGCGCGCCCGCTGGACCCCCTGGCTCCACCTCGCCCCCGCCCTCGTCGTCCTCGGCGCCCTGCTCGTCTACCCCATCTACCAGCTCGGCCTGATCTCGCTCCTGAAGTACACCCAGGCACAGGTCAGCGGCGGCGAACCGACCGCCTTCGAAGGGTTCGGCAACTACACCACCCTCTTCGCCGACGACCAGTTCTGGCAGGTCCTGATCGCCACGCTGGTGTTCGCGGCGGCCTGCGTGCTCTCCACCCTGGCCGTCGGCTGTGCCCTCGCCGTGCTCCTCACCCGCGTACGGGCCCTGCCGAGGCTCGCGCTGATGCTGGCCGCGCTCGGCGCGTGGGCGACTCCGGCGGTCACCGGGTCCACGGTCTGGCTGTTCCTGTTCGACCCCGACTTCGGGCCCGTCAACCGGGTCCTGGGAATCGGCGACCACTCCTGGACGTACGGGCGCTACAGCGCCTTCGCCCTCGTCCTGCTCGAAGTGGTCTGGTGCTCCTTCCCGTTCGTGATGGTGACGGTCTACGCGGGGATCCGGGCCGTACCCTCCGAAGTGCTGGAGGCGGCCGCCCTGGACGGCGCCTCGCAGTGGCGGATCTGGCGCTCGGTCCTCGCACCGCTGCTCCGCCCGATCCTGGTGGTCGTCACCATCCAGTCGGTCATCTGGGACTTCAAGGTCTTCACGCAGATCTACGTGATGACGAACGGCGGCGGCATCGCCGGCCAGAACCTCGTGCTGAACGTGTACGCCTACCAGAAGGCCTTCGCCTCCTCGCAGTACGGCCTCGGCTCGGCGATCGGCGTGGTCATGCTGGCAATCCTGCTGGCGGTCACGCTGGTGTACCTGCGGCTGCTGCGCAGGCAGGGGGAGGAACTGTGAGCCTGATACCCGGCTTCGTACGGCGTCCCCGGCGCCCCTGGCGGCTCGCCGCCGAGGCGTCCGCGCTGCTGATCGCGGTGGTCGTCGCCTTCCCCCTCTACTGGATGGTGCTCGGCGCCTTCAAACCGGCCGGGGAGATCGAGTCCACCGAGCCCCGGCCGTGGACGCTTTCGCCCTCCCTGGATTCCTTCCGGCGCGTCTTCGGGCAGCAGGAATTCGGCCGCTACTTCGTCAACAGCCTTGTGGTGGCGGGGTCCGTGGTCGTCGTCTCGGCGCTGATCGCGTTTCTCGCGGCGACCGCGGTCACCCGATTCCGCTTCCGTTTCCGGACCACCCTGTTGATCATGTTCCTGGTCGCGCAGATGGTGCCCGTCGAAGCGCTGACGATCCCCCTCTTCTTCCTGATGCGGGACTTCGGCCAGCTGAACACGCTGGGCTCGCTGATCCTGCCGCACATCGCCTTCTCGCTGCCGTTCGCGATCTGGATGCTGAGGGGTTTTGTGAAGGCGGTTCCCGAGGCGCTGGAGGAGGCCGCGTACATCGACGGGGCGAGCCGTACGCGATTCCTCTGGCAGATCCTTTTCCCGCTCGTCTTCCCGGGGCTGGTGGCCACGAGCGTCTTTTCCTTCATCTCGGCCTGGAACGACTTCCTGTTCGCCAAGTCCTTCATCATCAGCGACACCTCGCAGTCCACCTTGCCGATGGCCCTCCTCGTCTTCTACAAGCCCGACGAGCCGGACTGGGGCGGCGTGATGGCGGCGTCCACGGTGATGACGATTCCGGTGCTCATCTTCTTCGTACTCGTACAGCGACGCCTGGTCTCCGGCCTGGGCGGAGCGGTGAAGGACTGACGTGAACCATGTGATTCCGGCGCCCCGCGCCATCGAGGGCCCCATGCGTTGCGGGGTCGAACTCGACGCGGAGACCACCCTGTGGGCCGCTCCCGGCACGGACGCCACGGAGCGCTGGCTGCGCGCCGCGCTCGGCGCCGCGCTCGGCCTGCCGCTGCGACCAGGACCGCAGGACGCCCGCAACGCCGTACGGCTGCTCCTCGACGACACCCTGGAGCCGGAGGCGTACAAACTCAGCGTCGTCGTCAACTGGGGCATCGAGATCCGGGGCGGCGGCGCGGCCGGGGTCTTCTGGGGCGCGCAGACCCTGCGTCAACTCCTCGGCCCCGATGCCTTCCGCCGCGCCCCCGTCCGGCCGGGCAGGACGTACGGAATCGCGCACCAGATCATCGAGGACGCCCCTCGATTCCCCTGGCGCGGACTCATGCTCGACGTCTCCCGGCACTTCATGCCCAAGGACGGCGTCCTGCGTCACCTCGACCTCATGGCCGCCCACAAACTCAATGTCTTCCACTTCCACCTCACCGACGACCAAGGCTGGCGTGTCCAGATCAAGCGGTATCCGAAGCTGACGGAGGTCGGATCCTGGCGGGCGCGCACGAAATTCGGCCATCGTGCCTCGCCCCGGTGGGAGGAGAAGCCGCACGGGGGCTTCTACACGCAGGACGACATCCGCGAGATCGTCGCGTACGCGGCCGAGCGGCATATCAGTGTCGTCCCCGAGATAGACATCCCCGGGCACTCGCAGGCCGCCATCGCCGCGTACCCGGAACTGGGCAACACCGACGTCATCGACACGACCTCCCTGACCGTCTGGGACACCTGGGGCGTTTCCAAAAACGTACTCGCCCCCACTGACAACACCCTGCGCTTCTACGAGGGGGTGTTCGAGGAACTCCTGGAGCTCTTCCCGGCGGACGCCGGCCCGATCACGCGGTTCTCGCCGTTCTCGGGGTTCTCGGGCTTCTCGGGGTTTGTGCACATCGGCGGCGACGAGTGCGCCAAGGACCAGTGGAAGCAGTCGCCGACCGCGCAGGCGCGCATCAGGGAACTGGGGCTCGCGGACGAGGACGAGCTGCAGTCCTGGTTCGTCCGGCACTTCGACAACTGGCTCTCCGCGCGCGGGCGTCGGCTGATCGGCTGGGACGAGATCCTGGAGGGCGGGCTGGCCGAGGGTGCGGCGGTGTCCTCGTGGCGCGGCTACCAGGGCGGCATCAGGGCCGCCCGCGCCGGCCACGACGTGGTCATGTGCCCCGAGCAGCAGGTGTACTTGGACCACCGCCAGGCCGCGGGTCCGGACGAGCCGGTGCCGATCGGATATGTCCGCACCCTGGAGGACGTCTACCGCTTCGAACCCGTTCCGCCCGAGCTCACCGAGGCGGAGGCACGGCATGTGCTGGGCACTCAGGCGAACGTGTGGACCGAGGTGATGGAGGACCCCGCACGCGTGGACTACCAGACCTTCCCCCGGCTCGCGGCCTTCGCCGAGGTCGCCTGGAGCGCCCTGCCCGCCCCCGCCGAGCGGGACTTCGCCGACTTCGAGCGCCGGATGGCCGCCCACTACGGGCGACTTGACGCCCTGGGCGTGGCCTACCGCCCGCCCACGGGCCCCCTTCCGTGGCAGCGGCGCCCGGGTGTGCTCGGACGTCCGATCGAGGGGGCGCCCCCAAACGTGTGAGGTGACCCCCGACCGGCGTGTCCCGGCCCGTTCGCCCCGACGCAGTGGCCCCACAAGGCAAAAGACACCCAAGGGCCACCGAAGAGTGGCAATTCGTACTGACCGGCGATGCCGTAGGAAAACGGACCATCTCCCTGGTGAGGGGGCGAATGCCTCCTAGCGGACCCCCGCGTCGAGGGCCGGGGAAGATGTGCCAGAGTTGCCACGTCCGCCCTGTCAGCACGTACCGTACGCGCAACACAGGTGGGACCAGGTGGGGCAGCGGGAAGGGGCAGCCGGTTTGACCACGCACGCACCGCAGGCGGCGCAGGCCGTGACGCTGCCCGCCTCGCTGGACGAGGCAGTGGCGGCGCTGGCCGCCATGCCCGCCGCCGTCCCCGTGGCCGGCGGCACCGACCTCATGGCCGCCGTCAACTCCGGACAGCTGCGGCCCGCCGCACTTGTCGGCCTCGGCCGGATCAGCGAGATCCGCGGCTGGCAGTACCAGGACGGCCACGCGCTGCTCGGCGCCGGCCTCACCCACGCCCGCATGGGGCGCCCCGACTTCGCGGCCCTCATCCCGGCGCTCGCCGCCGCCGCGCGCGCCGCGGGACCGCCGCAGATCCGCAACGCGGGCACCCTGGGCGGCAACATCGCCTCGGCGGCCCCCACGGGGGACGCGCTGCCCGTGCTGGCCGCCCTGGAAGCCACGCTGATCATCGCGGGCCAGGGCGGAGCCCGCCGTGAGATCCCGGTGTCGCACCTGCTGGCGGGCATGGAGATGCTCCGCGGCGGCGAACTCATCGGCTACGTGCGGGTGCCGCTGCTGCACGCGCCGCAGGTCTTCCTGAAGGCGACCGGACGCACCGGACCCGGGCGCGCCATCGCGTCCGTCGCGCTCGTGCTGGACCCGGCGCGGCGCGGTGTGCGGTGCGCCGTTGGCGCCATAGCGCCGATGCCGCTGCGGCCCCTGGACGCGGAGGCGTGGGTCGCCCAGCTGATCGACTGGGACAACAGCCGGACGATCGTGCCGGAGGCGCTGAACGCCTTCGGGGAGTACGTCGCCGCGGCCTGCATCCCCGATCCCGTCCCGGCCGAGGACGGCTCCGTGCAACAGCTTCCGCCCGCCGTACTGCACCTGCGGCGCACCGTCGCCGCGCTGGCCCGACGAGCACTGGGGAGGGCACTGTCGTGACCGACGACCAGCACAGAGAGGGCACTCCGCGGACCAGCGGCAGGTGGGACCCCCTCCCGCAGGGGGACTACGACGACGGCGCCACCGCCTTCGTCAAGCTCCCCGAGGGCGGAATCGACGCTCTTTTGGCGGAACGTGAGACGCCTCTCGCGGCCCCCGGCCACGGCTATGTGCCCCCCCGGATCACCACGGCGCCCCCGGCGGCCGACCCCGGGGCCACGGGCACCTGGGCCACGCCGGCCGAGGCCGTCCAGTGGCCGGACCCCAACGCCGCGCACCAGGAAGCCGTACGCCACGAGTCCGGGCATCAGCAGGCCGCGCACGACGGGTTCTCGTACCACCCCGGCGCCACGGGGCAGTGGGACTTCGGCGAGGTCGCCCGGGAGGGCGCCCCCTCCGGTCATCACCCGGCCGACGCGCCCGGACACGACGTCACCGGACAGTGGTCGATTCCGGTCGCCGGAGGTGATCTTCCGGACGAATCGGGCGAGTTCACCACGTCGGCCCTCGTCGAGCAGTGGGGCGGCACGCCGCCCGCCACACTCCCGGGCGGTGCGGCAGCGCCCTGGGCGACCTCGGAGATCGGCGAGCCGTGGTCCGCCGCACCGCGCGCGGCGACCCCCGAGGCCCCGCAGGCCTCTGAGGGCCCGGTGGAGCCCGCGCGGCACATGCATGCGGAATCGGCCGCCGAGGCCGCCCAGACGGCCGCGCAGGCCGCTCACGAGGCTCCTGAGCCGGCCGCCGGGCCCACGCACGCGACGGCCGAGGCGTACGGGACCCCGGACGGGGCGGGACCGGACCACGACCCGGCCATGCGGACTGCTCCGGCAGCGGTCCCGGAGGACTCCTCGGAATACCTTTCGGAGCAGCTTCCCGAGCACCCTTCGGAGTACCCCGAGACCCCGGCGCCGGACGCCCCCGCCGCGGAGGCGGGCGACCCGGACACCTCGGCGCCGCCCCCGCACGACGAACACCCCCTGGCCTCCTACGTCCTGCGCGTCAACGGCGCCGACCGCCCCGTGACCGACGCCTGGATCGGCGAGTCGCTGCTCTACGTCCTGCGCGAGCGCCTCGGCCTCGCGGGCGCCAAGGACGGCTGCTCGCAGGGCGAGTGCGGAGCCTGCAACGTGCAGGTGGACGGGCGGCTCGTGGCGTCCTGCCTGGTGCCCGCCGTCACCGCCGCGAGCAGTGAGGTGCGTACGGTCGAAGGCCTCGCCGCCGAAGGACAGCCCTCGGACGTGCAGCGCGCCCTCGCCAAGTGCGGCGCGGTGCAGTGCGGATTCTGCGTCCCGGGCATGGCCATGACCGTGCACGACCTCCTCGAGGGCAACCCGGCCCCCACCGAACTCGAGACCCGCCAGGCACTGTGCGGCAACCTGTGCCGCTGCTCCGGCTACCGCGGAGTCCTGGACGCCGTACGCGAGGTCGTCGCCGAACGCCAGGCGCACAACGCGGCCGCCGCCGAGGCCACACCGGACGCGGACGAGCCGCGCATCCCGCACCAGGCGGGGCCCGGCGCGGGCGGCGTCAACCCCTCGGCGTTCGAGGACCCTTCTCCGTACGACTCCCAGGCGCCGCATGAGCAGCCGTACGGCCAGGACGGAGGCCAGGCGTGAGCAACGAGACCGCGACCGCGACTCCCGCGGCACCCGACACCGGCCCCGAGCCGCTGCCCCACGGGCTCGGCGTGTCGCTGCCCGCCGCGGAGGCCCGCGCCAAGACGGAGGGCACCTTCCCGTACGCGGCCGACCTGTGGGCCGAGGGCCTGCTGTGGGCGGCCGTGCTGCGCTCGCCGCACCCGCACGCGCGCATCGTGTCCATCGACACCAGCCACGCGCGCGAGATGCCCGGCGTACGGGCGGTCATCACCCACGAGGACGTGCCCGGCTCCGCCCTGCACGGCCGCGGCCGCGCGGACCGCCCGGTGTTCGCCTCCGAGGTCGTACGCCACCACGGCGAGCCCATCGCGGCCGTCGCCGCCGATCACCCGGACACCGCGCGGATGGCCGCCGCGGCCGTCATCGTCGAGTACGAAGTACTCGACCCGGTGACCGACCCTGAGCAGGCGTTCGAGGCCGAACCCCTGCACCCCGACGGCAACCTGATCCGGCACATCCCGCTGCGCCACGGCGACCCGGACGCGGTCGGCGAGATCGTCGTCGAGGGCCTGTACCGCATCGGCCGCCAGGACCCGGCCCCGATCGGCGCCGAGGCCGGACTCGCCGTGCCCCGCCCGGACGGCGGCGTCGAGCTCTACGTCGCCTCCACCGACCCGCACACCGACCGCGACACCGCCGCCGCCTGCTACGGCCTGGAGCCCGAGCGGGTGAAGGTCGTCGTCACCGGAGTGCCCGGCGCCACCGCCGACCGCGAGGACCAGGGCTTCCAGCTCCCGCTCGGCCTGCTGGCCCTGCGGACCGGCTGCCCGGTGAAGATCACCGCGACCCGCGAGGAGTCCTTCCTCGGCCACGCCCACCGGCACCCCACCCTCCTGCGCTACCGCCACCACGCGGACACCGAGGGCAGGCTGGTGAAGGTCGAGGCACAGATCCTGCTCGACGCGGGCGCCTACGCCGACACGTCCGCCGAGTCGCTGGCCGCCGCGGTCTCCTTCGCCTGCGGTCCCTACGTCGTCCCGAACGCCTTCATCGAGGGCTGGGCCGTGCGCACCAACAACCCGCCCTCCGGCCATGTGCGCGGCGAGGGCGCCATGCAGGTCTGCGCCGCCTACGAGGCGCAGATGGACAAGCTCGCCAAGAAGCTCGCCATCGACCCCGCCGAACTGCGCCTGCAGAACGCGATGGCCACCGGGGACGTGCTTCCGACGGGCCAGACGGTGACCTGCCCGGCCCCGGTCGCCGAACTGCTCCAGGCCGTACGCGACTACCCCCTGCCCGCGCTCCCCAAGGACACCCCCGAGGACGAGTGGCTGCTCCCGGGCGGCCCCGAGGGCGCGGGCGAACCCGGTGCCGTACGCCGCGGGGTCGGCTACGGCCTCGGCATGGTCCACATGCTCGGCGCCGAGGGCGCGGACGAGGTCTCCACGGCCACGGTCAAGGTCCACGACGGCGTCGCCACGGTGCTGTGCGCGGCCGTCGAGACCGGCCAGGGCTTCACCACCCTGGCCCGCCAGATCGTCCAGGAGACCCTCGGCATCGACGAGGTGCACGTGGCGCCGGTCGACACCGACCAGCCGCCCGCGGGCCCCAGCTGCCGGGGCCGCCACACCTGGGTGTCGGGCGGAGCGGTCGAACGCGCCGCGAAGATGGTCCGTACGCAGCTCCTGCAGCCCCTGGCGCACAAGTTCGGCATGTCCACGGAGCTCCTCCAGATCACCGACGGCAAGATCACCTCCTACGACGGTGTGCTCTCGACCACCGTCACGGAGGCGATGGACGGCAAGGAGCTGTGGGCCACCGCGCAGTGCCGCCCGCACCCGACCGAGCCGCTGGACGAGGCGGGCCAGGGCGACGCCTTCGTGGGCCTGGCCTTCTGCGCGATCCGCGCGGTGGTGGACGTGGACATCGAACTGGGCTCGGTGCGGGTGGTGGAGCTCGCGCTCGCCCAGGACGTCGGCCGGATCCTCAACCCCGCCCAGCTCACGGCCCGCATCGAGGCGGGCGTCACCCAGGGCGTCGGTGCCGCGCTCACGGAGAACCTCCGCACCGCCCGCGGTCTGGTCCGCCACCCCGACCTCACCGGTTACGCCCTCCCGACGTCCCTGGACGCCCCCGACATCCGCATCGTCAAGCTCGTCGAGGAGCGCGACGTCGTCGCCCCCTTCGGCGCGAAGGCGGCCAGCGCGGTGCCGGTCGTGACGTCCCCGGCGGCCGTCGCGTCCGCCGTACGGGCGGCGACGGGCCGCCCCGTCAACCGTCTCCCGATCCGTCCGCAGGCCGCCGTGGTGACCACGTCATGAGTACCCCCGAGCCGACGACCCACGACCCCGAGCCGTCGGCCCACCTTCCCGAGCAGCCGCGCTACGAGCCCCCGCCGAGTGTCGGGAAGCTGGCGCTGTGGGTATTGCTGTTCGTCGTGGCGGCCGTGGTGGTCGTCCTGGGCGGCGTGTACTTCACCTGAGACGGCTGACGGCCGCGGCAAGGCGCCCCGATGGCTTGAACCCGCGTGTTTCCGGGCCGTACGTCCTGCGTGCCTGCGGGTTTCCGGCGTTGTCAGTGGGGCGGCGTATGGTTCTCGGTCAGTGGGGAATTGCCGCTGGGCGGCGGCGAGTTCCCCACGGGAAGCACATATGCGTTCACATGCGCGGGGGAGCCATGAGCACGACTGACACCGATGTCGTCGGCGCGATCACGCTGACCGAGGACGAGCTGGATCCATACATCACGCACACGGACACACGGCAGTGGCTGACGGGGCCCGGGCTGCCGGCCGAGGGCACGCTGCTGGCCTTCGGCGCACTGCGGGAGCACGGGCTGCGCAGGGTCGCCGACCTGGCCGGTGACGCCGACAAACTCGCCACGGAGCTCCAGGACCAGCTGGTCGTGGGAGCCCTGCGGACCTTCGACCGGGACCTGGAGTCGATCGTCCTGGACGGGGTGACGGGGCAGGTCGCCACGACGTACTTCTTCTCCGACCCGGCTCTGATGGACCTCGCGCCACTGGCCCCCTCCCTGGAAGCCCTGGTGCGTTTCTCGGCGGCGACGGAGGAACTGACGGCGTCCCGCGGACGGTTCGCCTCCCACGAGGGCCGGTTCGGCCCCAAGGCGGTCACGGAGGCCTCCGAGTCCCTCGCCGCGGTCTTCGCGGCGGGCGCGGGCGGCGAGGTGGCGCCGTACTGGCGGATGGCCGCCCTGATCCGCCCCCTCGCCCGGATCGCGGGCCCCGGCGAGGGCCTCGTCCTCGACCTGCCCAAGCGACTGCTGGACGAGGAGTTCGGCGCGGGCGCGATCATGCGCTTCGAGGACGTCGACTTCCCGCCCGCGCTCGTGCACGAGCCGACCCGTCGCTTCCTGCGCGAGACCGGCCTGCCCGAGGACGGCTTCCTCTTCCAGCTGGACACGGAAGTGCCCCTGCCGGCCCTCGCCGACTACTACGCGGACCAGCGCCCCGACGACTTCTCCGCCGACGAACTCCCCCCGACGGCCGACCGCCTGATACGCCTCGGCTACCTCATCGAGGACACCAGCCTCGTGGTGGACGGCACCACGGGCGCGGTCCTCGCCTGGAGCGAGCCGGACATCACCCTGCGCCCCCTCAACGCCGACATCTCCACCCTCGCCTTCACCCTCTGGCTGCTCCACCGCGAGAGGGCCCTCGACGCGACCCACGACCTCACCGACTCCTACGAACAACTGGCCGCGACCATGGCCCAGACCCTCGCCACGGTCGACCCGATCGCCTGCGACCCCACGCCCACGCTGGAGGGTGACGACGGCTGGCGCTACTGGCCGGAGATATTCGAGGACGAGGCGGGCGGCACCCTCCACGGCTAGCCACCGGCCGACGACACCGCCCACACCGCCCACACCTCCCGCACAGACAGATCGGCCGCCCCCGGTCACGGGGACGGCCGACCGATCTCACCAGAGGCCGTGGCGGGAATTGAACCCGCGTAACTCGCTCTGCAGGTTTGTCTGTGCTGGTCAGAGCATGGTCCGCACGTGTTCGACGGCGTTCGTCGCCGTACATGCACAGTGATCGCCCGAGCCACATGAATAGCTCTGGACCGCCGCGTACGGCCATGAACGAGACGGAAAATGAGACGGGCGGTGTGGACGTGGCCAAGGCGTACTCAGGTCCTCAGGGGCCAGAGAACTCAACATCCTTCCCTGACGTATCGATGGCACCTGGGGGCGCTCAGCACAGGACCGAGCCCTCAACACGTGTCGCAGGGGCCGAGCGGGCGACCGGGCCGGGGCATACGGGCGAATCGGGCGCGTCTCGCAGTCATCATCGGGCGGTTGCTGGCATCTAGTACTTATGGAAGACGACCAAACGGGCGAGACCAGTGGACAGCGGCGCAGGACGCTATCCCGGCAAGTCGCTGGATGGATCGGCGTTGCCGCGGGTCTGGCAGGTATTTTGGCGGCGGTGTTCTTCATCAAGGATCGTTATTTTCCGCCAAGCTTCACGCTCACGAAATGGACAACGCGGGCCAACTCGGTTTGCGACGAGCATTATACCGACCTAATGGCTGCGATAAATAAAGCAAACGAGTCCATGGATACTCTACTTTCCGCTGCTGGCAAAATCGGGAAGCCGTCGGCGCCCACTTCCGATGAATTGAATACTCTTCTGCATGCTGCTGCGGACGACTTGGATGTTTTGGTGGGTCGTGAGCGCGGGATTGAACAGGATTTCGATAAGATTGAGCGCCCCGTGGGGTATCAAAAAAAGGTGGACACTCTGATCCTTGATATTCATCAGGTGAGCCAGACGGATGCCGATTTCGCGCAGGATACGCGCGATGCCGTGAGTAGATCAGGGAACGGTAAAACCTACAAGGAATATACCGGTCAACGTAATAAGCAGATGGGCAAGGTGAGAAAGGATCTCCAGGCCTTGGGTGTTACCAAATGCCTTTCTTAGCTCAAGTTCCTACGGTCTCCCTTCAAGCGGATAGTAGCCAGGCATCCGTGCTGCCCACTCTGGGGACCGCCCGGCGTGGGCCGAGGAGCCGACTGGGAGGGAAACTGAGACGGGTGGGGGCCGGAGAATACGAGATTCGAACTCGTGAGGGGTCCCCCCCACGCTTTCCAAATGTCCGCGCGGCCGTCCGGGGGCGTTCGTAGGGGTTCACCGGGCAGGTCCGAGCGGGTGCGCGTACTACGGTGAACGGTGGCGGCCGTCGGCGCACTAGACAAAGACCAGGACAACGAGCGGTGCCAAAACCCTCAGCTCAGACGCGAGGGGAGACGCCGTCCACCGCATGCGTAGTCTCCGAGGGTGCGCTGTGAGCCTGGACCCCTGCGCGGTGAGCCGTCTCCGCTGCTACCAACGACGTGAGCCAACGCGTAGGCTGACGCCGAGGTGGCGGACGTGCAACCAGGGAGGGGAAATGGTTGGATGATATGGGAATTTGTGGTTCCCGGAATTCCGCTCTCGGTCAATTCCAAAGATTCAAAGAAGAAGCAGCGATGGATTGATCACGTGCGGGCTTGCGCCACAAAACAGCTTCCGGAAGATGGATTCCCGCTTGTTGAGGATGTTTCCGTATCGGTTACATACTTCCATGTGGGGCCGACAGACGTAGACATCGACAACATTTTGAAGCGCATCATCGATGGAATGTATCCGGAAGTTATGGTGGATGATGCACAGATTCAAGATGTTTCGGCATCTAGGAGAGACGTCCTGGATGGTTCGTTCAGGAATCCGTCATCGATCATCCTTCCGTACCTGATCACTGGCGAGCCGTTTGTTTATGTGACCGTATATTCAGCTATGCCGCAGGAGGAGTTGCCGTGGCTTGGCAAAATGCAACGATGAGTGCGCTCCGTGAACGCGCGGAAAGGCTTCCTCCTGGATGGAAAATGTACATCGGCGTAGTCGGTGGCGAACATCTACCGGAAGGGTTTGCATCCGGCGCTCGCGAGGAGTTTGACGCTGTTGCTGTCGGCCCCGATGGTGGCATCATTTTTGAAGTTGTCCAGCAGAGGGCCGCTAGCTCGCAGGCGAAGATCGCTCGTATTGAGATGATTCGAAAGCGACTCCACCGGCTTAGCGGTTGGGACGTGGAAGTCATCGTCCTCCCTCAAGCATCACGTCTGGCGCAAGGGGGCGAGATTGAAAATAGGCTGCGGGCTGTTTCTGAGCTTGTGGAATACGGAGAGTCTTCGGGTGACAGGGAATTCTTGCGCGCTGCGTTCGTCCTAGCCTTTTCAGTCCTGGAATGGACTTTGGCGCGGCATTTTCGGGATGCTCCGGAAGGTCGCGCTCTGAGTGTCCGACAGATGGCTGAAAAGATGGTTTCGGAGGGTCTTCTATCGGAGGACATCTACCGGGAGATTCGCGAACTTCAGGCGGTGCGAAGTGAAATCGTTCACGGTCTTTCGGTGACCGCAGCAATTGATGGTGACACGGTTCGGTACATCAGGCAGGTGGCGGAAACAGTCAACGCCGAACTTTCGAAAGTTCAGACGTGACGCGAGGCCGGTATTTCTTCTCGAAAACAAGACGGGCGCGGCCTCTATTGGAGGTCGCGCCCGCTTTTCTGTTTAGCCGTCAGGAAGGCAGGAATCCCGGCTTCTCCCTGCCCAGGTCTTGCAGGTGATTCAGGTAGTCCTGTGCAGCCGGTTCGGTGCTGTAGCGCTGCCTCATGACGGCCGCGAGTTCTCGACTGGTCATGACCAGGGACGGGACAGATTGACGCTCACCCTGTAGGGCGCGCTCGCCGTGGATGAGGGCTTGTTCGAGGTCGCCCTCTCGCGCTGCGGTGACCCCCAGGGTTACCCGCGCTTCGGCGTTCCGCATGGGTGACCGCTCCGTGCCGTCGAAGTCAGTTCCCGCGCGCAGAACCTCTTCCGCGAGTGTTCGCGCAAGTCGGTCTTCCCCAACCAGTCGGTAGCAGTCCATCGCGTAGAAGTCGAACTTGGCGGGGTCGACGACGAAATGGTTGTCCAGGTTCTCGGGATACGGCATCCCCTCTAGCAGCCGGCGTCCCTTGTCGAGGGCTACCTCAACCTGCCGACGGTCCCCGAGTCGCGCCCATGCCTTGGCCTCCTGGCCTGGCCGAACCCCTGCTGTTGGCGGATGACTACACACCCGAGACGGTCACCTCGCTCATCGCGGAACAGGGCGGCCGGTTGTCGGTGATGAGCGATGAGGGCGGGATCTTCGACATCATCGCCGGTCGCTACTCGGGCAGTCCCAACATGGAGGCCTTCCTCAAAGGTCATGCCGGGGGACGCCTGCGGGTCAACAGGCAGACCCGCCGTGAGTACGTCGACGCCCCCGCCCTGACGATGGGACTGGCAGTGCAGCCCGATGTGCTGGTGGACATGGGGAAGATCAAGGGCGGGAAGGGGCGCGGTTTGCTGGGCCGCTTCCTGTACTCGCTGCCGGTGTCGACGGTCGGCGAGCGGAAGGTCATCACCGATCCGGTCCCCGAGCAGACGGCCGCCACCTACGCCGCGAGGGTCATCGACCTCGCCCTGTCGCTCGCGGACTGGACCGACCCGGCCGTCATCCAGCTCACCCCCGAGGCGGACGCGGCCCTGATCGCCTATCAGCAACGGGTCGAACCGCGGCTCAAGGAACGCGGCGGGAGGCTGGGCCACATCAACGACTGGGCCGGGAAACTCGTCGGCGCGACCGCCCGCATGGCCGCGCTGCTGCACCTCGCCGAACACGGCGGCAACGGCTACGTCCATCCCGTCACCGAAGCGACCATGAACGCGGCCATCGAGCTGGGGGAGTACTACACCGCCCACGCCCTCGCCGTGTTCGATGCCCTGGGCGCCGATCCGGTCCTGGCCCGCGCCCGCAGCGTGCTGGACGCGCTGAGGGGCAACCAGTGGGAGGACGTCAGCCGACGGGACGTCTTCAGCGTCCTTTCCCGCAGCGAGGTCCCCACCGTCGCCGATCTCGAACCCGCCCTCGCCCTGCTGGAAGACCATGGATACCTGCGGTCCTACCAACCCGAGCGCACCGCCAAGCGCGGACGCCCCCCGCCTACAGGCCCACCCCGCTTTGCGCCACGGCGCCCGGTGACCCGACCGTGCCCCCAACCCCTCCCGCACAAACCGCAAAATCCGCAATAACCCCCGGACAGCCTGCTGACCTGCGACGAGACCCCCGCCCCATCCCGACCGGGGGCCCGTCGCACAATCCCGCGAAATTCCGCAAAAAACCGAGCCCCACCCCGCCCACCGGGGCCGGTCACCGGTCGCCCCTGATTTTTGCGGAATATCGCGGATTTTTGCGGGGCACCGCCCACCGCCACCCGCACACCACATCACCGCAGGTCAAGGGCTTCCCCCGGTATTTCTGCGGATTTTGCGGTTTGTGCGGCGGCACCTGGCCCTGAACTCAGCCCCACAGGAGTGAGCCGTGGACGAACACGACACCCCCGCCGACGACGACCCGACCCTCGTTTTCCTCAAGGTTGAAGAGGCCGCCCGCCGACTCCGCATCGGCCGGACCACCTGCTTCGCGCTCATCCGCACCGGCGAACTGGAGTCCGTCATGGTCGGCGGACTTCGCCGGGTCCCGGTCGACGCGCCAGCCGCGTATGCGACCCGTCTCCGCATCGCCCAACGCGCCGCTTGACGACGCCCGGGGCGGCGGCACTCCCGGACAGGACAGCCCGCCGCCCCGGTCCCCATCCCGACACGCAAGAAACTGGAGCCTGCCTGTGGCAGAGGACAAGAAGAAGCGCACCCGACAGCCGAACGGCCGATGCTCGATCTACCTCGGTAAGGACGGCAAGTGGCACGGCCGCGTCAGCGTGGGCGTCCGCGACGACGGCACGCCGGACCGCCGCCATGTCGAGCGCAAGACTCGCGCCGAAGTGACCGCCGCTGTGAGCGAGTTGGAGAAGCAGCGTGACGCCAAGACCGTGCGCAAGCTCGGCAAGGCGTGGACGGTCAAGGCGTGGCTGACGCACTGGGTTGAGAACGTTGCGCCTCTCGCCGTCAACGACAACACGATGGTCGGGTACCGCGTGGCCGTCCGGAAGCACCTCATTCCCGGCGTGGGGGCTCATCGTCTCGACAGGCTCAAGCCCGAGCACATCGAGGTGTTCTACGCCAAGATGCAGGCCACGGCAGCAAGCCCGCGACCGCTCACCAGGTGCACCGGACCTTCCGCACCGCGCTCAACGAGGCAGTGCGGCGGGTGTATCTCGGCAAGAACCCGGTGCAGTTGGCCAAGGCGCCCAAGACGGGGGATCACGAGGTGGAGCCCTATACCGTCCAAGAGGTACAGCGGTTGTTGAAGGCTGCTGACCGGCAACGCAACTCCGCACGGTGGGCCGTCGCCCTCGCGCTTGGTCTGCGCCAAGGGCAGGTGCTGGGATTGCAGTGGGTGGACGTGGACCTTGACGGTGGCTTCCTCGTGGTCCGCCGTAGTCGCCACCGTCCGCAGTACGCCCACGGATGCCCCGAACCTTGCGGACGCAAGACCGCTGGGTACTGCCCGCAGAAGCGACGGACCAATCCCGAGTTGTCCGTTACCAAGTCGCGGGCTGGCCGTCGCGCGGTTGGCCTTCCCGAACAGCTCGTTGACCTACTTCGCGCGCACCTCAAGGCGCAGGAAGAGGAGAGGCAGGCCGCGGGGAAGCGGTGGGTTGAGAACGGCCTGGTGTTCCCGGACGAACACGGCCGTAGCCCGTCCCACCGGCGGGACTGGTCCGAGTGGAAGGCGCTTTCGATAGAGGCGAAGGTGCGGGACGGACGTCTCCACGACGCCCGCCATACCGCCGCCACGGTTCTGCTGATCCTCGGAGTTCCCGAGCGCGCCGTCATGGGCCTTATGGGGTGGTCAACAACGGCATGGTGGATGCCGTGCGCGCCGACGTCGCGAGGCAGGTCGACGGTCTGATCTGGAAGACCGAGACTGACCGGCCGGACGATGACGGCTTGGCCGGCGATCGCGGTTCACGGGACTGAGAGGCGATTAGAACGAACAATCGATCACGCGGTGCCGTCCTGGCAGCGCGTGAGTTCTGTCCGGCTATTTCATCAGGTAGTCGGCGCGCGCCGACTACCTGATGCTACACAGGGATCAAGTAGGCAAAGCGCGGCTCGCTGGTCTGGGCACGTGCGACGCCAGTAGCCGATCTACCCCATGCCTCGGAGGTAAGTTGCTGATAGCCGAGCAGCCCGACGGTTCACGTGTTGAAGCATCACGAGACCTCGGCCAAGACACGTACTTATGCCCAATGTGCGGATCGTCGGTGATCCTCAAGCGAGGTCGAAAGGTAGCCGCTCACTTTGCCCACGCTCCCAACTCCGACTGTCCCGGAGCGGAGTCCGAGAGCTGGCGGCACCTGTTGGCAAAGCGTGTCCTGATGGACGAGTTCACGGCGCTGGGCTGGGCCGCCCAGATGGAGGTCCCGCATCAAGCGGCCGGTCGCCGTGTTGATGTCGGTGTGAAAGTGCCCCATCCTCGCGGAACTTGCTACATAGCTGTAGAGGTTCAAGACTCTGCCATTCAGGTGGACACAATGAAGGCCCGTGTCGCGGCAGACAAGCGAATCGGATATCACGCCACAGCCTGGCTGTTCACCAGCCATCGGGCCGCAGCACTCATGTATGCGGAGCCGGACCATGAGGTGCGCGTGCCAGACGAGATGCTGTGGGTTGCCAACCGCTATGGCCAAGGCATTCCGATCATCGATCCTGAGGCGCGCGCGGTCTGGGTTGCGTCGCCCGGATCAATCCACCGCGATGGAGAATCTCGCGAGTGGTACACCGAGGGCGGTGAGCTGACTGGAGTTGACTATCCCGGAAGGACGCTCCGAAAGACGAAGTCAATCGTGCGCACCCTCGGGGGCTTCCACCTTCGCCTCGTTCCCGGAAAGTTTGGCGACTCTTGGGCGGTCTCCTTCGCCTGCTGATGCATGCCGGCGTCAGTTGGGATGAGTCGCCGTGGCCGGGGCGGCTGCGCCCCCCGTGAGACGCGGATTGCACTTGTGTGATCTGCCGATGAGGGACGCGTCTGAACGGCCAACTGAGACGGCAACTGAGACGGAGGACCAAAAGGGCGACACCCAACTGGG
The DNA here is from genome assembly GCF_055582885.1 of Streptomyces sp. NPDC107454. Lineage (NCBI taxonomy): Bacteria > Bacillati > Actinomycetota > Actinomycetes > Kitasatosporales > Streptomycetaceae > Streptomyces > Streptomyces sp. NPDC107454. The sequence goes on along the minus strand of NZ_JBVJPA010000021.1, from coordinate 65,909 downwards.
GTGTCGCCCTTTCCTTTTGCCTGGTCAGGCACTTGAGGCCGTGGCGGGAATTGAACCCGCGTAACTCGCTTTGCAGGCGAGCCCCTGAGCCACTCGGGCACACGGCCAAGCATGAACGGCCGTAGCGGGGATTGAACCCGCGTAACTCCCCGCGGGCGGAGCCCGCTGATGGATGCGGCGCGGGCGAGCCCCTGAGCCACTCGGGCACACGGCCGTTCTCAGGTGCGGCACGGCTCACTCGTTCCGAACCTGATGGGTCGAACGTAGGCGGGGCGGAGGGCGGGCTCAAGGGGTGCGGGAGCGCTGCAACGGGACTGCCATACGCCGTTCATGAATGCCGGTTCCCGGACCTGTGGCGTACGACCAAAGGCCCAGGCGATCACGGTCTTTGGACAGGAGTCACTGTCGGTCGTGGCCCTTACGCTGGCGGTCATGACAGCGCTGGAAGCACGTGATGCCGCGACCGCCCCGCCCGGGGGCAAGGGGGAGGGAGGTGTGCTGAGCCGTCCCTATCGGGCGCTCAGCATCGGGATCGTGTTCGTGGAGCTGCTGATCGCCTTCGAGGCGACGGCCGTCGGGACGGCGATGCCCGTCGCGGCGCGGGAGCTCGACGGGGTGTCGTTGTACGCGTTCGCGTTCTCGGCGTATTTCACGACGAGTCTGTTCGGGATGGTGTTCGCCGGGCAGTGGGCGGACCTCGACGGGCCGTTCGCGCCGCTGACCACGGGGATCACGGCCTTCGCGGCGGGACTGCTGCTGTCCGGGACGGCCGGGACCATGTGGCTGTTCCTGCTCGGACGGGCGGTGCAGGGGCTCGGCGGCGGGCTGGTCGTCGTGTCGTTGTACGTCGTCGTGGTGCGGGCCTACCCGGAGCGGCTGCGCCCGGCGATCATGGCGGCGTTCGCGGCGGGCTGGGTGATTCCGTCCGTGGTGGGACCGTTGATCGCGGGCACGGTCACCGAGCACCTGGGCTGGCGCTGGGTGTTCACCGGGATACCGGTGCTGGTCGTGTTTCCGCTGGCGCTCGCGCTGCCGCGCATACGACGGCTGTCGTCCGGGCGGTCGGCGGACGCGGGGACCGCCGGTCGCGAGCCCTTCGAGCGGCGGCGCATCCGCCTCGCGCTCGGGATCTCGCTCGGCTCCGGACTCCTCCAGTACGCCGCCCAGGACCTGGACCTGTTCTCCCTCGTCCCCGGCCTCGCGGGCGCCGCGCTGCTCGTCCCTGCCGTCCTCGGGCTGCTGCCGCGCGGCACCTACCGGGCGGCGCGCGGGCTGCCGTCCGTGGTGCTGCTGCGCGGGCTGGCGGCCGGTTCCTTCATCGCCGCCGAGTCCTTCGTGCCCCTCATGCTGGTCACCCAGCGCGGGCTGTCGCCGACACTCGCCGGGTTCTCCCTCGCGGCGGCCGGCGGGACCTGGGCGCTGGGGTCGTATGTGCAGTCGCGGCCACGCACGGAGCCGTACCGGGACCGGCTGATGTTCCTCGGGATGGTGCTGCTCGCGGCTGCCGTCGCCACCGTGCCCAGCGTGCTGAACCCCGCTGTGCCCGTGTGGACCGTCGCCGTCGCCTGGGGGTTCGGCTGCTTCGGGATGGGGCTGGTGACCGCCTCGACCAGTGTGCTGCTGCTGCGCCTCTCGACGCCGGAGGAGGTCGGCTCCAACTCCGCCGCGCTCCAGATCTCCGACGGCCTTTCCAACATCGTGCTCCTCGCGGCGGGCGGCGCGGCGTTCGCGGCGCTGGGCGGCGGCAAGGTCGCGGAGACGGCCACCTCGACGGCCGGCGGTTCCCACCCCACCGCGTTCGCCGCCGTGTTCCTGCCGATGGCCGGGGTGGCGTTGGTGGGGGCCTGGGTGACGACGCGACTGCGAGAGCGGTGATCCGAAGAGAGAGCGGCGCTCCGGTTCGGGCGAGTGCGGGCCCCGTGCACCGGTCGGCCGCGTACTCCCTGGTCATGGACGTGGCGGCCGGTGTGGAGCACGGCATCGGGGTGATCGGTGGGCGGTTGCGGGGTTTGTGAGGTGGGTCCCATCCATGGGTGACCCGGCGTCGTCCGCGCGTTGACAGCTCCGGGGCGCCGGTAGGGTGGCCCGGTTGTCATACGTAGCCGAGCCGCTCGACCAAACCACGGAGACCGTGACTACCACCGCCGCCAGCGCATCCACCTCGCACCATCTCTCACCCGCCTTCCCCGGCCGCGCCCCCTGGGGCACCGCCAGCAAGCTGCGTGCCTGGCAGCAGGGGGCGCTGGAGAAGTACATCCAGGAGCAGCCCCGCGACTTCCTGGCCGTCGCCACGCCCGGCGCCGGCAAGACGACGTTCGCGCTGACGCTCGCGTCCTGGCTGCTGCACCACCACGTCGTGCAGCAGGTGACCGTGGTCGCGCCGACCGAGCACCTGAAGAAGCAGTGGGCGGAGGCCGCCGCGCGGATAGGGATCAAGCTGGATCCCGAGTACAGCGCCGGTCCGCTCAGCAAGGAGTACCAGGGCGTCGCCGTGACGTACGCGGGTGTGGGCGTGCGGCCCATGCTCCACCGCAATCGGGTCGAGCAGCGCAAGACCCTCGTCATCCTCGATGAGATTCACCACGCCGGTGACTCGAAGTCCTGGGGCGAGGCCTGCCTCGAAGCGTTCGAGCCCGCCACGCGGCGGCTCGCGCTCACCGGTACGCCCTTCCGGTCCGACACCAATCCGATCCCCTTCGTGACGTACGAAGAGGGAAACGACGGGATTCGCCGGTCCTCCGCCGACTACACCTACGGGTACGGCTCCGCGCTGGGGGACGGGGTCGTGCGGCCTGTCATCTTCCTCTCCTACAGCGGCAACATGCGGTGGCGCACGAAGGCGGGGGACGAGATCGCGGCCCGGCTCGGCGAGCCGATGACCAAGGACGCCATCTCGCAGGCCTGGCGCACCGCGCTCGACCCGCGCGGCGAGTGGATGCCCAGTGTGCTGCGCGCCGCCGACCAGCGGCTGACCGAGGTCAGGAAGGGCATCCCGGACGCGGGCGCGCTCGTCATCGCCTCCGACCAGGACTCCGCGCGCGCGTACGCCAAGCTCATCCGTGAGATCACCGGGACGAAGGCGACCCTCGTCCTGTCCGACGACACCGGGGCGTCCAACAGGATCGACGAGTTCAGCCACAGCGAGGACCGGTGGATGGTCGCCGTCCGCATGGTGTCCGAGGGCGTCGACGTGCCGCGGCTCGCCGTCGGTGTGTACGCCACCACCATCTCCACGCCCCTCTTCTTCGCGCAGGCCGTCGGCCGTTTCGTACGGTCCCGGCGGCGCGGCGAGACCGCCTCCGTCTTCCTCCCGACCGTCCCCGACCTCCTCGGCTTCGCCAATGAGATGGAGGTCGAGCGCGACCACGTCCTCGACAAACCCAAGAAGGAGGGCGAGGAGGACCCGTACGCCGAGTCCGAGCAGGAGATGGACGAGGCGAACCGGGAGCAGGACGAGGACACCGGCGAGCAGGAGCAGTTCTCCTTCGAGGCGCTGGAGTCCGAGGCAGTCTTCGACCGAGTGCTCTACGACGGCGCCGAGTTCGGGATGCAGGCCCACCCGGGGAGCGAGGAGGAGCAGGACTACCTCGGGATTCCGGGGCTGCTCGAACCCGACCAGGTGCAGCTGTTGCTCCAGAAGCGGCAGGCGCGGCAGATCGCGCACAGCCGCAAGAAGCCCGACGAGGAGGCCGACCTCCTCGAACTGCCCGCCGAGCGGCGGCCCGTGGTCTCGCACAAGGAGATGCTGGAGCTGCGCAAGCAGCTCAACACCATGGTCGGCGCCTACGTCCACCAGAGCGGCAAACCGCACGGCGTGATCCACACCGAACTGCGCCGCGTGTGCGGGGGGCCGCCGAGCGCGGAGGCGACGGCGGGGCAGCTGCGGCAGCGGATCGCCAAGGTGCAGGAGTGGGCCACCCGTATGCGGTGACGCTGGGCGGTGTGCCTGGACGGTCGCGGTTCGTGGGGCGTTGGTTGTGGTTCGGCTGCGGACCGGCTGTGGCTGGTCGCGCAGTTCCCCGCGCCCCTTCGGGGGCGCGCTCGTGTGTGCGCCGCGTGTGTGGGGGGCGTGTGCGATGCGTGGTGCGCGCCGCGCTTATCAGGACAAAGGCCCGGCAAAGGGCAGGAGTCCGTACCAGGCCATGACCGGATTCTGGACGGAGACTTCCGCTGAGCGAACCGGCTCGCTACTGTCCCGCTACGCACACGCCCCGTGGCAGCGCCGCCGCGGAGCGCAGCCGTGTAGCGACTCCGCCCGGGAAGAGCCCGGGTCGTCAGCCGACGGCGGCCTCTGAAGCGCGTCGCCGACGGGACTCGGAGACGCAACCGCCGCGAGGGGCCGCCGACCTCACCACTAAGGAGTGGGCGTCGTGACCGCGGAGACCTCTCAGACGCTCGACCGGGGACTGCGTGTCCTCAAGCTGCTCGCCGACACGGACCACGGGCTGACCGTCACCGAGCTCTCGAACAAACTGGGCGTCAACCGGACCGTTGTGTACCGCCTGCTCGCCACGCTGGAACAACACGCGCTCGTACGCCGGGATCTGGGCGGCCGCGCCCGGGTCGGCCTGGGGGTGCTGAGGCTGGGGCGCCAGGTGCATCCGCTGGTACGGGAGGCCGCGCTGCCGGCGCTGCGCGCGCTGGCCGAGGACATAGGGGCCACGGCCCATCTCACGCTCGTGGACGGCACCGAGGCGCTGGCCGTCGCCGTCGTGGAGCCGACGTGGACGGACTATCACGTCGCCTACCGCGCCGGGTTCCGTCATCCGCTGGACCGGGGCGCCGCGGGCCGCGCGATCCTCGCCGCCCGGCAGCCCGGGCAGCCGGACGCCCCGGGATACACACTCACGCACGGGGAGTTGGAGGCGGGCGCGAGCGGGGCCGCCGCTCCCCTGATAGGGGTGACCGGGGTCGAGGGCAGCGTCGGTGTCGTCATGCTCGCGGACTCCGTGCCGGAACGGGTGGGCCCGAGGGTCATGGACGCCGCGCGAGAGGTCGCGGAAGCACTGCGCTGAGACCCCGGGGCCGCACGGTGCCGAGTTGACGCCTCGTACCGCGTCGCGCTGACAGCCGTTGTTTCCCGTCACCCCCTGGCTTTGGCCGACCCGCCAAACCGTCCCCGCCATCTCTGGCCGATGCTCCCACCGTCCACCGCCCCGCCCTCCGCATGATCAGGGCACTGAAGGCGGAACGGTGAACGGCGCAGGGAGACAAGGCATGGAGACGGAGACGGTACGTACTCGGCCGGACGTCGGCCGAGGAGGCGGACGGGCGGCTCGGCTGACCCGGCGTCAGGGCGTCGGATCGCTGGTCGCCGAGGCCGCAGGGAGCCCGCTCAGGCGGACGATGGGCGTCGGGCAGCTCACCCTGCTCAGTGTGGGCGCCACGCTCGGCACCGGCATCTTCGTGGTCCTGGGCCAGGCGGTGCCGGAGGCCGGTCCCGCCATCGTCGTGTCGTTCGTCCTGGCCGGTGTGACCGCGCTGTTCTCCGCGCTGTCGTACGCCGAACTGGCCGGCATGATCCCGGGCTCCGGCTCCTCGTACAGCTACGCGTACGCCACTCTCGGCGAGCTCGTCGCCTGGGTGTGCGGCTGGTGTCTGATCCTGGAGTACGGGGTGTCCGTGGCCGCCGTCGCGGTCGGCTGGGGGCAGTACGTCAACGAACTGCTCGACCTGACCGTCGGGGTCACCCTCCCCGACACGCTCAGCGCGCCGCCCGGCGTCGGCGGTGTCCTCAACATCCCCGCCGCCGCCATTGTCGTCCTCGCCATGGTCGTGCTGCTGCGCGGAGCGAAGGAGAGCGCCGTCGCCAACACCGTCATGGTCGGCGTGAAGATTGCCGCCCTGGTGATGTTCTGCGCGGTCGCCTTCACCGCCTTCCGCGCCGGGAACTTCCACCCCCTCTTCCCGCTCGGCACCGCCGGCATGAGCGCGGGCGCCGCCTCGCTCTTCTTCTCCTACATCGGCTTCGACGCCGCCTCGACGGCGGGGGAAGAGGCGAAGAACCCGCAGCGCGACCTGCCCCGCGCGATCATCCTCTCCCTCGTCCTCGTCACCGCCCTGTACGTCCTCGTCGCGGTCGCCGCGCTCGGCGCGATGCCGTGGAAGAGGTTCGAGGGCACGGAGGCCACGCTGAGCGAGGTGCTCGTGCAGTCCGTCGGCGGCGGCAGCCTGTGGCCGATCCTGCTCTCCATCGGGGCGGTCGTCGCCACCACGAGCGTCGTGCTCACCGTCCAGTACGGGCAGATCCGCATCCTCTTCGCGATGTCGAGGGACGGGCTCGTGCCGCCGCTGTTCTCCAAGGTGCACCCCACCACCGGGGTGCCGCGCGCGGGCACGGTCATCGTCTCCGCCTTCATCGCCGTGCTCGCCGCGCTCGTCCCGCTGGGCGCGCTCGCCGACGCCACCAGCATCGGTACGCTCTTCGCCTTCATGCTGGTCAACCTGGCGGTCGTTCTGCTGCGCCGCCGCAGCCCGGAGGCACCCCGCTCCTTCCGGGTGCCCTTCTCGCCGGTGACGCCGATCCTGGGGGTGGGCTTCTGCGTCTACATGCTGTTCAGCCTGGGGCCGGACACGTGGGCCGCGTTCGGCGCGTGGATGGCCGTCGGCCTGGTGATCTACTGGCTGTACGGGATCAAGCACTCCAAGCTTGGCGACCCCCTCGGCTCGGGCGACCCCCTCGGCTCCGGCGACAAACTCGGCGACAAGGACGCGGCGTGAACACCCTCGACCACCCCCTCGACCACCCCCTCGATCTCACCGCCGACGTCGTCGACCTCACCCGCGCCCTCGTCGACCTCCCCTCCGAGAGCGGCGAGGAGGACCGGCTCGCGGACGCCGTCGAGGCGGCCCTCGCCACCCTCCCGCACCTCACCGTGGAGCGGATCGGCAACTCGGTGGTCGCCCGCACCGACCTCGGGCATCCCGAACGGATCCTGATCGCGGGCCACCTGGACACCGTGCCCGCCGCCGGGAACCTGCCGTCCGTCCTGCGGGGCGACCTCCTGTACGGGCTCGGCGCCTGTGACATGAAGGGCGGTGTCGCCGTCGCACTCCGGCTGGCGGCGACGGTCCCCGAGCCCACCCGCGACCTCACGTACGTCTTCTACGAGTGCGAGGAGGTCGAGGGCGACCGCAACGGGCTCGGCCGGATCGCCGCCGTACGGCCGGAGTTGCTGAACGCCGACCTCGCGATCCTCATGGAGCCGTCCGACGCCGGGGTCGAGGCGGGCTGCCAGGGTGTCCTGATGGCCGACATCACGGTCCGCGGCGAGCGCGCGCACACCGCGCGGGCCTGGCGGGGGGTGAACGCCGCGCACCGCGCCGGGGCCGTCCTCCAGCGCCTCGCCGACCACACCCCGGAGCGGGTCGTGATCGACGGCCTGGAGTACCGGGAGGGGCTGAACGCCGTCGCCGTACGCGCGGGGGTCGCGGGCAACGTCGTCCCCGACGAGTGCGTGATCACCGTCAACTCCCGTTTCGCGCCGAGCCGTTCGGCCAAGGAGGCGGAGCAGTACGTACGGGATCTGTTTCCCGGGGACGAGTACGAGGTCGACGTCACGGAGGTCGTGCCGGGCGCGCTGCCCGGGCTCGACCGGCACGCGGTCGCCTCGCTCGTCCGCGTGCTGGGGTCCACGCCCCGTCCGAAGCTGGGCTGGACGGACGTGGCCCGTTTCGCCGCCCTCGGCACGCCCGCCCTCAACTACGGCCCCGGCGACCCGGTCCTCGCCCACACGGCGGGGGAGTACGTCCCCGTGGCGCAGCTGCGGGCGTGCGAGGAGCGACTGGCGGGGTGGCTCAGGCGGGCAGGGCGCTGAGCTCCCGCAGGAACTCGGTGAAGACGTAGGGCTGTTCCGTGTTGGCGTAGTGGGCGGTGACCTCACCGACGCGGACGTGGAGAGGTGTGTACGCGTGCTGACGCGCATGCCGGAGGTCTTCGAGGACGTGGACGTCAACTGACGGCCGGGCCCGAAGGGCGGCTCAGTGGCGGCTGCCGAGCCCGCCCAGCGTCCTCAACTGGAGCCACAGCACCAGCCGTTCGTCGGGATCGTCGAGGTCGATGCCGAGCTGCTGACGGGCCTGCCGGAGGCGGTAGCGGCAGGTGTTGGCGTGCACGGCGAGCAGCCGCGCCGCGCCCGCCATGTCGCAGCCCGCGTCCAGCCAGGCGACGAGGGTGCGCGCGTACTCGGTGCCGTGCTCGGTGTCGTGCGCGAGGACCCGCCGCCACCCGCCCTCGCTCAACTCCCGCCGCTCGCCCAGGACTTCGGCGAGCCGCAGCAGGGTGACGCGCGGCCTCACCTCCTCCACGGTCGCCACCGGCAGCTCAGGGCCCAGCACCCGCAGGACGAGGTCGGCGTCGTCCCGGGAGGCCCGCACCTCCGCGAGCCCGCCGACCACATCCCCCAGCCCGGCCCGCACGGGCACCCGCAGCGCCTGTCCGGCCCGCCCCACGATGTCCTCCGCCAGCCCTCTGTGGCGCGCTCCGCCACGCTCCCCGAACGCCGGCAGCAGCGCGTACACGACCCCGTCGACGAGAACGCCGGCGTGCCGCCCGTAGCGCGCCTCGCACTGCAGGCGTACGAGATCCAGGAGCCGTAGCGCGGTCTGTTCGACGTCCGCCGCCGAGACGCTGGAGTCCAGGACGAAGGCGGCCACGCGCACGGGCGCCGGGCTTCCGTCCGGGCCGAGGCCCATGCCCAGGCGGTGGGCGGCGCCCGCCGGGTCGGCGGTGCCGTCGAGCAGGCGGCGCAGCAGGTCGCCGTTCTGGTGGCGGGCCAGCTCCTGCGCGGCGCGGGCCCGCAGCAGGAGCAGCGCCGCCGTGGACGCGCCCTGGGCGAGGGCCTCCTCGGCGTCCGGCGCGAGGCCACCGTCGTCGACGACCCAGAGCGAGCCGAGGGTCTCGCCGCCCGCCCGGACGGGGACGGCGAGCCGCGGCAGGTTGTCGCTGCCCTCCAGCGCGGGCAGCCGGACCACACCCTCGGCCGCGAACAGCACCCGGTACTGCTCCGAGTTCGCGGGGCTCCCGGGCACCTGGAGGCCGAGGATGCCCGTGCGGCGGTCCTCGTCGACCGGCTGCCCCGGAACCGTCGAGTAGGCGAGGATCCGCTGCCGCGGGTCCTCGATCGCGGTGGCGCCACCGACGGCCGCGGCCACCGCGTCGGCCAGCGCGAACAGGTCCCCCAGACCGCTCCCGGCGGCCGACGGCCGGGCGCCGATCGCGGAGGCCAGCAGCAGATGTACGTGGTGCCACGCGGCGTCCTCGTCCACGGACAGCAGGGCCACACCCGCCGACTCCGCCTCCGCGAGCGGGCCGTCCGCGCCGCGTACGACCAGCCCGCTCATCCCCGCCTCCGCCGCCGCCCGCGCCAGCGGCCCCGCCGCGGACGCCCGCACCCCGACCGCGAGCAGCAGCGCCCCGGGCGCACGGGTCAGCGGCGCGTGGGCGTCGTACAGCAGCGCCTCCGTGACGGGCACGGCGAGCCCGGCGGGCGCGGTCCGCAGCCGTACGGAGGGGCCGCCGACGACGTCCAGCAGGTCACCGAGGGTGCAGGCGTCCACGCGGCTCCTTCCCGAGGGGATGGCACGGTTGGCCGATCTCATCAGGAACGTACGCGCGTGTTGTCCTGATGTACAACGTGGGCGCCGCCGCGAGCTTCGACACTCGGTTCCATGACCGAAGAAGTGAGCATCCGTACCGTTCACGACGTCGCCGGGATCGCCGCGGTGGCCGACCTCTTCAGCGACGTCTGGCAGACGCCCCGCAGCAGCCCGCCCTATCCGGCGGAGGTGCTGCACAGCCTGGCGCACGCCGGGGGCGCGGTGCATGCCGCGTACGACGGGACACGGCTGGCCGGAGCCGCCGTCGCCGTGTTCGGGCAGCCGGGGCGGCAGGACACGTACTCCCTGGTCGCCGCGGCCGATCGCGGGCTCGGGTACGCCGTGAAGCAGGCCCAGCGCGCCTGGGCCCTGGAACACGGCGCCCGCACCATGCGCTGGACCTTCGATCCGCTGGTCGGCCGCAACGCCCGCTTCAACCTGGTCAAGCTGGGGGCCACCGGCACGGAGTACCTGGTCGACTTCTACGGGCCCATGGCGGACGGGGTGAACGACGGGGACGAGAGCGACCGGCTGACGGTGACCTGGGATCTGACCGCCCCCCGTACGCCCCAGGAGACAGGCGACCGTGACGCCGCGCCCGCCACCCACCTCGCCCCCGACGGCGCCTTCCTCGCCCGCCGCGACACCTCCGACCTGCACATCTGGTGCCGGGTCCCGGACGACATCGTCAAGCTGCGCGCCGCCGACCCGACGCTCGCGCTGCGCTGGCGCCACGCCGTCCGCGCGGTCTTCACGGAGGCCTTCGCCGAGGGATACGCCGCCACCGCGATGTCCCGCGACGGCTGGTACACCCTCACCCGCCCCGCCACGGAAGGCGCCGCATGAAACTCGAACGCGTCGAAGTCGTCCACATCGCGCTGCCCCTCGTCACCCCCTTCCGTACCTCCTTCGGGACCATGACGACGAAGGACACCTTCCTCCTGCACGTCGTCACGGACGCGGCCGAGGGCTGGTCGGAGTTCGCCGCCGACCCCGAGCCGCTGTACTGCTCGGAGTTCGTGGCCGGCGCCGAGATCGTGCTGCGCGACTTCCTGCTGCCGCGCGTGGCTGCCCTCCCGCACCTCACGGCCGCCGCGCTCGCCCCCGCGATGGCGAAGATCAAGGGGCACGAGCTGGCCAAGGCGGCCCTGGAGACGGCCGTCCTCGACGCCGAGCTGCGCGCCCACGGCATGTCGCTCGCGACCTACCTCGGAGCCGTCCACGACCGCGTGCCCGCCGGGGTGTCGGTCGGCATCAAGGACTCCGTCCCGGCACTCCTCGACGATGTCGAGCGCTACCTCGCCGAGGGGTACGTCCGGATCAAGCTGAAGATCGAACCCGGCTGGGACCTGGAGCCCGTACGGGCCGTGCGCGAGCGCTTCGGCGACGCGCTGCCGCTCCAGGTGGACGCCAACACGGCGTACTCGCTCGCGGACGCCGAGCACCTGCGCCGGCTCGACGCGTTCGGACTGCTGCTCGTCGAGGAGCCACTGGAGGAGAACAACCTCCACGCGCACGCACGGCTCCAGCAGCGCATCGCCACCCCCGTCTGCCTCGACGAGTCCCTGCACAGCGCCCGCGACACCGCCTCCGCGATCGCCATGGACGCCTGCCGGGTCGTCAATGTGAAGCCCGCCCGGGTCGGCGGCTACCTGGAGGCGCGCCGCATCCACGACGTCGCCCACGCGCACGGCGTACCGGTCTGGTGCGGCGGCATGCTGGAGACGGGCATCGGCCGGGCCCCGAACCTGGCCCTGGCGGCCCTGCCGGGCTTCACCCTCCCCGGAGACACCTCCGCCTCCAGCCGCTACTTCGCCGAGGACATCACCGAGCCCTTCGTCCTTCAGGACGGACATCTGCCGGTGCCGCGCACCCCGGGCATCGGGACCGAGCCGCTGCCGGAGGCGCTGCACCGCTTCACCACCGCCCGGCGGGACCTGTACGGAGGCCGCGCCGAACGGTGACGTTAGATTGATCCTGTGCTCTCTCGCCTCACACGCCTCCAGGCCATCACCGTCTGCGCCGCTCCCGTCGTGGCCCTGCTCGCCACGGCGGCGTTCGCGCCGCTGCCGTTCTCCGTGGCGCAGCCCGGGATGACGGCGAACGTCCTGGGCGAGAACAAGGGCGACCCGGTGATCACGATCAGCGGAGCGCCCACCCGGCAGACGAACGGGCAGCTGCGGATGACGACGATCGAGGCGACCGGGCCGGACGCGAGCGTCAGCCTGGGTGACGTGATCGACGGCTGGTTCCGTACGGACCGGGCCGTGATGCCGCGCGGCTCGGTCTACCCGAGCGGGAACTCCGTGAAGGAGATCGAGCAGCACAACGCGGACGAGATGAAGAAGTCCCAGGACACGGCCACCGAGGCGGCCCTGGCCTATCTGCACGAGAAGAACGACGTGAAGGTCACGCTCAAGCTGGCCGACGTCGGCGGGCCCAGCGCCGGACTGCTCTTCACGCTCGGGATCATCGACAAGCTGGACGGCGACGGCAGCGGCGGCGACCTCACGGGCGGTCGCACCGTCGCGGGTACGGGGACGATCGACGCCGACGGCAAGGTCGGCGCGGTCGGCGGGGTCGCCCTGAAGACGCAGGCCGCCCGGCGCGACGGCGCGACGGTCTTCCTGGTCCCGAAGGCGGAGTGCTCGGACGCCAAGTCGGAACTGCCCAAGGGGCTGCGACTGGTTCCGGTGACCACGCTCAAGGGCGCGGTCGACGCGCTGGTGTCCCTGGAGAAGGGGAAGGGCTCGGTTCCGAGCTGTTAGGCGACCGCCGGCTTCGGTGCGGCGGCGAGGCGCAGGCCGACCTCCACGAGGGTCCAGCCGAGGCGCGTCCGCAGTTCACCGGGGCGCCGGGCGGAGACGGCCAGGCGGTGGGTCTCGGCCTGGGCCCGGAGCTCGGCGGCGCGGGTGTGATGCAGGGCGAGGTGGGTCTCGGCGTGCGTCATGGGTGCGTCTCCGTTCGGTCCTGCGCGATGGGGAAGGCGTGGGTGTGGATGCGGACCTGCGCGGCGTCGGGGTCGTCCTCGGGGCGGGCGAGGGGCCGGTAGCTTTCGAGCAGGTCGTGCATCTTCTGCACGAGCTCACGGGTGAGCTCGGGTGTCAGCCGTAGCGTCTCGCTGCTCATGTCCCAGACGTCGGACCATTCCTCCGGCCACTGGGTCCGGTTGCCCAGCCAGGTCGACAGGTCCCGGGTGTGCCGGGTCGCGACCTCGTGGAGGTACAGGTCGGCGGCCCCGCGCACGACCGGGTCGGTGTCCGTGAGCAGAGAGTCGTCGAACCTCAGGCCCCGGTGGGTCGCCTTCCACCACCGCTCGCGCCCCTTGCCCCGCTCCGGGGCGTCCTCGACGAAGCCGTGGGCGGCGAGTTGTCGCAGGTGGTAGCTGGTGGCACCGCTCGACTCGCCCAGCTTCTCGGCGAGCTGGGACGCGGTGGCCGGACCGCCGACGCGCAGAGCGTCCAGGAGCTGCATGCGCAAGGGATGTGCGAGCCCGCGCAGGGAGCGGGCGTCGAGATTGTGGACCTGGGGATCCTGGGGCTCTTCCATGCATCCAAAGCTAGCGTTGCAAAGAAGTGGTTGCAAGGGTTTCTTTGCATCCACTTCTTTGGAAGCCGTCGCCCCGCTCACCCTCCCTTGACGAACCCCTCCTGCTTCATCCAGTCCAGCGCCACCTGATGCGGATCCTGCCCGTCGACGTCCACCTTGGAGTTCAGGGTCTGGGCCACGTCGTTGTCGAGCTTCTTGGTGATCGGGTCCAGGACCTGGGCGATCGCCGGGTACTTCTTCAGGGCCTTGGAGTTGATCACGGGCGCCGCGTTGTAGTTGGGGAAGAACTTCTTGTCGTCCTCCATCACCGCCAGGTTCATCGACTTGATGCGCCCGTCGGTGGTGAACACCTCCCCGTACGTGCAACTCCCCTTGGCCACCTGGGTGTAGATGATCCCGGTGTCCATCTGCGTGATGTTCTTCGCGGGCAGACTCATCCCGTACGCCTTCTCCATGCCCGGCAGCCCGTCGGCCCGGTTGGCGAACTCGCTCTCCACGCACAGCGTGACCGCGCCCGGGTTCGACCTGGACAGCGCGGCCACGTCGGAGAGCGTCTTGGTGCGGTACTTCTTGAAGTTGGCCCGGTTCATGGCGAGCGCGTACGTGTTGTTGAGCGCGGACGGCGGCAGCCAGCTCAGCCCGTTCTTCAGGTCGGCGTCGCGCACCGCCTGCCACTGCTGCTGCGGGTCGGGGATGGGCCTGCTGTTGCCGAGGTACGTGATCCAGGCAGTGCCCGTGTACTCGTACATCCCGTCCGCGTCCCCGCTCTTGACGGCCTCCCGCGCGCCGATCGAACCCTGGATGCCCGTCCGGTCGAGGACGTCCGCGCCGGCCGCCTGGAAGGCGATGCCCATCATCGCGCCGAGGATCAGCTGCTCGGTGAACTCCTTCGACGTCACCGTCAGATGAGCGCCCTTGAGCGGCTTCCCCTGCCCGATCGAGCCGGGCGTGACGTTGTCGACCATGGGGGAGCCGCTGGTGAGCCCGCAGCCGGCGGCCAGGACCAGCGCTCCGGCCAGCGCCGGAGACGTACGTCGCGCGGCGGACGCGGGGCCCGTACGTCGCGGGGCGGGCGCGCGGTCCGTACGTCTTGCGACGGGTGCGGAACCCGTACGTCTCATGAGCCCGCCTCCAGTCCGTGCGGCCTGAGCAGCAGTTCGACCAGGGAGGCGAGCCAGTCCACGAGCAGGGCCAGTGAGATCGTGAGGACCGAGCCGAGGACCAGGACGGGCATGCGCTGGGTGGTGATGCCGGTGGTGATCAGGACACCGAGGCCGCCGCCCCCGCCGAAGGTGGCGAGGGTCGCCGTGCCCACGTTCAGGACCAGCGCCGTCCGTACGCCCGCGAGGATCAGCGGCACGGCCAGCGGGAGTTCGATGCGGGTCAGCACCCCCAGAGGGGACATCCCGATGCCGCGGGCCGCCTCCAGCAGGGTCGGGTCGTTGGCCTTCAGGCCCGCGATCGTGTTGGAGAGGACCGGAAGGATGGCGTAGACGGTGATGCCGATCAGGGCCGCCCGCTGGCCGGTGCCCAGCCAGATGACCAGCAGCGCCAGCAGGCCGATCGCGGGCGTGGCCTGCCCCATGTTGGCGAGCGTCATCGCGACCGGGGTCGCCTTCCGGAACGCCGGCCGGGTGAGCAGGATGCCCAGGGGGATCGCGATGATCAGCACGAAGAAGGTGGAGATCGCGGTCAGCCGGATCTGCTGCCACAGGGCCTTCGGCACCTGGCCGTTCGACAGCGCGTTCTCGGAGATCGGGTCCAGCCGGGCCTGCTGGAACCAGAGCCAGGTGGCCAGCAGCACGGCCGCGAGGACCAGGGGCAGGAAGGTCAGCTTCTGCCAGCTGATGCGGCGCTTGAGGACGACCTTCGGATGCGGCGCCTCCCCCTCGGCTCCGCCTTCACCGTCCCCGGGAAGGCCTTCGGGAAGGTCCTCGGGGAAGTCCCCGGAGTCCGGGGAGAACTCGCCGTCGTCCCGGAACGCGAGCCCCTTCACCTCGTGCTCGCCCTCGGGCCGCTCCCTGCGCTGTGCCTCGCGCCGTTCCTTGGGCCGTTCCTCGGGCCGTTCCTTGGGCCGCTCGTCGGGCGGGGGAGTGCTCACGCCTTCGCCTCCCCGCCGCCGACGCCCTCCTGCTCGAAGTGGGTCTGCTGGGCGCGCGCCTCCTCCAGCTCGTGCTGGTGCTCCATCGCCTCCAGCCGGTCCGCCTCCAGCAGCTCGTGCACGGAGTTCATCAGCGTCTCCATGTCGACGACACCGGTGAACTCGCCGCGCCGCCCGGTGACCGCGACCCGGCCGGTGTTGTCGATGAGCACCGCCTCCAGCGCGTCCCGCAGCGTGGCGTCCCGGGTCACCGTGTCGTGCACCAGCGTGCCCGCCCGCGCCAGCGAACCCCGGGCCCGCATCAGGTCGCCGCGCCGCAGCCACTTGTACGGGCGGCCCCGCCGGTCGAGCAGCAGGATCTCGTTCGTGCCGCTGCTTCTGAGCTTGTTGAAGATCTCCTGGAGCGGGTCGTCCACGGTGACCGTCGGACAGTCGGTGATCTCCACATCCCGTACCCGGGTGAGATTGAGCCGCTTCAGCGCCGCGCCCGCGCCCACGAACCCCGACACGAAGTCGTCGGCCGGGTTGGTGAGGATCGCCTCCGGGGTGTCGAACTGCGCGATGTGCGAGTGCTCGCGCAGCACCGCGATCCGGTCACCGAGCTTGATCGCCTCGTCGAAGTCGTGGGTGACGAAGACGATCGTCTTGTGCAGCTCGCGCTGGAGCCGGATCAGCTCGTCCTGGAGGTGGTCGCGGGTGATCGGGTCCACGGCGCCGAAGGGCTCGTCCATCAGCAGCACGGGCGGGTCGGCCGCGAGCGCCCGGGCCACGCCCACGCGCTGCTGCTGGCCGCCGGAGAGCTGGCGCGGATAACGTCCCTGGAACTCGCCCGGGTCGAGGCCGACCAGGTCCAGCATCTCCTCGACGCGCGCCCTGATCCGCGACTTCGACCAGCCGACCATCTTCGGTACGAGGGCGATGTTCTGGGCGACCGTCATGTGCGGGAAGAGACCGGACGCCTGGATGGCGTAGCCGATCTTGCGGCGCAGCTTCACCGGGTCCATGTCGGTGACGTCCTCGGCGTTGATGCGGATGCGGCCGCTGGACGGTTCGATCAGCCGGTTGATCATCTTGAGCGTGGTGGACTTGCCGCATCCCGACGGACCCACGAAGACGACCAGCTCGCCCGCCTTGATCTCCATGTTGACGCTGTCCACGGCCGGTTCCCGGCTGCTGGGGTAGCGCTTGGTGAGGTTCTCCAGCTCGATGGTGGCGCCGGTCGTGGAGGTGTGCGCGCCCTTCGTGCCCTCCCCGCCCTTCGTGCCCTCCGGTGGCTCCGCGACCTCGGTCGGCTCAGGCACGGATCCCCCTCGGAATGGTCAGCCGGCCGATGAGGACGTAGGCGGCGTCGAACAGCAGCGCGAGGATGATGATCCCGATCGTGCCCGCGAGTACCTGGTTGAGCGCGTTCCTGCTGCCCAGGGACGCGAGGCCGCGGAAGATCTCGTTGCCGAGGCCGGGTCCGGAGGCGTACGCCGCGATCGCCGCGATACCCATCAGCATCTGCGTGGAGACCCGGATACCGGTGAGGATCGGCGGCCAGGCCAGCGGCAGCTCGACCTTCAGCAGCCGGGCCGGCGCGGACATGCCGATGCCCTTCGCCGCGTCGACCAGCGCGGGGTCGACCCCGCGCAGGCCCACGATCGCGTTGC
The DNA here is from genome assembly GCF_055582885.1 of Streptomyces sp. NPDC107454. Classification (NCBI taxonomy): domain Bacteria; kingdom Bacillati; phylum Actinomycetota; class Actinomycetes; order Kitasatosporales; family Streptomycetaceae; genus Streptomyces; species Streptomyces sp. NPDC107454. Next base: position 49,010 of record NZ_JBVJPA010000021.1, on the reverse strand, counting down.
GCACGATCGGCAGCAGCCCGTACAGCGTCAGCGCGATCACCGTGGGCGGCACGCCCAGGCCCACGAGCGGGATCAGCAGACCGATCATGGCGAGCGACGGGATGGTCAGGATGGTGGAGGTGGTGGTCGTGGCGACGCCGCCCGCCCAGCCGCTGTGATAGGTGACGACGCCGATCACCACACCGATGAGCGTCGCGACGACCATGCACTGGAAGACCACGCTGGCGTGCTGGTACGCGTCCGTGAGCAGCTGCTGATGGCGGCTGCTCAGGTACTGCCAGAAGTTCACGCCACCTCCCGGTCGTCGGTCAGTGCTCGGTCGCCGCCTGCTCCACCAGCGGGATGATCCGCAGCGGAACGGGGTTCTCCATGACGATCGCCGTGGAGGCCCGGACGATGCCATCAAAACCGACGACCCGGTCGATCACACGTTGGAGATCGGCGTTCGAGCGGGCCACCAGGCGGCACAGCATGTCGCCGCTGCCGGTGGTCGTGTGCAGCTCCAGCACCTCGGGGACGGTCGCCAAGTGCGCCCGTACGTCGGTGCCTTGTCCCTGCCTGATCTGCAGCGTCGCGAAGGCCGTGACGGGGTAGCCGAGCGCGGCCGGATCCACCTGCGGTCCGAATCCCCGGATGACTCCATTCGATTGAAGGCGGTCGAGCCGGGCCTGCACGGTGCCGCGCGCGACCCCGAGCCGCCGGGACATCTCCAGTACGCCGATGCGTGGCTCCTCGGCCAACAGCACGATGAGCCGGCCGTCCAGGTGATCGATTCCCATGCCGCCCTCCCGGGTGGTCATCATGTACAGAACGCCCGCTCACATGGACGTTTTGCTGAGCACATTGTCCAGCTCTCCCACAAACTATTGCGCACCTTGTGGAACGGAGGGAGTCTGCGGCCATGACGCAGACCACAGACCTCACTCCCGACACCGCCCGGCAGGCAGACCCCTTCCCGGTCAAGGGAATGGACGCGGTCGTCTTCGCCGTCGGCAACGCCAAGCAGGCCGCGCACTACTACTCCACGGCCTTCGGCATGCGGCTGGTCGCCTACTCCGGACCGGAGAACGGCAGCCGCGAGACGGCGTCGTACGTCCTCGAGAACGGCTCGGCACGCTTCGTCCTCACCTCCGTCATCAAGCCCACCACCACCTGGGGCCACTTCCTGGCCGAGCACGTGGCCGCGCACGGCGACGGGGTCGTCGACCTCGCCATCGAGGTCCCGGACGCGCGCGCCGCGTTCGCGTACGCCGTCGAGCACGGCGCCCGCCCGCTCGCCGAGCCCTACGAGCTCAAGGACGAGCACGGCACGGTCGTCCTCGCCGCGATCGCCACGTACGGCGAGACCCGGCACACGCTTGTCGAACGCACCGGCTACGACGGCCCGTACCTCCCCGGGTTCACCGCCGCCGCCCCGATCGTCGAACCGCCCGCCCACCGCACCTTCCAGGCCATCGACCACTGCGTCGGCAACGTCGAACTCGGCCGCATGAACGAATGGGTCGGCTTCTACAACAAGGTCATGGGCTTCACGAACATGAAGGAGTTCGTGGGCGACGACATCGCGACCGAGTACAGCGCGCTGATGTCGAAGGTCGTCGCCGACGGCACGCTCAAGGTCAAGTTCCCGATCAACGAGCCCGCCATCGCCAAGAAGAAGTCCCAGATCGACGAGTACCTGGAGTTCTACGGCGGCGCGGGCGTCCAGCACATCGCGCTGAACACCAACGACATCGTGCAGACCGTACGCACCATGCGCGCGGCCGGGGTCCAGTTCCTGGACACGCCCGACTCGTACTACGACACCCTCGGCGAGTGGGTCGGCGACACCCGGGTCCCCGTCGACACCCTGCGCGAGTTCAAGATCCTCGCCGACCGCGACGAGGACGGGTATCTGCTGCAGATCTTCACCAAGCCGGTCCAGGACCGGCCGACCGTCTTCTTCGAGATCATCGAGCGGCACGGCTCGATGGGCTTCGGCAAGGGCAACTTCAAGGCGCTCTTCGAGGCGATCGAGCGGGAGCAGGAGAAGCGCGGCAACCTGTAGGAATCATCTGCGGAAATCTGTCAGCTGATATCCGTCATCTGATATCTGATAGCCGTCAGCCGTCAGCCGTCAGCCGTCAGCCGTCAGCCGTCAGCCGTCAGCCGTCAGCCGATATCTGTCAGCGGCTATCTGCCGACGGTCAGCGGTTATCTGTCAGCGGCCCTCGGTCATCGCGACGCCGTGCGCCGCGGTGCCGGCGCCGATGCGTGTGGCCCGGGTCGACGGGTCGCCCTCGGGGCCGCCGGGTTCGCCGGATTCACGGCGGTGCCCGGCGGCCCCGCCGCACCCCCCGGTTCCGCCGGGGTCTCGTCCTTCGGCTCGGGCGGCGGCTCCGCGGGCGGTTCGCCGAGGGCGGCCAGGTCGTGCCGGGCCTGGGGGGCGAGGACGGGGGAGAAGTACGGGTTGATCTGGAGGGACTCCGCGATGTGGCGGCGGGCGGGCGCGAGCAGGCCCAGCTCGCGTTCGATCTGCCCCCGGTGGTAGACGTACAGCGCGCTGCGGACGCCGCCGCCCTTCGTCTTGTCCGTCGCCTTCGCCGCGAACTTCAGCGCCTCCTCGTCCTCCTCCGCCCGGTGCAGCGCCCACCCCAGCGCGTCCGCGACGGCGACCCCGGGCTGGCGCGCCCACTCCTCGCGCAGCCGGCGCACCGCGCCCTCCGGATCGCCGTGGTCCGCCTCGAACAGCCCGAGGACCAGTTCGTCGTCGACACCGGCCGCGGCGTCGGTGCGCACCCGCTCCCGCAGCAGGGCGTACTGCGTCTGTGCCGCGTCGCGCACTCCCAGCGTCTCGTACAGCTCGCCCAGCTCCAGCGCGTACCGCGGATCGGGCTCCTGGGCGAGCGCCGTCTGGTACGCACGCAGCGCCTCCGCGTTGCGCCCGAGCGCCGCCAGCGCACGCCCCTGTCCGGCGAGCGCGCCGTACTGGTCGGGGTCGATGCTCAGCGCGGCCTCGTAGTAGCGCAGCGACTCCTCGCGGTCCCCGCGCTCCCACGCGAGCCAGCCCGTCTGCGCCAGCCAGGTCGCCCGCTCGGCCGGAGTGGTGGCACTCGCCGCCGCGTCCGCGAGGGAGGCCACCGCGTCCTCGCGCCAGCCGCGTTCCCAGTACACCTGGGCGGCCTCGGCCAGCACCGGCGGCCCGTGGTGCAGCCCCTGGAGTTTCTCCAGCGCGCCGCGGCTCGCCTTGTAGTCACCGAGGCCGCTGCAGGAGGCGATCAGCAGCGGATACGCCGTCCACCGCTTCGGGGCCAGCTTCAGCGCCTCCTCGGCCCACTTCCGCCCGGTCCGGAAGTCGTTGCGGGCGTTGGCGAGCGCGGCCAGCCCCTCCAGCGCCGTCAGGTTCCCCTTCGGTTTCGTCTCCAGCGACGTGCGCAGCGCCTGTTCGGCCTTCGGGAAGTACGCGGGTGTGGCCGTTCGCCGCCCCTGCTCCACGTAGGCCGCGCCGAGCACCGCCCACGACCGCTCGTCACGCGGATGGGCGCGCAGATGGGCCTCGTGGTCGCCGATGAGCGCCAGCAGATCGGGCAGAGCGGCGGGCACCCCGGCCCCCACCGCCGTCGCCGCCCGCGCCGCCGGACCCGCCGACGGCGGCGCCGCGGTCCGCCGCTGCGAGGGCAGCAGCACCAGCACCCCGCCGAGGACGACAGACCCCGCCACCAGGCCGATCAGCACGTGCTTGGCGACGGAGGGACGCCGCCCGGAGGGCCCCTGAGGCGTGAGCCCCGTGAGCACCGGCTGTCGCTCTTCGATCTCCATGCGGCTCACTGTGCGTCAATACGAAGACCACACCCCGGCACGCCAAGCCCCGCGCGGATGGGGTTCACACCGATGGCCCCGAGTGCGACGCTGTGATCATGAGCCGTATCGAAGCCCCGCGCGACGAAGTCACCGGCAACCTCGCGGACCGCCTGCGGAGCGGCCTGCCGGCCGAGGCCGTCCTCATCGACCCGGACGTCACGGCCTCGTACGCGAACGACATGGCGAGCTTCTGCGAGGCGGGCACCCCCGCCCTCGTCGTCCTGCCCCGTACCGTCGAACAGGTCCAGCACGTCATGCGGATCGCGACCGAGCTGCGTGTCCCGGTCGTCCCGCAGGGCGCCCGCACCGGCCTGTCCGGCGCCGCCAACGCCTCCGACGGCTGCATCGTGCTGTCGCTGGTGAAGATGGACCGCATCCTGGAGATCAGTCCGGTCGACCGGATCGCCGTCGTGGAACCCGGCGTCATCAACGCCACCCTCTCCCGCGCCGTGAACGAACACGGTCTGTACTACCCGCCGGACCCCTCCAGCTGGGAGATGTGCACGATCGGCGGGAACATCGGCACGGCCTCCGGCGGCCTGTGCTGTGTGAAGTACGGGGTGACGGCGGAGTACGTCCTCGGCCTCGACGTGGTGCTGGCCGACGGACGGCTCATGTCCACCGGCCGCCGTACGGCGAAGGGGGTCGCCGGGTACGACCTCACCCGCCTGTTCGTCGGATCCGAGGGCTCGCTCGGCATCGTCGTACGGGCGATCCTGGCGCTCAAGCCGCAGCCGCCCCAGCAGTTGGTGCTGGCGGCGGAGTTCGGGTCGGCGCGGGCCGCCTGCGACGCCGTGGTCCGGATCATGGAGGGCGGGCACGTCCCCTCCCTCCTCGAACTCATGGACCGTACGACGGTCAAGGCCGTCAACGACCTGGCCCACATGGGCCTCCCGGAGAGCACCGAGGCGCTGCTCCTCGCCGCCTTCGACACCCACGACCCGGCCGCCGACCTGGCCGCCGTCGGTGCCCTGTGCGAGGCCGCGGGCGCGACGCAGGTGGTCCCCGCGGAGGACGCGGCGGAATCCGAACTGCTCCTCCAGGCACGGAGGTTGTCGCTCACCGCGCTCGAAGCGGTCAAGGGCACCACGATGATCGACGACGTGTGCGTGCCGCGCTCCCGGCTCGGCGACATGCTCGAAGGCATCGAGCGCGTCGCCGAGAAGTACTCCCTGACCATCGGTGTCTGCGCACACGCGGGCGACGGCAACACCCACCCCACCGTCTGCTTCGACGCCGACGATCCCGACGAGTCGCGGCGCGCCCGCGAGTCCTTCGACGAGATCATGGCCCTGGGTCTGGAACTCGGTGGCACCATCACCGGCGAACACGGCGTCGGAGTCCTGAAGAAGGAGTGGCTGGCCCGCGAGCTCGGACCGGTGGGCGTGGAGATGCAGCGCGGCATCAAGGCCGCCTTCGACCCACTGGGCATCCTGAACCCGGGCAAGGTGCTCTAGGCCCTGTCACCCCCGTCCCCGCCCCGGTGAAGACGGTCCAGGAGGGCCGGTTCGTCCTCGCTCAGCCGCAGGGCGCCGACGGCGTCGGCACCCCGCGCACCCGCCGTGCGCCCGGCCCCGGCGATCGCGTGGAACGGGACGAACGCGATCGCCTGCTCGCCGCAGGTCCCCACGAACCCGTCCTGGTCCGGCCGTACGCCGATGCGGTACGGGTTCTGTTCAACGAGCTGCACCCGTTGGTGAGCTGGGACGACAGTGCGTTGCGGCTGTCGCGCGAAGGGCGCCCGCCGACCCGGGTGACACCCCCGGAGCTGCCCCGACTGGCCTATCCGGCACGGGGTGTCGGCACCCTTCGGGAACCCCGGCCGCCGGCCGCGGCCCGCCCGTAGGACCGCTTCCCGTGGGGCCACTACCGCGGCCACCACCGCGGCCGGTATCGGGGACAGGGGCGCGAACGGGTTCACTCGCCGTCCTTCGACTCGTCCGACGGCCACGGGTCGCGCAGCCACAGGTCGTCGGCCGGGGTCGGGGCCAGCAACTCGGCGAGGCCCTCGTCGATGCCGAGCTGATCGGCCTCGAAGCCCGGCGGGACCGCCCGCAGGGTGCGCTCCAGCCAGGTGGACACCTGCGCGGTGGGCGCCTCGAGGAGGGCGTCCCCGTCCGGGGAGCTGAGCGCCATCAGGACGACGCTGCGGCCCTCGACCTTCGTCGGCCACACCCGTACGTCGCCGTGCCCACACGGCCTGAACACCCCCTCGACGAGCAGTTCACGGGCGAAGGTCCAGCCGACGGGATGGTCGGAGCCGATGTGGAAGGTGATGTGGACGGCGTACGGGTCGTCGGAGCGGTAGGTGAGCCGGGCCGGTACGGCGATGCTGCGTTCGGGCGACAGGACGAGGTTGAGCTCGAGTTCGCGTTCCACCACGGTGTGCATGTCGATGCGCTTCCTTTCGGGTACGGGGCCCTCAGGGCGGGCCCGTACGAGTGGAGAGCGCGATCACGCGGAACCATTACGCGGGTTCGAAGAAGTTTTTTGGCGGGCGTTCCGAGACCGTGTTCCGGGCGGCGACCGCTTGTGGCGGAACCTTGCCCGAAAGAGGTGGGTACGGCGGGAGCGCCGCTGACAGGCGCGCCCGTCTGATAGATGTGGAGCCCCCAAAAACCCCCGAGCAGATACGGGACGACGGACATGAGCGCCCCAACCCCGGCCCCCGGTGACGACCGGCCCCGTGAAGGGTATTACCCGGACCCCTCCATTCCTGGATATGTCCGGTACTGGAACGGTGCCTCCTGGGTACCGGGTACGAGCCGTCCCGCGCCCTCCGACGGCGTACCGCTCGCGCCGCCGTCCGGTACCCGGCCGACGGCCTCCGTTCCCGCGCCCGCTCCGGCCCCCGCCGAGGAGACCGGCCCGCACTTCTTCGACGAGGACCCGGCCCCCGCCGCCGAGCCGCGCCGGGTGAGCCCGGCCGAGGCGCAGCACGGCAACAGGCCCGAGCCCGCGGCCGCGTGGGGCGCCGACCGCTCCCAGCAGTCGGGCTTCGGTGGCGAGCAGGACCGCCGGGTGTCCTGGGGCTCGCCCCCGACGGCCGATCCGCGGCTGGCGCGCGCGGTCGAACCGGGTGACGCCGTCGTCCAGCCGGACGGTGAGTCCGCCCGCGCCGACGGCACGGCGACGATCCCGCCCGCCGATGCGGGCGGCGTCGCGCAACCTCCCGCGTCCGGCGGCACCGTGGTGTTCCGTCGCCCGACGGGACCGGCGCGGGCCACCGGCGCCGAGGGCGCGTCCGCGGCCCCGGCGAGCGGCGCGCAGTTCGCCGGCACCGGTCTGCCCGACGGTGCCGCGGAACCCGCCCCTTCCGAGGGCACCATGATCTTCCGCCCGTCCGCCCCGCGCACGGGGCCGCAGCGCGGGGCGCAGGCCGGGAGCACGGTTCCGGCCACCGGCGCACCGGGGGCGGACACGCCCGCGGCGGGTGGCCCGGCCGGGGCCGGGGGAGGCTTCGGCGCCGGGCAGGCCGCCCAGGCCGCGGCGGAGGCGGCGGCCCAGTCCGCCGCCGCGCGGCAGCCGGCCACCCCCGCACCCTCCGCCCCCTCCGCCCCCTCCGTGCCCCAGCAGTCCTCCGGCCCGGCCGCCACGCCCCTCACCAGTGGTCCCGGTGGGGGACAGCCGTCCTGGGCCCAGCAGGTGCACCGGCTCGCGGGTGACCCGGGGGCCGACGGGCAGCCCGTCGTGCCGTGGAAGCCGCCGGTGGACGATGTGTTCCAGGCCGCCGCCCGCAGACAGTCCGAGGCGCGCCCGGCGAGCCTCGGCAGGCGGCTGCTGGCCCGGATCGTGGACACCGCGGTCCTGGCGACCGTCACCGCGGTGGCCGCCGTACCGCTGGGCACCAAGGCGATCGACCACATCAACGAGAAGGTCGACGCGGCCAAGCGGTCCGGCCAGACCGTCACGGTGTGGCTGCTCGACGGCACGACCACGGGCTACCTCGGGATCGTGCTGGCCGTCCTGCTCCTCTTCGGCGTCCTCTACGACGCGCTGCCCACCGCCAAGTGGGGCCGCACCCTCGGCAAGAAGGTGTGCGGCATCGAGGTCCGGGACATCGAGGGCCACGAACCCCCGTCCTTCGGACGGGCCCTGCGCCGCTGGCTCGTGTACGCGGTCCCCGGCGTCCTCGTCATCGGTGTCGTCGGCGTCCTGTGGTGCCTGTTCGACAGGCCCTGGCGCCAGTGCTGGCACGACAAGGCGGCCCACACCTTCGTGGCCGGGTAGCCGCCCCGTACGCCGTCGTGGTGGCCTGACTCCCCGCGCGGCGGCGCGGCCGCCGGGAGCCCGGTCCCCCGGACGGCCGCTCGCCGGATGCGCGGTGGCGGGGTTCGCGGTCGACTCGGGCCATGAGCAGCGAACCGCCGCCCCCGGGTTCGGGTCAGCCACCGGACGAGGATCCGTTCAAGAAGCAGCCCCCGCCCGCCGAGGGCGGCGGCTCCCCCTACGACGGCCCTTCGCCGCCCACACCGCCCCAGGGCTCCCCGTACGACTCCCCGTACGGCGGCCAGCCCCCTCCGCACGGCGGCGGCGACCCGTACGGCCCCGGCGGCCCCTACGGCGGCGACCCGCTGGCCGGCATGCCCCCGCTCGCCGACAGCGGCAAACGCACGGTGGCGAGGATCATCGACATGATCCTGGTGGGCATCGTGGTGTGGCTGCTGTCCTGGGCGTTCGGGGTCGTGGAGTACAACATGAACGCCGACAAGATCGAGTACAGCAAGGGCTTCGGGCAGTCCGTGATCGCCGCGGTGCTCTACACCGGCTACGACACCATCATGATCAGCAGGTCGGGGCAGACCCTCGGCAAGAAGCTGTTCAACCTGAGGGTGGCCAACCTCGACAACGGCTCCACGCCCTCCGTGCAGACCACGCTGGTCCGCTCGCTGGTGCTGTGGATCCCGTTCGCGTTCTGCTGCGCGTGCATTTGGACCGCGATCGCGGGCGGTTGGAGCTACTTCGACAAGCCCTACAAGCAGGGCCTGCACGACAAGGCGGCCAAGACGGTGGTGGTCAGCACGGGCTGACATACGCGATCAGCCGCACTCCATGAGGAGACGGCTGATCGGGAGAGCGGCGGGTTCGTGGAATCACGGGCCCGCCGGTTCGCGTACGGCGGAGACAGATGCCGACGACACGGACGACACGGATGCGGCGACGGACGCGGTCTCGCGCTGTGCGGGCACCCGCTCCTGAACGGGGGCCGGTGCGGGAGCGGGTACGGCGGCCACGGAGCCGGAACGCACGCGCTTCGGCAGCGGAACCGTTACGGCGACGAGCAGTCCGAGAGCGAGTGCCGAGAGGGTGATCACCGCGATCCCCAGGCCCGAACTCGTCTGAGACAGCAGCAGCATGGCGAGGGTGGAGAAGATCACGGTGCAGGAACCGTAGGCGAGCTGTGCGGCGGTCGGACGAGGCATGGCGATTCCTCGGGGTGGGGGTACTCCCCCCGTGCCTCTCGCGATGGGGGAGGATGCGGACAACAACGGGACCGGACGGCGACCGGGACGATCGACAACGGGAGTGGAGCCGCCGGTCCGGGTGGGGCTGCGAATCGTGGGACGACAACGGTGTCGACTTGTCAATCCGTTGACATTCCAACGTTCCGCCAATCGACTCTATTCGCCTGCATGCCCGAGTGGAACGTCCGGTAAGCGTGACCTTACCCACGGTGCCGGAGCACAGGGGGCGCACGGAGTCATCGCGTCCACCAAGTGGACGGACGGACGCGCCCGTCGAGAGGGCCGATCACGGTTCGGATACCGAACTGCCGCTCCGCATAATGCAGTTGCCAGGTTCAAGTCAAGATCTGTTTTTTCTTTGGTAACTCCGGTCAAATGTCGTCACTTGACACGCGTATACGCGCGCGGACCTCCATCACCCCGGGATTCCCCCCATCCGCGCGACGGACGCAGGGGAGGACTTCAAGTGAGCAGCAGACCATGGACGTTCAGAGCGGCCGCGGTGGGTGTCGCCCTCGCGGCGGCCACCGCCACGTTCTCGACGTTCGCCGTTGCGCAGGCGGACGATGCCGCATCGGCGGCGGCCTCGGCGAGCGCGAACCGCCACGAGCCCCAGCCGGCCGGCAACAAGGCCGAACACGACCTCGACGGCCCGCTCAGCAAGACCCAGGAAGCACAGCGCGAAGAGGCCCTGAACCAGGTCATATCCGGGGACGCGAAGGTCCAGGACCGGAACGGTTCGCAGGTCGTCAAGCTCAAGGGCAAGAACAAGTACGTCGAGCTCGGCCGCGAGAAGACCGACAAGATCTTCACGATCCTGGTCGAGTTCGGCGACCAGGTCGACAGCCGCTACGGCGGCACCGCGGGCCCGCTGCACAACCAGATAGCCGCGCCCGACCGCACCCAGGACAACAGCACGGCCTGGCAGGCGGACTACAACCAGGCGCACTTCCAGGACCTCTACTTCGGCACCGGCAAGAACACCGAGTCGCTGAAGAAGTACTACGAGAAGCAGTCCTCGGGCCGCTACTCGGTCGACGGCGAGGTCACCGACTGGGTCAAGGTCCCCTACAACGAGGCCCGTTACGGCTCCAACAAGGCGTCCACGGGCGCCTGGTACGCGGTCCAGGACGGTGTCACCGCCTGGGTCGCCGACCAGAAGGCGGCCGGCAGGTCCGACGCGGACATCAAGGCGGACCTGGCCAAGTACGACCAGTGGGACCGCTACGACTACGACGGCGACGGCAACTTCAACGAGCCCGACGGCTACATCGACCACTTCCAGATCGTGCACGCCGGTGAGGACGAGTCCGCGGGCGGCGGCGCGCAGGGCGAGGACGCGATCTGGGCGCACCGCTGGTACGCGTTCGGCACCGACGCGGGCGCCACGGGTCCGGCCGGCAACAAGCTCGGTGGCGCCGCGATCGGCGACACCGGCATCTGGGTCGGCGACTACACCATTCAGCCGGAGAACGGCGGACTCGGCGTCTACGCGCACGAGTACGGCCACGACCTCGGTCTGCCGGACGAGTACGACACCACCAACTCGGCCGAGAACTCCACGGGCTTCTGGACCCTGATGTCCTCCGGTTCCTGGCTCGGCACCGGCAAGAACGCCATCGGTGACCTGCCCGGCGACATGAACGCCTGGGACAAGCTGCAGCTCGGCTGGCTGAACTACGACACGGCCAAGGCCGCGACGAAGTCGAAGCACAAGCTGGGTGTCGCCGAGTACAACACCAAGAACAAGCAGGCCCTCGTGGTCTCGCTGCCGGACAAGGCGGTCACCACCGAGATCGTCGCCCCGGCGCAGGGCTCGACCCAGTGGTGGAGCGGCAGCGGCAACGACCTCAAGAACACGCTGACGCGTTCCGTCGACCTCACCGGCAAGTCGGCGGCCGCCCTCACGCTCGACGGCTGGTACGACATCGAGGCCGACTACGACTACCTGTACACCGAGGTCTCCACCGACGGCGGCGCCAACTGGACCCCGATCGACGGCACGGTGGACGGGCAGCCGATCCCGCGCGACGGCAGCGGCAAGCCCGCGCTGACCGGCACGGTGGACGCGTACAAGAAGCTGTCGTTCCCGCTCGACGCCTACGCGGGCCAGAAGATCGACCTGCGGTTCCGTTACCAGAGCGACGGTGGCGTGGCGCTGAAGGGCTTCGCGGCCGACGAGATCGCCGTGACCGCGGACGGTTCGGCGCTCTTCTCGGACAACGCCGAGACCGCGGACGCCGCGTGGACCGCCGCCGGCTTCTCCCGCGTCGGCGCGTCCTTCACCGACGACTACCCGCAGTACTACATCGCGGAGAACCGTCAGTACGTCTCGTACGACAAGACCCTCAAGACCGGTCCGTACAACTTCGGCTTCTCGACGACGCGTCCGTCCTGGGTGGAGCACTACCCGTACCAGAACGGCCTGTTGATCTGGAAGTGGGACACCTCGCAGAAGGACAACAACGTCAGCGCGCACGCGGGCTCCGGGCTGATCCTGCCGGTCGACTCGCACTCCACCGCGCTGAAGTGGTCCGACGGAACGCTGATGCGCAGCCGGATCCAGTCGTACGACTCGCCGTTCAGCCTGTACCGCACGGACGGTCTGACGCTGCACAGCGCGGACGTGGCGACGAAGATCCCGTCGAAGCCGGGGGTGCCGGTCTTCAACGACCACACCAGCACCTACTACGACACGACGGCCCCGACCGCGGGTGTCAAGATCACTGACACCAACACCAAGATCAAGATCGCCAAGGAGGCCCGTGACGGGTCGACGATCTCGCTCGAAGTGGGCCCCGCGGTGAAGTAACCGGTATTTCCGCAGGTCAGAAGCGTATCGGCGGCGACCCCCTGGCGGGTTGCCGCCGATCGTGTTTAGGTGCGTCCTGTGGATTTCTTATTGACACCGGCGCGCACGGGGGTGTGACTGCATGGCCGCAGGAGGTTTTTGCAAGCTGCCGAACGGCAGCGTGGTAGTGGCCCTGAACCTGCCCAGTCCGGCGGGCCCGGGTCCCGGCTGCGTGCGCTTTCTGGTCCTGGCCCAGAACCGTGCCCGCGCCCTGACACGCCTGCGCAACCTCGGCCTGCGCGCGGTCTACCTCCGCGGGAACGCGGCCCCGCCCACCCCCGACGAGATCACCGCCGTCCTGCACCACCCCGACGGCCTCATATGGCGCACCACCCCGGACAGTGGCGTCCAGGGCCCCGACCTCACCCAGGAACTGTGGCGCCCGTTCAAATCCCTCGTGAGGTGCCCGGCCCCCCAGGCGTGACCGGCGAGGGTCGGCCAGAAGGGCCGGAAGGCTAGACGACCGGCTTTCCTGTCAGGTCCACGCCTGCTGCTCGGAGTTCTTCGAGGGCACGGTCCGTGGTTTCCTCGGAGACTCCGGCCGTGAGGTCCAGGAGGACCTGGGTCCGGAAGCCGTTACGGACGGAGTCCAGGGCGGTGGCGCGGACGCAGTGGTCGGTGGCGATGCCGACCACGTCCACCTCGTCGATCTCACGGGCGCGCAGCCAGTCACCCAGCGCGACCCCGTTCTCGTCGGCGCCCTCGAAACCGCTGTACGCCGCCGCGTACGCGCCCTTGTCGAAGACGGCGTCGACCGCGCCGGAGGCGACCGCCGGAGCGAAGTTCGGGTGGAACCCGACCCCCTCCGTGCCGGCGACACAGTGCGCGGGCCAGGAGTGGACGAAGTCGGGGTTGTCGGCGAAGTGGCCACCGGGAGCGATGTGGAGGTCACGCGTGGCGACGACATGCCGGTAGCCGGCGGGCGCCTGCCCGATCAGCTCCGTGATGGCGGCGGCGACATCGGCGCCTCCGGCCACCGCGAGGCTGCCCCCCTCGCAGAAGTCGTTCTGCACGTCTACGACGATCAAGGCGCGGCGCATGGTCGGTGTCCTTCGACGGTGTCGACTATGGGGTCGGTGAATGTGGCAGGAGGTGTGCGGGACCGGCCTGTGGTGCCGAGCCTAGAGATTTCGGGTGCGGCGCGGGAGGGGGCATTCGGTTACGGCCCGTTGCGGCGGCCGGTGCGGTGTGCGTGTTGCCGTTGCATTCCCGCTGACCGCCCGTTCATTCGTGTTTGCCCAAGGGTGGCCGGAGCCGGCCGGAGCGCCGCCCGCGCGCGCTCCGGCGCACCCCGCGCACACCGAAGGGTCTGTATCAGATGTATTCCGTCGGAATGACCGGTTCCCCGCGCGAGAGCTGGGTCGCCGACAACGGCAGGTTGGCGCGGGAGGCCGCGTGCCGGTCGCGTACGACGTCGAGGGGCTCGCGGGAGAGGACCTGGCCGCCCTTGACGAGCTCCACCAGCAGTTGTCGGTCGGTGAGCGCCACGGGGACCGCCCCGGTACCGATCACCTCGGCCTCGGCGACCCCCCGCTCGTCGAGCCGGCGCGCGGCCCACTTGCGCCCGCCGATCGAGGTCTTGCCGCCGGTGGACCTCTTGGCCACGGGCTCCAGCGGAGCCTTCGGGTCCGCCGACTCGGCGCGGGCGACCAGCTTGTAGACCATCGAGCAGGTGGGATGGCCGGAACCCGTCACCAGCTGCGTACCGACGCCGTACGCGTCGACGGGCGCCGCCGCCAGCGAGGCGATCGCGTACTCGTCCAGGTCCGAGGTCACGATGATGCGGGTGTCCCTCGCGCCCAGCTCGTCCAGCTGCTGCCGCACCCGGTGCGCGACCAGCAAGAGGTCCCCGGAGTCGATCCGCACGGCCCCGAGCTCGGGCCCGGCGACCTCGACCGCCATCCGTACCGCCTCCGCGACGTCGTACGTGTCCACGAGCAGCGTCGTCCCCCGGCCCAGCGAGTTCACCTGGGCCTGGAAGGCGTCCCGCTCCCGGTCGTGCAGGAGGGTGAAGGCGTGTGCGGAGGTGCCGACGGTCGGGATGCCGTAGCGGAAGCCCGCCGCCAGGTCGGAGGTGGTCGTGAAGCCCCCGACGTACGCGGCCCGCGCCGCCGCCACCGCGGCCAGCTCGTGCGTCCGCCGGGCGCCCATCTCTATCAGCGGCCGGCCCCCGGCGGCGGAGGCCATCCGGGAGGCGGCGGCCGCGATGGCCGAGTCGTGGTTGAGGATGGAGAGGATCACCGTCTCCAGGAGCACGCACTCCGCGAAGGACCCCTCGACCCGCAGGATCGGCGAGCCCGGGAAGTACACCTCGCCCTCGGGATAGCCCCAGATGTCCCCGCCGAAGCGGTACGAGGCGAGCCACTCCAGGGTCGGCTCGTCCACGATGGCGTTCTCGCGCAGGAAGCCGAGGACATCGGCGTCGAAGCGGAAGTTCTCGACGGCGTCGAGAACCCGCCCGGTGCCCGCGACGACGCCGTAGCGCCGCCCCTCCGGCAGCCGCCGCGTGAAGACCTCGAAGACCGAGCGTCGCTCGGCGGTCCCCGCGGCCAGTGCGGCCTGCAGCATCGTCAGCTCGTACTGGTCCGTGAAGAGCGCCGTCGAGGGAACGTCCACCGGCAGCCCAAGGTCCGCTGTGTTCATAAGCCTGGATGGTACCCCCATCTCGTCACTCTGACGATTTATGGCGGCCCTTGTATTCCGGTTGTATCCCGTTGTATTCCGGGGGTCCATTTGTGCGGGCCCCCCTCTCTGGTGGCAGCATGGGCCGTGTGACCGCTCCCGCACCCCTAGAGATCGAAAAGACCGAGTCGGCGGAGGAGGTCTTCGCCGTACCCGAGCCCGACGTCCCCTGGGTCACCATCGTGCACAACGACCCGGTCAACCTCATGAGCTATGTGACGTATGTCTTCCAGACGTACTTCGGCTACACGAAGGACAAGGCCACCAAGCTCATGCTCGACGTCCATCACAAGGGCCGGGCGGTCGTCTCCAGCGGCACGCGCGAGGAGATGGAGCGCGACGTACAGGCCATGCACGGCTACGGTCTGTGGGCCACCCTTCAGCAGGACCGGAAGTAGCGGGCCGGAAGTCGTCGGACCGGCGGCCGTCGGACCGGCAGCAGCCCGAGCCCTCCCTGTAAACCGCGAGCAGGACCGGAAGTAGCGAACTCACTCCATGCCAGGACACTTCGAACCGCTCCCCGGCGGCGGCGCGGCCGTCGCGCTCGACGAGGTCGAGATCTCCATCATCCGCTCCCTCGCCGTACAGCTCCTGGAGCTCATCGGGCCCGGCCCCGCGGAGAACGCCCCCGACGACCCGCTCGCCGAACTGTTCGCGGAGGGCCCCAGCGAGCCCCCCTCCGACCCGGTGCTCAAGCGCCTCTTCCCGGACGCCTACGGCGGCCCCGACGTCGAGGCGTCCTCGCCGGAACAGGCGGAGGAGCAGCGCGCGTACTCCTCCGAGTTCCGCCGCTTCACCGAGAACGACCTGCGCGCCGGCAAGCGCGAGAACGCCCTCGCGGTGATCCGCTCGCTGGACGCCCTCACCACGGCGGGCGACGGCGGCGCGGTCCTCAAGCTCTCCCCCGGGGAGTCCGAGCAGTGGCTGCGCGCCCTCAACGACCTGCGCCTGGCGATCGGGGCCCGGCTGGACGTCGTCGACGAGGAGGACACCGACCTCCTCTACCGCCTCCCGGACGAGGACCCGCGCAAGCCGATGGTGATGGCGTACCTGTGGCTGGGCGGTCTCCAGGAGACGCTCGTCGAGACGCTGATGTCCTGATCGTCCGTCTGGATGCCCCGATCGGGCGCGGAGATGCTCCGATCGGGCGCGGAGATGCTCTGATCGGGCGGTGAGCGGGGAACGGTCGTACGCCCCGATCGGGCGCTGAACATGTAAGTACCGGAAAGCCCTGATCAGGGGTTGGTTCAGGGTTCAATCGGTGTTCGCTCAGAGGACGCTCAGATCCGGATAACGATCCCGTCACCGTCGTGGCCTGCTATGTCCGGGTGAGTGCTGTTTGTCCGCTTCTCCCTGTGGCATGCCTTACATCACCCGCAGTCTGCCCATGTTGCGGCCGTGATAAATCTTCACGACCGCCCGACAGGACACCACCCATGTCCGGTCGGGTGCGCCACCGAGTCGGCGACCGCCGGCCAGGCACAGCTCCATCACATCCGGGGGGACCGGAACCCGATCCGAAGCCAAGGCACTGGCTCGGACCGGCATGGAGAAAGGCGCACCACACATGACCTCATCGCAGGTCGACAAGACCGACGAGCCGCGTACCGGCAGTGAGGCCGTGGGCGGCGACGCCCCCGAAGAGGGGTACGAGCGCGGGCTCGGCAGTCGCCAGGTCCAGATGATCGCGATCGGCGGCGCCATCGGCGTCGGTCTCTTCCTGGGTGCCGGGGCGAACATCGCCAAGGCGGGGCCCAGCCTCATCTTCATGTACGCCCTCGCGGGCGTGATCATCTTCTTCATCATGCGGGCGCTCGGCGAGCTGCTCCTGTACCGCCCGGTCTCGGGCTCCTTCGCGGAGTACTCCCGCGAGTTCCTCGGCCCGTTCTTCGGCTACTTCACCGGCTGGACGTACTGGCTGATGTGGGTGGTCACCGGCATGGCGGAACTCACCGCCGCCGCGATCTACGTCCACTACTGGTTCCCGTCCATCCCCCAATGGGTGACGGCGCTGGTCTTCCTGATCGTCCTCTTCGTGGCGAACCTGATCTCGGTGAAGCTCTTCGGAGAGATCGAGTTCTGGTTCTCGATGGTCAAGGTCACCGCCCTGATCGGCATGATCGTGATCGGCCTCGGCGTCCTCACCTTCGGCTTCAGCTCGGCCGGTGACACGGCCTCCGTCGCCAACCTCTGGCAGTTCGACGGCTTCTTCCCCAAGGGCATCGGCTCGTCCCTGATGACCCTCCAGGGCGTCATGTTCGCCTACCTCGCCGTCGAGCTCGTCGGCGTCACGGCGGGCGAGTCCGAGGACCCGGAGAAGACCCTCCCCAAGGCGATCAACACCCTCCCGTGGCGCATCGCGCTCTTCTACGTCGGCGCGCTCACGGTCATCCTCTGCGTCGTGAAGTGGACGGAGTTCGCCCCGGGCGTCAGCCCCTTCGTCGAGGCCTTCGCGAAGATCGGCATCCCGGCCGGCGCCGGCATCGTCAACTTCGTGGTCCTGACCGCCGCCCTGTCCTCCTGCAACTCCGGCATGTACTCCACGGGCCGCATGCTGCGCACCCTGGCGGACAACGGCGAGGCCCCCAGGGTCTTCAGCAGGCTCTCCTCGACCAAGACCCCGGCGATCGGCATCACCGTCTCCATGCTCTTCATGGGCATCGGCGTGATCCTGAACTACGTCGTCCCGGAGAAGGCCTTCGGCTACGTCACCTCCGTGGCCACCGCCGCCGGCATCTGGACCTGGCTGATGATCCTGATCAGCCACATCCTCTACCGCCGCGCGGTGGACGCCGGACGCCTGCCCGCCTCCTCCTTCCCGGCCCCGGGCGGAGCGAAGTGCAGCTGGATCGCGGTCGCCTTCCTGCTGTTCGTCACGGGCCTCATCGCGTACGACGCCGACTCCCGCGTCTGCCTGTACGTGATGGCCGGCTGGGCCGCCGCCCTGGCCATCGGCTGGTGGGTGCTCAAGGCACGCAACCCCCAGGTCACCGAGCGCCGCGAGCCGGCGTTCGAGAAGGTCGGCTGACCTTCCCCCTTTCAGCATGTGGGCCGCTCCGTACCACCCCTCGGTACGCAGCGGCCCTTCTGCTTATCCTGACCGACATGCTGACCATCACCCAGGCCCTCGTCGACCAGATCGTCGCCCACGCGCGCCAGGACCACCCCGACGAGGCGTGCGGCGTCGTCGCGGGCCCGGCGGACTCGGGACGCCCCGAGCGCTTCATCCCGATGCTCAACGCCGCCCGCTCGCCCACGTTCTACGAGTTCGACTCCGGCGACCTGCTGAAGCTGTACCGCGAGATGGACGACCGCGACGAGGAGCCGGTGATCATCTACCACTCCCACACGGCGACCGAGGCATACCCCTCCCGCACCGACATCTCGTACGCCAACGAGCCCGGCGCGCACTACGTCCTCGTCTCGACGGCGGACACGGACGACGCGGGTCCCTTCCAGTTCCGCTCGTACCGGATCGTCGAGGGAGAGGTGACGGAGGAGGAGGTCACCGTCGTGGACGCGTACTGACGCCGCCCCGACCGCGCCCCGATCCTTTGCTCCGGCTCCGCTCCGATCCCGGACTTCGGGCAGAATTCATCCACCATCTGAGATCACACTCCGGGACCCGGACCGGGAATCGATACGATGAGCCCATGGTTTCCCAGGACGTGAGCGACAAGACGCCGGGCATGCTGCTCGTGGCGCGGCTGCACGTCGACCTGTGCAGGCTGCAGAGCGCCATCTGTACGCGCTGAACCCTGCCGCCGTACGGCCGTGAGCCACGGCTGCGCGGGGCCACCACCGGCGTCCCCCCGCCCTTCCCGCGCCGCCGCGCGCCCACCGACCTGACTCTTCCTTCCGACAGGAGCCCGCAACCATGGCCATCGAGGTCCGCATCCCCACCATCCTCCGCACCTACACCGGCGGCGAGAAGGCCGTCGAGGGCGGCGGCGCGACCCTCGCCGAGCTCTTTGCCGACCTCGAGACCCGGCACGCGGGCATCCAGGCCCGGATCGTCGACGAAGGCCAGCTGCGCCGCTTCGTCAACGTGTACCTGAACGACGAGGACGTCCGCTTCCTCGACGGCATCAACACCAAGCTCACCGACGGCGACAACGTGACGATCCTGCCGGCCGTGGCCGGCGGCATGGTCTGATCGGCTGCTGATCGCTGATGCGCTACGACTCCCCGCTCGCCGCGGTGGGCAACACCCCTCTGGTGCGCCTGCCACGCCTTTCGCCGTCCGCAGACGTCCGGATCTGGGCGAAGCTGGAGGACCGCAACCCGACGGGATCGGTCAAGGACCGCCCGGCCCTCCACATGGTCGAACAGGCGGAGAAGGACGGCCGGTTGACGCCGGGCTGCACGATCCTGGAGCCGACGAGCGGGAACACCGGTATCTCGCTGGCCATGGCGGCGAAGCTCAAGGGCTACCGCATGGTGTGCGTGATGCCGGAGAACACCTCTCAGGAGCGGCGGGACCTGCTGGCCATGTGGGGCGCGGAGATCATCTCCAGCCCCGCGGCCGGCGGTTCCAACACCGCCGTGCGCGTCGCGAAGGAACTGTCGGCCGAACACCCCGACTGGGTGATGCTCTACCAGTACGGGAACCCCGACAACGCGGGCGCCCACTACGCGACGACGGGCCCCGAGATCCTGGCGGACCTCCCCTCCATCACGCACTTCGTCGCAGGGCTCGGCACGACGGGCACCCTGATGGGCGTCGGCCGCTACCTCCGGGAGCACAAGCCGGACGTGAAGATCGTCGCCGCGGAGCCGCGCTACGACGACCTCGTGTACGGCCTGCGCAACCTGGACGAGGGGTTCGTTCCCGAGCTGTACGACGCGTCGGTCCTCACCTCCCGTTTCTCGGTCGGCTCCGCCGACGCGGTCACCCGCACCCGTGAGCTCCTCCAGCAGGAGGGCATCTTCGCGGGCGTCTCCACCGGGGCCGCGCTGCACGCCGCGATCGGCGTCGGCAAGAAGGCGATCGCCGCCGGGGAGTCCGCCGACATCGTCTTCGTCGTCGCCGACGGCGGCTGGAAGTACCTGTCGACGGGCGTCTACACCGCCGCGACCACAGAAGAAGCCATCGAAACCCTCCAGGGCCAGCTCTGGGCGTAGGCGGCAGGGGCGACGGCCCGGACGTTTCCCGCCCCCGCCGCCCCTACCCGTCCCATCCTCCTGGGGCTCCGCCCCGGACTCCGAGGGGTGGTCTTTCGGCTGCGGGCCGGTGGGGGCTGGTCGCGCAGTTCCCGGCGCCCCTCAAGACCCGGGGCGGCGAGGGACGGGCTCAGCCTGCCAAGTAGCGGACCTGATCCCAAAGGACCGGGTCCACCACCCCCACCCGCCGCCGAAACTCCCACAAGGGCACCTCGCGCAGCTCATCCGTCTCCAGGAAGCTCGCCCGCCCATGGGCATCGCCGACGGCACCCGGCGGCAACGGAATCACCCCGGCCCGCTCGTCGTGGTACTTGCTCGTGATCTTCGCGACGGTCACCCGTTCGCCCCGCACGGCCAGCACCAGACACGGCCGGTCCTTCTCCCCGGGCCCGTCCTCGTACGGAACCTTCGCCCACCAGATCTCCGCCGGGCGCGGCCGGGGTATGCGCGGCCGCTCCCGCCGCCCGGGCGGCCGAGTCCGACCGGCGGCCCGGTCTCCGCGGCGCTCTCGGCGCCCGCGGCGCCCCCAGCCGTCCACCAGCGTCGCGACCAGCGCGAGCAGCACCACGGCCGCCAACGCGAGCCACCAGGACGTGTCCATACCAAAGAAGGTACCGGCGCGCACTCCGCCCCGCCCCCCGCCCGCGGAACCCAGGCATCCGACCTCCGGTCGACCATCCATCCGAACCGGTGACACCACAGGTGAGTTCGCCCACAACAGCCCCTGGCGGAGGAGCGACCCGCCCTTTTGCGCCTTACGCTCGACGGACCGCACGACCCCCGTTCCCGTATCCGCAGCCGAGTACCTGCACCCCGCATCTACTCTCTGCACTTCCTGTCAGCGCGGAGGTTCCAGCTCTTATGAAGCTCACCGTCGTCGGCTGCTCGGGGTCGTTCCCGTCCGCGGAATCGGCCTGCTCGAGCTACCTCGTCGAGGCCGACGGCTTCAGGCTGCTTCTCGACATGGGCAATGGTGCCCTTGGCGAGCTGCAGCGCCACTGCGGTCTCTACGACCTCGACGCGATCTTCCTCAGTCATCTGCACGCCGACCACTGCATCGACATGTGCGCGTACTTCGTCGCGCGCTACTACCGCCACGACGGCGGCCGCTGCGACCCGCTCCCCGTCTACGGACCCGAGGGCACGGAACAGCGACTGACCACCGCGTACGCGGACACTCCCACCGCCTCCTCGATGAGCGAGGTCTTCGACTTCCACACGGTCAAACCGGCCACGTTCGAGATCGGCCCGTTCACCGTGCACACGGAGCGGGTGCGCCACCCCGTGGAGGCGTACGCCATCCGCATCGAGCACGGCGGGAAGTCGCTGACGTACTCCGGGGACACCGGTGTCACCGACGCGCTGGACGAACTCGCCCGGGACACCGACCTGTTCCTGTGCGAGGCCGCGTTCACGCACGGCAAGGAGAAGATCCCCGACCTGCACCTCAACGGCCGCGAGGCGGGCGAGAGCGCCGACCGCGCCGGCGCCCGTCGCCTGCTGCTCACCCACATCCCGCCGTGGACGGACCCCGCCGTCAACCTCGCCGACGCACGCGAGGTCTTCGACGGTCCGGTGGAACTGGCGGTGCCGAGGGTGACGTACGAGGTCTAGATCCTGGGGGCCCCGGTCCGTACAGGCGTTCCGCGCAGGCATCCCCAGGATCTGTCCGGCAACGGGCATCGGGCAACGGTCAGTCGTGGACCGTCATTCCGAAGCCGCCGTCGAGGCGCATCGACTCCATCAGCATGAAGGCGTTGCTCTCGGTGAGGTCGGGGCTGGGCGGCTTCCGGACGGTCGACTCGGAGATCCGCCGCGCACTCACCACGGTCGAGGCGACGCCGTACTTCGTCACGTACGGCAACAACGCCTGGGCCGCGGTGAAGACGTAGGCACTGCCCTGTCCCCTCGTCCCCCCGTCCCCTCGTCCCCGAGGACGTCGCGGCGGCCGTGGGTTTCCTGGCCTCCGAGGCCGCGGAGGCGCTGACCGGCCAGGTCCTGACCGTGGACGGCGGCAGCCTGCTGCGATGAGGGCGCAGGCGTGACGAAGGCCCCCGCAGCCCGGCGATCGCCGGGCTGCGGGGGCCTTCGGTCGTGCGCGGGGGCTACTTGGCCTCCGCCTTCAGCAGCTCCGCCAGTTCCTCGTCGGACTCGCGGCCCGGCGTGGGGAGGTTCCACTTGATGATCGCGAAGCGGAAGACCGCGTAGTAGACCACCCCGAAGCACAGGCCCACCAGGACCAGGCCCCACGGGTTGGTCGCGATGCCGAGGTTCAGGCCGAAGTCGACCGCGCCCGCCGAGAAGCCGAAGCCGTCCTTCATGCCGAGCGCCCAGGTCAGCGCCAGCGAGACACCGGTGAGGACCGCGTGGATGGCGTACAGGACCGGCGCGATGAACATGAACGTGAACTCGATCGGCTCGGTCACACCCGTCACGAACGAGGTCAGCGCGATCGAGAGCATCATGCCGCCGATGACCTTGCGGCGCTCGGGGCGGGCGCAGTGCACGATCGCCAGGCACGCGGCCGGGAGGCCGAACATCATGATCGGGAAGAAGCCGGTCATGAACTGGCCCGCGGTCGGGTCGCCGGCCAGGAAGCGCGCGATGTCACCGCTCTTGCCGTGGTAGTCGCCCGCCTGGAACCAGGGGTAGGAGTTCAGCAGGTGGTGCATGCCGATCGGGATCAGCGCACGGTTGGCGACACCGAAGATGCCGGCGCCGACGGCACCCGAACCGACCAGCTTCTCACCGAAGCTGTGCAGACCCGTGCCGAGGACCGGCCAGATGTAGCCGAAGACGATGCCGATCAGCAGACCCGCGAACGCGGACAGGATCGGGACGAGCCGGCGGCCGCCGAAGAAGCCCGCCCAGTCGGGCAGCTTGGTCCGGTAGAACTTCTGGTACAGCAGGGCGACGACTATGCCCATCACCACACCGCCCAGGACCTTGGCGTCCACGGGGGCGTTCACCATGACGACCTTGCCGTCGACGGCCGTGGCCACCTTCGGCAGGTTCTTGTCGGTGAACGTCGCCAGCACGTTCTTGAACACCAGGTAGCCGACCACCGCGGCGAGCGCCGTCGAGCCGTCCGACTTCTTTGCGAAGCCGATCGCGATGCCGACGGCGAACAGCAGCGCCATGTTGTCGAGGATCGCGTTGCCGCCGGCCGTCATAAAGCCGGCGATCTTGGTGAAGAACGTGGGGAAGGACGGGCGTCCCAGCATGTCCGTGTTGCCGAGACGCACGAGGAGCGCGGCGGCGGGCAGTACGGCGACCGGCAGCATCAGGCTGCGGCCGATGCGCTGCAGGACAGCCATCGCGCCGGAGCCCTTCTTCTTGTCGGCCGCGGGAGCGGCGCTGGCCGTGGTCACAACTTCCTCCAGTGGACAAGGCGCCGCCCAGAGGACAAGGAAGGTGGGTGGGGACGGCGTGGTCTACACCACTCAGTGGTGTAGACCTGTTGTAGCACGGTGAAGGTGAGATAAGGAACCCGCGAATTTTGTGGCCCGGATCATAAGGGGACGAACCGGTTCCGGACGCGCCGAAGCCGCGCGACCGGCCCCCACCGGCCCGCGGATCATGAACGAACCGCCTACGCCTTGGTCGTGTCCTCGTGCTCCTCCTCCGACTCCCGCCCCGGAGTCCTCAGATCGAACTTCGTGATCGCGAACCGGAAGATCACGTAATACACGATCGCGAAGCACAACCCGATCGGCACGATCGCCCACGGCCTGGTTGCCAGATGCCAGTTGATGACGTAGTCGATCAGCCCCGCGGAGAAGGTGAAGCCGTCGTGCACGCCCAGCCCCCACGTCACCGCCATCGACACCCCCGTCAGCAGCGCGTGGATCACGTACAGCACCGGCGCGACGAACAAGAACGAGTACTCGAGCGGTTCCGTGATGCCCGTGACGAACGAGGTCAACGCGACCGACAGCATCAGCCCGCCGATCTCCTTGCGGCGCTCGGGCCTCGCGCAGTGCGTGATGGCCAGGGCCGCCGCCGGCAGCGCGAACATCATGATGGGAAAGAACCCGGACGTGAACTGCCCGGCGTTCGGATCGCCCGCCAGGAACATGTTGATGTCGCCGTGCACGACCGTCCCGTCCGGCGTGGTGTAGCTGCCGAACTGAAACCAGACGGGCACGTTCAGGAACTGGTGCAGACCGATCACCAGCAGCGCCCGGTTCGCCACCCCGAAGACACCGGCACCCCAGTAGCCCAGCCCCACCAGCCAGTCGCCGAAGTGCTCAAGACCCCGCCCCACCGGCGGCCAGACCCACAGACACAACGCCGCGAAAGCGACGGCCACGAACGCCATGATGATCGGCACCAGCCGCCGCCCGTTGAAGAAGCCGAGCCAGTCGACCAGCCTGGTGCGGTGGTAACGCTGCCAGAAGTACGCGGTCATCAGCCCCATGACGATGCCGCCGAACACCCCCGGATTCTGGTACGTGAACGGCGCCACCGAAGAGTCGGCGGCCTGGCAGCCGATGTTCGTGAGCACCTTCGCCCCGCCCGGGCAGCTCACCGGGAACTGGCGCAGCACGTTGTAGTAGACGAGGAAACCGGCGACCGCCGCGAGCGCCGTCGACCCGTCCGCCTTCTTCGCCATACCGATGGCCACGCCCACGCAGAACAGCAACGGCAGCCCGAGCGACCCGTCGAGCAGCGCGCCGCCCGCACCCCGCATCACCTTGGAGACGTTGTCCCAGCCGAGCCCCTCGGCGCCGAACACGCCAGGCTGGCCGAGCCCGATGAGAAGGCCCGCGGCCGGCAGCACGGCGATCGGCAGCTGGAGGCTGCGGCCCATCTTCTGCAGCCCCTGGAACAGCTTGTTCCAGCGGGCCCGTGCGGGCGCGGGGGCGCTGTCGGCACTCATGGGCGTCCTCCGGACGGGGCCGGGTTGGCGACCGCCCGCCCACTGGTGTAGACCAGTCGACGAACGGTTGCGCTGTCGTGAACGCCATCATTCGGTACGCGCGACATGGCCGCTCGCAAAGATGGGCCAACTGTGGGTTACTGCGACAAAGCGGTTCTGATCAGGGAGTAGGACATGGCCACGAAGGCTGAGAAGATCGTCGCCGGGCTCGGCGGCATCGACAACATCGAAGAGGTCGAGGGCTGCATCACCCGCCTGCGTACCGAGGTCGTGGACCCGAGCAAGGTCGACGAGGCCGCCCTGAAGGCCGCCGGCGCCCACGGCGTCGTCAAGATGGGCACCGCCATCCAGGTCGTCATCGGCACCGATGCCGACCCCATCGCGGCGGACATCGAAGACATGATGTGAACCGATGTGAGCGAAAGGGGCACCCTTGAGCCCCCTGCCTCACCTTTGAGGGGCCGCTTCCGCAACCGGAGGCGGCCCCTCAGCCGTATGCGGCTAGGCTCAACGTCATGTCTCGAATCGACGGCCGCACCCCCGAACAACTGCGCCCCATCACCATCCAGCGCGGCTGGAGCAAGCACGCCGAGGGCTCCGTCCTCGTCTCCTTCGGCGACACCAAGGTGTTCTGCACCGCCTCCGTCACCGAGGGCGTCCCGCGCTGGCGCAAGGGCAGCGGAGAGGGCTGGGTCACCGCCGAGTACTCCATGCTTCCCCGCGCCACGAACACCCGCGGAGACCGCGAGTCGGTCCGCGGCAAGATCGGCGGCCGTACGCACGAGATCTCCCGCCTCATCGGCCGCTCCCTGCGCGCCGTCATCGACTACAAGGCGCTCGGCGAGAACACCATCGTCCTCGACTGCGACGTCCTTCAGGCCGACGGCGGCACGCGTACGGCGGCCATCACCGGCGCGTACGTGGCGCTGGCCGACGCGATCACCTGGGCGCAGGCCAAGAAGCTGGTCAAGCCCGGCCGCAAGCCCCTGACCGGCACCGTCTCCGCCGTCTCGGTCGGCATCGTCGGCGGGATCCCCCTCCTGGACCTCTGCTACGAGGAGGACGTGAAGGCCGACACCGACATGAACGTCGTCTGCACCGGCGACGGACGCTTCGTCGAGGTCCAGGGCACCGCGGAGGCCGAGCCCTTCGACCGCAAGGAGCTCAACGCCCTGCTCGACCTCGCCGTCACAGGCTGCGACGAGCTCGCGGCGATCCAGCGGGCGGCCCTCGAGGCAACCGCGGAATAACCCTTCGCGTTCTAAGGGGTACGGGCGTACGGTCCAGCCGTGCGCCCCCGTCGGCCCCCGCACGGGCCGAGCCGACCGCGCCACGGGGTCGACCACATGTTTGTCCACGGGGAGGGACCGTTCCATGGCCGCGCGCCACCGACGCCGCACAGCCGCATTCGCCGTCGCCGCCGTACTCGTCGCCCTGCCGGCGGCCGTGGGCTGCGACGCCGTCAACAAGGCCCTGGACTGTGTCCAGACCGCCGACTCCATCGCCGACAGCGTCACCAACCTCCAGCAGGCCGTGGAGAACGCGGCGAACGACCCGACGCAGACCGACGAGTCCCTCAACGCGATCGAGAACAACCTCGACAAGATCGGCGACAAGACGGACAACGCCGACGTCAACAAGGCGGTCGACGACCTGAACAAGGCCGTCGGCAACGTCCGTACGGCCATCAAGAACGGCGACAACACCCCCGACGTCAGCCCGGTCACCGACGCGGCCGGAGAATTGACGAAGGTCTGCACGCCGTGACGAGCGGCTCTTCGGCCCCTGGATACTGGTCCTCATGACCCGCCTGATCCTCGCCACCCGCAACGCCGGAAAGATCACCGAGCTGAAGGCGATCCTCGCCGACGCAGGTATCACCCACGACCTCGTCGGCGCGGAGGCCTACCCGGACATCCCCGACGTCAAGGAAACCGGCGTCACCTTCGCCGAGAACGCCCTCCTCAAGGCCCACGCCCTGGCCCAGGCCACCGGCCTGCCCGCCGTCGCCGACGACTCCGGCCTCTGCGTGGACGTTCTGAACGGCGCCCCCGGCATCTTCTCCGCCCGCTGGGCAGGACGGCACGGGGACGACAAGGCCAACCTGGACCTCCTCCTCGCCCAGCTCTCCGACATCGACGAACTCCACCGGGGCGCCCACTTCGCCTGCGCGGCGGCGCTGGCTCTCCCCGACGGCACCGAACGAGTGGTCGAGGGCCAACTGAGGGGCACCCTGCGCCACGCCCCGACCGGCACGAACGGCTTCGGCTACGACCCGATCCTCCAGCCGGAGGGGGAGAAGCGGACGTGCGCGGAGCTCTCTGCCGAGGAGAAGAACGCGATCAGCCACCGGGGGAAGGCGTTCCGGGGGCTGGTGCCGGTGGTTCGGGAGTTGTTGGGCTGAGGGCAGACACAAGAACGGCCTACGTATCTCTCGATCGCAGGCCGTTCATGGTGCGGCGGAAGGGATTCGAACCCTCAAGCCGTTTCACGGGCCACAGATCCTAAGTCTGCTGCGTCACCTCTGCGCCACCGCCGCTAGCCGCCTGCCATCGTACCGGGAGTCGCCCGCTGCTTTCTGCCTCCCCTGCACCAGGTGCTTGTGATCGCGTGACAGTTGGGACACGGCAAACGGAGGCTCTCCGGCCGATCGTCGCTCCAGTCTCCGTTGATGTGCTGGATCAGAATGTCCTCCGGCCGTTCGGCAGGCGACGTCGCCCGTTTGAGCCGGTCGCTCGGGATGCGCCGGGCATGACCAGCCGACTGCTCGACGAGCAAGGCCTCCGGCGTCCGAGGTCGTCTGGTCTCCCCACGTCGGGTTGGGACTTGGAAGTGGGAGGTGTCCACGCCGAGCTTCTTCATCCGCTCAAGGACGTACCGCCGCGTTGAACTCTTCGGATCCACCCCCGGTTTCCCCAACGCCCTCGTACGGAGTGACGAACCGTCTATCGGATGGTCGCGTCCGGCTTTCGGTGCTGTGCTGCGGAGGGGGTGCCTCAGTGCCCCGACGTCACCTTCAGGCCCACCACCGCCACCAGGAGCAGACAGACGAAGAAGATGCGGGCGGCGGTCGCCGGTTCGCCGAGGACGAGCATGCCCAGTACCGCCGCGCCGGCCGCGCCGATGCCGACCCAGACGCCGTAGGCGGTGCCGATGGGGAGGGACCTGGCGGCGTAGGAGAGCAGGACCATGCTCGCGATGATGCCCGCGCCGGTGAGGACGCTGGGGACGAGGCGGGTGAAGCCGTCGGTGTACTTCATACCGATCGACCAGCCGACTTCGAGCAGACCGGCGACGAGCAGCAGGATCCAGGCCATGAGAGGCACCTCCGTGAGTGATCAACAGGGGTGCGTCGTCTTTGCCTGGGAGCCTTTTCGCTCTCCGCCCGGTACGGCGCGTCTCGTCGGGGTCCTTCCAACGCCCTCCACGGTAGCAAAGCACAGGCAAAAGGGGCTGGTGACCATGGTCACCAGCCCCGTCAGATCCGCTACGCCCTACAAATACAAGCCGGTCGAGTCCTCGGAGCCCTCGAAGCGGTCCGCCGCCACGGCGTGCAGATCGCGCTCGCGCATCAGCACGTACGCGATTCCCCGCACCTCGACCTCGGCCCGGTCCTCGGGGTCGTAGAGGACACGGTCGCCCGGTTCCACCGTCCGTACGTTCTGTCCGACCGCGACGACCTCGGCCCAGGCGAGGCGCCGCCCGACGGCCGCCGTCGCGGGGATCAGGATGCCGCCGCCGGAACGCCGCTCGCCCTCGGCGGCGTCCTGCCGCACCAGCACGCGGTCGTGCAGCATGCGGATGGGCAACTTGTCATGGTGGGGGGTCTGCTTGTCCCGATTGGCGCTCACGTCCAGAACCTACCTGCCTTTGAGCCGTTGTCAGCGCTTGCGTCGTCGTGAGCCCGCCACCACCAGGCCCACGACCCCGACCGCGACGAGCGCGAGGGGCACGATGCGCTCAAGGCGTGGCGCGCCGTCCTCGGTGACGAACTGCCCCTTCACATCGCCGACCACCCGGTTGACGCCGACGTAGGCGCGGCCGAGCGTGTGGTCGATCTGGGAGGCGACCTTGGCCTTGGCGTCCCCGACGATCGTCTTCGGGTGGACGCGCACGCCGATCTCGTCGAGCGTCTCGGCGAGTGTTTCGCGGCGGCGCTTGATGTCCGCCTCGATCTGCGCCGGAGTCCTGGTATCCGACGTCCTCGACGTATCCGACACCGCGCTGCCTCCGTGGTCGTGTTCCGATCTTTGTCTCTGTGCCGCCGACAGTCTGTCAGCTCGGGCCGCCGCTCACCCCTCGGCACCCCCATTACGCTCGTTCCCGTAGTTCCGTAAGCATTCACCCCGGCCACGTGAGGTACCGATGAGCGAGCGACTCCAGCCCGGCGACACCGCCCCCGCCTTCACCCTGCCCGACGCCGACGGCAACGAGGTCTCCCTCGCCGACCACAAGGGCCGCAAGGTCATCGTCTACTTCTACCCGGCCGCCCTGACCCCCGGCTGCACGAAGCAGGCCTGTGACTTCACGGACAACCTCGACGTGCTGGCCGGTGCCGGGTACGACGTCATCGGCGTCTCCCCGGACAAGCCCGAGAAGCTCGCCAAGTTCCGCGAGAAGGAGTCCCTGAAGGTCACCCTGGTCGGCGACCCCGACAAGACCGTCCTGGAGGCGTACGGCGCCTTCGGCGAGAAGAAGCTGTACGGCAAGACGGTCGTCGGCGTCATCCGCTCCACGGTGATCGTGGACGAGGAGGGCAAGGTCGAGCGGGCGCTGTACAACGTCAAGGCGACCGGTCACGTGGCGAAGATCATCAAGGATCTGGGGATCTGAGCCCCGGCGAGGGTCACTGCGCGGGTCACTGTTTTCGTGACGTCAGTGCGCCCAGCGGCCCCGCTCCCGCGGTCGTCCCCGCCGTACCGCCGCCGTCCGTGGTCCCGCCCGACGGGGCGGCGGTGTCGCCGCCGTCGGTGGTGGTGCCCGCGTCCGTCGTGCCGCCGGTGGTCGTCCCGTCGGTCGTGCCGCCCCCGGTGGTGGTGCCGCCGTCGGTCTGGCCCTGCGTCTGCCCCTGGGTCTGACCTTCCGTCTGGCCCTGGGTCTGGCCGTCGGTCTGCCCCTGGGTCTGGCCCTGCGTCTGATCCGAGGGCGGGCTCTGGGAGGCCGTCCCGCCGGTGGTCTGGCCCCCGTCGTCCTGGCCGCCGGTGCCGGGGGTCTGGTCGGTGGGGCCGGTGCTCGGGAGCTGCTGCTCCTCCGCGCCCGGCTGGAGCCGCAGGTCGAAGTCCTTCGCGCTGCTGCCCTTGAGTGCGGCCTTCGTGTACTGCGCCCAGATCTGCGCGGGGTAGCCGCCGCCGTTGATGCGGGGCTGGCCGAGGGCGCCGTAAAGGGACTCGTGGGTGCCGGTGTCGGGGTCCTGGCCCATGACGGAGACGACGGTGGCGAGGTCGGGGGTGTAGCCCGCGAACCAGGCCGCCTGGTCCTCCTCCGCGGTGCCGGTCTTGCCCGCGGCGGGCCGGCCGGCGGCCAGCGCCGCGGTACCGGTACCGCCCTCGACGACGCTCTGCAGGATGGACGTCGTGGTGTCGGCGGCCTCCCGGGGCACCGCCTGCTCGGTGTCCTGCGCGGGCAGGCTCACGGCCGACGTGCCGTCCTTGGTGACCTTCTCGACGAGCGTGTACGTGCCGTGCTTGCCGTGGTTGGCAAGTGTCGCGTACGCCTCCGCCATGTCGAGGACGCTGGCCGTGGACGGGCCGAGCGCGATGGACGGGGTGCCGGTCAGGTCGGGGGTGGTGGAGGGGATGCCGAGGGCTTCGGCGGTCTGCTTGACCCTGCCGGGGCCGACGTCGACGGCCATCTGCGCGTACACGGCGTTGACCGACTTGTCGGTGGCGGTGCGTACCGTGATGGGCCCGTACGAGATCTTGTCCTCGTTCTCGGGCGCGTACGAGCCGCCGTTCCAGCCCTGCACGGGGCGCTTGTTGGTGCCGTCGTAGACCGTGTTCGGGGTGATCGTGCGGCCGTCCTGCGTCTGCGAGCCGTTCTGCACGGCCGAGGTGAAGACGAACGGCTTGAAGGTGGAGCCGACCTGGTAGTCACGGCGTGTCGCGTTGTTGACGTACTGCTTGGTGTAGTCGATGCCGCCGTACATCGCGACGACCTTGCCGGTGGCCGGGTCGATGGAGACGCCGCCGGCGCGGACGTACCGGTCGACCTTGCGGTTCTTCTTGTCGAGGTTCGACATCACCTGGTCGTCGACGGCCTTCACGAAGGCGTTCTGCCGGGACTTCTGGAGAGTGGTCGTGATGCGGTAGCCGCCGGTGGTCAGGGTGTCCTCGTCGATGATCTTGTTCGAGACGAGGTAGTCCTTGACCGCCTGCACCAGGTAGCCGCGCTGGCCCGACATGGCGGCGGCGACCACTTCCTGCTTGGGCTGCGGGAACGTGACCTTGGCCCGGTCCGCCCGGGTCAGCCAGTTCTTCTTGACCATGCCGTCGAGGACGTAGTTCCAGCGGGCGACGGCCGCGGACTTGTTCTCGGGGTGCGCGACCACGTCGTACTCGCTCGGCGCGTTCAGGAGCGCGGCGAGGTAGGCGCCCTGACCGATCGTCAGGTTCTTGGCGTCGACGCCGTAGTACGCCTGGGCGGCGGCCTGGATGCCGTACGCGTTGCGGCCGTAGTAGCTGGTGTTGAGGTAGCCCTCGAGGATGTCGTCCTTGCTCTTCTGGCGGTCGAGCTTGATGGAGATGAAGAACTCCTTCACCTTCCGCGTGGCGGTCTGCTCCTGGCCCAGGTAGTAGTTCTTCACGTACTGCTGGGTGATCGTCGAACCGGACTGCCTGCCCTTGCCGGTGGCGGTGTTCCAGCCGGCGCGGATCATCGCCTTGGGGTCGACGGCCGACTCGGTGTAGAAGTCGCGGTCCTCGGCGGCGAGCGCCGCGTGCTGGGCGTCCTTCGAGATCCCCGCGAGCGCCACGTTCTCGCGGTTGACCTCGCCGTCGCGGGCGAGCTGGCTGCCGTCCGCGTACAGGTAGACGTTGCTCTGCTTGGTCGCTGCGGCGTTCGCGGGCGGGATCTTGACCAGGTAGTAGCCGAGTGCGAACAGGCCGATCAGGAGCAGTATCGCGCCGATGAGCGTGCCGAGCACCATCCGCCAGGTCGGGATGAGCCGCCCCCAGCCCGTCCGCTTCTGCCTGGGCTTCTTCCCCGGCTTGTCCGGCGTCCCCGGCGTGTCCGTCCCGCCCGGACCGTCCGGTGTGCCGTCGCTGTCCGGCCCGCCCGGTGCCGCTTGAGGCACCGGTTCCGGCTCCTTCGGGGCCCAGCCCTGGCTGCTCTGCTGCGGCTGCGGCTTGTCACTCATCTGTTCGCCGGACTCCTGTTTCGCATCGTACGTTCCCGTACGCCCTCATACGCCTGGTGCGCCCCCTGATGAAGACTGTCGCACCAAGCGTTCCGTTCCCGGATCCCGGCACGTGTCGCGCCTGAAAATGCCTGGCAGGCGAAGCCGGGCGGGGCTAGGCTCCTGCGCTTCGGCCACAACGGCCCTTTTTGACGCAAGGAGGACATCCTCGTGGGGACAGGGCGGTTGTACACGGCCGTCGCGGTGGGCGGGTTCCGGCGCTACGCCACTTATCGGACGGCGACGGCGGCGGGGGTGTTCACCAACACCGTCTTCGGGCTGATCCTGGCGTACGTCTTCATGGCCCTGTGGGACGAGAAACCGCACCTCGGCGGCTATGACCAGGCCCAGGCGCTCACCTATGTGTGGCTCTCCCAGGCGCTGCTCATGGCGATGGCGACGATGGGCGGTGGCTTCGAGGACGAGTTGATCGAGCGCATCCGTACGGGTGACATCGCGATCGACCTGTACCGGCCCGCCGACCTCCAGCTGTGGTGGCTGTCCCAGGACGCGGGGCGGGCCATGTTCCATCTGCTGGGGCGCGGAGCGGTGCCCCTGGCGTTCGGCGCGCTCTTCTTCCAACTGGCCCTTCCCGCCGACCCGCTGACCTGGATCGCGTTCCTGATCGCGGTCGCGCTCGGAACAGTCGTCAGCTTCTCGCTCCGCTATCTGGTGGCCCTGTCCGCGTTCTGGCTGCTCGACGGGGCGGGCGTGGCGCAGATGTCCATGATCGCGGGTGTCTTCTGCTCGGGGATGCTGCTGCCGCTGAACGTCTTCCCGGGCGCGCTGGGCGAGGTCGTACGCGCCCTGCCCTGGTCGTCCCTGGTCCAGGGCCCCGCGGACGTCCTGCTCGGCACCGCGGACCCCCTCGGCACGTACGTCTTCCAGGCGTCCTGGGCGCTGGGGCTCCTGGCCCTGGGCCGACTGATCCAGTCAGTGGCGACACGGAGGGTGGTGGTGCAGGGTGGCTGACTCGGCGGAGGCGGCGGAAACCGCACGGGGCTCAAGGGACTTGGGCTCCTCCAGGGAGCCGGCGGCTTCGGAGGTGCTGGGTGCGCCGCAGGGGACGTATGCCCGAATGCGGGACGGATTCCGCGCCTACCGGATGATCGCCGGGATGTGGATCCGCTCCACGATGGCCTACCGCGCCTCCTTCGTGATGACCACCTTCGGGAACTTCGCGGCGACCGCCCTCGACTTCGTGGCCGTCCTGCTGATGTTCTCGCGGGTCGACCGGATCGGCGGCTACAGCCTGCCCGAGGTCGCCTTCCTGTACGGCATCTCGGCCACCTCCTTCGGGATCACGGACCTGGTGGTCGGCTCGATGGACCGGCTCGGGCGCCGGGTGCGCGACGGCACCCTCGACACGCTCCTCGTACGCCCCGTCCCCGTACTCGCCCAGGTCGCCGCCGACCGCTTCGCGCTGCGCCGTCTCGGCCGGGTCACCCAGGGGCTGCTGGTCCTCGCGTACGCGATCGCCGTGCTCGACATCGACTGGACGCCGCTCAGGCTGCTCATGGTCCCGCTGATGCTGCTCTGTGGCGCCGCCATCTTCGCGGCCGTGTTCGTGGCGGGGGGAGCCTTCCAGTTCGTCGCGCAGGACGCCTCCGAGGTGCAGAACTCCTTCACGTACGGCGGCACCACGCTCCTGCAGTACCCGCCGACCGTCTTCGCCAAGGACCTGGTGCGCGGGGTCACCTTCGTGCTCCCGCTGGCCTTCGTGAACTGGCTGCCCGGGCTGTATGTGCTGGGCCGGCCCTATCCGCTCGACCTGCCGACCTGGATCGCCTTCACCCCGCCCCTGATCGCGGCGGGCTGCTGCGCGCTGGCGGGGGTCGCCTGGCGGGCGGGACTTCGTTCGTATCGCAGCACGGGGAGTTGAACCGACATGGAAACAGGCCTGATGACGGACCCGGTCAGGGATCCGGTGGGCGCCTTCATCGAACTCGACGGCGTCGAGAAGGTCTTCGACGTCCGCAAGAAGACCGGCTTCCTGCGCAGCGAACGGCGCCAGGTACGGGCCGTGGACTCCCTCTCCTTCACCGTGGCGCGCGGTGAGATGGTCGGCTACATCGGCCCGAACGGCGCGGGCAAGTCGACCACCATCAAGATGCTCACCGGCATCCTCACCCCGAGCGCCGGCCGGCTGCGGGTGGCGGGCATCGACCCGTCCCGCGAGCGCACCCGGCTCGCGCGGCGCATCGGGGTCGTCTTCGGGCAGCGTACGACCCTGTGGTGGGACCTTCCGCTGATCGACTCCTACCGGCTGATGCACCGCATGTACCGGATCCCGGACGCCCGTTACCGCGAGAACCTCGACCGCTGTGTCGAACTCCTGGACCTGGAAGCCCTGTTGGACGTGCCGGTGCGCCAGCTCTCGCTGGGGCAGCGGATGCGCGGCGACATCGGGGCGGCGCTGCTGCACGACCCCGAGGTCCTCTACCTCGACGAACCCACCATCGGCCTCGATGTGATCAGCAAGGCCAAGGTCCGTTCCTTCCTGCGGGACCTGAACGCCGAGCGCGGTACGACGGTGCTGCTGACCACGCACGACCTCACCGACATCGAGCAGCTGTGCCGGCGGGTGATGGTCATCGACCACGGGCGGCTGATGTACGACGGTCCGCTGACCGGGCTGCACGAGGTGGGGGAGAGCGAGCGGACCCTCGTGGTCGACCTGGAGCGGGAGCTTCCGCCGATCGAGGTGGACTCGGCGCGGGTGGTGAAGGTGGAGGGGCCCCGGCAGTGGCTCGCCTTCCCCGCGGCGGCGTCGGCGGCGGAGCTGGTGGCGCGGATCGCGGCCGAGTTCCCCCTGGTGGACCTCTCGGTGCGGGAGCCGGACATCGAGGCGGTCATCAGCCGCATGTACGCGGAGAAGGCTCTCTCGTAGGCTGAGTCCCATGACCGAGGATGCGCCTTCCAGGGGAAGCGACGACCAGCGACCGACGCCGCCGGACCCCGGATCCCCGAGCCCGGAGCTCCGGGCCTCCGACGCCGATCGTGAACGAGTCGCCGAACAGCTGCGGGACGCCCTCGCGGAGGGCCGCCTCGACATGGAGGAGTTCGAGGAGCGGCTGGAAGCGACGTTCAAGGCACGGACGTACAGCGAACTGGCGCCGCTCACCCGCGATCTGCCGGGCGCGCACGCCGCGGCCCCGGTCTCCATGGTCAAGCAGCCCGAGGAGAGCGGGAGTTGGGCGGGGCGGATCGTCGGCGGCGAGGGCTCGTCCTCGTGGGGTGTCGCGATCCTGTCGGGCTTCGAGCGCAAGGGCCGCTGGACGGTTCCGAGGCGCTTCAACTCCCTCGCCTTCATGGGTGGCGGTGAGATCGACCTGCGCGAGGCGAACTTCGCGGACCGCGAGGTCGTCGTCAACGTCGTCGCCGTCATGGGCGGCGTGAACGTCATCGTGCCGCCCGGCGTCGAGGTCGTCGTCCGCGGCATCGGCATCATGGGCGGCTTCGACCATCGCGAGGAAGGACGGCCCGGGGACCCCGGCGCCCCGCGCGTGATCGTCACGGGGTTCGCCTTCTGGGGCGGCGTCGGCGTGGAGCGCAAGCTGACCCGTGCCGAGCGGCTGCGTCTGAAGGAGGAGCGCCGCCAGGAGAAGCTGGAGCGCAAGAGCGCCCGCAGGGAACTGGAGGGTTCACGCAGGGACGGCCTCGGCGACATGTTCGACGCCCTGGACGAGGCCCACGACCTCATCCGCGAACGCCACGAGGAACGCAGGGAGCGTCAGGAGGAGCGCCGGGAACGGCACCGGGAGCGCAGGGACGAGCGGCATCGGCGCAGGCACGGCGGCTTCTAGTTTCCGCAGGGCCTCTACAGCTCCGCCGGCGCCGCCCCCTTCAGATCCCCGAGCTCGAACACCTCCGCCATCCGCTTGTACCCCTTGTCGCTGGGGTGCAGATGGTCCCCGGAGTCGTAGTCGGACCGCAGCCGCCGCGGGTCGTACGGATCCCGCAACGCCTTGTCGAAGTCGACGACGGCGTCGTACACCTTCCCCGCCCGGATCTCCGCGTTGACGGCCCGGCGTACGGCGTCACGCGAGCGCGAGTACCCGCGGTGCCCCCCGAAGGGCGTCAGCGTCGCCCCGACGACCCGCAGCCCGCGGGCATGCGCCCGCCGCACCAGCTCCCGCAGTCCGTCGGTGACGGTGCGTGGATCGACCTCGCCCTGGTTGCGCAGGATGTCGTTGACGCCGAGGTCGATGACCACGGCCTTGACGTTCGTGCGGCCCAGCACGTCGCGTTCCAGACGGTTCAGGCCGCTCGGGTTGGAGGCGGGCCGGCCGAGCCCTTCGGCCAGGACCTGGTTGCCGCTGATGCCCTGGTTGACGACGCTGTAGCGGGGCGCGTCGCCGTCGCCGGCCGCGGCGCGCAGCCGGTCGGCGAGGACGTCCGTCCAGCGGTGGTTGGCGCCCTCCGTGGATTTGCTGCCGTCGGTGATCGAGTCGCCCAGGGCGACGACGGTGCCGACCGATTCGTCGCTCAGCACGTCGAGCGCGGTCAGATAGCGCCAGTACGGGGTCTGCTCGGTGTACGCGGTGGCGTTCACGTCCTCGGTGCGGTCGCCCTGGGCGGCGTAGGAGATCTGCCGTGCGAGCGAGTGGTAGGTGACCGGGCCGGACGGGGTCGGGGAGTACGTGGTCACCAGGACGTCGGAGTCGCGCGGGATGCGCACGCGCACGGCGTCGCTCATGATCTGCTGTCCGGCCGGGACGATCACGCTGGTGCTGCCGGAGAAGGTGAGGCGGCGCATGGTGTCGGCCACCGCCGTCGCGTCGTTCTCGGCCGCGGCGACGGCGATCGAGGCGTGCGTGATGTTCAGCGGCTGATGTCCGTAGAGGTTGGACAGGGTGATGCGGGCTTCGCTGCCGCCGGCGTCCGTGTGCACGACGTTGCGCAGGGAGCGGCCCGCCATGCCGTTCGTCTCGGTGCCGGGCTCGGCTCCGGCGGGGGAGGCCGACCAGGTGCCGACCCAGGTGCCGGCGGAGGCGGGGGCGGCCCGGTCGCGCGAGGCGCGGTTGTCGGCGGTGGCGTTGCCGGTGCCGCCGGTGCCGTCGTCGGCGGCGACACCCACGTATATGGCTCCGGATATGGCCACGATCACGGCGATGACGGCGGCCAGCAGGGCATAACCATGACGCTTGGTCATGCGGTGCGTGTCTCCTCGGGCGAGGGGAGCCCGAGGCTCCGAAGTGATGATCACATGATGGGGTACGGGGTGGGGAGGAAAACGACGGGACCCCCCTCCCGCGGCCTCGAACGACCCGCAGGCGCCCCCGAGGTGCCCCTGAGGCGCCCCCGAGATGTCCCGGAGACAGCCCCAGGATTCCCCTGAGTTCCCCCCGTCCGAACAGACGCAGGGAACTCCTGTTCCGTTCCGGGAGTCGGTCAGGAAGGGACAATGTGTACGGAGCCCTCGGACGGCTCGGCGAACGGGTGGAGTGAATGGAACGAACAGAACCGGAAGACGCGGGCGCCGAAGGGCGGTCCGCCCTGCCCGGCGCCCCCGGCAACCGCACGACGACCGCCGTCGACCAGGCCGAACGCACGACGGCCGGCCCCGGCCGGGAGCGGCGCGCGGGGACCGTCCCCGGCCCGACGAACCGCGCGATGACCTCGTTCAGCCCCGCCGACGAGGAGAAGCGTCGCGGTGTCCGCCAGATGAAACTGACGGCCACCGGCCTGCTGCTCTTCGTCGCCCTCGTCTACGTCCTCGCGACATGGGCGTCCCACGAGGGCGCCGGAGCCTGGGCCGGATATGTCGCGGCGGCCGCCGAGGCCGGCATGGTCGGCGCGCTCGCCGACTGGTTCGCGGTCACGGCCCTCTTCCGCCACCCGCTCGGCCTGCCCATCCCGCACACAGCGATCATCCCCACCAAGAAGGACCAGCTGGGCGTCTCGCTCGGCGAGTTCGTCGGCGAGAACTTCCTCTCCTCCGACGTCGTCCGACAGCGCCTGCGCGCCGTGGGCATCGGCAGCCGTCTCGGTGCCTGGCTCGCCGAACCGGAGCACGCCGACCGGGTCACCGCCGAGCTCGCCGCCGCGCTCAGAGGCGCCCTGACCGTGCTGCGCGACTCCGACGTGCAGGCGGTGGTCGGAGAGGCGATCACCCGCCGCGCCGACGCCCAGGAGATCGCGCCCGGCATAGGGAAGATGCTGGAGAAGATCGTCGCGGACGGCGGCCACAAGCGGGTCGTGGACCTGATCTGCATTCGCGCCCACGACTGGCTGGTGCTCCACGACGAGCAGGTCATGGACGCGATCCAGGGCGGCGCGCCCGGCTGGACCCCGCGCTTCGTCGACAAGAAGGTCGGCGAGCGGGTCTACAAGGAGCTGCTCCGCTTCGTCACCGAGATGCGCGACGCCCCCTCCCACCCGGCCCGCGGCGCCCTCGACCGCTTCCTCACCGACTTCGCCTCCGACCTCCAGTCCGACACCGACACCCGCGCGCGCGTGGAGCGCCTGAAGGGCGAGGTGCTCGGCCGCGGCGAGGTCCAGGACCTGATCGCCTCCGCGTGGACGGCCGTACGGTCCATGATCGTGTCCGCGGCGGAGGACGAGCGCAGTGAGCTGCGGCTGCGCGTGCGGGCCTCCCTGCTCTCGCTGGGTGCCCGCATGGCCACCGATCCCAAGCTCCAGGCCAAGGTGGACCGGTGGGTCGAGGGTGCGGCGGTGTATGTGGTGACGACGTACCGGACCGAGATCACCTCCCTCATCACCGACACGGTGGCCGGCTGGGACGCCGAGCACACGACCAGGAAGATCGAGGCCCACATCGGCCGTGACCTGCAGTTCATCCGGATCAACGGCACGGTGGTGGGCTCGTTGGCCGGCTTGCTGATCTACACGGTGTCGCGGATCGTGGGGGCGTAGATCCCTCGCGGGAGGGTGTGACCGCACTCGGGCGGGCGTGGGCCGTGCTCCGGAGGGAACCCGGGCAGGCGTCGCTCGACGAGGAGGGAGCCTCATGTCCACCGTTGAGGAGAAGGGCCGGGGGGAAGGCCGGGATCAAGCCGGGGGCCGGGTCACCACCGCCGTTCCCGCCCGTCTCGACCGCCTCCCGTGGTCACGCTGGCACTGGACCGTGGTGATCGGCCTCGGCACGGTGTGGATCCTCGACGGCCTGGAAGTCACCATCGTCGGCAACATCGCCGGACGCCTCTCCGAGCCCGGCAGCGGCCTGCCGATCACCTCCGCGCAGGTCACCGGCACCGCGGCCGCCCTCTACGTGGCCGGTGCGTGCGTGGGGGCGCTGTTCTTCGGCCGCCTCACCGACCGCTTCGGCCGCAGGAAACTGTTCATGGTCACCCTGGCGGTGTATCTGGGGGCCACGGCCCTGACCGCCGTCTCCTTCGAGCCCTGGTGGTTCTTCACCTTCCGCTTCCTCACGGGCTTCGGCATCGGCGGCGAGTACGCGGCCATCAACTCCGCGATCGACGAGCTGATCCCCTCCCATTACCGCGGCCGGGTCGACCTGATCATCAACGGCAGCTTCTGGCTGGGCGCGATCGGCGGCTCCCTGCTGTCGATCGTCGCGCTGGACACCGCCCTCTTCCCGGCGAACATCGGCTGGCGGCTGACCTTCGCCCTCGGCGTGGTCCTCGGCCTGGTCATCCTCGTCGTCCGCCGCAATGTCCCGGAGAGCCCACGATGGCTGCTGATCCACGGCAGGCAGGAGGAGGCCGAGCAACTGGTGGCGTCGGTGGAGGAACGGGTCCGCGCCGACCTCGGCGGCCGCGAACTGCCGCCCCCCGCCGCGGAGATCACCATCCACCAGCGCAAGACCATCGGCTTCCTCACCATCGCCCGCACGGTCCTCGCGACCTACCGCAAACGCGCCGCGCTCGGCCTCTCCCTCTTCATCGGCCAGGCGTTCCTCTACAACGCGATCACCTTCGGCTTCGGCGCGATCCTGACCAAGTTCTACGACGTCCCGGCGGGCTCCACCGGCTACTACTTCGCCGTGATCGCACTCGGCAACTTCCTCGGCCCGCTGCTGCTCGGCAAGCTCTTCGACACGGTCGGCCGCCGCCGGATGATCTCGTCGACGTACCTGCTCTCCGGGCTGCTGCTGTTCGGCACCGCCTGGCTGTTCGGCCGGGGCTCGCTGAGCGCGGTGACCCTGACGGCCTGCTGGTGCGTGGCCCTCTTCTTCGCCTCGGCGGGCGCGTCGAGCGCCTACCTCACGGTCTCCGAGATCTTCCCCATGGAGACCCGCGCGATGGCCATCGCCTTCTTCTACGCCATCGGCACGGCGGCCGGAGGCATCAGCGGACCGCTGGTCTTCGCGGACCTCACCCAGTCCGGCGTGGTCGGCGACACCGTGCTGGCCTTCCAGATCGGCGCGGGCCTGATGTGCGCGGCGGGCCTGGTCGCCGCGTTCCTGGCGGTGAACGCCGAACGGCGCTCACTGGAGAACATCGCGCCCCCGCTGTCGACGGTGGCACCGGCGGACTCCGCCTGAGCGCGGGACCCGAGCGCGGGACCTGAGCACGACCTGAGTACGGGGCCTGAGTACGGGAACCTGAGTACGCGTACTCTGTCGGGCCGCCGCCCGGGCGGGAACCCTCGTACGCATGACCGAGAAGCTGTTAGGCCCTCTGCGAACGCGCCCCTGGCCGGAACGCTGGCTGACGCGCGTGCTCGGCGCCGCCCTCTCCGGCGCGGCGTACCTCCTCTGCCTCCCCTGGGACCTGCGCAACCGCCCCGGGGCGACCGGGTCGGTCACCGAGACGACCTCGGTGACCGTCCTCGGCGCCGTCCTCCTCGGCGTGGCCCTGCTGCTCCTGGCCGCCTACCTCGGCCGCCGGGACGCGCTGGCCTGGCCGTTGCTGCTGGTGGCGGGACCACCGGCAGCACTCATGTACCTCTCCTTCCACTCCCACCCGGAGTCCCCGGACGCGGCGGTCTGGCCGCTCACCTGGGCGTTCTTCACGCTGGTGGTCGCGGCGGGGGTACTGATCGCGACGGCGGTGGCGAGGCGGTACCGGGCGGCGGACTGGGCGAAGTCCGCGGGCTCCTGGGACTCCAGGGACTCCAGGGACTCCTCGGACGAGGCGCTCAGCCTCGCGCAGTGGTGGTGAAACGCCGGGCGGGGACCGCTCACGCGCCGTAGAAGTACCGCGAGCCCTTCTCGATGAAGTACCCGGCGTAGACGCGCCCGAGGGCAGGCTTCCCGCGGTACATCCCCACGTAGGGCCGCGCACTGTCGACGACGACAGGCCGCGTCATACAGGCGAACCGGACCCGCTGGCGCTCCTCCGCCCACCGTACGGCGGCCGGGTCGACGCGGTCGCTGACCAGTACGGGGAAGGCGCCGACCCCGTTCTGCAGACCGACGGGCAGGCCGCCCTTGGTGTCCTTGGCGTACTTCGTCACCTGTTCGGTGAAGCCCTCGACGACGGGCACGGTGATCTCCGCAACCGCCGCGGCCACGGTGAACAGATGCAGCTTCGTCGCCATCCAGCGCAGCCGGAAGTCCGCCCGTCGCCCCACCAGCACGGGCACCCCGGCCCAGTCCTCCCAGCGGGTGGCGCACCCGTCGGCTGCCAGCCGGCCCTCCACGGCGGCGAGGTAGGCCGCCGGGGCCGAGGGCGTCGACGGATCGTGCGGTCCGTTCACC
The DNA here is from genome assembly GCF_055582885.1 of Streptomyces sp. NPDC107454. Lineage (NCBI taxonomy): Bacteria > Bacillati > Actinomycetota > Actinomycetes > Kitasatosporales > Streptomycetaceae > Streptomyces > Streptomyces sp. NPDC107454. The sequence goes on along the minus strand of NZ_JBVJPA010000021.1, from coordinate 7,106 downwards.
TGTCCATGCATGAGCCGGATCCTAGGGCTAGGCGCCCGTGGTGGACCCCGGTCGGACGATCATCAGGATCGTGACGGTGGCCCAGAGAAGGTTGAAGAGCCCGGTGAACATGGCGAGCCGGGCGGTGGCCCGGGCACTCACCGTGCCGGCGTCGCGCTGGATGCCCTCCACGATCGCGGTCTGTCGGGGCAGGACCAGCGCGGCGAGCACGACGGCGGCCAGGGCCGTCAGCGCGATCGAGACGATCAGCCAGGTGTCGCCGAGCACGCCCATGTTCTTGGCGGTGGCGAACCCGAACACAGGCACGGCGACGCCGACCGTCGCGTACACACGGCAGATGCGGTGCAGCACCCGCACGGTGGACAGGGCCTGGCCGTCCCCTGGCTCGGCGAGCGCCTTGCGCGCACTGGGCGGGAACATGCTGGCGGCGACGGTGACGGGCCCGACGGCGACGATCGCGGCGAGGACGTGCACGGCGAGGAGGAACTTGTTCACGGGCTGACGCTAGGGCGGCGCGCGATCTTGCAGAAGCGGCACTTCTGCCAGGGGCCAACGGATTCTCGCCAGCACCGTCGCGTCGCAGGAAATCGGCGGCCCGGACACAGTCACGAGGCGGCCCGAACGCAGCCGTACGAGGCTGTGGGAGCCCTGCCTACGAGGCTGCGGGCGCGCCCTGCGAGGCCACAAGGCCGCGAAAGCCCCAGGAGGCCACGAGGCCACGAGGGCGTGGGTGGCGCTTGGCCATAATCCGCCGTATGCCTACGCTCTGGCCATGCACACCGTGGCCGTACTGGCGCTCGACCAGGTCATTCCGTTCGACCTCTCCGCCCCGATCGACACCTTCGGCTGGGCCCGGCTGCCGGACGGCCGGGAGCCCTACCGGATCCGGGTCTGCTCGCCCACGGCGGACGCGGAGGTGAGCGCGGGCCCGTTCACGATCCGCGCCCCCTACGGCCTGGAGGCGCTGGCCGAGGCCGACACGATCATCCTGCCCGGCGTCGCCAACCCGGACGCCCCGCTCCCGCCGGGCGTGACGCAGGCGCTGCGCGCGGCGGCCGCGAACGGCACCCGGATCGCCTCGATCTGCGTGGGCGCCTTCACCTTCGCCGCCACCGGCCTGCTGGACGGGCTGCGCGCCACCACCCACTGGGTCGCGGCGCAGAACCTGGCGGCCAGGTACCCCGCCGTGACCGTCGACCCGAACGTCCTCTACGTCGACAACGGCCAGTTCCTCACCTCGGCGGGCGCGGCCGCCGCCCTCGACATGTGCCTGCACATGATCCGCAACGACCACGGTTCGGCGGTCGCCGCGCACGCGGCCCGGATGTCGGTCATGCCGCTCGAACGGGAGGGCGGCCAGGCCCAGTTCATCATCCACGACCAGCCGCCGGTACCGGCCGGCACCACGATGGAGCCCCTCCTCGCCTGGCTGGAGGAGAACGCGGAGCGTGAGCTGACCCTGGAGGACGTCGCCGCCCACGCCGGCATGAGCACCCGTACGCTCAACCGCCGCTTCCGCGACCAGACCGGCACCACACCGCTCCAGTGGCTGCACCGCGCCCGGGTCCGCCGCGCCCAGTACCTCCTGGAGACGACCACGTACCCGGTCGAACGCATCGCGACCCAGGCGGGGTTCGGCTCACCGACGGCGTTCCGGGAGCGGTTCAAGCGGGTGGTGGGGACGAGCCCGAACGCGTACCGCCGGGCGTTCCAGAGCACGGGACCAACCCGGGTTCCGGTCCCAACCTCAGTTCCGGTCCCGGAATCCGTGTCCGCTGCCGCGGCCTCGTAGGCCCTCAAGCCGTCAGACCCGTAGTGCTCTGTACTTGCTCAGGCCCGTAGCGCTCTGTACTCGCTCAGGCCCGCCGGTCGGCCACGGCCCACGAGGCGAGGGCCACGGCACCGGCGACGCCGAACACGGAGGGCCAGGCGCCCACCTTCTTGGCCAGCGGGTGGGACCCGGCGAAGGCGGCGACGTACGCGACGGTCAGCGCACCGGCGGCCGTCCCGCCGGCCTGCCGCCGCCACTGCTGCGCGGCCGTGGCCCCGGCGGCCGCCAGCACCACCCCGCCGAGCTGCCGCTTCTTGGTCCACCGGGCCACGCCGTACCCGCCGATGAGCCCACCCGCGGCCACCGCCGCGGCCGGTACCTTCGCCATTGCTGCCTCCCGCTCCTGCCTGCGTCTGTCGAACAAACCGAGGCTAACGCGCACGAACGGACGCCCGACGACCGCCCCGCCTCGGCCCCACCTCCGCCCTACCCCCGGGCGACCGTGCGGGGACTGTTGTAGGCGGACACGCTGAGCGCCGGACGGTTCGACGGCAGCGCGTGAGCCGGCCAGGACAGGGTGACCGTCCGCGACTCGCCGGGCAGCAGCCAGAGGTAGTTGTCGCTGTACAGCGTCGGCAGGACGCGCTCACCGCTGTGATCGTCCAGCAGCGACAGCCGGACCATCGCGGCGAGGGCCGACCCACGGTTCTTGACGACAGCGGTCAGTTCACGTCGGTCACCGGCGCCGGTACCGGCGTGCGACACGCGGGTGATCGAGGCCGAGAGCCCGACCCGTGGGAGGTCGTTGAGTGCCTTCATCGCGGCCGGGGTCCGATGGCGCCAGTAGGTGTTGGCCGAGAGCGTACGACCCGTGCGGTCCTCGAGGGTCAGGCGCAGCAGATGCAGATCGGGCAGGTCGTCGGTCCAGTCCACGGCGAAGGCGGGTGTGGTGGAGGCCGGCGCGACATCGACCACGGCTTTCCTGGTCCAGCCGATCCGGCGGCCGGCAAGGTCGTGGAGCCGGGCGGTGACCGTCGCGCCCTCGACCTTCCCGCGCGTGTGGTTCACCACGAGGAGCCGCCATTTCAGCGGGTCGGCCTGGACGTGCAGGGGCTCGCAGGCGGTGCGGGCACCGTAGTAGGTGCCGTTGACGTCGAAGTCGTAGTCGTAGGTCTGCCAGACGGTGCTGTGCCAGGCGGGGTGGGACATCCACAGCATGAGGCCGCTGGCGTCGTCCCACAGGTGGGCGTTCCACGCCTCGAACATGCTGCGCGCGTTCTCGTAGTTGACGAACTGCGCCTTGCGGGCGAAGTCGTCGAGGCCCGTCGCGGTGCCCAGGCGCGCTTCGATCGCCGCCCGGTACTGCTGCGGAGCCTGATTCCCGTGTTCGCTCCAGTCGTGGTAGTACCACGCTCCGCCGATCGGCCACTCCTGCTCGTCTCCCACCAGATTGCGCATGCTCTCGGCGGTGGAGACGACCGGCATGCCGATCTCGGTGTGGAACCCGAAGCTGTTGCTGCCGTAGGTCGACGGGTCGTAGTACTTCTCGGGCTCGACCCAGTTGTAGGGGCCGCCGCCGGTGATGATGCCTCCGGCGGAGTTGTTCTGGTAAAGGATGCCGGGGGCCTGCCGCTCGACGGCGTCGCGCATGCCCTGGTCGATGGCGGCCGGCGGATCGCCCTCGTTGGCGCCGCACCACACCACCACACAGGGGTGGATGCGGTAGCGCAGCACGGTGTCGCGCGCGATCGCGTTGAACGCGCCATGGTCCGGCGGGTCCATGGCCCAGGCATTGGGGAAGTCGTTCCACACCAGGATGCCGTGTTCGTCGCAACTGGCGTAGAACTCCTCGCGGTTGACGCTGCCGACCCAGTTGCGGATCATCGTGAAGTTCATGTCGCGGTGCATGCGCACCGCCGCGTCCATCCGCTCGGCCGGCATCCGCCGCAGCAGTTCGTCCCAGCCCCAGTTGCCGCCCCGGGCCAGCACCCGTACACCGTTCACGCTGATCTTCAGCGGCACCGGGCTGTTGTCCACGGACTTCACGTCCGTCCAGGTGTCACCGTCGGGCGACACCTGGATGACGTACGACTTCGGATAGGCCTGCTCCCACAGGATGGCCACGCGGTCGAAACTCTGGGCGGAGCCGAGGTCGACCTGGATCCACTGGTGGTCCTCGTACTGCGACGACCACCGGCTGTCGGGGCTGCCGTCGGTGGCGGCGGCGGCCGGATGGTCGGACTCCTCCGTGGAGGCCGTGGCCGCCTTGTGCAGCGCCAGATCGGTGCCCGGACGGGAACTGTCGATCACCGAAAGGGACCACAGGGAGTTGCCCCAGCTGGTGTGGCGCACACCGCAGCTGATCCGCACGAAGCGGGCCGTACGGGCGGTGAAGTCCTCCACCTGCAGGCTCGCCCGGTCGGTGTTGAACGGCAGCGGTACGGCGGTGTTGTCGACGGACTTCACGTCCGTCCAGGTCGAGTCGTCCGTGGACACCTGGACCACGTACGTCCGGGCGTAGGCCTGCTCCCACACGAGGTCGACGCCGTCGAAGGACTGCGAGGAGCCCAGGTCCACGCGGATCCACTGATCGTCCTGGTAGGCCGAGGACCAGCGGGTGCCGGGGTCACCGTCGGTGGCGTTGCCGGGGCCGTGGTCGTCGCCGTCCGTCGTGGAGGAGGTGGCGCTCGCGCGCAGGGCGAGATCGGTGCCCGGCCTGGCGCTGTCGGTCACGGACAGGGTCCACAGGGAGCTGCCCCAGTCGGTGGCCCTGGTCAGGCACCTGACCCGCACATACCGGGCCTGCTGCCTTCCGACCTCCAGCGACTGGGCGCAGGCGTCGCCGGACGAGGTGAAGGGCAACGGCACGTCGTATTCGTAGCCGAACTGGCGGATACCGAAGCGGGTCGTGCGCCGGTCGCTCTCCGTCCCGTCGACCGAGGCGGCCAGGGTGAGGTCGTGAAGGGTGGGGCTGCCGAGCCCGTTGGGCCACCACAGTGCGGGGTCGCGCAGCCGCAGCCGGCTGAAGGCGTCCGGGGTGAAGGTGACGTCGACGCTCCGGCCGGCCGGGACGGTGACGGCCTTGGAGACACGTATGCCGCCGAACGACGCGGAGACGGTCGTGGTGTGCTCGGCCGCGTCGGCGTTGCGGACCGGGACGGTGAGAGTGAGTTCGGCGACGGAGGTGTCGGGCAGCTCCGGCAGAACCGTGTCCACCCGGGGGTCGCCGATGACCACGGGCCCCGTGGATCTCAGCCGGACATGGTTCCAGATCCCCGAGACCCGGTCCCGTACGGCCGGCATCCAGTCCCACCCCGAAGCGGCGAGATACGTGGGCGAGTTGAGGTTCATCTGACCCGCACCCGCGTCCACCCAGGACTCCCCGGCGGGCCCCTTGTCACCCGGGCTGCCGGGGACGGGCATCGGCGTGATCTTCACCGCCAGCGCGTTGCGGCCCTTCGTCCCCTTCTCGGCGAGCAACTCCGTCACGTCGTGGGCCGAGCGGGCGAACGGGTAGGTGAGCCCTCCCACCTGATGCCCGTTGAGCCAGATGTCGGCCTGATGGTTGATGCCGTCGAACTCCAGCCAGACCCGGCGGCCATGGCCGGTGCGCAGACCGGACGGCAGGTCGAAGTCACGCTTGTACCACCAGGAATGGCGGGAGAGCGCCTCAGGGATGTGCAGATTGTTCAGACCGGCGACCGGGTCCGGGAGCTTTCCCTGATCGACGAGTGAGGCGAGGACCGTGCCGGGCACGGTGGCGGGCAGCCAGCCGCTGGTGTCCACGCCAGGCTTCGACAGGTCGGGGCCCTCGCCGTCGGCCCAGTCGTCCAGGGTCAGCCGCCAGCCGGACTCCAGCGGCACCGTGCCGTCCGCCGCGACGGCCAGCCCGGGAGCCTCGCCGTGGTGGGTTCCCCAGTCGGTCCAGCCGGTGACCGCGGGACGCCGCCCGCCTGCCGTGCCGTACACCTCGAAACCGTTCAGCCCGAGCGAGTTGGGACTGGACCGCCGCTGAGCCGTCATCCGCACCCACCGCGCCGTCACGGACCGGGCCAGGGGAATGTCCACCACCCCACCCGTACCGGCGGTCGTGCGGTACACACTCGTCCAGGAGCCGCCGTCCGTGGACGTCTCGACCACGAAGGCGAGCGCGTAACTGGACAGGATCTCCTTGCCGGTGGTGCCATCCGCCTTGTTGCCGGTTGCGGGCGGCGTGAAGACCGGATCGCTCGCATCGGCCTCGAAGGTGAGCCGGACCCGCGTCACCTGGCAGTCGGCCTGGAGATCGACCGAGATCCACTGCGGATCGCCCCCCGCCGCCGCGCGCCATCCGCTTCCCCGGACCCCGGGCGACGCGAGACGGTCGACCACGAACTCGCCCGGAGTCGGCGCGTAGTCCGTCGAGGAGACCTCGACGGGGCGGTAGACGGCGAGTTCACCGGACGGCGCCGCCGCGGTGAGCGCGTCACCGCGCCCGGCGGCCGTGCTCGTCGCCGGGAACAGAGCGTTCAGACCGAACCCGCCGAGAAGAGTCGAACCCGTAGTGACCACCGACCGCCGGGAAGGACCGGAAGGATCCCGCGGCGCATGTGACTGACCTGCCATGAACGTAAGTCCCATCAGAAAACAGCGCGGCCGACGAACACGCGGAGGCGCCGGAGCCGGGGCGTGACAACGTTGCCAGAGTGGTTGACAACGTTGCCAAAGGTGGCTGCGCGCCCAAGCTCCTGTCAAGACCTCGCACACGATCACTGTTGCTCCGACGCGGTCACGGCCCATTGAGCGCAAGTCGCCCCAGGGGCGGGGGAGTCATGAAGCAAGTCGCGGAACTTCCGGCGTGCCGACTCAAGGCGCGGCCTCCACTGGAAGCTGCCCGCCGAACCGGCGAACCGGAACGGTTGAACACTGAGGCTTCCCCACGGAAGATCATTTCCAGTTGCCGTTGAGGGCAAGGGCGGCCCGCGCTATGTCGCCGATCCGGCTCGGGCTGAGCGTGACGCGCTTGAGTGCGCGCCAGCGTTCCTTGGGCTCGGCGGCGGTGCGCTCGCCCAGTGCGCGCAGGTCTCTGAATGCGGCCTGGCCATGCGCCCGGATGGCAACACCGGGCAGATGCGCTCCCAAGCGAACGGCCGGAGGGATTGACTTGCTCCTCGGGCTGAAGCCCGAGGATTCTGGCCTTCTCGTCCGTTGCTGTGCCACTACGCGGCACGGGCTTCGGGAGGGAATCCGTGGCTTCCTGTTTCGTTGCGCTGTGCCAGAACGGGTTCTGGTCTTGTCGGCGCTCCACAGGCCGATACCGCCAGTCCGGCGGCCTTTTTCACGTTGCGTGCGGAGT
>NZ_JBVJPA010000020.1:0-197471 GCF_055582885.1 Streptomyces sp. NPDC107454 | reverse complement strand
TCACTGGACACCCCACAAGCCACCGACTGAGCACGTCACCACTCCATCAGACAGCTCTGTACTCGGCTCCGTGATCATTGCGGGACACGCCTTAGTAGGGCTTGGTCAGGTGCGGTCCGTGATGGCGTGTCTTCTTGATCGGTCGTGTCCTTGATCGGGTGTGCTGGGTGGGGAGTTGGCTGCGGTCCGGTGTGATCTGGAGGACTTCGCGGCGGAGATGTTCGAGCCGTTCGCGCGGGCAGATCAGCGACGGTGGGGCGAGGTATATCTGCGGGGCCTGCTGCTGGACGGCGGGCGCAAGTCGGTGGAGCCGATGGCCGCCCGCCTGGGCGAAGACGGGAACCGGCAGGCCCTGGCCCACTTCGTCACTTCCAGCCCGTGGGATGCGGCACATGTTCGGGCCCGTTTGGCCTGGCGTATGCAGCCGGTCATCAAGCCCACCGCGTTGATCATCGATGGCACCGGGTTCCTCAAGGACGGGGACGCGTCCGCGTGCGTGCCCCGGCAGTACACCGGCACCGCGGGCAAGGTCACCAAGTGCCAGGCCGGGGTCTCGCTGCACATGGCTTCCAACGGCGCCTCGGCGGCGGTGAACTGGCGTCTGTTCCTGCCCGAGGGCTGGGATCCCGCCTCGCCGAAGGCCGATCCGGTCAAAGTGGTCCGCCGTGACAAGTGCGCCATCCCTGCCCGGGTGGGCCATGTCGAGAAGTGGCAGCTGGCCCTCGACATGATCGACGAGACGCGCTCCTGGGGCATCGAGGTGCCCCAGGTCATCGCCGACGGCGGCTATGGGGACACCGCCGCCTTCCGGCTTGGCCTGGAAGAACGCGGTCTCGACTACGTGGTGGGCATCTCGACCACGACCACCGCGCAACCCGAGGACGCGCAGCCGTGCACCCCGGCCTACTCCGGCCGGGGCCGGCGGCCGGTTCCTGCCTACCCCGATCCGGCGCAGAGGGTGAAGAGCCTGGTCATCGCGGCCGGCAGATCTTCCGCACGGCCAGTGCAGTGGAGGGAGGGATCGCGGCCGGGCAGTGGCCGCAGCGGGTACAAGCGCATGTACCCGCGCTTCGTGGCGCTGCGGATCCGGCCCGCCGGACGTGAGATCCGCAAGGTCACGGCCGCCACCGAGCTTCCGATGCGCTGGCTGCTGGCCGAATGGCCCGCCGGCCAGGACGAGCCCGTGCAGTTCTGGCTCTCCAACCTGCCCGAGACCACCCCGTTGCCCGTCCTCGTGCGCACCGCGAAGCTTCGCTGGCGCATCGAGAACGACTACCGCGAGACCCCGGAGCGCCGCCTGGACGTCGTGCGCACCCTGACGGACCACGGCATCGGCTGCGGGGTCCTGATGGCCCCTGTGATCCCCTTCCTGGGGGACAGCCCGGCCCAACTGCGCGCCACCGTACGGGCGATAGCGGCCTCCGGGGCCACCTCGGTGACCCCGCTCGTCCTGCATCTGCGGCCCGGCGCCCGGGAGTGGTTCATGGCCTGGCTCGAGCACTACCACCCCTATCTCGTCCGCCGTTACGAGCGGCTGTACGCGGAGGGCGCCTACGCGCCGAAGTGGTATCAGCGCCGGATCACCCGTCAGGTCCACGAGCTGGCCCAGGAGTACGGCATCGGTCCCACGCGCGCGGGGATGCCCCGCAGGATCGCCGCGCCCGCCGAGCCCGTGGTGCCCGCCACGCCGGAGCCGACCCAGCTCACCCTGCTCCGACCACGGCGAACGGCCGCCGCCCGGCCCGTTCCTGACGGCATCCGAGCGGATCACACGGCTCAATCGGGTCAAGACTTTCCAGAACGAGTTCTTCCGGGGCCCCTTTCCGGGACGATGCGGCGAAGGCCGTGGCGTGCACGGCTCAAAATCCTCCGTCCTTGGGAGGCTCTGTGAAGAAACGCGCAGCTGCTCTGTGCGGGGCGGCGGCCGTGCTGGCCGGGATGATCACGTCGATCCCCGCCGACGCGAGCGCCGGTTCCGCGACCGCACCGCGCACCACCCTCACCACCGCGAAACCCACCTGGAAGAAGTGCGGGACCAGCACCTATCCGACGCTCCAATGCGCGTCCCTGAAGGTGCCGCTGGACCACTCCAAGCCTCACGGCCGGCAGATCACCCTCGCCCTCTCACGCGTCCCGCACACCGCGAAGACGTACCAGGGGCCGCTGCTGGTGAACCCCGGCGGTCCCGGCGGCAGCGGGCTCTCGCTGGCCGGATTCGTCGCCTCCTCGCTGCCGAAGGCAGTGGCGGCGCAGTACGACATCATCGGCTTCGATCCGCGCGGTGTCGGCGCCAGCAGGCCCGCCCTGGACTGCAGGCCCGGGTCCTTCAACCCGGTGCGCCCGGACTCCGTGCCCAGCACCCCCGCGATCGAGAAGGCCAACCTCGACCGCGCCAAGGCCTTCGCGAAGGCGTGCGGCAAGAAGTACGCCGACCTGCTCCCGTACATCGACACGGTGAGCGCGGTCCGGGACATGGACTCCATCCGCGCCGCGCTCGGCGCCAAGAAGATCAACTACTTCGGTTACTCGTACGGCACCTACCTCGGTGCCGTGTACGCGAAGCTCTACCCGCAGCGCGTACGCCGTCTGGTGCTCGACTCCATCGTCGACCCCAGCGGTGTCTGGTACGAGGACAACATCGGCCAGGACTACGCCTTCAACGACCGCCACCAGGCGTTCATGGCCTGGGTCGCCAAGCACAACGCGACCTACAAGCTCGGCACGGACCCGGCCAGGGTCGAGGCCAAGTGGTACGCCATGCGCAAGGCGCTCGCCAAGAACCCCGCGGGCAAGAAGGTCGGCGCCTCCGAGCTGGAGGACACCTTCATCCCGGGCGGCTACTACAACGGCTACTGGCCCTCTCTCGCCGAGGCGTTCGCGGCCTATGTGAACGACAGGAAGACGGCCCCGCTCGTCGCGGCCTACGAGAAACTCGGCGCCATCGACGCCTCCGGCGACAACGGCTACAGCATCTACACCGCGGTGCAGTGCCGTGACGCGTCCTGGCCGCGCGACTGGAACCAGTGGCGCAAGGACAACTGGGCGGTGTACGGCAAGGCGCCGTTCATGGCCTGGAACAACGCCTGGTACAACGCGCCGTGCGCGTTCTGGCCGACGAAGACGCTGCGGCCGGTGAACATCGCCAACAAGGCGCTGCCGCCGACGCTGCTCTTCCAGGCCACGAACGACGCGGCCACTCCCTACCAGGGCGGCGTGACGGTCCATCACGCACTGCGCGGCTCCAGCCTGGTGGTCGAGCAGGGTGGCGGCAACCACGGCATCACGCTGAGCGGGAACGCCTGCCTGGACAAGTACCTGGCGGCGTACCTCACCAACGGCAAGGTGCCGCACGGCCACGGTGTGGCCGACGCGGTGTGCAAGAAGCTGCCGGATCCGGAGCCGCAGAGCACGAAGGCGGCGCTGTCCACCGCCTCGGGCGGTGCGTCCTCGGCAGGCACGGCGCTGCACGGGCTGCTCGGCTACCGCGGCTGAGCACGCCCTGACGGCCCGTCGGGGGCGTTGTCAGACCCATGGTCCACCATGGACGCATGAGTGAGCTGACCCGTATTCCCGCCCCCGACGGGGTCGCCCCCGCCGCCGCGTACTCGCACGTCGTCCTCGGTACGGGCCGCTTCGTCGCGGTCTCGGGACAGCTCGCCCTGGACGAGGACGGCGAACTCGTCGGCGCGGGCGACGCGGCGGCCCAGGCCCGCCAGGTGTTCGAGAACCTGCGCCGTTGCCTGGCCGCCGCCGGGGCGACCTTCGACGACGTCGTCAAACTCACCTTCTTCGTCACGGACATGGCCCACATGCCGGCCGTCCGCGCGGCCCGCGACGCCCACATACCCGCGGACCGCCTCCCGGCCGCGTCGGCGGTCCAGGTCGCCGCGCTGGTCCGCCCCGAGTTCCTGATGGAGATCGAGGCGTACGCGGTGGTGGGCGAGTGAGCGCACTCCCGGTCCGGATCCGGGAGATGGTCCTCGCGGACTGCGAGCGGGTGGCCGAGATCCGCGTCCGTGGCTGGCAGACCGCGTACCGGGGGCTGATGCCCCGGTCGTACCTCGACGCGCTCAGCGTGGCCGAGGACGCGGCCCGGCGGCGCGAGCGTTTCGGGCGGGGCGGCGGCACGATCGTGAACCTGGTCGCCGAGCGGGACGGCGAGGTGATCGGCTGGGCCTGCCACGGCCCGTACCGGGACGACGAAGCCCGCGGCGACGGCGTCGGGGCGGCCGAGTTGTACGCGATCTACGTCGATCCCGAGCGGGTCGGGTCCGGGGTGGGCCGCGCGCTTCTCACGGAGTCGATCGCCCGCTGCACCGCCGCGGGGCACGAGCGCATGCTGCTGTGGGTGCTCGAGGGAAACACCAGGGCACGTCGGTTCTACGCACAGGCCGGGTTCGGCCCCGACGGTGGCGAGGAACCCTTCGATGTGGACGGTGTCGCGGTGCCCGAGGTCCGGTACGCCCGCACCCTCACACGCCCGGGAACCGGCACCGGGGCGCGCCCGTAGCGGGGGAACATCTTTGCGGTTCCGACCGTTCCCGTGCGGACGTCACGGACTACGCTCGAAGGGCCGGGTCCGGAGCGCGACGGCACGGTGAGCACGGTCGACGAGGCGCTGCGGGAGGCGGCCCGTCGGCCGCCCGCCGTGTCACCCGGCCAGCCGGGCCAGCGCGTGCACCGCCGCCTCGGCGAGTGCCGGCTGGGCGAGCGCCTCGTTCAGGACGGGTCTCGCGCGTGCGTCCCCCAGCTCCCCGAGCCCCTCCACACAGGCCAGGGCGACTGCGCGGTAGGGGTCGTGGAGGCGCAGCCTGCGCCCCAGGGTGGTGATCAGCGCCGGCACGGCCTCGGGGGCGCGCAGCTCGACCAGGAGCCGTACGGGATGCAGCGCGTAGGCGACGCGCAGTTCGTTGGTGGCGAGCGCGGCCGCCGCGCGGGCCGTGCGCGGATCGCCGAGGCGGGCGAGCGCGTGCGCCGCGGACGCGCAGCGCTGGGGGTCGCGGTGGTTCAGCAGCAGGACGAGCGCCTCGAAGGCCCGCCGGTCCCCGGCGAGTCCGAGCCGGTAGGCGACCAACTCCCGGGCCCACAAGGGCTGTCCGGGCGCGATCAGCGCGTCGGCCAGCACATTCGGATCCTCGGTCGCCGCAAGTCGCTCGTACGCCGGCGAAGCCCCCGCCTCGTTTCGTAGACGCTCCGTGAGTGATCGCAACTCTTCGTCCATGAAGCCGAGCCTAGGCGCGGCCCCCGTCGCTCCGGGACCTACATCACAAACTCGGGGGCTGGCGCGCTCGTTACCGGCGGGTTAAGCTCAGACGAGCGAGTTACCCACTCGCGTCGTGCTTGCGGTGGCCTGGTGACGCAGCCACCGTGAGAGCAGTCGGTTCGGTACCTCAGGTACCTCACTACGACACGGCTCCGGGACAGGGCCGGTCGGCTTCACCGTTCCCTGGGTGCGCCCTCGCGGGCACCCCCCTCTGGACGGCACCGGGCGTGTGCGCTCGTCAGCCCGGAAACACCCGCACTCTCCGCACTCCGTGCGCCTCTTGGGCGTACCTGCGTGCGCTCCTCAGTCGTCACCCTCTTCCTGGAGTCCCGCGATGGCAACTCCCCTGTCCGACACCCCGCTGTCCCCCATCAAGACCGTTGCCGTCGTCGGCCTCGGCACGATGGGCACCGGTATCGCCGAGGTCCTCGTCCGGGCCGGCCGCGAGGTCATCGGCATCGACATCAGCGAGGCGGCGGCCGCCCAGGCCGTCTCCGCCCTCGAAGCCTCCACCGCCCGCGCCGTGCGACGCGAGCGCCTCAGTGAGCAGGACCGGGCCGACGCCCTGCCCCGCTTCCGCACCTTCACCGACCTCGCGGCCGCCGCCGACGCCGATCTGGTCATCGAGGTGACCCCGGAGTCGTACGACATCAAGCAGCAGGTCTTCCGCGCGCTGGACGGCATCGTGCGTCCGGACACCATCCTGGCCACCGGCACCAACGCCCTCTCGGTGACGCGCCTGGCCGCCGACTCGGCGCGCCCCGAGCGCGTCCTCGGCCTGCACTTCTTCAACCCGGCCCCCGCGATGAAGCTGGTCGAGGTCGTCTCCTCGGTGCTCACCGCGCCCGCGGCCGTCTCCGCGGTCACCAATCTCGCGCTCGACCTCGGCAAGGAGCCCGTCGCGGTCGGCGACCGTCCCGGCTTCGTCGCCGACGGGCTGCTGTTCGGCTACCTCAACCAGGCCGCCGCGATGTACGAGGCCAAGTACGCCTCCCGCGAGGACATCGACGCCGCGATGAAGCTCGGCTGCGGGCTGCCCATGGGCCCGCTCGCGCTGCTCGACCTGATCGGTGTCGACACCGCGCGGACGGTCCTGGAGGCCATGTACGCCGAGTCCCGCGACCGGCTGCACGCCCCCGCGCCCATCCTCAAGCAGCTCAGCGAGGCGGGCCTGACCGGCCGCAAGTCGGGGCGCGGCTTCTACTCCTACGAGGCGCCCGGCAGCGCGACGGTCGTGCGGGACGCGCTGACCCCCCTCTCCGGCGGCCCCGAGGTCCCCGGCCGCACGGTCCGCTCCGTCGGCGTCGCGGGCTCGGGGACCATGGCCTCCGGCATCGCCGAGGTCTTCGCGAAGGCCGGGTACGAGGTCGTCCTCGCCGCCCGCACCGAGGAGAAGGCACAGGCCGCGAAGGCCCGCATCGGCAAGTCCCTGGCCCGCTCGGTCGACAAGGGCCGGATGACCGCCGAGGCCGCCGCGAGCACCCTGGACCTGATCGTCCCGGCGGGCTCGTACGACGCCTTCGCCGACGTCGATCTCGCCCTGGAGGCGGTGGCCGAGGACCTGGAGGTCAAGCAGCAGCTGTTCGGGGTGTTCGACAAGGTCTGCAAGCCCGGCGCGATCCTCGCCACGACCACCTCCTCGCTGCCCGTCGTCGCCTGCGCCCGTGCCACCTCACGCCCCCAGGACGTGATCGGCATGCACTTCTTCAACCCGGCCCCGGCGATGAAGCTGGTCGAGGTGGTCCGGACCGTCCTGACCGCGGACGACGTGCACGCCACGGTCCGCGAGCTGTGCGGGAAGGTCCGCAAGCACCCGGTGGACTGCGGGGACCGCGCCGGTTTCATCGTGAACGCGCTGCTCTTCCCGTACCTGAACAACGCGATCAAGATGGTCCAGGAGCACTACGCCACCCTCGACGACATCGACGCCGCGATGAAGCTGGGCGGCGGTTACCCGATGGGGCCGTTCGAACTGCTCGACGTCGTCGGTCTGGACGTCTCGCTCGCCATCGAGAAGGTCCTGCACCGCGAGTTCCGCGACCCGGGTCTCGCCCCCGCGCCGCTCCTGGAGCATCTGGTGGCCGCGGGCTGCCTCGGCCGCAAGACGGGCCGCGGCTTCCGCGAATATGCCCGCCGCTGAGCGTCCCGGCGACCGGCTGGCCGACACCGCCGACTGGGGCGGACTGCTCGGCCCGGCCGGGAGCCCCCCGCCCGTCGAGGGCGGGGGGTTCCCCGGACATGCGCTTTCCCCTGCGCAGATGCAGTACGTTCGGGTCATGCCCCAGCCCGCCAAGTCCTCACGTACACCAGCCACGCCCGACGCTCCGGAGAGCGCCGCGGGCAGTCGCGCCGCCGCCCAACGGCTCAAGATGCGCCGAGAACTGGCGGCCGCGGCCATGGAGCTGTTCGCGACCAAGGGGTACGAGGCGACCACCGTCGACGAGATCGCGGCCCGGGCCGGGGTGGCCCGCCGCACGTTCTTCCGCCACTTCCGCTCCAAGGAAGAGGCGATCTTCCCCGATCACGACGACACCCTGATCCGCGCGGAGGCGGTCCTCAACGCGGCTCCGGCGCACGAGCACCCGCTCGACACGGTGTGCCGCGGCATCAAGGAAGTCATGACGATGTACGCGGCCCAGCCCGAGATCTCCGTCTCGCGCTACAAGCTGACCCGCGAGGTACCCACGCTCCGGGAGGCCGAGATCGCCTCCGTGGCCCGCTACGAGCGGCTCTTCACCCGCTATCTCCTGGGCCACTTCGACGAGCACGCGCACGACGACGACGCCAATGACGATCCGCTGCTCGCGGAGGTCGCCGCGTCCGCCGTGGTCACGGCCCACAACCACGTACTGCGGCGCTGGCTGCGGGCGGGGGGACAGGGCGACGTCGAGGCGCAGCTGGACCACGCCTTCTCCATCGTCCGCAAGACCTTCGGGACGGGGATCGGGGCCGGGCGGGAGACCACGCCCCGTACGGCGCCGGCGTCCGCCTTCACCGAGGGCGACGTCCTGGTGACCGTGGCCCGGGTCGACGCGCCGTTGGACCAGGTCATGCGGACCATCGAGCAGGCACTGCGGGAGCGGTCGTAGAACGCGGGCCGAGGGGGCCTTCCGGCGCCGGAGGCGCGGTCCCGCCCGGACTCACGCGCGCCCGGCGGACGGGCCGAGTCCCCTCCTGACGGCTCGGCCGGGGGCGAACCTGGGGGTCAGGGAGTCGTCCGGCTTTCCCGTCAGCAGCCCCGTCACCAGGCGTCCTGTCGCCGGGGCCAGCATCAGCCCGAGCATGTTGTGGCCGGTCGCCAGGACCACCCCGGGGTGCCCGGGGAGCGGGCCGATCAGGGGCAGCCCGTCCGTGGTCATGGGGCGCGGGCCCATCCACTCCTGTTCCCTGTGGTCCCAGTCCGCCTGGGGCAGATAGGGGCGGGCCGCCGCCACGATCGCGTCCACGCGGGACTGGCGGAAGTGGTCGGGGTCCCGGTCGAACTCCATCGTGCCCGCGACCCTCACCTTCCCCCGGGCTCTCGACTCCGCTCGGCAGGAAGGCGCCCCCGTGCCCATCGGCGCGAGGACCGCCTTGGCGGTGCCGAGGTGGACCAGGCGGCGCGGCAGGGGGTCGGCCGGGACCGAGAAGCTGTAGCCCTTGCCGGGGGCGAGGTCGATGTCGACGCCCAGGGAGCGGCGGATCTCGCGTGACCAGACTCCGGCGGCGACCACCACCTGGTCGGCGCCGTACGTGCCCGCGGTCGTCCGGACCTCCACGCGGCCCGCGCCCTCACGTACCGCGGTGACCCGGGCGCCCTCCACCAGCCCGGCCCCGTCCCGCCGCAGCCGCTCGGCGAGCGAGTCCACGAACCGGCCGGGGTCCAGTGACCACTGGCGTTCGACGAGGAATCCGGCGCGGGCGGCGGGGCCGAGCGTGGGCTCGAGCTCCGCGAGCGCGGAGGCGGCCAGAACCCCTTCGGCGGCCACCGGGGCGCCGAGGCGGCGGAAGGCCGCCACACCGTGCGCCGCGGCCTCGTACGACGGATACGCGAAGAGGAAGCCGTCCTTCCCGGCGCCGCCGTCCACGCCGAGCGCCTCCAGCTCCTCGAACAGCGCGAACGTGTCCTCGGCCAGCGCGGCGAGCGACGCGGCCCCGGCGTCGTACCTGCGGGCCGTGCTGTTCAGGCCGAGGCGGGCCAGGAAGCGCAGCAGCCGGACGTTCGGCACCGGATTGATCCACAGCGGGCTCTGCGGGCGGAACAGGCCGCTGAGCGCCTTGACGGCGACCCCCGGGGCGCCCAGGGGTTCGACGAGGTCGGGGCAGACCTCACCGGCGTTGCCGCGCGAGGCCCCGCTGCCGAGCCGGTCCCGTTCGAGGACGGTGACCTTGAGGCCCGCCCGACCGAGGTAGAACGCGCAGGTCAGGCCGATGACACCGCCGCCGAGGACGAGGACCGAGGAAGGGGGCCTGGTCACGAGAGCTCCTTCACCGCAAGGGAGGGATCGGGCGTCGTGGACGCCCCTTCGCCACTGGACTCGGCCAGGCTCTTGCCGCTCGTCTCGGGCGCCAGCCGGTAGGAGACCAGCCAGCCGGCCCCGCAGATCAGCGCGCCGAGGAGCATGGCGAGCCGGATGCTGTGGCCGAGCACCACGGGCGCGCCCCAGGTGCCGATGGCGGCTCCGATCCGGCTGGCCCCGGTCGCGAAACCGTTGGCGGTGGCGCGGACACCCGTCGGGAAGAGTTCGGAGGGGTAGATGGCCTGGAGGCACTGGCTGGAGAAGGACGCCACACCGAAGACGGCGAACAGCACGAGGACCGCCGCCGGACTCGGATCGGCGACCAGCGACAGGACGAGCAGCGGCACGGCCGACAGCGCGAAACTCCACAACAGCAGTGGCCTGCGAACCCTGTTGACGAAGAGGATCCCGGAGAGCGAACCGAGGATGTAGAAGATCTGGAGCGCCACCGAGCCCAGGTAGGCGGTGTTGCCGTGGGCGAGCCCGAGGGAGGACAGGATGGTGGGCTCGTACGTCGTGATGGCGTCGATCGGCAGCAACTGGCAGGCCCAGAACATCCCGACGAAGATCGTGCGGCGCAGATAGACGCCGCGGAAGATGTCCGTGTAGCGGGTGCGCGTCGTGGTCTCGGCCTCCAGATCCGTCAAGTCGGCTTCCGGGCCCAGCATTTGGCGGACGACCTGGGCGGCCTCGTCGGTCCGGCCCTGGCTCATCAGCCGGCGCGGCGACTCCGGCGTACCGAATCGCATCAAGAGGATGAGGGCCGCGGGTACGGCGCTGCTGGCCATCATCAGGCGCCAGTCGTCGTGCCCGGATCGCATCATGAGCCAGCCGACGACGTAGGCCGTCGCGGCGCCGACCCAGCACGCCACCGACCCGACACGCCGCCGCTCCAGCACGCCACCGCTCCAGCCGGACGGACGGACGGGCGCCGCGAGTCGTGGGCCGAAAAGTGCCGCCCTCGGGCCGGCACGGCCCTTCGTCCCGTCGCCCGCACCCCCGGCTCCGCCGCCGAGCGCCCCCGTCGTCGACCGCCCGGCGCACCCGACGCCCGGCGCTCCCCGGGACGTCTCGCCGGCCCTCCGCGACGCCGGCTCACCCCGACGCCGCCCCCGCACGCGCCCCCACACCGGAACCCGCACGCCGTGCCACCGACACCAGGTGTTCTCCGAAGCGGCCCGCCATCCCGCGCCTCCGGCCCGCATACCGGCCCCGCCATACCACCGCTGACCAGTGCATTTTGATCGATCATCGGTCGATCTGATCGATCATCGCTCACGTGTTACGTAAAGATTTCACCTGAGCGAAACTCATGGCACTCCGTGCCTTGCACGGTGACACGCCGTGCCATACGTTGATGTTGTCCGGGCGGCCGGCGTGCAGAGACCTTTCGTACGCCGGCTGTCCCCGCAAGCCACGGCGAGCGCGCCCGGACGCCTGCGTCACAGGCAACCTTTTGCGCCAACCCGGCGCTGCCACCGCACCACCCCTCCGCCGAACCGACGGCACACCCCTCACTTCCAGCAGCAGCACCGACGTAACCCTCAAGTGTCTTCCCTCAAGACGCTCATCGCCGGAGGCAACACCGTGAAGGACATCCTGGACGCGATTCAGTCGAAGACGGCCACGTCTGCCGACTTCGCCGCTCTTCCGCTCCCCGAGTCGTACCGCGCGATCACCGTGCACAAGGACGAGACGGAGATGTTCGCGGGGCTCACCACCCGCGACAAGGACCCCCGCAAGTCGATCCACCTGGACGACGTGCCGGTGCCGGAGCTCGGCCCGGGCGAGGCCCTGGTGGCCGTGATGGCCTCCTCGGTCAACTACAACTCGGTCTGGACCTCGATCTTCGAGCCGATGTCGACCTTCGGCTTCCTGGAGCGCTACGGCAGGCTCAGCGAGCTCACCAAGCGCCACGACCTGCCGTACCACGTCATCGGTTCCGACCTCGCGGGCGTCGTCCTGCGCACCGGCCCCGGCGTCAACGCCTGGAAGCCCGGTGACGAGGTCGTCGCGCACTGTCTGTCCGTCGAGCTGGAGTCCAGCGACGGGCACAACGACACGATGCTCGACCCCGAGCAGCGCATCTGGGGCTTCGAGACCAACTTCGGCGGCCTCGCCGAGATAGCCCTCGTCAAGTCCAACCAGCTGATGCCCAAGCCCGACCACCTGTCGTGGGAGGAGGCCGCCGCTCCCGGGCTCGTGAACTCCACCGCGTACCGGCAGCTCGTGTCGAGGAACGGCGCCGGCATGAAGCAGGGCGACAACGTCCTCATCTGGGGCGCGAGCGGCGGGCTCGGCTCGTACGCCACGCAGTTCGCGCTCGCCGGCGGCGCCAACCCCATCTGCGTCGTCAGCAGCGACCAGAAGGCGGACATCTGCCGGTCGATGGGCGCCGAGGCGATCATCGACCGCAACGCCGAGGGCTTCAAGTTCTGGAAGGACGAGCACAACCAGGACCCGAAGGAGTGGAAGCGGTTCGGCAAGCGCATCCGTGAGCTGACGGGCGGCGAGGACGTCGACATCGTCTTCGAGCACCCGGGCCGCGAGACCTTCGGAGCCTCCGTCTACGTCACCCGCAAGGGCGGCACCATCGTCACCTGCGCCTCCACCTCGGGCTACAACCACGAGTACGACAACCGCTACCTGTGGATGTCGCTGAAGCGCATCATCGGCTCGCACTTCGCCAACTACCGCGAGGCCTGGGAGGCCAACCGGCTGGTCGCCAAGGGCAAGATCCACCCGACGCTCTCCAAGGTGTACTCCCTGGAGGAGACCGGGCAGGCCGCGTACGACGTCCACCGCAACCTCCACCAGGGCAAGGTCGGCGTGCTCGCGCTGGCGCCCCGCGAGGGCCTGGGCGTGCGCGACGAGGAGAAGCGCGCCCAGCACATCGACGCCATCAACCGCTTCCGGAACGTCTGAGGTCCCGAGATGACTGAGCGTCAGAACGCCGCTGGACGGCGGGAGAAGGACCGGCCGTGGCTCATGCGGACCTACGCCGGTCACTCCACCGCCGAGGCGTCCAACGAGTTGTACCGGCGCAACCTCGCCAAGGGGCAGACGGGTCTCTCCGTGGCCTTCGACCTGCCCACGCAGACCGGGTACGACCCCGACCACATCCTCGCCCGCGGCGAGGTCGGCCGGGTCGGGGTGCCGGTCTCGCACCTCGGTGACATGCGCCGGCTGTTCCAGGACATCCCCCTGGAGCAGATGAACACCTCGATGACCATCAACGCCACCGCCATGTGGCTGCTGGCGCTCTACCAGGTCGTCGCCGAGGAGCAGGGCGCCGACATCACCAAGCTCCAGGGGACGACGCAGAACGACATCGTCAAGGAGTACCTGTCGCGGGGTACGCATGTCTTTCCGCCGGTGCCCTCACTCCGGCTGACGACGGACATGATCGCGTACACGGTCTCCCACATCCCCAAGTGGAACCCGATCAACATCTGCTCGTACCACCTCCAGGAGGCGGGCGCGACCCCCGTCCAGGAGATCGCGTACGCGATGTCGACGGCCATCGCGGTGCTGGACGCCGTCCGCGACTCGGGGCAGGTGCCCGCCGAGAAGTTCGGTGACGTCGTCGCCCGTATCTCCTTCTTCGTGAACGCGGGCGTCCGGTTCATCGAGGAGATGTGCAAGATGCGGGCGTTCGGGCGGATCTGGGACCAGGTCACGCGCGAGCGGTACGGCATCCAGGACGCCAAGCAGCGGCGTTTCCGCTACGGCGTCCAGGTCAACTCGCTCGGTCTGACCGAGGCGCAGCCGGAGAACAACGTCCAGCGGATCGTCCTCGAGATGCTGGCCGTGACGCTGTCGAAGGACGCACGCGCGCGTGCCGTGCAGCTGCCCGCCTGGAACGAGGCCCTCGGGCTGCCCCGGCCCTGGGACCAGCAGTGGTCGCTGCGCATCCAGCAGGTGCTGGCGCACGAGAGCGACCTGCTGGAGTACGAGGACATCTTCGAGGGCTCGCACGTCATCGAGGCGAAGGTCACGGCGCTCGTCGAGGAGTCGCTCGCCGAGATGGACCGGATCGACGAGATGGGCGGGGCGATGGCCGCCGTCGAGTCGGGCTACCTGAAGTCGCAGCTCGTCTCCTCGCACGCCGAGCGCCGGGCCCGGATCGAGGGGGGCACCGAGAAGATCGTCGGCGTCAACATCTTCGAGTCGACGGAGCCGAACCCGCTCACCGCCGATCTGGACGCGGCGATCCAGACCGTCGACCCGGCCGTCGAGGCCCGTGTCGTCGCCGCGCTCCAGCAGTGGCGCGACACGCGCTATCAGCCGCCGTTCAACCACCCGCGCCCCTGCAAGGCGCTGGAGCGGCTGAAGGAGGCGGCCAAGGGCACCGACAACCTCATGGAGGCCACCCTGGAGTGCGCCCGCGCCGGGGTCACGACCGGCGAGTGGTCCGAGGCCCTGCGTGAGGTGTTCGGCGAGTTCCGCGCCCCGACCGGCGTCTCGTCCGCGCCCGTCGCGGTCACCGCCGAGGAGGGCACCGCGCTGGCGCTGGTGCGCCGCAAGGTCGAGGAGACCGCCCGCGAACTCGGCGTCGGCAAGCTCCGCTTCCTGGTGGGCAAGCCGGGCCTGGACGGGCACTCCAACGGCGCCGAGCAGATCGCCGTGCGCGCCCGCGACGCCGGGTTCGAGGTGGTCTACCAGGGCATCCGGCTCACGCCCGAACAGATCGTGGACGCGGCCGTCGCCGAGGACGTGCACGGCGTCGGCCTGTCCATCCTGTCCGGCTCGCACGCCCAGTTGGTGCCGGACGTGCTGGAGCGGCTGCGCGAGGCCGGCGCGGCCGACATCCCGGTGATCGCCGGCGGGATCATCCCGAACGCCGACGCCGAACTGCTGCGTGCCGCGGGAGTCGCCGCGGTATTCACACCGAAGGACTTCGACATCACCGGAATCATCGGCCGTATCGTCGACGAGATCCGGAAAGCGAACAAGCTCGATCCCCTGGAGGTCCCCGCATGACCACGCCCGTCAACCGCCTTCGCCCGCGGCGTTCCTGCCTGGCCGTGCCCGGTTCGAACCCCCGCTTCCTGGAGAAGGCCCAGGGCCTCCCCGCGGACCAGGTCTTCCTGGACCTGGAGGACGCCTGCGCCCCGCTCGCCAAGCCCGAGGCGCGGCACACCATCGTGAAGTTCCTGAACGAGGGCGACTGGACCGGCAAGACGCGGGTCGTGCGGGTGAACGACTGGACGACGCACTGGACGTACCGCGATGTCGTCACGGTCGTCGAGGGCGCGGGCCAGAACCTCGACTGCATCATGCTGCCGAAGGTCCAGGACGCCCAGCAGGTCGTCGCGCTCGACCTGCTGCTGACGCAGATCGAGAAGACGATGGGCTTCGAGGTCGGCAAGATCGGCATCGAGGCGCAGATCGAGAACGCGAAGGGGCTCGTCAACGTCGACGAGATCGCCGGGGCCTCACCGCGTGTAGAGACCATCATCTTCGGCCCGGCCGACTTCATGGCCTCCATCAACATGAAGTCGCTGGTCGTGGGCGAGCAGCCGCCGGGCTACCCGGCGGACGCGTACCACTACATCCTGATGCGCATCCTGATGGCCGCCCGTACGCACGACCTCCAGGCGATCGACGGCCCCTACCTCCAGATCCGCAACCCGGAGGGCTACCGCGAGGTCGCCCGGCGCGCCGCCGCCCTGGGCTTCGACGGCAAGTGGGTGCTGCACCCGGACCAGGTCGCCGCGGCCAACGAGATCTTCTCGCCCTCCCAGGAGGACTTCGACCACGCCGAACTCATCCTCGACGCGTACGAGTACTACACGTCCGAGGCGGGCGGCAAGAAGGGCTCGGCGATGCTCGGCGACGAGATGATCGACGAGGCCAGCCGCAAGATGGCCCTGGTCATCTCGGGCAAGGGCCGGGCGGCCGGCATGCAGCGCACGTCCAAGTTCGAAGCCCCGGAGGCCTGAGCAGCATGCAGTTCGGACGCACGTACGAGGAGTTCGAGGTCGGTGCGGTCTACAAGCACTGGCCCGGAAAGACCGTCACGGAGTACGACGACCACCTCTTCTGTCTCCTGACCATGAACCACCACCCCCTCCACATGGACACGAACTATGCGGAGAAGACGACGGATTTCGGCAGGAACGTCGTCGTGGGCAACTACATCTACTCGCTGCTGCTCGGCATGTCCGTCCCGGACGTCTCCGGGAAGGCGATCGCCAACCTGGAGATCGAGTCGCTGAAGCACGTGGCGCCGACCTTCCACGGCGACACGATCTACGGCGAGACCACGGTCCTCGACAAAACGCCCTCGAAGTCGAAGAGCGACCGCGGGATCGTCTACGTCGAGACCAAGGGCTACAAGCAGGACGGCACGCTGGTGTGCGTGTTCCGCCGCAAGGTCATGGTGCCGACCGAGACGTACATCAAGGAGCGCGGGGGCGAGCAGCCCGGCCGCCCGGAGCTGACCGCACCCGCGGAAAAGAAGACGGAGAAGTAGCCATGGCGCGACTCGCCCAGACCGCCGGTCTCACCGACGTCCAGCAGGAGATCCTCTCCACCGTCCGCGACTTCGTGGACAAGGAGATCATCCCGGTCGCGACCGAGCTGGAGCACCGCGACGAGTACCCCCAGCAGATCGTCGACGGCCTCAAGGAACTGGGCCTGTTCGGCCTGATGATCCCCGAGGAGTACGGGGGCCTGGGCGAGTCCCTCCTCACCTACGCGCTCTGCGTCGAGGAGATCGCCCGCGGCTGGATGTCGGTCTCCGGCATCATCAACACGCACTTCATCGTGGCGTACATGCTCAAGCAGCACGGCACGCAGGAGCAGAAGGACCACTTCCTGCCCCGGATGGCACTGGGCGAGGTGCGCGGCGCGTTCTCGATGTCGGAGCCGGCTCTGGGCTCGGACGTCTCCGCGATCACCTCGAAGGCGGTCAGGGACGGCGACGAGTACGTCCTGAACGGTCAGAAGATGTGGCTGACGAACGGCGGCTCGTCGAACCTGGTGGCCGTGCTCGTACGAAGTGACGAAGGACACCCGGAGGGCACCGCGCCCCACAAGTCGATGACGACCTTCCTGGTCGAGAAGGAGCCCGGCTTCGGAGAGGTCCGCCCCGGCCTCACCATTCCCGGGAAGATCGACAAGATGGGCTACAAGGGCGTCGACACCACCGAGCTCATCATGGACGGACTGCGCGTTCCGGCCAATCGGGTACTCGGCGGCACCACTGGCCGAGGGTTTTACCAAATGATGGACGGAGTCGAGGTCGGCCGCGTCAACGTGGCGGCACGTGGTTGCGGTGTCGCACAGCGTGCGTTCGAGCTGGGTGTCTCGTATGCCCAGCAGCGTCACACTTTCGGCAAGCCGATCGCGCAGCACCAGGCCATCCAGTTCAAGCTGGCCGAGATGGCCACCAAGGTCGAAGCGGCCCATGCAATGATGGTGAACGCGGCCCGCAAAAAGGACTCCGGAGAACGAAACGACCTCGAGGCGGGGATGGCG
Organism: Streptomyces sp. NPDC107454; assembly: GCF_055582885.1. Taxonomy (NCBI): domain Bacteria; kingdom Bacillati; phylum Actinomycetota; class Actinomycetes; order Kitasatosporales; family Streptomycetaceae; genus Streptomyces; species Streptomyces sp. NPDC107454. The sequence goes on along the minus strand of NZ_JBVJPA010000020.1, from coordinate 180,224 downwards.
AAGTACCTCGCCTCCGAATACTGCAAGGAAGTGGTCGAGGACGCCTTCCGGATCCACGGGGGCTACGGCTTCTCCAAGGAGTACGAGATCGAGCGCCTCTACCGCGAGGCACCGATGCTGCTGATCGGCGAAGGTACCGCCGAAATCCAGAAAATGATCATCGGGCGCCGACTGCTCGAAGAGTATCGACTCCAGGGTTAAGCAGGGTTGGATGTCCTGGTACGGGGTGTTTTCTTCGAGAAGAAGATCACACCCCGTCAACACTCTTCGGCCGCCGACTCGGCTTCCTGGCTTGCCCAGTTGCGGCCCACGCCCGGTACGATCCCGGGAAAGCCGCCGTCCCCCGTTCCAGCGCGGCATCATCCGCTACGAAGGTCATCCATGCCCCACAGCCAAACCTCTGCACCTCGCGACAGCCTGGTCGGCGTACGCCTTGCGCGCGGAGCATCGCCGTGGCTTCTCCCGACCGTCGCCACCGCAGCACTCAGTCTGGCCAAGGCACGCCGCTCCGGCGCCGCCAAGGCCGTGGCCGTACCCGCCACCGCGCTCGCGGCGGGCATGCTGTGGTTCTTCCGCGACCCCGAGCGCGAGATCGCCCCGGGCCGTGTCATCTCGCCCGCCGACGGTGTGGTGCAGAGCATCATGCCGTGGAAGGACGGACGCACCCGCGTCGCGATCTTCATGAGCCCTCTGAACGTCCACGTCAACCGCGCGCCGCTCTCCGGCACGGTGACCTCGGTCGAGCACATCCCCGGTGGGTTCGTTCCGGCGTTCAACAAGGAAAGCGAGAACAACGAGCGCGTCGTCTGGCATTTCGACACCGAACTCGGTGACATCGAGATGATCCAGATCGCCGGCGCGGTCGCCCGCCGTATCGTTCCTTATATCCCGCAAGGTACGAAGGTCGAGCAGGGCGACCGGATCGGTCTCATCCGCTTCGGCTCGCGCGTCGACATCTACCTCCCCGAGGGTGTCGAGGTCGATGTGGAAGTCGGTCAGAAGACCGTGGCTGGGGTGACTCGAATTGACCGTGATTGATCCTGAGACTCAGGCCGGCTGGGTGCCGGAGGCCGACGAGGTGGACGACGAGGAGGAGATGCCCCTCTCTCTCCGCCTCTCAATAGCGGACACCCTCACCCTCGGCAACGCCACGTGCGGCTTCATGGCGGTGTACTTCACCACCACGGGCATTCTGATCCCGCACCTCACCGGCAGCCAGGAGTCGGGCATGGCGCGCCACAGCGCCGCCACGGCCGTCATCCTGATGCTCTGCGCCGCGGTCTTCGACCTCTTCGACGGCCTCGTCGCCCGCAAGCTGCGCTCCTCCCCCATGGGCGCGGAACTGGACAACCTGTCGGACCTGATCAGCTTCGGTCTGGCGCCCGCGTACTTCGTCCTCGTCTACGGCATGGTCGCGGACGACGCGCACCAGAGAATGGCGGCGCTCGGCGCGATCGTGGTGTTGCTCGCGGTCGTCCTCCGCCTCGCCCGCTTCTCCTGTGTCACGGTGAAGGACGGCACGTTCCAGGGCATGCCGTCGCCGTTCGGAGCGCTGACGGTGGTCTCGATCGTGCTCCTGGAGCTGCCCTTCGCGGCGACGCTGATGGCGATCCTCGGCACGGCGTGGCTGATGGTGAGCCGGGTGGAGTACCCGAAGCCGCGGGGCCGCCTCGCGGTGGCGATGCTCTCCTGGATCGTCCTGTCCATGGGTCTGTTGGCGGCGTGGGCCTTCGACGCCCCCAGCGGTCAGCTCCTGCTCCAGACCGGCTGTGCGCTGCAGCTCGTCATGGGTGCGGTGATTCCGCTGTTCGCGACGGCTCGGCGGGTGAACAACTTCCGCGACAACCGGCGTGAGGCACGGGCGGCGCAGCTGCCATAGCTTTTCCTCGTACACGCCCGAAGGGGCCCGAACCAGACAACCGGTTCGGGCCCCTTCGTCGTACCTCGTCGTACCTCGCAGTCCCTGGGACGGGCCAGGTCACGCCAGGTCAGGTCAGGTCAGGAAGTCACGGGCGATGTTCTGGGCCACCGTCTCCAGGATCGGCCCCGCGTCGGAGATGCATCGCGCGATGTCGGGCTCGACCTCCGTGAGGGGGTAGGCGCGCCGGATGCCGGCCCTGCCGAGCGCCTCCGGGCGCAGTGCCAGGCGCCCGCACACCGCGACGACCTCCTTGCCGCCGGCACGGGCGGCCGCAGCCACCCCCGCCGGAGCCTTGCCGTGGAGGGTCTGTTCGTCGAGGGAACCCTCACCGGTGATCACCAGGGTGGCCCTCTCCAGCGCGGGCGCGAAGCCGAGGACGTCGAGCATCACCTCGATACCGGGACGGAACCGGGCGCCCAGGACCAGCGCGCCGTAGCCGATGCCACCCGCGGCTCCCGCCCCCGGCGCCGCGGCGTACTCCGTGGCGCTGGACCCGATCGACTTCTCCAGAACCGCGGCGAAGTGCCCGAGGGCCGCGTCCAGGATCTCCACGTCGTCGGGGCTCGCCCCCTTCTGGGGGCCGTACACGGCGGGCGCGCCCTTCGGCCCGGTGAGCGGGTTGTCCACGTCGCTGGCGAGGACGAGGTCCACGGAGGACAGCCGGGGGTCCAGGCCGGACAGGTCCGCGGTCGCCACGTCGCTCAGCGCCGCACCGCCGGGAGCCACCGGCTCCCCCTCCGCGTCCACGAACCGCGCCCCGAGCGCGGACAGCATCCCCGCCCCGCCGTCCGTCGTCGCGCTGCCGCCCACACCGAACACGATCGTCCGGGCCCCGGCGTCCAGCGCGGCCCGCAGGAGCTCCCCGGACCCGTACGTGGACGACGTCAGCGGCGCGAACACCCCGGCGGGCAGCCGCTGCAATCCGCTCGCCTCCGCCATCTCCACCACCGCGGTGTCGCCGCGCAGCGCGAAGGCGGCGGTGAGCTCGTCGCCCAGCGGGCCCGCGACCCGCACCTCCCGCCGCTCGAACCCGGCCGCGACCGCCGCGTCCACGGTCCCGTCGCCGCCGTCGGCCACGGGCAGCGCCTCGACCTCGACACCCGGCACGACGCGGCGCAGCCCGGTCATGACGCGCTCCGCGACCTGCACGGCGGTCAGCGACCCCTTGAACTTGTCCGCGGCGATCAGCACCCGCGGAACACGCCCGGTGCCCGCACGTGTCGTCTTCACAGCAGAGTCCGCCACCTTGCATTCCCCTTGCTTTCCGGCCTCGCACACGTCAAGGCAGTCGCGCCGCTGCGACCTTAACCGGCGGACGCCCCCGCCGTCATGCCCCGACCGGCCCGTGGAACACCGCGCGCTCCTGCCCGGAATTGGGTAAACCGGAGCTATGACCCCTGCGATGACTCCTGTGGGCACCGAACTCGCGGACCGCGTTCTCGGGGGCTGGCTCGGCCGGATCGCGGGCAACATGCTCGGCAAGCCGGTCGAGCAGGGCGACCACTGGACGCGGGACCGTATCGACCGCTATCTGCGACAGGCCGCCGCCCTGCCGCTCACCGACTACCTTCCCGAGCCCGCCGCCCACGGTGACACCGGCGAGTTCGAGCTGCGGCCCGAGTGGCGGCAGTGCGTGCGCGGCCGCATCCACGGCAGCTGCCGTGACGACGACGTCGACTACGCGATCCTGGGCCTGCACCTGCTGGAGACGCACGGTTTCGGTTTCAGCACCGAGCAGGTCGGCGACCTGTGGCTGCTGCGGCTGCCGTATCTGCAGACGTTCACGGCGGAGCGGGCCGCTTACCGCAACCTCGCCCATGGCATCAAACCGCCGCTGACGGCGACGTACGACAACCCCTACCAGGAGTGGATCGGCGCCCTGATCCGCGCCGATGTCTACGGCTGGACCAGCCCGGGTGCGCCGCGCCGGGCGGCCTCCCTCGCCCGTCGGGACGCAGTGCTGTCCCACACCGGCAACGGCGTGTACGGGGCGATGTGGGCGGCGGCGCTCGTCTCGGCCGCGTTCACCGCGCCCACGGTCCGCCACGCACTGGACACGGCGCTGACCGTCATTCCCGCGAGCAGCCGCCTCGCCCGCACCGTGCGCCGGGTGCTCACGCTGCACGAGACCCGGATGACCTGGGAGGACACGCTCACCACGGTGTCCGAGGAGACCGCGGGGCTCGGCTGGATCCACACGATCCCGAACGCCGCCGTCCTCACGGCCGGGCTGCTCTACGGCGACGGCGACTTCACCCGGACCATCACGCTGACCGTCCGCGGCGGTCTGGACACCGATTCGAACGGCGCGACGGCGGGCTCGGTGGCCGGGGTCCTGTGCGGGGCCGGGGCCATTCCCGCGCAGTGGAAGGACCCGCTGGAGGACACCGTACGCAGCGCGGTGTTCGGCTTCGACGGCGTACGGATCAGTGAGCTCGCCGCGCGGACGCTCGCCCTGACGGGGACGGAGGCGGAGACTGGAGCGGAGACGGGGGGCGAAGCCGAGGCCGAGGGGCGTTCCGGTGCCGGTTCCGACGTCCAGGGCCTCGCCTAGCCGACGGGTGCCGGGGCCGTTTCGAACACGTCCGCCGTGATTCCCGTCGCCGGCAGCACGTCCGGGGAGGGGCCGCGCAGGCTCGTTACGCTTCGGGGATGACCACTCCAGACTTCGCCACGTACATCGCGGGCCTCCCCCGTGTCCTCGCCGGTGCCGCCGCACTCTTCCGCGACGGTGACGGCCGGGTGCTGCTCGTCGAGCCGAACTACCGTGAGGGCTGGGCCCTTCCGGGTGGCACGGTCGAGTCGGACGACGGGGAGACCCCGCGCCAGGGCGCGCGCCGCGAGACCGCCGAGGAGATCGGGCTCGACATCGCACTCGGTGCGCTGCTCGCGGTCGACTGGGTGCACGGGACGGCGCGCCCCCCGCTGGTCGCCTACCTGTACGACGGCGGAGTCCTCGGCGAGCGGGAACTCAAGGCGATCCGGTTGCAGGAGGAGGAACTGCTGTCGTGGCGGCTGGTGCCGCGGGAGGAACTGGCCGAGTATCTGCCGGGCGCACTGGGCCGCCGGGTCCTCGCCGCGCTGGACGTCCTGACGGAGGGCGGCGGAACCGCGGAGCTGGAGAACGGCCACCGGGTGGGCTAGTTCGCCCATCGGCTTCGGCGGATTCGTCAACTTCGCTACCTTCACGGGGCATTGATCGGCACAATGCCCATGTGCCGCACTACGACTACATGGAGTTCGCCCTCGACGACGGGGCCCACGTCCGGCTCGAGCTCGCGGCCGCGGGGGAGGCGTCGGCGGCCCCGGCCGTCGACGCCGATCTGCCCAGCGGCATTTCCGGGGTGGTCCCGGTCGGGCGTGGCGCGCGGGTCGCGTCGCTGGCGACGGACGGTCTGCGCAGTGTGCTGAGCCCGCTGGGGCCCGTACTGCAGCAGGTGCACGACGCGATCCGCGGTATACCCGACCCGCCGCACGAGATCTCCGTCGACTTCGGCATCCAGATCGGGCAGGACCTGAAGATCGGCATCGTCGGGGCCAACGGCCAGGCCAGCATGACCATTTCGGCGACCTGGCAGCTGCCCCGCCGGACGGAGCCGTGACCTGGTTCGGATCGCCGGACGACCCGTCGTCCGGCGACGCCCGCGGCGCGCTGGTGCGCGTCCTGTCCAGCGATCGCGGCCGGACCGCGGGGGCGGGTGTCTACCTCTCCGGCCGCAGGCTGCTGACCTGCGCGCATGTCATCAACCTGGCGCTCGGGCTGCGGGGCCTCAGCCCGCACAACCCGGGGGAGGTCACCCTCGACGTGTCCTTCCCCGTGCTGTCCGCCGCGGATCTGCACCAGGCCCGGCTGGTCGCCTGGATACCGCCGCGGTCCCCGCAGTACGGCCCGGTCGCCGACGGCTCCCTGGAGTGGGACGGCGATCTGGCCGTCCTCGAACTCGACGAGGCGCCTCCCCCGCCCGTGAGCCCGCTGCGCTGGCTGGAGATGGAGCGCGGCCAGCAGGTGCGGGCCTGGTACGGCGGCGGGCAGCCGTTCTCGTACGCCGACGCGCGGGTGGGGGCGTACGACGGCCGGATCTGTTATCTCGACGGACAGTTGTCCGGCGCGGCGGTCGACGAGGGCTACAGCGGCGGGCCCCTCTGGTCGGTGACCGACCGGGCGGCCGTCGGCCTGGTCGTGGGGCGGATCACCGCGCCCGACGGGGTGTTCTCGGCCCAGCACACGCTGCGGCGCAGCTGGGGGCTCGGCTGGCAGTCGGTCCTGCGGGAGCTGGCCCGGGTCGGGGCGGCACCCGAGCAGGTGAACGGCAGCAGGGAGCGGTCGGCCGCGACCCTCGCCGAGGCCGAGTCGGTGCGCGACATGATGGTCGGCCCGCTGCACAGCCTGCTGGGCGACCCTCGGGCGCGCGCCGACCACGCCACCGTGCTCGCCGCCCAGCTCGCGCTGCGGGCCCCGGGCGACGGGAGCGCGCCGACCGTGGAGGAGCTCGCCCATCTGCTCAGCGGCACGGAGCGGGCGCTGCCCACGCTCGCCGAGTCGCTCGCGCCCAAGGTGGCGGACGATCCGCGCGGCCGGGCCGAGCTGGACCGGCTGCTCGCCCTGGGCCGGCTGACGGAGGCCGCGCGGCTGCTGTCGGTGGCCGAACACCGGGCGCTGGTGGTCAAGTTGGAGCATCTCACCGAGCACGATCCGGGCCTGCTGCCGCGGGCCGCGACCGCCGCGCTGCCCTACGTGGACCTGCCGCGGTCGCTGCAGGCGGCCCGCCTAGCACCGTCGGCCGTGCCCGCGGTCGTCCACGAACTGGAGGGCTGGTACGGGGACGGGTCGCCCGTGCCCGACGAGTCGCCCCGGCTGCCCGCGCTGCTGCGGGTCGTCGAGTACGTGGCGGCGGAGACGTCCGGCGATCTGGCCCGGCAGGCGCTGCGGGAGTGGAGCTCCCGGGTCGCCGCCCGCCTGGGCATTCACTCCTCGGCGCTGCAGGAGCGGCGCGGGGATGCGGACCGCTGGTCCCGGCGGTCCGCGCCGGCCGGTGTACGGGTCCTGGTGGAGCTGGACCGGTACGCCAAGGACCCGGCCGACCACTACCGCTGCTCGGTGTGGCGGCTGCGCCCCGACGGCACCCCGGCGCGCGCCGCCTCGGAGTCCGGCCGGCCGCGCACCGGACGGGAGATCGCCCGGCTGATCCGGGAGGTGGCCGGGGGCGCGGAGGGCGCCGGGGACGGGGTCGTGCTGGTCGCCGTGTCGGTGCCGCCGGACGCGCTGGAGCTCGCGCTCGACGAGTGGGACGGGGCGGGCGCCGAGGAGTACATCTCCGCGCGGCTCGGCGAGGACTTCCATCTCGTGCTGCGCTGCCCGAAGATCCGGCGGCGCTCGCGCACCGGACCCGCCGATCTCAAGCGGCGCTGGAACGCCCGTCACCAGAGCGACACCCTCCTCGCGGACCACAGGATCGGCGGCCGGGCGGGACTCATCGGGCTGCTGAAGACAACCCATCGGGACACCGCGCGCGTCCTTGTGCACGGAAGCACCGAGCACCGCGGCGAGTTGCTGCCCGTGTGCCTGGTGATGGGGGTGCCGGTCGTGCTCTGGGACCGGGCCGCCCCCGGTCCGGACGACTGCGCCCCGCTCGACGCCCTGGCACCGCACGGTCCCGTGGACGGACTCCCGGAGCGCGTACGGCACTTCAGAGTCCGCGCCTACGCGGACCGGGCGGTGCCCGCGCGTCCCGCGCTGGTGTGGGAGGACATCGAGCTGCCGCTGCCCGACGAACTCCAGCTCGCCGATCCCTCGGAAGGAACGGAGCGGACAGGATGAACCAGCAGACGCAGGACGGGTGGCGGCTGTTCCGCGGTGACCGCGTGGCCCGTGAGGTGGAGTTCCCCGAGGCGCCGCCCTGGCGGCAGTTCGTCGACGGACCGGGCGGCCGCCCGCGGCACCGTCCCTATCTGATCGGGCGCACGGAGGCGGACGTGGTCAGCGCCGCCCTCCATCTGCGCCGCCCGCTGCTCGTCACCGGGCACCCCGGCACCGGCAAGTCCTCGCTGGCGCACGCCGTCGCGCACGAGCTGTCCCTCGGACCGGTGCTCCAATGGCCCGTCAACAGCCGCTCCGTCCTCAAGGACGCCCTGTACGGCTACGACGCGATCGGCAGGCTGCGTGAGACGCATCTGCGCCAGGAGCGCGGGGACCCCGAGCCCGACATCGGCACCTATGTGCGGCTCGGGCCGCTCGGCACCGCCCTGGTGCCGCGCGACCGGCCGCGGCTGCTGCTCGTGGACGAGCTCGACAAGGGTGACGTCGACCTCCCGAACGATCTGCTGACCGTGTTCGAGGAGGGCGAGTTCGAGATACCCGAACTGTCCCGGCTGCCGGAGACCCAGTCCGAGGTGCCGGTGCTGACCCATGGCTCGGGCGGCGAGCGGGTCACCGTGACGCGCGGGGTGGTGCGCTGCCGGGAGTTCCCCGTCGTGGTGATCACCAGCAACGGCGAACGGGACTTCCCGCCGGCCTTCATGCGCCGCTGTGTACGGCTCGATCTGCCGGACCCGGACGAGGCCCGGCTGCGGGACATCGTCGCCGCGCATCTCGGTGAGGACGCGCTGTCCGACGTGGACGACCTGCTGCACGCCTTCCTCAACCGCCGGGCGCCGGGCGAACTCGCCACCGACCAGCTGCTCAACGCCGTGTTCCTGCGCAAGGGCGGGGTCGATCTGGACGCCGAAGGGCTGCTGGACGCCGTACTCCACCGCCTGGGTGGGATGGTCTAGCGTGCGCGGGGGCGACGGGGGCGACGGGGGGAACCCGCGTGACACCGGCGGCGGTCCGGGCGGCCCTGACGTTCCGGGTGCCCCGCCGATCCTGCCCCCGTTGAGCAAACTCGGACGACTGGCCGGTCATGAGCTGTCGATCCATGAACTGCTCGACACCCTGTGGCTGGCGACGCGGCTTCCGCCGGGAGCCGCGGCGCCCCTCGCGAGCGCGCTCGCCGCGGACGCCGTACCGCCGCCGGGCGGCGCGGGAGACACCGAGCGCTCCACGGCCGGCCCCGCCCCGGCCGAGCTCGACTCCCCCGCGCCCGCCGCACCGGCCCAACCACCGCCTCCCGCACAACTGTTGGGCGCCCTGCACGCGGCGGCAGCAGCGCGCAGCGCACCCGAGTTCGCGGACCTCGCCGCGCCGGGGCTGCGTGGCGCGCCCGGCGAGGGCGCGCTGCCCGTGCGGGTCCCCGAGGAGAAGGCGCTCGGGTCGGACGAGCTGCGCCTCAGCCGCGCGCTCCGGCTGCTGAAACAGCCTCAGCCCGGGCCCTTGAAACGGGAGTTCGACGAGGAGGCCACGGCGTCGGCCATGGCCGAGACGGGGCTGCCCGATGTGGTGACCCGCCCCGCCCGGCAGCGCTGGCTCGACCTCACCCTCCTCATCGACGACGGCATCTCGATGCTGCTGTGGCGGCGGCTGGCGATGGAACTGCGCGCCTTGCTGGAACGTCTCGGAGCCTTCCGCGACATCCGTGTACACGGCCTGGACACCCGGTCGGCGGAGGCGCCGCTGCTGCGCTCCCGCCCCTTCGACCCGCACGCCCCGCTGCTCTCCCCCGCGTCGGTCGCCGACCCCTCGGGCGGCACGCTGGTGCTGGTGATCAGCGACGGCGTCGGCGCCTGCTGGCGGGACGGGCGGCTGCACGCGGCGCTGGAACGCTGGGCGCACCAGGGGCCGACGGCGATCATGCACGCGCTGCCCTCCCACATGTGGGACGGGTCGGGCATCCGCTCGGAACCGTGGCTGGTGACGACCCGGCGGCGCGGCGCGGCGAACGACACCTGGGAGGTCGCCGACCCGCTGCTGCCGCCGGGGCTCGGTGACGAGTTCCCCGGGGTCCCCGTCCCCGTACTGGAGCCGTATCCCCCGGCGGTCGCCGCGTGGGCGCGGCTGGTGGCCTCGCCGGGCGGCAGCGCGGAGCTGCCCCTGCTGGCGCCGCTACAGGCGAAGGCGCCACGGGCCGGGGCCGACACCCGGGGCGGTGGCGCGGCGGACGCCGTGCTCAGGTTCCGGGACGCCGCGTCCCCGGGGGCCTACCGGCTGGCCGCTCATCTCGCGGCGGTGTCCCCGCTCACGGTGCCCGTGATGCGGCTGGTGCAGGCGGCCGTGCCGTGGCGGGCCGACACCGCGCATCTGGCCGAGGTGTTCCTGGGCGGTCTGATGCGCCAGGTGGAGCCGGTCGACGAGCGGCTGCCGGCCCAGCACCGCCGGTTCGGATTCGCCGGCGAGGCCCAGGAGATCCTGCTCGACACCGCGTCCCCGATCGATCTGCTGCGCACCACCCGGGCGGTCACCGCGCGGCTGCGCACCCTGGTGGGCCGCTCCCCCGACTTCCCCGCCTGGCTCGCCCACCCCTCGGGAACGGGTGAACTCCTGCCCGGGACACGGCCGTTCGCCTGGCTGGAGGACCGTCTCCTCACCCACCTGGGTGCCAAACCGATGGCGCCGACGCCGCCGCGCACCACCGAGTACGAGGAGGTGCGGCTGCCGTCGGGCCTGGAGGCGGCCCCGTCGTGGCTGCCGCTGCGGCTGCAGGACCTGCACACCCTGGGCCCGTACTCGCTGCTGCAACGCGACGGCACGGGCGGCAAGCCCACCGCGTACATCGGGGAGGACGAGGACGGGCAGCGGGTGCTGCTGCGGGTGTCGCACTCCTTCGACTCGCCCGTGGCACGGGAGTTGCTCGACGTGGAACGACGGGCGCTGCGCCGTATGGACGGGATGTACGCGCCCGCCGTGCTGCGCAGTGACCTGGAGGGCCCCACGCCGTGGCTGGCGCTGCGTCTGGACACGCTGAGCGGTGGTCCGCCCGCGCCCACGCTGCGTGCCGTGCTCGACGCGGCCGGGGCGCTGCCCGGGACCCCGCTGTTCACCTGGCTGGGCTGGAACCTGGCGCGGGCGCTGACCCGCTGCCATCACAAGGGCATCGTGCACGGCGCGCTCACCCCGGGCACCGTGCTGGTCACCGAGTCGACGCTGCATCTCATCGGCTGGACGTCGGCGCGCATCGACGGCGCGTGGAGCGCGTCGACACCGTCCACGCCGGCCAACTCCCCCTACCGGGCGCCCGAGGTGACGTACTGGGGCGAGTCCCGGATCACGGCGGGCGACGTGTACGCCCTCGGCTCCATCCTGTTGCAGGCCGCGACCGGCCGGCCGTGGCGCTGGTACGAGAACGACGCGCTGCGCAGGAGTCCCCAGCTCGCGCAACTCGACGAGAACATCGCGGAGTTGCTGCTGCGCTGTGTCGAGCCCGAACCCGCGGGGCGGCCGACCGCCCGCGAGGTGGCGGACGCCTTCGGTGCGCTGCTGCCGGGCGGGGTGGAGTGGGAGGACGTGGAGGGCGGCACGGGCGGGGACGACGAGGGCCCCGCCGTCGAGCCGGAGACGGCGAGCGACGGGGAGGACGACCACGAGCAGTGGATGCGCACCATCCGCACCCCCTTGCCCGAGCCCCTGCGGATCGCGCTCGTGGGCGTCAAGGACGGGGTCGGCTGCACCACGACCACGATGGTGCTGGGTGCCGTACTGGCCGACCAGCGGCAGGAGCGGGTGCTCGCCATCGACGCCGACCGGCACACGGGCAGCCAGGTCCGGATCGGCGGGCGGGTCTTCCGCAACACCCTGGCCAGCCTGTCGGACCTGGCCGAGTCACTGCACGAGGTGCGGCACTTCGAGGATCTCCAGCTGTTCCTGTCGCCGCACCGCTCGGGGCTCCAGGTTCTCGCCAACGACTCCGTCTCGCGCATCGCGTCGGTCGGCCAGTTCACGGACTACGACTTCCACCGGGTGGCCCGGACCACCCGGGACTACTTCGACCTCACCCTGGTCGACTCGGACAAGTTCATGCCCACGGTGCTCAGGGCGGCCGACCGCGTGGTCATCGTCTCGCGGGCCGACCCCGCCGGTCTGACCCAGGCGCAGCAGGCCATGGACCGTCTTGTCACCCTCGACCTGCCGGACCTGGTCCGCGAGGCCGTGGTCGTCCTCAACCACAGCCGCCCCGCGGCCGGCTGGACGCTCGACGCCGCCAGTATCCGCGGCCTGAGCTCCCGCTGCCGCGGCGTCGTCATGGTCCCCCGCGACGGCCACCTCACCATGGGCAGCACGGTCGAACTCTCCTGGCTGACGCCTGAGGCCTACAAGGCATACCTGCGCCTCGCCGCCCTCCTGTTGGGCCCCCGCCCGATCTTCCCCTGACCCGACCGCCCCCCACCCGCACTCACACGAATTCCGTTCGCCGTCGCACCCCGCGCGATCTACCCTCGGCACCATGACCAAGCCCCTTGTTGCCCTGCTCAGTGGTGCCGGTATCTCCACGGATTCCGGGATCCCCGACTACCGGGGTCCGAACGGGCTGTGGCGGCGGGATCCGGAGGCCGAGAAGCTCGTGACGTACGACTTCTACATGGCTGATCCGGAGATCCGGCGGCGGTCGTGGCAGATGCGGCGCAAGAACCGGACGCTGAAGGCGGAGCCGAACGCGGCGCACCGGGCGGTGGCCGAGCTGGAGCGGTCGGGGGTGCCGGTGCGGGTGATCACGCAGAACGTGGACGGGCTGCACCAGCTCGCCGGGATGCCGGCCCGCAAGGTGATCGAGCTGCACGGCACCGCGCGTACCGTCGTGTGCACCACGTGTCATGCCAAGGGGCCGATGGAGGACGCGCTCGCGCGGGTCGAGGCGGGCGAGGAGGACCCGCCGTGCCTGGAGTGCGGCGGGATCCTGAAGTCGGCGACGGTGATGTTCGGGCAGCGGCTGGACCCGGTGGTGCTCGGTGAGGCGATGGCGATCACCAAGGCGTGCCAGGTGTTCATCGCGGTCGGCAGCAGCCTTCAGGTGCAGCCCGCCGCCGGGCTCGCGGGCCTCGCCGCCGACCACGGGGCGCGGCTGATCATCGTCAACGCCGAACCGACGCCGTACGACGACCGGGCCGACGAGGTCGTACGGGAGCCGATCGGCACCGCCCTGCCGAAGCTGCTGCGCACCCTGGGCGAAGAGAGCTGGAGGCACAGCGAGCCGACGGCGCCGAGAGCCGGGGAAGTGGGCTAGAAGAGTGCCGTGCCGCTCTCGAAGTCCAGCAGGCGCTGCTTGCGGTCCAGGCCGCCGCCGTATCCGGTGAGGCTTCCGTTCGCGCCGACCACGCGGTGGCAGGGCACGATGATGCCGATGGGGTTCTTGCCGTTGGCGAGGCCGACCGCGCGGGAGGCGCCCGTGTTGCCCAGGGCTTCGGCCAGTTCGCCGTACGAGCGGGTCTCGCCGTAGGGGATCCGGCACAGCTGCTCCCAGACGCTGCGCTGGAAGAGGGTGCCGGACATGCGCAGTTCGAGGGTGAACTCCTTCAACTCCCCCTCGAAATAGGCCTTCAGCTGGTCGGCGACCTCGCCGAAGGGCGTGTCGTCGCGTTCGCCGAAGGTCTCCTCCGGCGGGCGATGGCGTTGGCCGACCATGTAGAGGCCGCACAGGACGCCGTCGTCGGCGACGAGGGTGAGGGGGCCGTACGGGCTGTCGATGACCGTGTGCTGTTTCACAGTTCGTACCTTCGAGTCGTTTGAAGCCATCTTCATGTGCCTGAAGTCGCTCATACCGGGAGGAAGTTGATCGGGTGACTGTCCGTCGCCCACAGGTACTGGACCGCGTACGCCCGCCACGGGCGCCACGCCGCCGCGCGCGCCGTCAGGGCGGCGGGGGTCGACGGCAGGCCCAGCTCCTGGGCCGCGCGCCGGATCCCGAGGTCGGTGGGGAGGAACGCGTCGGGGTCGCCGAGGGCGCGCATGCCGATGACGTCGACCGTCCAGGGGCCGAAGCCGGGGAGGGCGAGAAGGCGGGCGCGGGCCTCGGCCCAGTCGCTCTCCACTCCCAAGTGGAGGGAACCGTCGGCGAGTTGGCGGACGAGCGTGGTGAAGGTGGTGCGGCGGGTGCTCGGCAGCGCGAGTGACGACGGGTCCAGGGCCGCGAGCGCCTGCGGGGAGGGGAAGAGGTGGGTGAGGCCGCCCTCGGGGTCCTCGACGGCTTCGCCGTGCGCGGTGACCAGGCGGGCCGCGTGGGTTCGGGCGGCGGCGGTGGAGACCTGCTGGCCCAGGACGGCCCGCACGGCGAACTCGGCCTCGTCGACCGTGCGCGGCACCCGGCGGCCGGGAGCCTTCGCCACCAGGGGCGCCAGTACCGGATCCGTCCGCAGCTGGTCGTCGACGGCGACCGGGTCGGCGTCGAGGTCGAGCATGCGGCGGCAGCGGCTGATCGCGACGGGCAGGTCGCGCAGGTCGCTGAGGGTGAGGCGGCAGGCGATGTGGTCGACGTGCGGGGTGAGCCCGACGATCCCGTGGCCGTAGGGCAGGCGCAGGGTGCGCCGGTAGGCGCCGTCGCGCCACTCCTCGACACCGGGTACGGCGGTCGCCGCGAGGTGGCCGAAGAGGTTGTCGGGGTTGAGCGGGGCGCGGAAGGGGAGCCGCAGGCTCAGGACGCCCGGTGTGGCCGGGGCGCGTTTCTTGGGCACCCGGTCGCGCAGCTCGCTCGGGGCGAGGGCGAAGACCTCGCGCACGGTGTCGTTGAAGGTGCGGATGGAGGAGAACCCGGCCGCGAAGGCGATCTCCGCCATCGGGAGCGTGGTGGTCTCGATGAGCAGCCGGGCGGTCTGGGCGCGCTGGGCCCGGGCGAGCGCGAGCGGTCCCGCGCCCAGCTCGGCGAGCAGCTGCCGCTCGACCTGGCGGATGCTGTAGCCGAGCCGGCCGGCCAGACCCGGAACGCCCTCACGGTCCACGACGCCGTCGCCGATCAGGCGCATCGCGCGGGCGACGAGGTCGGCTCGCTGGTTCCACTCGGGCGAGCCGGGGCTGGTGTCCGGACGGCAGCGCTTGCAGGCCCGGAACCCGGCCTGCTGGCAGGCCGCCGCGCTCGGGTAGAACGTCATGTTCTCCGGTTTCGGCGGCACCACCGGGCAGCTCGGCCGACAGTAGATTCGCGTGGTCAGGACCGCTGTGAAGAACCATCCGTCGAAGCGCGCGTCCTTCGACTGGACAGCGCGCACGCAGCGCTCCATGTCAGTGTGCATCCCGTTCCGCATGCCTCAAGCATCGGGCACCCGCGAGGCCGGGGCTGGCGAGAATCCGACATCAACCTCACACCGCCCGAGGTCGGCCTCCGTCCGGCCGCCGCCATGCGGACTCCCGCAGCAGCCGAAGCCCGTTCAGCCCGACCAGCACGGTGGAGCCCTCGTGGCCCGCGACGCCGAGCGGCAGCGGGAGGTGTCCGAGCAGGTCCCACACGACGAGGACCGTGATGAACATACCCGCGACAAGGAGATTCTGGACCACCAGGCGGCGGGCCGCGCGGGACAGCCGTACGACCGCGGGGATCGCCGCCAGCTCGTCGCGTACGACTACGGCGTCCGCCGTCTCCAGCGCGAGGTCGGAACCCGCCCGGCCCATGGCGACCCCCGCATGGGCGGCGGCCAGGGCGGGCGCGTCGTTGACGCCGTCGCCGACGAACAGGACCTTGCGGCCGGCGCGTTGGAGCTCCCGTACGGCCCTGACCTTGTCCTCGGGCAGCAGACAGGCGCGTACGTCCGTGATGCCGGTGGCGGCGGCCACCTGGGCGGCGGCGCGCGGGTTGTCGCCGGTGAGGAGCACGGGTGAGGTGCCCGTCAGGGCGGTGAGCCCCGCGGCCGTCTCGGCGGCGTCGGCGCGCGGGCGGTCGGCCAGGACGAGCGAGCCGACGGGGGCGCCGTCGCGTTCCACACGGACGACCGTGCCGCCTTCGACGTCAGTGTCCGTATCTGCGTCCGTGTCCAGGCCCGAGTCGGGGCGGCCGACCGTGACGACCATGCCGTCGACCGTGGCGGTGACGCCGTGTCCCGGCTTCGCCGCGAAGTCGCGGGCGGAGGCGAGGCGCAGGTCCCGGGCGCGGGCGGCGGCGACGATCGCACGGGCGAGCGGGTGTTCGCTGGGGTGCTCGGCGGCGGCCGCCAGCGCCAGCAGGGCGTCCTCGTCCAGCCCCGATCCGGCCGCCGGGCGTACGGCAGTCACCTCGGGCGCGCCCTCCGTCAGCGTCCCGGTCTTGTCGAGGGCGGCCGTGTCGATCTCGCCGAGGCGTTCCATGGCGAGCGCGGACTTGACCAGGACGCCGTGCCGGCCGGCGGTGGCGATGGCGGAGAGCAGCGGGGGCATGGTCGCGAGGACGACCGCGCACGGCGAGGCGACGATCATGAACGTCATCGCCCGCAGCAGCGCGCCGGTGAGGTCCGCGCCGAAGGCGAGCGGCACGGCGAAGACGGTGAGCGTGGCGGCCACCACGCCCACCGCGTAGCGCTGTTCGATCTTCTCGATGAACAGCTGCGTCGGCGCCTTGGTGCGCGAGGCCTCCTCCACGAGGGTGACGATCCGGGCGATCACGGCGTCGGCGGGGTCGCGCTCGACACGGACGCGCAGGGCTCCGGTGCCGTTGAGGGTGCCCGTGAAGACCTCGTCGCCCGGATTCTTCAGGACCGGCAGCGGCTCGCCGGTGATGGTCGCCTGGTCGGCCTCGCTCGTACCGTCGAGGACCCGTCCGTCGGCTCCGATCCGCTCCCCCGGCCGGATCAACAGCTCGTCACCGACGGAGAGTCGGCTCACCGGGACGGACTCCTCACCGTCGGCGGTCACCCGGGTCGCCGTCGCGGGCGCGAGGTCGAGCAGCCCGCGTACGGAGTCGGCGGTGCGGGCGGTGGCCAGGGCCTCCAGGGCGCCGGAGGTGGCGAAGATGACGATCAGCAGGGCGCCGTCCAGGACCTGTCCGATCGCAGCCGCGCCGAGGGCCGCGACGATCATCAGCAGATCGACGTCGAGGGTCTTGCCGCGCAGCGCCCGCAGCCCCTCCAGCGCCGGTTCCCAGCCACCGGCGAGGTAGGCGATCGCGTAGAGCGGCCCGTACGTCCAGCCGGGCGCGTCGGCGAAGTGCAACGGGAGCGCCAGGAGGAAAGCGGCGGTCGCGAGGAGCGCCCAGCGGGCCTCCGGCAGCGCGAGGAGTCGGGTGCGGCGGCGCGGGGCCGTGCGGGCGGATGCGTCGAGGGTGGGGACGGGCGGCGAGTCAAGAGTGGAGGACACCCCGGCACCATACAGGAACGCATGAAGACTCATTCATGCCTTCATGTGTGATGGGTAAGATACGCCCATGGGTCATGGAGCCGTCACCACCGCGCAGGACGCCGCCGCTCAGCACGTCACCTCGCGCGTGCGTCTGGACGCTGCCAATGTCGCGAAGGTGGCCACGACGCTCCAGGCCCTGTCCACCCCCTCACGGCTGCTGATCCTCGCGCGGCTGCGCGAAGGGCCGCTTCCGGCGACGGAGCTGGCCACCGAGGTGGGTATGGAACAGTCCGCCTGCTCGCACCAGCTGCGGCTGCTGCGCAACCTGGGCCTGGTCGTCGGCGAGCGCCGCGGCCGGTCGGTGGTCTACGCGCTGCACGACCACCATGTCGCCGAACTCCTCGACCAGGCGGTCTACCACGTGGAGCATCTGCGGCTCGGTCTCAGCGACGCGTCCGAGTAGCGCAAACGCCCCTGCCGACGGCCACACGGCAGATCCGGCCGCTGTACGCCGGGGGCTGAGGGCGCCGCCCCGGGCCCAGACGCCCCACGCGGTCGCCGTGACGTGGTCCTGGAACTCCCGGCCGGCCCGGTCGGGGTCGGCGGTGGCGCCGTCGACGTAGGCGTCGCCGAGCACGGCCCGCCGCACGGCGCGGGCGGCCCGCAACGCGTCGGTCTCTTCCATGAGCTCTCCCCTGCCGCCGATCCGGTGGGCGTGACGCGTGGGCACGACAGACTCTCCCTGAGGGAGAACATGCCTCTCGCTGAGCGCAAATGAAGATTCCACGGAGAGGCAGAGGGGCGTCGGGGAACCAGCTGGGCACACGGCCCTGCCCCGGCGACCCGACCCGGAAGGGTCAGCGGGTCTCCTCGCCCTGGGCGATCTCCACCTCGTGATGGAAGGCGAGAACGCCGGTCGCCGCCGCGGAGGCCGAGACGGTCGCGCAGGCGACGAGGAGGAGGGCGATCCAGGAGGCGGCTCGGGGGCGGCGCCCGGGAGCCGCGAGAAGGGCCGCGACCCGCTGGGGTACGGGTCCGGTGGTCGCGGCGGCGGCGAAGTCGGGGCGGATGGAGCGGGCGGCCGTGGTGGCGAGGGCGGCGCGGGCGATGGCGCGCGCGGTCAGCCGCCGGTCCCCCACCGCCGTGGCGGCGGCCTCGTCCGCGGCGCGCTCGGCGGCGAGCGCGATGCTGTCGCGGACCGGGCGCAGCCCGGGATGGCAGTGCGCGGCGATCTCGGCCGCGACGAGGAAGCGGTGGTGGTTGCCCGCGTTGTGGGCCCGCTCGTGGGCGAAGAGCACCTCGCGCTCTTCGGGACAGAGGCTGCGGAGCATGCCGGTGGTCACGACGATGCGGTGCGGACGGCCCGGCAGCGCGTACGCGTCCGGGTGGGGCGATTCGATCACGCACAGGTCGCCCGCGGCCGGTCGGCGGTCGGCCTGGCTGCGGGCGGTGCGGAAGGCGCGCAACTGGCGCAGGGCGGAGCGTGCGAGGGTCGCGGCGCCGACGGTCAGGAGGCCGGTGGCCGCCGCCGCCAGGGGCAGCACGATCAGGTTCGACGGGGTGCGCAGGGGGTGGACGAGGTCACCCAGACCCGCCAGGACCGGCAGCTTGAGCAGGCCCGTGAGGAGCAGCGCGCCGAGCGCGGCCACGGAGGCGCCGGCCAGTACCAGGACCGTGAGGGTCAGTGCCCACAGGGCGGCGACCGGCGCGAGGCGGTCGAGGCAGCGGCGGGCCAGCCCCGGCAGCGCGAAAGGCAGCAGAAGCGGGACGAGCAGCGGAATGATCAGCAGAGTGGTCATTACTCACCCGATTCCAGTGGCTCACCCGATTCCAGAAGATCACGCAAAAGGCGCTCGTCGTCGGGGCTGAGCTGGGCGACGAACCGGGCGAGCGCCGTCTCCCGGTCCTTGTCCCGGTCGAGCTCGGTGTGCATGCGCCGGGCGGTGAGACCGTGCGGGTCCTGGACGGGGAAGTACGCGAAGCCCCGGCCCTGCCGCTCCCGGCCGACGATCCCCTTCTCATGCAGCCTGGACAGGATCGTCGTCACCGTCGTACGGGCCAGTCCCGAGCCGAGCTCCGTCTGGACGCGGCCCGGAGTCAGGGGCGCGCCGGCGGCCCAGAGGGCGGCCATGACGGAGGCCTCGAGCTCACCCGCCGGTCGGCGTTCGTCCTTCGCGCTGGTCATGGGAACGATCCTCACCCCGGTATCGTCTACAGTTCAGTAGACCGTCTACAGGATTGTAGTCACTCGGGTGCCGTCACCACTGCGCCCGCCCGTCCAGTATGAGAGGGCTCCCGGCGATGGCCGCACCTTTGTTCGCAGCGTCACAGCTCGGATCACAGCTCGGGTCGGAGCTGGCGGTGAACATCCTCAGCGCCCAGTCCCTGCTCGCCGCCTTCGGTGTGCTGGGTGTAGGCGTGGTGATGTTCGCGGAGACCGGGCTGCTGATCGGCTTCTTCCTGCCCGGTGACTCGCTGCTGTTCACGGCGGGCCTGCTGTGCACGGGGTCGGGCCACGGGGGGCTGAAGCTCTCCCTGGGGCCGCTGCTGGTCTGCGCCGCCGTGGGCGCGCTGGCCGGCTCCCAGTGCGGCTATCTCATCGGCCGCAAGGCGGGCGGCGCGCTGCTCGCCCGCAGCGGCTCGCCCCGGCTGCACGAAGGGGCCCAGCGCGCCGAGGAGCTGCTGGAGCGGTACGGCCACGCGAAGGCGATCGTGCTGGCCCGCTTCGTCCCGGTCGTGCGCACGGTGCTGAACCCGATGGCGGGCGCCCTCCAGGTCCCCGCCCGCACGTTCACCGTGTGGCAGGTCGTCGGCGGTCTCGTCTGGAGCATCGGCCTCACCCTCGCGGGCTACGCACTGGGCTCGTCGATTCCGAACGTCGACCGCTATCTGCTCCCGATCATCGCCGTGATCGTCATCGTGTCGCTGATCCCGCTGGCCGCCGAGTTCCGCCGCTCCCGCAAGGCCGCGACCGCGACCGCGACCGCGGAGAAGGGCGCCCAGGGATGATCCTCGCGTTCAACGGGTCGTCGATCGACGGCTCCACCTACACCTACGTGGTGAATCTCGCCCATGACTCCCCGTCCTGGCTGGACAGCCTGGTGTCCGCCTGGTCGACATACGGGCTGGCGCTGTTCGCCGTTCTCATGCTCGTGGGCTGGTGGCAGGCCCGTCGCGACAGCGCCCGGGCGGCGATGGTCGCGCTCGCGGTGCCGCTGATCGTCGTCGTGGCGTTCGGGGTGAACTCCCTGTTCAAGATGGTCGTGCGCGAGGACCGCCCCTGTCAGAGCCTGCACGTGAAAACGCTGGAGGCGTGTCCTGCGCCGGGCGACTGGTCCTTCCCCAGCAATCACACGGTCATCGCAGCCGCGGCCGCCGTGGCCCTGCTCTACGTCTCCCGTCGCCTCGGCACCATTGCCCTGCTGGGCGCCTGCCTGATGGCCGTCTCCCGGGTCTGGGTCGGCGCGCACTATCCGCACGACGTGGTCGCCGGTGTCCTGGTCGGCACGCTGATCGCGATGCTGCTGACGACCCTCCTGCGCAGACTCTCCGACCCGCTCGCCGGCCGGCTGACGGACTCGCGGCTGCTGCGGCCGTTGCTGGTCTCGGCGTAGGCCCACGGCTACGGCTACGGCTACGGCTACGGCTACGGCTACGGCCATGGGGAACAGGCAAGCGCCCTTCCGGAGCGGCTGAAGGAGGACCATGCGGCACACGATCCTGGTCGTCGAGGACGATCACGCCCTGCGTGACGTCCTGCTGCGCGGGCTGCGCGACGAGGGCTTCGACACCGTGCCCGCCCCGGACGGGGCGACCGCGCTGCGGCTGGCCGGGGACGACGTCGACGCGGCCGTGCTGGACGTCGGGCTGCCCGACGCGGACGGGCGGGACGTGTGCCAGGCGATCAGAGCCAATGGCTTCCTCTCGCCCGTCATCTTCCTGACCGCCCATCACCACCTCACGGACCGGCTGGCGGGCTTCTCGGCCGGCGGCGACGACTATCTGCCCAAGCCGTTCCACCTGACGGAGCTGGCCGCCCGGCTGCGGGCGGCGCTCAAGCGCAGCGGACCGCTCCCGGCCACCACCGCCGGGGACCTGGTCCTGGACCCGGTCGGGCACACCCTCACCGTCCAGGGCACCCGGGTCGGCCTCACTCCGACGGAGTTCCGGCTGCTGGCGGCGCTGATGGCGGGGTCCGGGGACATCGTCCGCAGGCGGGAGCTGATCAGGGCCGGCTGGCCGGAAGGCGCCCAGGTCAGCGACAACACGCTGGACCAGTACCTGACCCGGCTGCGCCGCAAGCTCCGGGACGGCGGCAGCGCGCTGGCCATCACCACGGCGCGCGGCATCGGCCATCGGCTGTCATGAAGACCCTGTCAGGCGGTGTCATGAGGGCCCTGGCAGCCGGCGCGAAGGCACGGTCATGAGGGCGTTCGCCGCACGATGGTGGCCGCGCACCCTGCGAGGCCGGCTCTCCCTGGTCGCGCTCACCACGGCGACGATCCTGATGGTGATCCTCACGGTCGCGTTCAACACGGTCGTACGCCGTCACCTCCAGCACCAGGCGGACGACGAGCTGCGCACCCGTGCCGCCGCCGTCGCCGCGACCGTCGTCACCGACGGCTCCCGGGTGCGGGTCCTGGAGACCCCGGGCGAGGAGCTCCTCGACACGAACGTGTGGATCTACGCGGGCGGCCGGCTGCTCGAGAAGCCCCCGTCCGCCACCGCCACCAGCCCGCTGACCCGCGCCGCCGGCCGGCTCGTGGCACGCGGCGCCCGGCACTGCGTCACCGTGCACAGTCACGACGAGGTACGGCTGTGCTCGCGCCCGGTGCCCGGTGGCAAGGGCGCCGCCACCGTCGTCACCGCACTGGACCTCTCCCCGTACCGCGGCTCGGCCGACACGATGCTCTTCGCGTCCCTCGCCCTCGACGCCGCGATGCTCGCCTGCACCTACGCGCTGACGCGGCTGGCGGTGGGCCGCGCCCTGCGTCCCGTGCGTTCGATGACCGAGCACGCCACCCAATGGAGCGCGATAGCCTCCCAGGAGCGCTTCGGCGCCGTGGCCCGTCCCACCGAGCTCGCCCAGCTGGGCGGTTCGCTGGACGCCCTCCTCGACCGCATCCGCGCGCTGCTGCGGCACGAGCAGCAGCTCACCCGGGAGCTGTCGCACGAGCTGCGCAACCCGCTCGCCCGGATCATCGCCGAGCTCGACTGGTGGGGAGCCCGCCCCCGCTCCGACGCCGACACCAAGGCCACGCACGCGGCGATAGCCGACGCGGCCCAGTCCATGCGCACGATCTGCGACACCCTGCTCGACGAGGCCCGTGACAGCGCCGCCACCGCGCCCGGCACGGCCGATGTGCTGCCGGTGCTGCACCGCCTGGTGGACCGCCTCGGCCCCACGAAGGCGGGCGTGGAGGTCGTCGTCACCGCCGGCGACGCGCGGTTGTCGGCCGGCGTGCCGGAAGCCCTTCTGGAGCGCATCGTCAGCCCGCTGCTCGACAACGCCCTACGGCACGCGCGCACCCGGGTCGAGATCCTGGCCCGCGCGCGGCCCGGCGGCGTGCACGTCGAGGTCGGGGACGACGGTCCCGGCGTACCGGCGTCGTTCGCGGCGCAGCTCTTCCAGCCCGGCCGGCGCGCCGATCCCGAGGACGGACACGGCGGAGCGGGCCTCGGGCTGCCGCTGGCGCGACGCCTGGCCCGCTCCGCCGGCGGGGAGGTGGACCACGACGGGCGGCGCACCCGCGGCGCGACGTTCGTGGTCACGCTTCCCGCGGGTTGAGCACGTCATCCGCCCGAAGACCCCTGCTCGCGGCCCCTACGGGAGGCTGAGCTCCCGCTCGGACTCGGTGACGTCCTTGCGGGTCATCGACAGGTACACCACCAGAGCGAGGATGACCGCGAGGAACAGCACGCTGGTGACCGTCGTGCCCAGGCCCAGGCCGCCGTCGCCGGTCGGCTGCGAGAGGTAGTCGCCCATCGAGGCACCCAGCGGACGGGTGAGGATGTACGCGATCCAGAAGCTCAGCACGGCGTTCAGACCGAGCGCGAAGTGCGCGACCGCCACCGCGGCGATGGCCAGGCCGAACAGGATCGCGGACACCCAGTATCCGAGGGCCATCTTCTCCGCGACGAGGTCACCGGCCGCGGTGCCCAGCGCGAAGGTGAACAGGACGGCCAGCCAGTAGTAGGCCTCGCGGGACACCGTGTCGATGCTGTGGATGGACAGCGTTCCCTCGCGGCGGTACCAGATGGCGAAGACGACGGCGAGGGCGACGGCGAACACGGTGGTGCAGGTCGTCAGCGACACACCCAGGTTGTCGGTGAGGTTGTCGCTGATCAGCGTGCCGACGACGCTGATCAGGGCCACGGCGAACCAGTACACGCCGGGCCGGTAGGCCTTCGTGCGGAACTGGACGACGAGGACCCCTATCAGCAGCGCGCTCATCAGCAGCGACACGCCGGTCAGGCCCATGCCCAGGTTCGAGTTCAGGAAGTCCGCCGCGGTCTCGCCGACCGTGGTGCACAGCACCTTGATGATCCAGAAGTACGCGGTGACCTCGGGAACCTTGTTCCAGCGGAGGCGGTGGCCGGGGGCCGCCCCACTGCGGACATAAGCCCCGGGCGTCTCAGAAGTCTCAGTCATGAGGCCGACCCTGTCAGCGGGACCCTGAACACATCCTGACTACCGGGTGGCGGGGGCGACCGGGACGAGCAGTGTGAACGTCGTGGGGTCGCCGTCCGACAGGAAGAGTCTGCCGCCGAGCGACACTGCCAGGTCTCGGGCGAGGGCGAGACCGATGCCCGTACCCCCGTTGCTGCCGCCGGTCCGTCCGCGCGCGAACAGTCCTTCCGGGTCGGCGGTGACCGTTCCCTCGTCGGCGACGCCGAAGGCGAGGGCGTCGTCGAGGTCGCGGACCGTGACACGGACGCTGCCCCGGCCGTGCGTACGGGCGTTGTCCAGGAGGACGCCGAGGATCTCGGCGACGGGCCCGCCCGGCACCAGGACGTCGGCCGGGGCGTCCTGGACTCCGCAGTCCAGGCGCCTGCCGTCCTGGGCGAAGAGCCCGTGCCACCGGGCGTCGGTCTCCGCCAGGAGGTGGAGCACCGGCCGGTCCGGCACGACCGCGCCCGGCGGGCCGGGCGAACCCGCGAGCCGCAGCACCTCCTCCACCGTGTCGTGCAGCCGCCGGGTGGCTTCCAGCGCCTCCTCCAGTGCGGGGCGCAGCCGGGCGTCGTCCTGCGCGAGCCCCGCCTCCAGGGTGAGCTGCAGCCCGGTCAGCGGGGTGCGCAGCTGGTGGGAGGCGTTGGCGGTGAAGTCCTTCTCGTGGCGCAGGAGTTCGGAGAGGCTGTGCAGCATGTCGTTGTGCGTGCGGGCGACCTGGTCGATCTCGGCGATGATGCTGGGCGCGGCCCGTGCGGTCAGGTCGCCCTCCATGACGGCGCGGCAGTGCCGGGAGAGGCCCTCCAGCGGTGCGGCGAGCGCCCGTGCCTGACGCCGGGCGACGAGGACGGCGACGGCGAGCGCGAACACGGCCGCGCCGAGCAGGACCGCCCAGTCCACCAGGACACGGTTCCTGACGGCCGACATGGCGGAGGAGGCCCGTACGACACCGATGACCTGTTCGGCGTGCGAGACGGGCACGGCGACCACGAGCTCACCCCCGCTCTGGGTCCGCGCGATGACACCACGGAACGCACGGTGGACCGCCGCGTCCCCGCTGCGGGGCCCGGTGCCGGTGTGGAGCCGGGATTTCGGGTCGTACAGGCCGAGACGTTCGCCCGGTCCCGGCGGGGGCAGTTCGGCGGGGTCACCGGTCGCGTAGTCGGGGTTCACGCGTACGGCGGCGGCCAGGGCGGCCCGTTCGAGGGAGTCCCGCTGGTCGGCGTAGAGGGTGGCCCGGACGGCGAGGACCAGCGGGATCGCGAGGAGGACCAGCGCGACCAGCACCGCGGTGACGGCCACCCTCACGACACGCTGTCTCATGCCCCTCATGATGCGGGGCGGTCATCGGATCACGCGGGGCGGCCACGCGCTTTTGCCGTCGTCTAACCCTCGCCGTGCGGGGCGTTAACCGGGCCGCTCCTAACGTCGGTGCCATGACCGTCCGGTCGGATCCGCACCGGTTCGGCAGGGGTTTCCAGGAGGGCAGTGGCCATGGCACGCGTACGTACCGTCCGTAGTCCCGGGATCGTCGGGCTCGTACTCGCCGCGGCGGTGACCGCCGGATGCTCCGGTTCGAGTTCCGGTCCCCCTGCCGCCTCGCACGCGTCCTCCGGCTCGGGCTCGGGCTCCGCCACCGCGGCCGGTGCAGCCCCGGCGCCCACCGAGTCCAATCCGCCCGGTGACATCCCCGACAACCAGGCGTACGTCGCCTTCCGGCCGTCGGGCGGCGGGTTCACGGTGAAGGTGCCCGAGGGCTGGGCCCGTACCGGCCAGGGCGCTACGACCGTCTTCACGGACAAGCTGAACCGCGTCGAGATCGCCACCGCGTCCGCCTCCTCGGCGCCCACGCGCACCTCGGTCGGCTCCGAGGTCGTACACCGACTGCGCGGCCAGGTACCGAAGTTCAGCGGCCCCAAGGTGTCGCAGGTGAACCGGCACGCCGGAAGCGCGGTGCTGCTGAAGTACCAGGGCGACTCCGCGGCGGACCCGGTCACCGGCAAGGTCGTGCGCGACGCCTTCGAGCGGTACGCGTTCTACCGGCGGGGCCACGAGGTGGACCTCACCCTGTCCGGGCCCGTGAACGCCGACAACGTGGACCCGTGGCGCATGGTCACCGACTCCTTCTCGTGGAAGTGACCGTGAGCGCCATGCCGACCCGGCCGGGCACCGCGCCCGTCCGCACCTACCAGGCATCCCACGACGAGGCCCTGACCGCCCGGGAGCTGTACCGCTTCTTCCGGGCCGGGGAGGAGGAGACGCTCGCACTGCGCGGGGTGTCCCTGCGGGTGCGGCGCGGCGAGACGGTCGCCGTCGTCGGACCTTCCGGCGCGGGCAAGTCCACGCTGCTGTCCTGCCTGGCCGGTCTTGACGAGCCCTCCGGCGGCGAGGTGCGGGTGGCCGGCGTACGCATCAGCCACCGGCCGGAGACCGAGCGCGCCCGGCTGCGGGCCCAGCACATCGGCGTACTCCTGCAGACCCGCAACCTCGTCGCCCACCTGAGCGTGCGCGACAACGTCCGGCTGGCGCACAGCGCCGTACGTGGTCGTCCAGCCGTGTCCGCACGGGCGTTGCTGGACGAGGTGGGGCTCGCGGGGCGGGCGCACGCGCTGCCCCGTCAGCTGTCCGGCGGTGAGCTGGCCCGGGCCGGGCTGGCCGTCGCCCTCGCCAACTCCCCCGCCGTCCTGCTGGCGGACGAACCGACCGGCGAGCTCGACGGGGGCACGGAGCGACTGATCCTCCAGATGCTGCGCGACCGCGCCGCGCTGGGCTGCGCGGTGCTGATCGTCACGCACAGCGCGGAGGCCGTACGCGTCGCCGACCGGGTGATCGCGCTGGACGACGGGAGGGCCCACGATGTCTCCGGATGAGCCGACGGCCGTCCCGGACGACATGCTTGTCGTCTGCCGGGACGCCGCTCTCACCTTCGGGCGGGGCGCGAACGCGGTCGTGGCGGTGCACGGCGCGCACCTGCGGGTGCGGGCCGGGGACCGGCTGGCGATCGTCGGCCCCTCCGGGTCGGGCAAGTCTTCGTTGCTGCATCTGCTGGCCGGACTCGAACAGCCCACCAGCGGCACCGTCACGCGGCCCGGCCTGACCGGTTCCCAGGACATCGGTCCCCGCACAAAGCCCGACGATCGCAAGTCGGCTCCCGGGCCCGACACCAGACGTGACATCGGACTGGTCTTCCAGGGGGACAGCCTGATCCCCGCCCTCGACGTCGTCGAGAACACCGCGCTGCCGCTGGTGCTGGCCGGGGTGGCGGACCCCGACGCACGGCGAACGGCCCTCGCGGCCCTTGCCCAGGTCGGCGCCGAAGACCTCGCCGAGCGGCTACCGGAGGAGATCTCCGGCGGCCAGGCCCAGCGTGTCGCCGCCGCCCGCGTCCTGGCCCAGGCCCCACGGCTGATCCTCGCCGACGAACCGACCGGACGGCTCGACCACACCACCGGCGGCCATGTCCTGGACGCCCTGCTCACGGCGGCCGACCGCACGGGCGCGGCCCTCGTCGTCACCACGCACGACCCTGCGGTCGCCGCACGGCTCAGCACCCGGCTGACCATGCGCGACGGCCGGTTGCTCACGGCGGAGACCACCGGGGACCCGCAGGACACGACGGAGGAAGCGTCATGATCACCGCCTGGGCGGGCGGTCTCGCCCGCCACCGCACCGGCCGGCTGCTCGCCGCTCTGGCCGGCATCGCCCTGGCCGTGGCCCTGATCGCCTCGCTCGGTTCCTTCCTCACCGCGTCGAAGGCGACGATGACGCAGCGTGCCGTGCGCTCGGTCGCCGTGGACTGGCAGGTCGAGGTCCAGCCGGGGGCCGATCCGGCCGCGACGCTGTCCCTGGTGCGGAAGACGCCCGGCATCAAGACGGCCCTGCCCGTCGGCTTCGCGCACAGCGGCGCGTTCGTGGCCACCGTGCGGGGCAGCACACAGACGACCGGCCCCGGCATGGTCCTCGGCCTCCCCGACGGCTACCAGCAGGCCTTCCCCGGCGAGATCCGCCCGCTCACCGGCCGCACCACCGGCGCCCTGCTGGCCCAGCAGACCGCCTCCAACCTGCACATCGCCCCCGGCGACACCGTCGGCATCCGGCTCCCCGGCACCGCCGTGCGCCGGGTCCGGGTGGACGGCGTGGTCGACCTCCCGCAGGCCGACTCCCTCTTCCAGCGGGTCGGCGCCCCCGGTCAGACCCAGCCCGCCGCGCCCCCGGACAACGTCGTCCTGCTCCCCTCCGCCGTCTTCGCCTCCCTCACAACGCCCGCCGCCACCACCCAGATCCACGCGGCCCGCGACGCGAAGCTTCCCTCCGACCCCGCCGGCGCCTTCAGCTCCGTGACCCGCGCCGCCCACAACCTGGAGGCCCGCGCCTCGGGCGGTGTGATCGTCGGCGACAACCTCGGCGCCGCCCTCGACTCCGCCCGCCAGGACGCGCTGTACGCGCAGATCCTCTTCCTCTTCCTCGGCGTGCCGGGCGCGCTCCTCGCCGCCGCGCTGACCGCCGCGGTCGCCGCGGCCGGGGGCGAACGCCGCCGCCAGGAGCAGGGCCTGCTGCGCCTGCGCGGGATGCACCCCCGCCGGATCGCCACCCTCTCCGGACTCGAAGCCGCCCTGGTGGCCGTCACCGGCGGCGCCGCCGGGCTCGGCATCGCCGCGCTGACGGGCCGCGTCGCCTTCGGATCGGCCTCGTTCGGGACGACGACGAGCGCGTGGCTCCTCTGGTACGCCCTCGCCTTCGTGCTCGGCGCCGCCGTGGCCTCGGGCGCGGTCCTCCTCCCCGCGCTGCGCGATCTGCGCACGGTGACGGTCGCCGACACCCGCAGGCAGGAGCGGCGGCCGGGTTCGGTGTGGTGGATGCGGTACGGCCTCGACCTCGTCCTGCTGGTCGGCTCCTGGCTGATCTTCCGCGCCTCGTCCGGCAACCAGTACGCCCTGGTGCTCGCCCCGGAGGGCGTGCCGAGCATCTCCGTGTCGTACTGGGCGTTCCTCGGCCCGGCGCTGCTGTGGATCGGCGCCGCCCTGCTGCTGTGGCGGCTCACGCTCCTCGCGCTGACGTACGGCCGTCCCGTACTGACCCGGCTGTCGCGGCCGCTCGCCTCGAACCTGGCGGGGACCACGGCCGCCGTCCTCTCCCGGCGCCGCCGTCCACTGGCCCGCTCGGTGGTGCTGCTGGCGCTCGCGGTGTCGTTCGCGATCTCCACGGCAACCTTCAACTCGACCTACAGGCAGCAGGCCGAGGTCGACGCGCGGCTCACCAACGGCGCCGACGTCACGGTCACCGAACCGCCCGGCGCGCGGATCCCGCCGAGCGGGGCCGACGCGCTGAAGATCTCCGGCGTACGTCGGGTCGAGCCGCTCCAGCACCGGTTCGCCTACGTCGGCTCCGACCTCCAGGACCTCTACGGAGTGCGCCCCGACTCGATCGCCTCGGCCACCTCCCTCCAGGACGCGTACTTCTCCGGCGGCGGCGCCCGCGCCCTCATGAACCGGCTCGCTCAGCGCCCGGACGGACTGCTGGTCAGCGCGGAGACCGTCAACGACTTCCAGCTCTCGCCCGGCGACACGGTCAACCTGCGGATCCAGAACACCCGGACCAAGGCGCTGCGCACGGTGCCCTTCCACTACGTGGGCGTCGCCAAGGAGTTCCCGACCGCGCCGAAGGACAGCTTCTTCGTCGCCAACGCCTCCTACGTGGCGAAGGCGACCGGCAGCGACGCGGTGGGCGCGTTCCTGCTGGACACCGGTGGTACGCACCAGAAGCAGGTCGCCGCGCGGCTGCGTCACCGGCTGGGAACCGCTGCCACCGTCACCGACCTCACCCAGACCCGTGGCACCGTCGGCACCAGCCTGACCTCCGTGGACCTGGCCGGGCTCACCCGTATCGAGCTGGCCTTCGCGGTGCTGCTCGCGGCCGGGGCGGGCGGGCTGGTCCTGGCGCTCGGGCTCGCCGAACGCCGCCGGACCTTCGCCATCGCGACCGTGCTGGGCGCCGGGCCCCGGCAGCTGCGGGGCATGGTCCTCACCGAGGCGATCGTGCTGACCGTGGGGGGCCTCGCGGGCGGCGCGCTGATCGGCTGGGCGCTGTCGGAGATGCTGGTCAAGGTCCTGACCGGTGTCTTCGACCCGCCGCCGGCCGCTCTCGCCGTCCCCGGCGGCTATCTGACGCTGACGGCCTGCGCCGCGACGGCGGCCGTCCTGATCGCGGCCCTCAACGGGGTACGCCGCGCGGCCGGACGCCCCGCCGTCGAGGAACTCCGCGATCTGTGACCGCCACTTCGAGCCACAGGTCGGCCTCCGGCCCCCGCACGCCCGCCTCCGGCCCTGCACGCGCCGCCGGCCCTACGCTGCCCTTCATGCGAACGCCCGCCCCCGCACCGGACCGCCGTCACTTCGGGCGACCGCGTGTCCTCGTCGTCGAGGACGACGACACGATCGGCCGTCATCTGGAGTCGGGCCTGCGCAGCAACGACTACGCGCCGACGTGGAACCGGACCGGTGCGGGCGCCCTCGCGGAGTCCGCGCGGTCGTCGTACGACGTGCTGTTGCTGGATCTGGGGCTGCCGGACATGGACGGTCTCGACGTGGCCCGCACGCTGCGCGCCCGCTTTCCCGAGCTGCTCATCGTGATCCTCACCGCCCGCACCGACGACATCGACGTCATCGCGGGGCTCGACGCCGGAGCCGACGACTACCTGGTGAAGCCGTTCAGTCTGACCGTGCTGCTCGCCCGGCTCCGGGCCCATCTGCGCCGTCGGGCCATCGCCGGCCCGCCGCAGGAGCCGATCCGGCTCGGCGACCTGGTCGTCGACATCACGGCACGCCGCTGCACCCTGCACGAGGACGAGATTCCGCTGCGGCCCAAGGAGTTCGAACTGCTCGCCGTGCTGGCCCGGAACGTGGGCGCGGCCGTCTCGCGCGAGACGCTGATGGCCGAGGTGTGGGACGAGAACTGGTTCGGCTCGACGAAGACGCTCGACGTCACCATGGCGGGACTGCGCCGCCGGCTGACGGACACGGCGTCCCGTCCGTCCCGCACACCGCGCATCACGACCCTGCGGGGGCACGGTTACCGGCTTGAAGCGCCCTGAGGTGCCACGGCATTCGGCGAGCGCCGACAGGGGGGCGGCGCCGGAGCCCCGGAGGGACCGGAGTCCCGGAGGGATCTTGCGGCGGGCTCAGAGGACCTTGCGGCGGGCCAGTACGGCCAGTGCCAGCAGCCCGGGGATCAGGGGCAGCCACACCGTCAGGAGCCGGTAGCCGAGAACCACCGACGCCGCCGCGCTGCCCGGGACTCCGGCCAGCGAGAGGGCCACGGCGAGCGCCGCGTCCAGGGAACCGATCCCACCGGGCGTGGGCAGGAGGACGGCGGCGCTGCTCGCGGCGAGGTAGGCCAGCGCCACCTGGACCGGGGGGAGCGGCAGTTCGAGGGCCTGGGCCACGGCGACGACCACGGTGGCGTGCAGCGCGGCGAAGGCCAGCGAGCCGCCCCACAGCGCGGCCGCGCGCGCCGGGACCTCGTGCACGGCACGGACGTCGGCCAGCACGGCCCGCAGCGCGCGCCGCAACGGCCCGCGCAGCAGTACGGCGGCGGCGACCATCACGGCGAGCGCGATCGCGACCACCGTCGCCGAGATGTGCGGCAGACGGAGGAGGCCGGGGCAGGCCAGCGCGAGCACGGCGATCAGGAGGCCGCGCGAGACGGCCCCGGCGGTGGCCTTCACACCGAGCGCGGTCGCCGACCTGACGACCGGCAGACCGCACCGGGTCAGGAAGCGGAGGTTGACCGCGCCCGCGCCGAGGCCCGCGGGCAGCACATGGTTGGCGGCGGAGGCCGCGAACTGGACGGCCACCAGCTGCCCGGCGGGCAACGGCCGGGTCACCGCCCCTTGTTGGGCGAGCGCCGAACACACCCAGGTCGCCACGGTGGCGACGGCCGCCACGAGCAGCCAGCCGCGGTCGGCGACGGCCAGCCGGCCGGCGCCGGTCGCGATCATCGGCCAGTGGCGCCGGCCGAGACAGACCGTGCCCACCATGACGGCGAGGGTCACCGCGGCGTGCAGGGAGACCCGCCTGCTCACGGCTGTCGCGGTCGGCGTCCGGGTGCCGGGCGGAAGGACGGTCATGTCGCCCCGCCTCCCTGGACGGCGGGGGCGACGTACGCCATCAGATGACCGACGCGGTGCGCGTGCCACGTGCGGGCGTACGCGGGCGGCTTCTCGCCCGGTGTGGTGAGCACGCCGACCGGGATCCGCTGTCCGGCCCGCACTATGGCGCCGGCGGTGGTGTTGGCGTTGTTTCCGCCGGTGTCGACGGAGGAGCAGCCGGCGTAGAAGGCGACCGGGACGTCCTCGTAGCCGGTCAGCATGCAGGGCGGCTTCACCCCCAGCCGGTGCAGCTCCGTCGCGGCGTCGGCCCAGTCCTGATGGGAGACGGTGGTGCCGTGCACGGTGCGCTCCAGCACCGCGAACTGCACGGCGAGATGCCCGGCCAGGCCGAGCGTCACCAGGGTGACGGCCACCGGTCGCCAGGCGCCGCGGGGCGCGGTCAGCAGGTGGATCAGGCCGTCGGCGACCGGGATGGCCAGCAGGATGTACACGGGCAGCAGGAAGCGAGGCGCCGCGTATCCGATCATGAAGAGGTACGGGAAGCCCGCCGTCACGGCGCAGGCCAGGAGCAGCAGGCTGCTCACCCCGCGCCGGGCCCTGACGGCGATCACCGCTCCGAGGACGGCCACGACGGGCAGCGCGAACCACCACAGCAGCACCGGCGGGGCTGGCATCGCCCCGGTGCAGGGGCGGCACAGGACGCGCCCGCCGAGGCTGCGCAGCTGGTCGCCGACGGCGATGTTCCACCCCAGGCCGCCCTGGACCTTGGAGCCGTCGGAGAGCCGCTGGGTCAGGCCGCCGTAGCTGACATACGCCTCGACGACCCACTCGCCCCCGCCGGCGACCAGGCCCGCGACGAGCGCCACCAGCACCCGCGGGCGCCGCCAGCGGCGTACGCACACGACGAGGAAGAGCAGCGGCACGGTCACGTAGACCGCGTCGGTGGGCCGCATCCACGCCATCAGCGCGGCGCTCAGGCCCACGCCCCACAGCGCCGCCCTGTCGAACCGGTCGGCCTGGGCGCGCAGGAAGCAGCCGACGCAGGCCAGGGCGCCGATCGCGACCCAGTAGTTGGGCATGGCCTGCGGGCCGTAGAAGAGGGTCACCCAGAGCGTGGCGAACAGGGCGCCCGCCGCCGCCAGTACCCGCATGGGGAACAGTCCGCGCCAGACGCGCAGCGCGACGAACAGGCCGAGTCCGGAGAGCACCGCGAGATAGACGCGCAGCAGGTCGGTGGACGAGGACCAGGACGCGATCGGTGCCACCAGCAGCGGCACGCCGCGGGCGCGGGGGGCGCTGAAGAAGGCGGCGGGGGCATGTGAGCCGACCTGGCTGACGTAGACGGTCTCGTCCCAGCCGAGCCCCATACCCGGCCGTACGAGGAGCAGTTGGGCCAGGGTGAAGGCGCCCGCAACCAGGGCGAGCCACTGCTGACCGTGCGGCCGTCCGGAGACGCGCCCCGTCGAGGGCGGACTGTGGCGATGGGCGCCGAGGAGCGGAAGGTTCACGGTCTTGGCCATCATCCACCCTTCGCCCTACAGTCTGTAGGGCCCTTCACCCTACAAGACGTAGGGTGAAGGAGGAAGTTGCGCAAAACACGGTCAAATTACCGTGGATCGAGCGGGGACGCAGTCCGGGGACACACCCTCGCACCGCCCCTGGGCGCACTCGCACGCCCTCACCACCCCCCGCACCCCTACGCGCTGTAAGGTGACGGACATGGCTCGCACAGGCCCCCACGGCAGAGCGGAACGACGCAACGCCGGTGAGCTGGAGAGTGAGGTCCTCGCCGCCCTCTGGGCCACCGACAAGGCCCTCACCCCCGCCGACATCCAGGGTGAGATCGGCGGCAACCTCGCCTACAACACCGTTCACACCATCCTCAAGCGCCTGTACGACAAGGGTCTGGTCCTGCGTGACGTCGACGGTCGACGCGGCGCGTACCGGCCCGCCAAGAACGCCGCCGAACTGACCGCCGCGGCCATGCACGAGGCGCTCGACCGGGGACCCGACCCGATCGCGGCCCTCCAGCAGTTCGTCACCGGCCTGAGCCCCCGGGAGGAAGAAGCCCTGCGGGATCTCCTCGGGGGGAGCGGGATGTGAGGATCGACGTCTACATCCCCCTCGTCCTGCCGCTGCTGCTGACGGCTGTCGCACCGCAAGTGGGCCTCAGGGTCTCCCCCGCGCTGGCCGCCCGGGTCCTCACCATCGCCGCCGTGCTGGCCGCCACCGCCTCCACCTGGGCGCTGCTCCTGCTCGCCGCCACCCTGGTCAACGAGGCGCCGCACGTGGCCACGGAGGCCGGCGAGGACGGGCGGCGGCTGCCCGAACCGGTCCCGGTGGCGATCGCCGTCGCCGCGATCATGCTCCTGTGGCTGATCGGCTTCCGGCTCGTTCGCGCCCTGCGCGCCCACTACGCGACCCGCCGCGTCCTCGCGCGGCTGTGCGAGGGACATCCGCCCGACAGCGAACTCATCGTCGCCGCCTCCTCGACGCCCCGGGCCTTCGCGATCCCCGGCACGCCGGGCCGGATCCTGGTCACGGCCGCCATGCTCGGCGCGCTGGAACCGGCGGAGCGGCGTGTACTGCTGGCCCACGAGCGCGCCCATCTCGCCCACCGCCACTCGGTGCTGACGACCGCCGTGACCCTGGCCGCCGCCGCCAACCCGGCGCTCGCACCCGTGCGCACCACCGTCGCCTTCCTGGTGGAGCGCTGGGCCGACGAGGAGGCCGCGCGGCGCGTCGGGGACCGCCGTACCACCGCCCGCGCCCTCGCCCGGGCCGCCCTTGTCGCCCAACGCGCCCGGCCGGGCTGCGCCCTGAGCTTCTCCGAACACGCGGTCACCCGCCGCATCGCCGCCCTGCAGACGGCCCCGCCGCCGAACCTGTGGTCCATCGGCGTGGCCGTCCTCGCCCTGGGCGCCCTGCCCGCGTTCGGCGCGCTGGACGCCACCGGCGATCTGCTGCGCCTGCTCGGCGAGAGCCTGCCGCTGTAGGCCCTGCCGGGGCCTGCCCTTCGGATCGGGCCCGGCTCGCCGGGCTCAGGTGGCGAGCGTCCTGCGCTCCCGCAGGTGGGCGTAGCCCATGAGACCGACGAGCACCGCGAACAGCACGGCCGACGAACCCGCCGTACCGAGGTCGAGTCCGCCCTTGGCGGTCGGCTTGGTGAGGAAGTCGCCCGCGGTCGCGCCGAGCGGACGGGTGAGGACGAAGGCGATCCAGAACAGCAGCACGTTCGGCACCACGGGAACGCGCATCAGCGCGACGAGGACCGCGAGCAGCCCGGTGACGAGCAGCGCGCCGCCCGCGTAACCGAGCCCGGAGCTGTCCGACAGGAAGTCGCCCATCGAGGTGCCGAGGGTGTTCGACACGAGGATCGCCGACCAGAAGAGGGCCTCGGCCCGGAAGGTCACGATGTCGCGGATGACGAACGTCATCCCCGTGAACTTCCAGACGGTGAAGATCACGACCAGCAGCGAGATCAGGATCGCGGCGCCCGCGGGGTACCCGAGACCCAGGCCCTGTGGACCCCAGCCCAGCGAGGTGGCCCCGTCGGAGAGGTACTTGGCGCTGGCGTCACGGTTCATGAAGTCGGACATGGTGGTGCCCGCCATGCTGGTGGAAAGGATCACCGTCCAGTAGAAGAAGGGGTTGTACCGGCGCGACCTGAGCTGCACGACCAGCGTGACCACGAAGATCAGGAACAGCAGGATCGTGGTGAGGAAGTAGCCCAGCTTGAGGGTCTGCGCGAAGAGGTCGCCCGCGGTCTCGCCCAGTGTCGTCGCGGCGATCTTCATGATCCAGAAGGCCAGGGTCACCTCTGGCAGCTTCTTCATCACGGAGGCGCCGAGGTCGGCGACTTGGGGGTCGGCCGCAAGGTCCGTCTTGTCCAACGTTCGCTCCTGGGGGGTGCGTCGACGTCCCCCCAGGGCCACGGCCGAAGGAGGCCGCGTGTCCGTCGGCTCAGTGTTGCGCATGCCTGCGCGCCACGCCGATCAACGCGGCAGTCGCCGCCTGAACACATCCTGAACGCGCGATCACGCCTCCGGGAGCTCGTCCCGCGCAGGCACCCCTCACAGGTTCCTGGATGATCCGCTACGGCTCAGTGGGCCGGCCGGGTGAGAAGCGCCAGGGCGCGGACGTGGGCGACGTGGGCGGTGGCGGGCAGTCGGGTGAGCAGTTCGCGGGCCCTGCGGGCGTAGTCGTCGGCCATCGCGTGCGCGGTGTCCAGGGCCGCACCCAGGCCGGGCCTCGGGGCAAGGTTCGGCGGTGGGTGGGGTGTCCTTGTTGGGTGGTTCGGTCATGGAGGCTCCCCCGTCACCCGCTCGCGTGAGCGTGGCGATGGACGCACCTCAACAGACCCGCCACCCCGCCGGAACGGCTCGCGCGCATCCCGTGGGGGCACGCCCCCGCCCGCTGCGGGAGCTCGTGCTCCCACACCACCCGATCAGACGGTTTCGCCGCACGGACGCGACCACGGTCAGAGATAGTCGACCGGTCGTACAATTGCATCATGGGACGAACCAGCGACGCCAGGGAAAAGATCCTCAGCGCCGCGCAGTCGCTCATCGAGCTGCGCGGTTACTCGGCGCTGGGGGTGGCCGAGATCTGCAAGGCGGCCGGCGTGCCCAAGGGCAGCTTCTACTACTTCTTCGCGTCCAAGGAAGCCCTCGCCCTGGCCGTGCTCGACGAACACTGGGACGCCCAGAAGAGCGCCTGGGGACGCGTCCTGAACAGCGACGAGGAACCCCTGCGGCGGCTGTACCGGCTGTTCGAGGAGACGGAGGCCGACCAGCGCGCCGGCCAGCAGAGCTGCGGCACCGTGTCCGGCTGCCTGTTCGGGAACCTCAGCCTGGAGATGAGCAACCACACCGAGCCCATCCGCACCCGGCTGCAGGAGATCTTCGACGCGCAGGTCGAGATGGTCGAGTCGGTCATCACCGAGGCTCGTGAGCGCGAGGAGGTCACCACCCTCGACAGCCGGGAAGCGGCACGGGCGGTGGTCGCCCAGTTGGAGGGGCAGGTGCTGTTCGCCAAGCTCTACAACAACACCGGCCGGCTCAGCCCCCTGTGGGCGAACTGCCTGGCCCTGCTCGGTGCCCGCGCCCCGCAGGAGGCCGTGGCGGGCGCCTGACGCCCACCACGACACCGTTCAGAGGGTTCAAGAGGGTTCGGAGGGTTTCAGAGGGCGTTGACGTCGACGACCGCCGCAGCGAATGCCTCGGGTGCTTCCTGCGGCACGTTGTGACCGATGCCCTTCAGCGCCCGGTGGTCGTACGCGCCCGTGAAACGCTCGCGATAAGAGGCACCGTTTCCCGGCGGCGTGAAGGGATCCAGCTCGCCGTCGAGGGTGATCGTCGGCAGCGGGATGGCGGGACTCTCGGCAAGTCGCTTTTCCAGACGATCGAATCGCGGGTCGCCCTTGGCCAGACTCAGTCGCCACCGATAGTTGTGGATCACGATGGGAACCCAGTCCGGATTGTCGAAGGCGGTCGCGGTCCGGTCGAATGTGGCGTCATCGAAGTGCCATGTCGGGGAGACGTTCTTCCAGATGAGTTTCGCGAAATCGTGCTTGTACTGCGCGAGGCCGAGCCGCCCCCTTTCGGTGGCGAAATAGTACTGATACCACCACGCCCACTCGGCCTGCGGCGGCAGCGGCGCCTTGTTGCTTTCACGGTCGGTGATGAGATATCCGCTCACGGAGACCAGGGCCTTGCAGCGCTCCGGCCAGAGCACCGCGATGATGTCGGCCGTCCGCGCTCCCCAGTCGAAGCCGGCGAGGATCGCCTTCTCGATCTTCAGCGCGTCCATGAGCGCGATGATGTCGAGCGCGATCACCGACTGCTGGGCGTTGCGGAACGTCTTGTCCGACCGGAACCGTGTGGTGCCGTGACCGCGCAGGTAGGGCACGATCACCCGGTAGCCCGCCGCGGCGAGCCTGGGAGCCACATCGACATAGCTGTGAATGTCGTAGGGCCAGCCGTGCAGCAGGACGACCGCGGGGCCGTGCGCGGGGCCGGCCTCCGCATATCCCATGGTCAGCTCTCCGGCTCGGATCTGCTTCAGCGGGCCGAAAGAGGTGTGCGTTCCGGACTCGGACGCGCGGCCCGACGGAGAGGCCGAGGCGGAATCCGATGTCACCGGGAGCGCCGGCAGTGAGGCTCCGGCAGTTCCGATGGTGAGAATCCGGGAAAACGTGCGCCTGTCCATGACAACCACCTTCCTTCACCGGTGCGTGGAGAGCGGAGGAACCGGCGAGGCCGACGCGTCATGTGCCGTCGCCGCCTCGCCAGATGTTGTCGAAGGCCGCGTCCTCGATGCTTCGCCGTTGCCGTACCGCTTCCAGTTCCGTCACCGCGCCGTTGACGGCGGCCAGTACGGTCAGGACCGAGTCGTCGACGAGACCCGCGGCCTCCTCGGTCGACTCGTCGTGGATCCCCACGGCGGCCGCGAGGACGGTGAGGATGGGCTCGCCCGCGGTCCAGCGTTCGTCCGCGTGGCTGCGGTCCGGCGAGTCGGCCGCTTCCGTACGGCCGCCGCCGAAGGGAATCCAGCGGTGGCGGGGCCTGGTGAGCCGTCCCTCCGCCTCCAGGTCCGCGCGATAGGCCGCGGACAGCCCACGGCCCCGGCGCCAGAGCCAGTCGTCCACGGACTCGTACGGCCGCTCCCGGACCAGCGACGCCACGGCCCCGTCCAACAGACGGTCGCCCATGGTCCACTGCGCGCCGGGCACGATGCGGTCGTCGTCCTCCAGCGTGATGGCCTGGGCCTCGATGAGGTCGACCAGTTCGGCTCCCGCGAGGGCCAGCGACAGGTCGCCCTGCTCGACGGGCCGGCTGGACGGGACGTCCATGGCGATCATCAACAGGTCCCGCGGTGTGGTCATGACGGACTCCACGTCTGAGTCATCGGTGGCTGCCCGCGTCCGCGGCGGATTCCGTCGGTGCGGGCTGTCGTACCGGGGCGGTAGCTCGCACTACCACCATGTGGTGCGGGAAGCCGATGCGCAGCACGGCGGCGGCCGCGGCCGCCACGAGAACCACGGAAGCGGCCAGGACCAGTGCCTGCTGATAGCCGTGGTGGAGCAGGGGCGCGGCCACCAGCGGGCCGAGGATCTGGCCGACGGAGTATCCGGCGGTCAGGAGCGCGACGGAGCGGGGGAACTCCAGGTGGGCCCCGGTGGCGAGGGCGAGGGTGCTGACGCCGATGAACGTCGCGCCGAACAGCACCGCGGAGACCAGGGCGGCCGGTGCTCCACCGATCAGGGCGGGCAGCGCGATGCCCACCGCCTGGACGACGAGCGCGGCCAGCAGCAGGTCGGGGCGCGACCAACGGCGCCCGAGCCGGGCCCACAGCGCGGAGGAGGGCACCGCGGCCAGACCGACCAGCACCCAGGCGCCGCCGCCGAGCGGTCCGGGGGAGCTCTGCTCGATCGCGGCGACCAGGAACGTACCGGCGATGATGTAGCCGATGCCTTCCAGCGTGTAGGAGGCGAACAGGGCGGTGAACCAGCGGTGCGTGCGCGGCCCGCGGCTGGAATCCGCGGTGGCCGCAGTGACTGTGGTGGCCTGCGTGGCTTGGGTGGCCTCGACTGCCCGCGTGGCCCGCGTGGCCCGCGTTGTCGTGGGAGGCGCTTCGGGGCGGAGGTTCCACGAGGCGACGGCGAGGACCGCGGCGAGTGCGGCCGAGGCCCACCAGGCGGCCCGCCAGTCGGCGACGGGGCGCAGCACCAGGACGAGCAGACCCGACAGGGCGATGCCGGCGCCGACCCCGCCGAACGCCCATCCGGGCAGATGAGCCGGGTACTCCCGCAAGTGACCGAGGAGCGAGCTGACCGCGATGACGAAGATCAGAGCGCTGGCGACCCCGGCCAGCAGCCGCAGCGCGAACCACCCGGCGGTGTCGTGAGTGGCGGGCATCGCGGCCAGGGTGCCGGTCAGCACGACGAGGGAGGTGCGCAGCAGGGCCCGCGAGCGGACCACCGCGGGGGCCAGGATGCCGACGAGCGCGCCGAGGAGATAGCCGATGTAGTTGGCGGTGGCCAGGTTCGCGCCGGCGCCCGCGGACAGCCCCGCCCCGGCGTGCATCAGCGGGAGGATCGGGGTGTAGACGAACCGGCCGACCCCCATGCCCGCGGCGAGAGCCGCGGCGGCCTGGGCCACGTGGCGCCAGGGCGAGTGCGGCGCGCCGGCACTTCGGGCCGGGCAGGCGCGCAGGGTTCGTACGCTCATGACGAAATCCATGCCGCACCCGTCCCCGCCGTCACCGCGCGGCGTCCGTACGGCCCGGGTCGTTCGGGTGGGACTCGAGCGCGGTGACGGTGAGGCTCATCCACGGGCGCAGCGGCAGTGTGCCGAGCACCTTCTCGTGGAGTTCGTCCTCGTCACCGGCACACCAGATGCCGATGCTGCGCAGCTCGCCGACCGGGCGCCACAGCCGTGCCAGGTTGCCGGTGGCGGCCAGTTCCCGGGCACGGACGGCCTCGGCGGCGCGCCGCCGGTCGACCTCGTCCTGAGGGGTGCCCTCGGGGATCGTGGTGGTGATCTCGACCAGGAACTCTCGCATGGTCCTGCTCCGCTCGATGGGACGTCCGGCGGGCACCGGAGCGCCGCGTGGGGTGAGGGTGGCCGGCCGGAGGAGCGCGGAGGTCATCCGCCGTCAGTTGTCCCGCCGTGCTGCCCTCGGCCGGGCTTCCATGGGCTCCATCGTCCGCCTGCGACCGGGGCGCTGCCACGACCGGCTTCCTCCCTGTTGAGAGGCGTGGCCTCGCACCGACGTAGCATGACCAGCGTGGAGTTGCGCCAACTGCGGTATTTCGTCGCCGTCGCCGAGGAGCTGAACTTCGGCCGGGCCGCCGAGCGCCTGCTGATCGCCGGCCCCTCTCTGTCTCAGCAGATCAAGGCGCTCGAACGCGACCTGGGCGTGCGGTTGTTCGATCGCGATCGTCGCTCGGTGTCCCTCACCGCGGCGGGTTCGGCCCTGCTCCCCCACACCCGCGCCCTGCTCGAGCGGGCCGACGACCTCCAGCGGCGGGCCGGCCGACTGTCCGGATCGGAACCGGTACGGCTCGGCTACGTCAACTGGCTCCCGTCGGACCTCACCGCCCGCACCGCCACCGTGGCCCAACTCCACCTCGACGCATGGGTCGCGCCCTCGCACACCCAGGCCGCCCGGGTCGCCGCGGGCGGTCTGGACCTCGCGGTGTGCTGGGTGCGGACCGAGGACCTGGAAGAACGCGGCCTGCGCGCCCGGCTCATCGGCGCCGACCGGCTCTACGCCGTCGCAGGCGGTGACGACACGAGCGACGTGGCCGCCCGGGACACCGCCGTCCTCCTCGACGACGACACCACCTCCTGGTCGTCCTGGAACGTCTACGCCGAAGAGCTGGCCGAGGACACCGGGGCCCGCGCGGTACGCATCTCCAACGGCGGCATCACCGGACCGGCGTTCTTCGATCACGTCCGTCGCTGCACTCGCCCGGTGATCAACTCCCCCAAGGGCCAGACCACCCCGCTGCCGCCCGATCTGGTCCAGCGCCCGGTCACCGCACCGGAGATCTACTGGACCTGGTCGCTGGTCTGGCGCGAGAACGAGGACCGCCCGGCCGTCCTCGCCGTCGTCGACGCCCTCTGCGACGGCGTGGGCGACCTCGGCATCCGCGCCCCGGGCGCCTGGCTGCCGGACGGGGATCCGCACCGGTAGGGCCGCCGGCCCACTGACCTGGCCTGGAAGGCTGCGCCTACCAGCAGGGAGGAATTCGGTCCTGGCCGGACCTCTGTTGACCTTTGACTTCTCCACTTCACCCCGCCTAACTTCCAGATAGTCGACCGGTCGGCTAGTTCCTAGCGGGACCGGCGACCCGTCAAGAAGCCCCCGCTTCATCGCGGAATCACGGAACCCGGAGAAGATCAGCATGAGCTCTCAGAACCAGAAGGTCGCCGTCGTCACCGGAGCCTCGCAGGGCATCGGCGCGGGCCTCGTCGAGGCCTACCGCAAGCTCGGGTACGCCGTCGTCGCCACCTCGCGCACGATCGCCCCCGCCGACGACGCGGGCGTCGTGACCGTCCAGGGTGACATCGCCGACCCCGCCACGGCCGAACGCGTCATCGCGGCAGGCGTCGAGCGGTTCGGCCGTATCGACACCCTGGTCAACAACGCGGGCGTCTTCATCGCCAAGCCCTTCGGCGACTACACCCAGGACGACTACGCCACGGTGACCGGCGTGAACCTCGACGGCTTCTTCCGCATCACCCAGCTGGCCGTCGGGCACATGCTCGCCCAGGGCGGCGGCCACATCGTCAACGTCACCACCAGCCTGGTCGACAACGCCGACTCCAACGTGCCCTCCGTACTCGCCTCGTTGACCAAGGGCGGCCTCCAGTCCGCCACCAAGTCCCTCGCCATCGAGTACGCCACGCGCGGTATCCGCGCCAACGCCGTTTCGCCGGGCACCATAAAGACCCCGATGCACGCCGAGGAGACCCACGAGGCCCTCGCCGGGCTGCACCCGGTCGGCCGGATGGGCGAGACGAGCGACATCGTCGACGCCGTGATCTACCTGGAGAACGCTCCGTTCGTCACCGGCGAGATCCTCCACGTCGACGGTGGCATGAGCGCCGGCCACTGACGGAACACGACAAGGGGAGAATCCCGATGAACAGCACGACGGACAGCGACACGGAAGCGATCCTGCGCGGCGTCCTCGACCAGTGGAAGGCCGCCGTCGACGGACACGAACCGGAGCAGGTCGCCGCCCGGTTCACCGAGGACGCGATCTTCCAGGGGCTGCACCCCTACAGCGTCGGGAGGCCGGGCGTCGCGGCCTACTACGCCTCCCAGCCCGTCGGTATGACAGCCGCGTACCGGATTCTCGAGACCAGACGCCTCACCGACGACCTCGTACTCGGTTATCTGAGCGTCGACTTCTCCTTCACCGACCGCCCCACCCTCAACGTCAAGCTCGGCGTACTGGTGCGACGCGTGCGGGAGACCTGGTACATCAGCCACTACCAGGTGTCACGGCTCGAGTAGTCCGGCTCCCTCACAGGGACTTCACCCAGGCCGCGGTGTCGCCGGGGCGGCCGAAGCGAAGGGTGTCGAGGGGCGCGAAGCGCGGGTCGCCGGTGCGGCGGGTGATCTCGTGGCGCCGGTTCGCGTGCTGGGACCAGGCCCACCAGAGGGGGTGCTCCCGGCTCAGCCAGCCGGTCCAGGTCTCCCTGTTGCCACCGAACAGCGGCTCGCGTGTGACGGTGCGGCGGACGGAACGGCGCAGGACGCGGGGCAGGACGACCCGTTTGGGATAGTCCAGCCATATCACCGTGTCGGCCCGGTCCCACATCAGGTCACGGACCTCCGGATAGCCGAGGGAGTCGATGACCCAGCGGGGTTCGGCCGTGATCCGCAGTACGTCCTCGCGCAGCTTCTCGTTCACGGCCCACCCGGCGCCGGTGAAGTACAGCGCGTCCATCTCGTGGTAGGGCAGGCCGAGGCGACCGCTCAGGCCCCGGGCGAGCGTGGACTTACCCGCACCGGTACTGCCCACCACCAAGATCCGCCGCATCCCGGCACCCTAACGGAGCCGGACCCCTCCGCGAGAAAGGGGGAGTCAGCGGACCTGCGCGGCGAACGCCTCGTACGCCGGCTCGTCGAAGAGGACGAACGTGACCTCCTCGACGGCCGTCCGCGTGGCCCGTACGGTCTCCACCGCGATCCGGGCGGCGTCGTCCATCGGCCACCCGTAGATACCGGCGGAGACGGCCGGGAAGGCGACCGTGCGGGCGCCGAGTTCGTCGGCCACCTTCAGTGACTCCCGGTAGCAGGAGGCGAGGAGTTCCGAGCGGTCCTCCTCACGGCTGAAGACCGGGCCGACCGTGTGGATCACCCATCGCGCGTCCAGCTCGCCCGCGGTGGTGGCGACCGCCCGGCCCGTGGGCAGTCCCTTGCCGTAGTGCGAGGCGCGGAGCCTGCGGCAGTCGGCGAGGATGGCGGGGCCGCCACGTCGGTGGATGGCCCCGTCCACGCCTCCCCCGCCGAGCAGCGACGAGTTCGCCGCGTTGACGATCGCGTCGGCGCTCCGACGGGTGATGTCTCCCTGGACCAGGGTGATGGCGGTCATGACGGCCTCGGCCTTCTCCTATGCGGTCTTCGATCCTCGCCGCATCGCGCTCCGGCCGCCACGCGATATCCGACGGTCAGACGACCACTCCGTCGATCTCGAAGGTCTGCACGGACGCGGCG
This sequence comes from Streptomyces sp. NPDC107454, assembly GCF_055582885.1. NCBI lineage: Bacteria > Bacillati > Actinomycetota > Actinomycetes > Kitasatosporales > Streptomycetaceae > Streptomyces > Streptomyces sp. NPDC107454. Next base: position 136,189 of record NZ_JBVJPA010000020.1, on the reverse strand, counting down.
GAGAAGGCCGCGGTCAGCGTCTTGCCGCTCAGATAGGTGTCCGAGTGGGCGGTGTAGAGGTCGCCGCTGCCGGAGGTGACGGTGTTCCAGCGTCGTACGAGTCCGCCGCTGCCCCCGCTGACCTGGCTGAACCTGGACAGATCGAAGGTGAGGTTCTGCGCGGCGCCGGAGTTGACGGCCACGATGACCAGGCGCTTCGCGCTCGCGTCGTACGCCGCTGCCGCGTATCCGACACCGGTGTCGATGATGGTCATGCCGGGGCGGATGTGCCGGCTGAACTGGGCCATCACGTAGTACTTGGTCTGGACGGTCGTCGGCTGGAGGGTGCTCTGGTCGTAGGCGATCATCGCCCAGCCGGTGCTGGGGTCCATCACCTGCCAGTAGACCCACGCGGTCGGGTGCAGCCAGCGGAAGTCCAGGCAGAGGTTGCTCGCCAGGGTGAGGCCGGTGGCGTCGGAGTCGCCCGTCTCGGAGTTCCACAGCCGCTTGCCCGCCGTGGTGACGACGTCGGTGTAGAGGAGGTCACGGCGCCCGCCGGAGCCCTGGTACCCGTGTACGTTGACCCGGTTGACCTGGGCTTTCGTGGTCGAGCTGAAGGAGTTCCAGGTCGTGCGGGCCAGGTCGTAGTTCGTCTCGTCGGACGCGGAGACCAGGGTGCCGGTCAGACCGCGCTTGTCGAGTTCGCTGCGCAGATACGGGAGGACGGCCGCCTGGACGGTGGCGTCCATGTGGCAGCCCTCCTGGGTGCCCGTCGCCGTCCACCAGCTGGAGGAGGGCTCGTTGAACGCGTCGACGGAGCTGAAGCTCACACCCCAGTTGTTCTTCGCGTAGAGCGCCACCGCGGCCAGGTGGGAGGCGTGCTGACGGTAGTTCCAGGACTGGAGGTTGTTGCCGCCGTCGGACGCGCCGGACGGGTTGTGGTTGAGGCACATCCACCACATCGGCGAGTTGGCGAACAGCTCGCTGACGGCGCCGCGTTGGGTCGCCTTGACCAGGGCCGCCCGCTGGTTGGCGTCGGCCGTCCAGTCCCAGGCGGAGGAGGTGGGGTCCTCGTTGTTCCAGTCCTGCCAGTACCCCTCGATCTGCTTGAACGCGGGAATGTTGGCGGAGGCGACCATGCTCGCGCCGCTCACGGTGTTCCAGCTGGACGCGCCCAGGTTGTAGCGGGCGATGTTGAGGCCGAGGCCCGGCAGCGTCTTGCCGCCGTACGCCACGGACTTGGTGGTGAAGAAGATGTCGGCGAAGTCGTCCCGGGCGCCGAACACATTGGCCCACCATGCGAGGGAGGTACCCCAGCCCTCCCAACTGCCGTACGTCGTACCGGGGTTGACCCCGATGGTCGCGTCGGCCCGAGCGGTGCCCGTGGCCAGCGCACTGCCGAGCAGCGCACCACCCGCCGCGGCCAGCACCGATCTGCGCTTGATCATGTGGAAGTCTCCTGTCACGGTCATGCCACGGCCCCATCGCATGATCGGGCCGGGGCAGGACGTTGTCGAGACGCGTGACAGCGCTTTCTTCCTGTGAAACGAGGCACGGATGTGACGGCTCGCGCCGCCTCCGGTCAGGACTGGCGCAGGCGCCGCCATACGGCCTTCGCCGCGTTGTGCCCCGACATGCCGTGCACACCGGGGCCCGGAGGGGTGGCCGAGGAGCAGATGAAGACGGCCGGGTGCGGTGTGCCGTACGGGAACAGGGACAGCTTGGGGCGCAGCAGGAGCTGGAGTCCGGAGGCGGCGCCGCAGCCGATGTCGCCGCCCACGTAGTTGGCGTTGCGCGCGGCGAGTTCGGGCGGGCCCGCGGTGGCGCGGGCCAGTACGCGGTCACGGAAGCCGGGTGCGAACCGCTCCAACTGCCGCTCGATCGCGTCCGTGAGGTCACCCGTCCAGCCGTTCGGAACATGTCCGTACGCCCAGAAGACCTGCTTGCCCTCCGGGGCCCGGGAGGGATCGACGACGCTGGGCTGCACCGTGATCAGGAAGGGGGCGTCGGGCGCCCGGCCCTCGCGCGAGGCGGCGCGCAGGGCGGTGGCGATCTCGGCGCGGCTCGCGCCCACCTGCACCGTCCCGGCGGTGCGCGCCTCCTCGGCCGTCCAGGGGACGGGGCCGTCCAGGGCGTAGTCGATCTTGAAGACGGACGCCCCGTAGCGATAGTCCTCGTAGTACCGCCCGAAGCCCGCGATGCGGGACAGCGCGGCGGGTGAGGTGTCGAAGACGTACGCGCGGGCGGGCGGCAGGTCGTCGAGACGCTTGACCTCGTAGTCGGTGTGGACGGTGCCGCCGAGGTCCTTGAGGTAAGCGGTGAGCGCGTCGGAGAGGGACTGGGAGCCGCCGCGCGCGACGGGCCAGCCGCGGGCGTGCGCGGCCAGCGCGAAGACCAGGCCGACGGCGCCGGTGGCGATGCCGTCGAGCGGGGCCATGACGTGGGCGACGAGACCGGCGAACAGCGCCTGGGCCCGCTCGTCGCGGAAGCGCCGCATGAGCCAGGTCGAGGGCGGCAGCCCGGCCAGGCCGAAACGGGCGAGCGTCACCGGGTCGCGGGGCAGGGCGGTCAGTGGCAGGGACATGAAGTCCTGGGCCAGCGTGTCCCACTTGGGAAGGAAGGGGGCGACCAGTCTGCGGTACGCACCGGCGTCGCGCGGACCGAACGAGGCCGCCGTCTCGGCCACGGAGCGGGCGAGCACCGCCGCGGTGCCGTCGGGGAACGGGTGCGCCATCGGGAGCTTCGCGTGCAGCCACTCCAGGCCGTACCGCTCCAGGGGCATCGCCCGGAAGGCGGGTGAGTTGATCCCGAGGGGATGGGCCGCGGAACAGGGGTCGTGACGGAAGCCGGGGAGTGTCAGCTCTTCGGTGCGGGCGCCGCCGCCCACGGTGTCCCGTGCCTCGAACACGGCCACGGAGAAGCCACGGCGGGCCAGCTCCACGGCAGCCGTCAGTCCGTTCGGCCCCGCACCCACCACGACCGCATCGAGCATCGACGGCACCTTCGGACTCCTTTGTCAGCCGACGGCCACTGGACATCAGGATATGCCGGGGGACTGACAGCCTTGATGGCGCGGGGGGTTGGCAGACGGGGAGTCGTCCGGCCGGCAGGGGCCTGGGGCCGCCGGGTCAGGGGCCACCGGGGCCGAGGGCCCGCCGGACCTCGGGTCGCCGGGGTCCGGGACCCGCCGGGGGCCGGAAGGCCGTCCGCTTTCGCCTTGTGCCGACGAGGCCACTGGTGTGAGACAGGTGCGCGCTCCGGTGCACATCGTCGGGAGCGGCTACCTCGACGGCGCCCCCGGACGACGACCGGGAACGGGCAAGGGCAAGGGCTTCGATGCTGCTCGGCGTGTCGGTGGGGTCAGAGGCCGGCGGTCAGCAAGCCCCGTACCCGTCGGGCCGTGGCCGCGTCCCGGGCCGCCGTGAAAGGGAGGGTGTTGCCTCCCGTGATGCGGAAGGGTTCGCCCGTGAGGGTCAGGTGGGCGCCGCCCGCCTCCTCGACGAGGAGCAGGCCCGCCGCGTGGTCCCAGGCCGCCTCCCAGGAGAAGGCCGTCGCGTCCAGCTCGCCGCGGGCGACGGCCAGATACTCCAGCCCCGCCGAACCGCAGGGACGCGGCCGCACGCCCTCGGTGCGCAGGCCGAGGAGAGCCCGCTTCTGCTCGTCGGTGGTGTAGTCGGGGTGGGAGGTGGCTATCTCGAGGTCACGGCCCGGCGTGGGCGCACCCGGGCGCAGCGGCTCGCCGTCGAGACGGGCACCCCGGCCGCGCACGGCGACGGCGAGCTGGTCGCGGGCCGGGGCATAGGTCCAGGACGCCTGGACGACCCCGCCCACGGCGAGCGCCACGAGCGTGCAGAAACCGGTGTCGCCGTGGACGAACTGGCGGGTGCCGTCGACCGGGTCCACGATCCAGACCGGGGCCTGCCCCTGGATCGCCTCGTACGTCGCCGGATTGGCGTGGACCGCCTCCTCGCCGACCACGACCGAGCCGGGCAGCAGCTTGGCGAGCACCTCGGTGAGGTACTCCTCGGCCTTGCGGTCGGCGTCCGTGACCAGGTCGTGCGGGCCGCTCTTCTCGTCGATCTCGTCCGCGGTCAGCTGCCTGAAGCGCGGCATGATCTCGGCGGCGGCCGCCTGCCGGATCGCTTCTTCGACGTCGGACGTGCGGTGCGCGAGAAACTCGTCGATGGTTTCGATGTCTTCGATCATGGCTCCATGACAACACGCGCCACTGACAATCCCCGCACCTCCGGTGCACTCCGGGTGGAATCGCCGTGAATTCCCGGAGTTGCTGATCAGCGACCCACCGCGTACCCCTGCATCCCCCGCGGGTTCGCCGCCGCCGACAGCACACCCGTGTGCGGATCCCGTGCGACCGCGCACAGCCGGCCCTCGGACCAGGCCTCCGCGACCTCGACGTCATGGCCGCGACGGCGCAGCTCCTCGACGACCGCCTCGTCCGTGCGGGACTCGACGGTGAGGCTGCCTGGGCGCATGCCGCGCGGGTAGAACGAGCTCGGGAAGCTGTCGTTGTGCCAGTTCGGGGCGTCGATCGCGCCCTGGAGGTCGAGCCCGCCGCGTACCTCGGCGCGCAGCGCCACGGCCAGGAAGAAGTGGGTCTGCCACTGGTCCTGCTGGTCGCCGCCCGGGGTTCCGAACGCCATGACCGGGACTCCGTCGCGCAGCGCCAGCGAGGGTGTCAGCGTCGTACGGGGACGGCGTCCGGGTGTGAGGGAGTTGGGCAGCCCCTCGTCCAGCCAGGCCATCTGGAGCCGGGTGCCGAGCGGGAAGCCCAGCTCGGGAACGACGGGGTTGGACTGAAGCCAGCCACCGCTGGGCGTGGCGGCGACCATGTTGCCCCAGCGGTCGACGACGTCGAGGTGGCAGGTGTCGCCCCGGGTGCTGCCGTCCCGGGCCACCTCGGGTTCCCCCGCGGCGCCGGCGACGGTGGGCTCGCCCGCGCCCGGTACCGCCAGCGCGTCGAAGCCCGGCTTCCCGGCGGCGCCCTCGCGCGCGTGGCCACTGATCGTCGGGGTGCGCCCTCCGGGACTGCCGGGACGCAGCTCGCCGGAGGCCTTGTAGCCGATGAGGGCGCGCCGCTCGGCGTTGTACTCCTGCGACAACAGCTCGTCGAGGGGCACCTCGGCCGCGTCCCCGTACCAGGCCTCCCGGTCGGCCATGGCGAGCTTGCAGCCCTCGACGAGCAGGTGGACGTACTCCGCGGAGCCGTACCGCGGCAGCTGGGGCGGGAGCAGGGCGAGCTGCTGGAGGAGGACCGGGCCCTGGCTCCAGGGGCCCGCCTTGCACAGGGTCCAGCCGCGCCAGTCGTACGTCGCGGGTGCCTCGTAGCTCGCGGACCAGGAGGCGAGGTCGGTGGCTGTCAGGGTGCCGGTGTGGCGGTTTCCGCTGGTGTCCATGGTGGGCCGCCGGGCCTGCCGTACCAGGGCCTCGGCGATGAAGCCCGAGCGCCAGACGCGGCGCGCGGCCTCGATCTGCGCCACACGGCCGGTCTCGCCGGAGACCTCGGCGAGCAGTCGGCGCCAGGTCGCGGCGAGGGCGGGATTGCGGAACAGTTCGCCGGGACGCGGGGCCTTCCCGCCGGGCAGGTACACCTCGGCCGACGAGGTCCACTCCGTCTCGAAGAGCCCGCGCACCGATTCCACGGTCTCGCCGACCCGCTCCACGGGCGGGTGCCCGTCCTCCGCGTATCCGATGGCGTACTTCATGACGTCGGCGAGGGACCTCGTGCCGTGGTCTCGCAGGAGCAGCATCCACGCGTCGAAGGCGCCGGGCACGGCGGCCGCGAGCGGCCCGGTGCCGGGTACGAGATCCAAACCGAGTCCCCTGTAGTGGGCGATCGTCGCCCCCGCGGGCGCGACGCCCTGTCCGCACAGCACCCGCACCTCGCCGCCCGCCGGGGCGAGGATGATCGGGACCTCACCGGCGGGTCCGTTGAGGTGCGGCTCGACCACGTGCAGGACGAAGCCCGCGGCGACGGCGGCGTCGTAGGCGTTGCCGCCGTCCTCCAGGACGGCCATCGCCGACTGCGAGGCGAGCCAGTGCGTGGAGGACACCATGCCGAAGGACCCCTGAAGCGTGGGTCGCGTAGTGAAGTACATCTCTCACCTCGGTGTTTGCGCGCGTCGGCCGGTACCAACCGGTCGGCCCCCCCGGACTCGCCGTGGGGGAGGAATCCGGAGAGTTCCGGCTCGGCTCCCGTCGCCCTGATCAGGCAGCAGACTACCGATCGGACGCGCTCTGACTTCGGCGCCCACCGGCGGGCGACTGCCGCCGCCCGTCCGCGCGTCGAGGTGCCGTCCGGGACGGCACCCCGACGCGGTTCTCGTCGGGCGGAGACCCTCGGTCAGACGACCGGCAGCTTGCCCTTGGCGGCCATCACCGTGCCGAGGTAGGTCGCCGTCTTGCCCTTGACCCAGTACACCTTGACGCGGACCTTGTGGCCCTTGGCGATCCGGGGCGAGATCGCGCAGTCCTTGACGGAACTGGTCTCGCAGGTGTTCCGCCGCTTGCCCGTGGTCGCGTCATAGGTGACCGCTCGGATCGAGTGCCCGTCCTTGGCCGAGTCGATCACGTCGGTGAACTGAGGTCCCCCGGAGGAGTTCCGCGGCTCGAACACCACGGTCGCGACGGACTTGCCGTTCTTCTTGAACGAGCCGACGTAGTTGCCGCCGGCGAAGGAGGTTCCCGTGCCCAGTGCCAGTGCCAGCCCGGTGGCGGTGACGGCTGTACCGACGCGGGCCATGATGTGCCGATTCATTACTCTCCCGTTTGATGTGCTGTGCCGCTGAGTACGCGGCTCGCGGACTGTAGCTCACACAACTGGGTGAGTCAGAATCAACTTGAGCCACGTCGGGCCGGCGGCGGCGCCAGGAGAGGGACCGTCAGGCACCGTAAGGCCGGGGCGAGTTGACCATGTTGATGAGGTGGTCGGTCGCGATGTCCGCCTCGTCGTTCGCGACAAGGCCGCGGACGGGCTCGCGAGGTGACTACCGGGAACGGCTCATGATGAGGTGCGTGAGGCCGTCCAGGATGCGCTGCAGCCCGAAACTGAAGACGTGTTCGGGGTTGTACACGCCCTGGTGAGCCGCACCCGCGGCACTTCCGACCCGAGCCGCGAGGGGGAAGCGGGCAGGATCGAAGACCCTGGCCAGCAGTGGTGCGTTGGCGGCCCACCACTGCTCGTCCGACATGGCGCTGTCGCGGGCGGCGGCCTGGGCGTCGAGATCGGCGCGGGCGACGGACTGGACGAAGCCGAGCAGGAAGGTCAGGGCCGCGTCCATTTCGACATCGTCGAGCCCGAGGCCGTCGAACGCGGCCAGTTCGTGTTCGTACTTGGCCATGAGCCCGGGGCCGAGCGGCGGGCGCGTGGTGGGCAGGGTCGCCACCCAGGGGTGGCGCCTGTACAGGTCGCGGTTCTCGCGCGCGACGGCCTCCACCCTCGTACGCCACGGAGCGGTTGTGTGATCGGCACGCGGCATCTGCAGATGGGCGGTGTCCAGCATGAGGTCGAGCAGCTCCGCCTTGCCCGGGACGTACGTGTAGAGCGTCATCGGCGTGACGCCCAGCCGCTGGGCCACGCTGCGCATGGTCAGGGCGTCCAGCCCACCGGAGTCGGCGAGCTCGATGGCGGCCCGGACGACAGCGTCGACGGTCAAGCCCTGCTTGGGGCCGCGCCGGGGGCCACCTTGTCCGGGCTCGCGCCACAGCAGTTCCAGGGTGCGGGCCGGGTCTTCCGCGCCGCTTCGTTCTTTGGCCATGCGCCCCATCCTTGCCCCTGCGGGAATTCGGGTCCCGCACCCCTTCCACTCTGTACGCTGTATACAGTACAGCGTACAGAGATTCACTTCGGACTCCAGGAGAAGCCATGAAGATCACTTCCACCGCTGTCTCCCTCACCGTCGACGACGTCCCCGCCTCCGCCGCATTCCTGACCAGGCACTTCGGCTTCCAGGAGGCCATGGCCGCCGAAGGCTTTGCCTCCCTGGTCCGCGAGGACGCGGTCGACGTGATCTTTCTGCGGCGCGGCATCGAGGTCCTGCCCGAGGGCGTCAGGGACCAGCACGCCGCGGGTGTGATCACCGCGTTCACCGTGGCCGACCTGGACGCCGAATACGAGCGACTGCGGAGTGAGGGCGTCTCCATCACCATGCCGCTGCGTGAAGAGCCGTGGGGTGAGCGCCTCTTCCAGGTCACCGACCCGAACGGGGTCATCATCCAGCTGGTCGCCTGGGCCACGCCCGACGACCAGTGAGAAGAAGCGCTGCCGCGGGACGACCCGGAGGTACGTGCCGCCCACAGCGGCCGTCACGCACCCCTCAGTGCGCACTCCCCCGCGCCGTCACCAAGCCCGACTCGTAGGCGAACACCACCAGTTGGGCCCGGTCGCGGGCGCCCAGCTTCGTCATCGCCCGGCTGATGTGGGTCTTGGCGGTGAACGGGCTGATGACCATGTGCGCGGCGATCTCCTCGTTGGTCAGACCGCGCGCGGCGAGTGCCGTGACCTCGCGTTCGCGGGGGGTGAGGCACTCCAGGCCGGGCGCGGTGGCCCGGTCCGGGGGCCGGGCGACGAACTCGCCGATCAGGGTGCGGGTCACGGACGGGGACAGCAGCGCCTCTCCCCGCGCGACGACCTCGATGGCCTGGAGCAGGTCGGCGGGCTCGGTGTCCTTGAGCAGGAAGCCGCTGGCCCCGGCCCGCAGCGCCTCGAAGACGTACTCGTCCAGACCGTAGTTGGTGAGCATGACGACGCGTACGGCGGACAGCTCCGGGTCGGCGGCGATACGGCGGGTGGCCTCGATGCCCGACATCACCGGCATCTGCACGTCGACGAGGGCGATGTCCGGCAAGGAAGCGCGCACCAGCGCGAGGCCCTGCCGGCCGTCGGCGGCCTCGCCCACCACCTCGATGCCGTCCTCGGCGTCGAGCAGGGCGCGAAAGCCCGCGCGCATCAGCGCCTGGTCGTCGACGAGCGCGACCCTGATCACGGCACCTGCTCCGGTAGGCCCAGCGGCAGTTCGGCGCGCACCGAGAAGCCGCCCTCCGTGCGCGGTGCGGCGTGCAGGGTGCCGCCGAGGGCCGTGACACGTTCGCGCATGCCGGTGAGGCCGATGCCGGGGGTGGGCGGACGGGACGGGTCGGCGCCGCCGTCGTCGTCGACGGATATCGTCAGGTCTTCGGTCGTGTAGTCGAGTTGGACGGCCACCTTGGCGGGGCCCGCGTGGCGCGCGGCGTTCGTCAGGGCCTCCTGGACGATGCGGTACGCGGCACGGTCCACCGTCGCCGTGAGGGGACGCTCGTGGCCGCACACCGTCAGCTCCACCGCGAGACCGGCCGCGCGGGCCCGCTCTACGAGCAGCGCGGGGGTGCCGGTCGGCTCGTCGGTGCGCAACACCTCAAGCGTCGCCCGCAGTTCGCGCATCGCCTCGCCTCCCGCCTCCTGGATGGCGAGCAGCGCGGGCGGGACCTCCTCACCGCGTTTGCGGGCGAGGTGGACGGCGACGCCGGCCTGGAGCTTGACGATCGAGATGCTGTGCGTGAGCGAGTCGTGCAACTCTCGGGCGATCCGCAGCCGTTCCTCCCCCGCGCGGCGCAGGGCCGCCTCCTCACGGGTGCGTTCGGCTTCCATCGCGCGCTGTTCCGTCTGGCGCAGATACGCCTGCCAGTTGCGGTCGGCGAGGCCTGTCACCAGGGCGCACAGGAACCAGCCGGCCAGCAGGAGGGAGCGCTCGGCGCCTGCGCGTGCCGTGAGGTCCGTGGTCACGAATGCCGCCAGGAACAGGGCACTCGCGAGCGCCGCCACCCCTCGGTGCCCCGCTCGGGCCGCCGTGTGGACGGCGCTCAGTACGGGGAGGGCGGCGAGGGTGCCGGGGTGGGCGTGCAGGACGTACGCCGTCGTGGTGACCGTACTGACCGCGAGTACCCGGCGCGGGGCGCGGCGGTAGGCCGCGAGGGCGAGGGAGCCCACGGTGATCAGCGCGTAGTCGGCGGGGCTCGCGCCGTCGTCGACCGCCGCCGCGGTCATGACGAGGGCACCGACCACGACCGCGAGGGCCGCGTCGGTCAGGTGCCTGCGCGTGCCCTGGTCCAACGCCATGTTCCGCACGATAGACGGCCGTTCGGACCGTGGCGTCAGACCTGTGGAGGGGGCCCGGCGTACTCCGGCTGGAGTAGATCACGGCGCGCGCGGGGCCGGTGAGGGTAGCTCGGGATGCCTTCGGGCGGACGACGACCGGGGACGGCTCCCTGAAGGAGGGTGGCGTTGGCGGCCGCGCCGGCGGCCCCGCGCTCCTTCCCTACCAGGAGGTGTCCCATGCCCAGTCCCTTCCGTTACACCACCCCGTCTCCGCCCAGGTCCGCCACCGGCCGTGTCGCGGGCGTCTATGCCCAGCTCGCCGACGACTTCGGCATCGAGCGCGCGGTGACCTTCGTCGTGCTCTCGCCCGCTCCCGGTCTCATGACCTCCGCCTGGGCGTTGATGCGCGAGTCGCTGATCGCGGGCGAGGGCAGCCGGACGGGGAAGGAACTCGCGGCGCTCGGGGTGTCCGTCGCCAACCGGTGCCCGTTCTGCGTCGACGCGCACACGATGTTGCTGCACGCGACCGGGGACCACCGGCTCGCGGAGACGGTGGCGCGCGGGGACACCCCCGCCGACGAGGAGCACGCGCGCGTGCTGGCATGGGGCGGGGCGACCCGGACCCCGGGGGCACCCGAGCTGGCGCCGTACCCCTTCCCCGACGCGCACGCCCCCGCCTACATCGGCACCGCCCTGTCCTTCCACTTCATCAACCGCGTGGTGTCGGCGCTGCTCACCGAGAGTCTGCTGCCCGGCAACGCGCAACGGTTCCGGGCGGTGCGGAGTCTGGCCGGGCGGTCCGTCGCCCGGACGGTGCGCAGGCGAGCCGCGCCGGGTGCGGGCCTGGAACTCCTCGACGACCCCGGGCCCGGCCCGGACTGGGCGCGCGGGACCACCGTCGGCCCGGCGTACGCCGCGCTGCGGGCCGCCGCCACCGAGGGGGAGGGTCTGCTCGACGAGGACGACCGGATCCTCGTACGGGAGACGCTCCGGGACTGGGACGGCTCGCACCCGCCGCTCGCGTGGGACGCACTGCCCGACCGTTCGCGGCCCGGGGCGCGGCTCGCCCTGCTGGCCGCGCTGGCCCCGTACCGGATCGCGGACGAGGACGTGACGGCCTGGCGTAAACCCATCCATACCGACCACTGTCTGGTGCATCTGGTGGCGTACGGCGCGTTCGCCGCCGTCGACCGGATCGAGAGCGCGCTTCCCGTCCGCACGGCCGAGGAGACCTCATGACACTGATCGCCAACTCCGCTCAGGCGCGGGCCTGGAACGGCACTCTGGGCAACCACTGGGCCGGCCATCACGAGCGCTATGACACGCTCGTGTCGGGCCTGAACACCGCGCTCTTCGACGCGGCGGCGATCGCTTCGGGCGACCGCGTCCTGGACGTCGGCTGCGGGTCCGGTGCGACGACCCGGATCGCGGGCCGGCTGGCGGCGCACGGGCACGCCGTCGGGGCCGACATCTCGGCACCCCTGCTCGACCAGGCCCGGGCGACGACCGCCGCGGAGAAGGTCACCAACGTCGCGTACGAGCTCGCCGACGCCCAGATCCACCCCTTCCCGCCCGCCGGATACGACGTCCTGATCAGCCGGGGCGGGGTGATGTTCTTCGCGGACCACGCGGCGGCGTTCCGGAACCTGGCGCGCTCGCTGCGGCCGGGAGGGCGGCTCGCGTTCGTCTGTCCGCAGCCCGCCGGTCCCGAGGTGGAGGAGTCACGCGCCTTGACCCTTTTCGGAAAACTCCTGGACGAACCGGACGCCGCGACGGTCGCCGTCCAGGCCGCCATGGCCTCCCTGTCCGACCCGGCGCGCATCCGCGAGGTTCTGCGCGGGTGGGACGACGTGACGGTGACTCCGGTCGCGGCGGAGACGACCTGGGGGCGCGACGCCGCGGACGCCGTCGGCTTCATCCTCTCCCGTACACCCGGCCGGACGGTCGACGCCGACACGCGCGCCGCCCTGGAGGACACCTTGCGCCCTTATGAGACGGATCGCGGTGTTCGACTCCGTGCGGCGGTGTGGCTGGTGACGGCGAAGTGGCGCACAGACGGTTCCCAGTGAGTCACTGTCACCACACAGGCACGGAGTGAGTTGGCACTTCCGCCCCACAGTGAGTCATGTGACACTGGCGTTCCGTCCGCAGTGTGGACTCCCTCCGCACCGTCCCCCACGAGAAGTGCGCCGTGCATTCTCTTCCTCTGCCACTCGCCCTCACCGCGCGCCTGCTGCCGGTCGCGGTCCTCGCCTGCACGGGCTGGGTCATGTCGTCCGGCACGTCGACGACGACTCCGGCCGCCACCGACCACAAGTCGCCCCAGACGCCGCAGTCCCCGTCGGGTCCCGCGGCGACGGCGGTCGCGAAGACGTTCACCGCGGCCCCCGCGCCCTGCACCGGCGTGACGGAGAAGACGATCAAGGCCCTTGTCCCGGGCGCCAAGACGGCCGGCCAGGAGATTCCGTCGACCGACAAGTCGGTGCGCCGCACCTGTTCCTGGAACGCGCTCAAGGGTTTCGACTACCACTGGCTGGACGTCTCGTACGAGATCAAGGACTCGGACGAAGCGGCACAGAAGTCCTATACGGGGCGCGTCGCGGACAAGAGCGGCGGCGGAGCGGTTCCCGGCCTCGGTGACTCGGCCTACTCGGTCGTGAACCTCACCACCACGGACAAGCAGCAGACCCGTGAGGGAGTGGTGATCGTCCGCGCGTCCAACGCGCTGGTGGTCGTCACGTACAACGGCAGCAACTTCGAGACGAAGAAGGCGCCCAGTACGGACGAGATCAACAAGGGGGCCATCAAGGCCGCCAAGGACGTGGTGGCGACGCTGGAGAACGGCCAGAAGGGCTGACCGTTCTCCGACGGCTGTCCCCGCTCACGCGTCAGACGGCGGTCTTCTCCTTGCCCCGCAGCAGCATCAGCGTCAGGTACAGGACCATCGACGTACCGAGTCCGACCGCCCAGCCGTAGTCGGCCAGGGACTTCAGCGCCGGGATGGGCCGTCCGTCGATGAGCGGATGGAAGTCGGCGCCGCCGACGGCCAGGACGCCTCCGGTGAGGAAGGCGACGACGGCCCGCCAGTTCCAGCCGCGGTCGTACCAGTAGCGGCCGCCCGTGCGGTACAGGTCGGCGAGGTCGAGCTTGGTTCGGCGCAGGATCCAGTAGTCGGCGATGAGGATGCCGGCGACGGTGCCGAGCAGACCGCCGACGAGGCCGAGCCAGGTGAAGATGTAGCCCTGCGGGTCGGAGTACAGCTTCCAGGGGAAGATCAGCACGCCGAGGACACAGGTGGCGAGTGCGCCGGTACGGAAGCTGATCTTCCGCGGTGCGAGATTGGAGAAGTCGAAGGCCGGCGACACCAGGTTGGCCGCGACGTTCACGGACAGGGTCGCGACCAGCACGGTGACCAGCGCGTAGAGCAGGCCGAAGACGTTGTCGGTCTTGGCGGCCAGCTGGACCGGGTCCCAGACGGCCTCGCCGTACACGGCCTGCGAGCCCGAGGTGACCATGACGGACAGGAAGGCGAAGAGCGTCATCGTGGTGGGCAGACCGAGCGCCTGACCCCAGGTCTGCGCCTTCTGGCTCTTGCCGTACCGGGTGAAGTCGGGAATGTTCAGCGACAGCGTGGACCAGAAGCCGATCATGCCCATGAGCGAGGGCCAGAACAGCTTCCAGAAGCCGCCGCCCCAGCCGAGCTTCGAGGGCTGGTCGAGCAGCGGGCCGAAGCCGCCCGCCTTGCTGCTCATCCACCACAGCATCACGCCGGCGCCCAGGAGCACGAAGGGCGCCGCCCAGTTCTCGAAGCGGCGGATCGTCTCCATGCCCCGGTAGATGATGGCGACCTGGAGCACCCAGAAGATCGCGAACGACAGCCACATGGTCCAGGCGTAGCCGCCGACCTCCGAGGCGTTCTTCCAGCCGTCTCCGAAGAGCTTCCCGGCGAGGAAGTAGATCGCCTCGCCGCCGATCCAGGTCTGGATGCCGAACCAGCCGCAGGCCACCAACGCCCGTACGACGGCGGGCAGGTTGGCGCCGCGGACACCGAAGGAGGCGCGGGCGAAGACGGGGAAGGGAATGCCGTACTTGGGTCCCGCGTGCCCGGTGAGCAGCATCGGGACCAGCACGATCAGGTTGGCCAGCGCGATGGTGAACACGGCCTGCTTCCAGTCCATGCCGACGGCTATCAGGCCGGAAGCAAGGGTCCAGGAAGCGGTGTTGTGGGCCATGCCGACCCACAGCGCCGAGAAGTTGTACGTGGTCCAGGTGCGCTTCTCGACCGGGACCGGCAGCAGGTCCTCGTTGGCGTAGGGGCCGCTGGGCGCGGGTGCGCCGGGCGCGATCTCCACCCGGCCGTCGGTGAGCGTGACTTGAGCGACGGGTGGGCCCTCGCTGGGGACGGTCTCGGTCATGGGCAGGCCAATCAAGTGAGGAGTGACGGGAGAGGCCGTGCGGGTGACGCCGTGGGGGGTTGTGCGGGTGCGGTGGTGCGGTGATCCCCTTCCCGGGACGGCGGGAAGGGGACGTATGGGGAGGGGGAGCGGTGGCCGCAGCAGGGCCGGTGGTGCGGTGGGCGGCCGGAGTCCGGCCGCCCGGAGCGGAGTTGTCAGCCGTTGACGGCCGGGATGACCTTCGACCCGTACGCGTCGATCACGGCCTCCTGCGCGTCGTGCATGTCGTACACCGCGAACTGGTCCACGCCCAGCGCGCGCAGCGCCTTCAGCTTCTCGATGTGCTGCTCGGCCGTGCCGATCAGGCAGAACCGGTCGACGATCTCGTCCGGCACGAACTTGGTGTCGGGGTTGTCGCTGCGCCCGTGGTGGGAGTAGTCGTAGCCCTCGCGGGCCTTGATGTAGTCGGTGAGTTCCTCGGGTACGGCGGCGGAGTGCTCGCCGTACTTGGAGACCAGGTCGGCCACGTGGTTGCCGACCATGCCGCCGAACCAGCGGCACTGCTCACGCGCGTGGGCGAGGGCCTCCGGCGAGTCGTCCTCGGTGATGTACGCGGGCGCGGCCACGCAGATCTTCACCTCGGAGGGGTCACGCCCGGCCTCGACGGCCGCGTCCTTCACGGCCTTGACCATGTACTCGGTGAGATAGAGGTCGGCGAGCTGGAGGATGAACCCGTCGGCCTCCTCGCCGGTCATCTTCAGGGCCTTGGGACCGTACGCGGCCATCCAGACCGGGAGTTCGGCACCCGGCTTGACCCAGGGGAACTTGACGACGGTGCCGCCGAGGTCGGCCTCCTCACCGCGGCCCAGGGCGCGGATGACCTTCATCGCGCCGCTGATGCGGGCGAGCGTGTTGGGCTTGCGGCCGGCGACGCGCATCGCCGAGTCGCCGCGCCCGATGCCGCACACCGTGCGGTTGCCATACATGTCGTTGAGGGTCGCGAAGGTGGAGGCGGTGACCTCCCAGGTGCGGGTGCCCGGGTTGGTGACCATCGGGCCGACCGTCAACTTCTCGGTGTTCGCGAGGATCTGACTGTAAATCACAAAGGGTTCCTGCCACAGGACGGCCGAGTCGAAGGTCCAGCCGTACGTGAAGCCGTTGCCCTCGGCGCGCTTCATCAGGTCGATGACGCGGGAGGCCGGGGGGTCGGTCTGCAGGACGAGTCCGAAGTCCATGGCGCCGCTCCTAGTCGCTCAGAGAAGGTACTGACAGGTGGAGCGGGGGGTGTAGACGCCGTGACCCGCGCGTCCGGTGAACTCCCGCTCGGTGATGACCGGTTCGCCGCGCGAGAGCACGGTCTCGACCTGTCCGGTGACGCGCTTGCCCTCGTAGGCCGAGTAGTCGACGTTCATGTGGTGGGTCTCGACCGACATGACCTGCTCGGCGTGCGGGTCGTAGATGACGATGTCGGCGTCGGCGCCCGGCGCGATGGTGCCCTTCTTCGGGTACAGGCCGAACATCCGGGCCGGGGTGGCGCAGGCGATCTCGATCCAGCGGCGGCGCGAGATGTGCCCGTCGACGACGGCCTGGTGGAGCAGGTCCATGCGGTTCTCGACGCCCGGGAGGCCGTTGGGGATCTTCGAGAAGTCGCCCCGGCCGAGCTCCTTCTGGCCCACGAAGCAGAAGGGGCAGTGGTCCGTCGACACGACCTGGAGGTCGTTGGTGCGCAGGCCCCGCCACAGGGCGGCCTGGTGCTCCTTGGGCCGAAGGGGCGTGCTGCACACGTACTTCGAGCCCTCGAAGTCCGGTTCCGCGAGGTTGTCGGTCGACAGGAACAGGTACTGCGGGCAGGTCTCGCCGAAGACGTTCAGGCCCTCGTCACGCGCCCGTGCGATCTCGGCGACCGCCTCCTGCGCCGAGACATGCACGACGTACAGCGGAGCGCCCGCGACCTGGGCGAGCTTGATGGCGCGGTGGGTGGCCTCGGCCTCCAGGAGCGCCTTGCGCACCTCGCCGTGGAAGCGCGGGTCGGTCTCGCCGCGCGCCAGCGCCTGTTCCACGAGGACGTCGATCGCGATGCCGTTCTCCGCGTGCATCATGATCAGGCCGCCGTTCTCGGCGGAGCGCTGCATGGCGCGCAGGATCTGGCCGTCGTCGCTGTAGAAGACGCCGGGGTAGGCCATGAACTGCTTGAAGGAGGTGACGCCCTCCTGGACCAGCAGGTCCATCTCCTTGAGCGTCTCCTGGTTGACGTCGGAGACGATCATGTGGAAGGCGTAGTCGATGGCGCAGTTGCCGTCGGCCTTGGCGTTCCAGGCGTCGAGGCCCTCGCGCAGTGAGCGGCCGACGCTCTGCACCGCGAAGTCGACGATGGTGGTGGTGCCGCCCCAGGCCGCGGCCCGGGTGCCCGTCTCGAAGGTGTCCGAGGCGAAGGTGCCGCCGAAGGGCAGCTCCATGTGGGTGTGGGCGTCGACGCCGCCCGGGATGACGTACTTGCCGGTGGCGTCGATGGTCTTCCCGGCCGTCCACGACTCGGCCGCCGGGGTGCCGGTCGCGGCGAGGGCGACGACCCGGCCGTCCTCGATCAGGACGTCGGCGTGGATCTCGTCGGACGCGGTGATGACGAGGCCATTACGGATGACGGTACGGCTGCTCATGCTCCCTCTCTCCTGCCGTGCGCTGACTGCGGTGCGCTGAAAACTGCGGGTCACTCGTGGTTGGTCGCGCCGCCGCGGCGGAGCCGCGCCATGCCACAGCCCCGCGCCCCGTCCGGGGCGCGGGACGCCCGGCGGACTCCAGGGCCCCGCCGGGCTACGGCGCGGTCAGCGGCTCGTACGCGTCGGGGCGGCGGTCCCGGTAGAACTGCCAGCGGTCGCGCACCTCGCGCAGCTTGGCCATGTCGAGGTCGCGGACGACGAGTTCGGTCTCCTTGTCGCTGGCCACCTCCCCGACGAACCGGGCCTCCGGGTCGACGAAGT
The DNA here is from genome assembly GCF_055582885.1 of Streptomyces sp. NPDC107454. Lineage (NCBI taxonomy): Bacteria > Bacillati > Actinomycetota > Actinomycetes > Kitasatosporales > Streptomycetaceae > Streptomyces > Streptomyces sp. NPDC107454. The sequence continues at coordinate 118,748 of NZ_JBVJPA010000020.1, read as the reverse complement.
ACGACGTTCCGTAGAAGTCGTTGTCGCCCAGTTCCTCCACGCCCACGCGGTTGATGGCGCCCACGAAGTACTCGTTGGCGACGGCCGCCGCCGGCTGCTCCAGCTGCCAGATGTAGGAGGACAGTCCGCGCGAGGTGGCCGACGGGTTGAACACGATCTCGGCGCCCGCGAGACCCAGCGCGCGCCAGCCCTCCGGGAAGTGCCGGTCGTAGCAGATGTAGACGCCGATCCTGCCGACGGCGGTGTCGAAGACCGGCCAGCCGGCGTTGCCGGGACGGAAGTAGAACTTCTCCCAGAAGCCCTCGACCTGCGGGATGTGGTGCTTGCGGTACTTGCCGAGGTACGAGCCGTCCGCGTCGATCACGGCGGCCGTGTTGTAGAGGACGCCGGGCTGCTCCTCCTCGTACATCGGCAGCACGAGGACGATGCCCAGTTCCTCGGCCAGCGCCTGGAAGCGCCGGACGATCGGGCCTTCGGGGATCTGCTCGGCGTACTCGTAGAACGCCTTGTCCTGGACCTGGCAGAAGTAGGGCCCGTAGAAGAGCTCCTGGAAGCACAGCACCTGTGCGCCCTGTGCGGCGGCGTCGCGGGCCGCCTGCTCGTGGACCTGGATCATCGACTCCTTGTCGCCGGTCCAGGCAGTCTGGAAGACGGCGGCGCGGATCACTCTGCTCATCGGGACCTCCGGTCGCTCGGTGTGCGAGGAGCCTAGGAAGCCCGGACTGCTGGATTGAGTTGCACCGTGTCACGTCTGAGGCGCTGTGCCGTTCCACGGTGTCACCCCCGCGTTGTCCCATGTTTCACCTGAGTCGTCCCGTGTTTCACCGTTGTTGCGCGTCGTGTGCGAGCAGTGCGATGTGCACGGAGGCGGCCTGCTCGAAGTCGTCGAGGTCGACGCCGAGCCGGGCCTCGATGGCCTCCAGCCGGCGGTAGAGCGCGGGCCTGCTGACGTGGTGGAGCTGCGCGGTGCGGGACTTGTTGCGGCCGGTCGCGAGGTAGGTCCGCAGCACGGGCAGCAACTCCGACTCGGCATCGGCCCCGCACAGCAGCCCGTCCAACTCCCGTTCGGCGAAGGACTGGACGTTCGGGTCGTCGCGCAACAGCCGTATCAGGCCCCGCAGATGGACGTCACGCAGCCGTACGAGCACCGGCTGGTACTGGTCGGCGGGTGCGTCGGCGGCGGCCTCGGCGACGTGCAGGGCCTCGCGCAGGCCGCCGGGCACGTCGTCCCAGGCGGTACGGGGCGAGGCCGCCGCCACCGTCGTACGGGTGCCGGTCTCATGGCGCAGCCGCAGCGCGAAGTGGGCGGCCAGCGCCTCCGCGTCCTGGTCGCGGGCGAGGCTGAGCAGTACGGCGGTGGCCCCGTCGGTGAGCTCGGCGACCAGTCCTGGGAGCCCCAACAGACGTAGGACGCGGTCGAGTTGGCCCAGGTCGCCGTCCCGTACCACCAGCGGCACGAAGACCCGCCGGTTGACCGGCAGCCCGGCCGCCCTGGCCCGCGGGAGCAGCTGCCGTGCCGGTACGACCCCGCTCACCAGGTCCGTCAGCAGGCCCTGCGCGGACTCCTCCTCCCAGGTGTGCACGGAGCCACCCAGCATCCGGTGCAGGACCAGGGCCTCGGCGGCACGGTCCGCCAGCAGCCGTCCGGTGGCGGCGTCGCCCCGGTAGCCGCACAGCACGATGCGGCCCCATCTCTCGCCGCGCCCGCCCAGCTCGGCGCGGATCCAGCCGTCGCCCGTACTGCCGCCCGCCTGCCGGGCGATGCGCTCCCAGTCGCGCAGCACGTCGTCCACCGCGGACCGCTCCCCCGCCGTGGCGAGGACGCGGTGGGCGAGGTTGGTGACGACGACCGGGCACGCGGCGTGCACGGCGATCTCGTCGAGCATCCGCTGCAGGGGCGCGCCCGTGGTGATGAGCCCGGTGAGCGCGGTCCGTACGGCCTCCGAGAGGCTCACCGCCGCGAACTTGCTGCGCACGAGCCGGGACTGGACCTCCTCCGTCAGCTCGGCGAACGGGAAGGGCCGGTGGAGGACCACCATGGGCAGCCCGCAGCGCTCGGCGGCCCGGCGCATCACGTCCGGCGGGGTCGGGAAGGCCCGGCCGAGCCCGAGGACGACGGCCGCGGCCTCCGCGCGGTGCAGCGAACGGATGTACTCGGCCTGCGCGTCCGGGTCGCCGGCGAGCAGGACCCCGGTGGTGAGCACCATTTCCCCGCCGCTGAGCATCACGCCCACGTCGGCGGCCTCGGCGACGTGCACCCAGCGCACGGACCGGTCGAGGTGGCCCGCGCCGGCCACCACCTCGGGCTCTCCGGCGAGCACCCGGTCCAGGGCGAGGACCTGGCGTACCGACAGGGCGGGTTCCAAGGCGGTGGCGGTGGTCATGGCACGTTCCCTTGCTCAGAACTTCTTACTGGATACACCTCAGCGCGTGCTCGAGAATCGCCGCGCCCTCCTCCGCCTCCGCGACGGTGAGGGAGAGCGGCGGTGCGATGCGCAGCACGCTGGTGTTGTGACCGCCGCCCTTGCCGATCAACAGGCCGTCCCGGCGGGCCGCTTCGAGCACGGCCGCGGCGCCTTCGGGGTACGCCTCGTCGGTGCCGGGCTTGACCAGCTCGACGCCGATCATCAACCCGCGCCCGCGCACCTCCCGTACGTAGTCGAGCGGCACGGAGATCGCCCGCAGCCGCTCGCCGAGCAGACCGCCGACGCGCCGGGCGTTGCCCTGGAGGTCGTGTTCGAGGAGGTACGTGAGGTTTGCCAGGCCCGCCGCCATCGTGATCGGCGAGCCGCCGAAGGTCGAGATGGAGTTGGAGTCGAGGCAGTTCATGATCTCGGCGCGCGCGACGACGCCGCCGATGGACATGCCGTTGCCGATGCCCTTGGCGAAGGTGAGCAGGTCCGGCGGGCCCGCGGCGGCGTGCGCCTGCCAGCCCCAGAAGTGCTCGCCGGTGCGGCCCCAGCCGGTCTGCACCTCGTCGGCGATCCAGAGGATGCCGTGCTGGTCCAGGACCTCGCGGAAGGCCGCGTACAGGCCGTCAGGCGGCGCGGTGAAGCCGCCGACGCCCTGGATGGGTTCGGCGATGAGGGCGGCGGGCGGGCGGACGTGACCGAGCAGGTCCTTCAGATCGTCGACGCAGGCCGCGATGAACTCCGCGTCGCCGAGATCGGCGTACGGGCCGCGGGTGCGGACGCCGCCGTGGACGTACAGCGTCTGGAGGGGCGAGAGGGAGGTCGGTGACCAGCCCTTGTTGCCGGTGATGCCGACCGCGCTGAAGGAGCGGCCGTGGTAGCTGTTGCGCATCGCCAGGATCTGGTTGCTCTGCCGGTAGGCGGTGGCGAGCAGCAGGGCCGTGTCGTTGGCCTCGGTGCCGGAGGTGGTGAAGAAGACGCGGGCGTCGGGGATGCCGGACAGCTGGGCGATCCGCTCGGCGAGCTCGACCATCGGCCGGTTGAGGTAGAGCGTGGAGGTGTGGATGATCCGCCCGGCCTGCTCGCTGACGGCCTTGGTGACCTCGGGCAGGGCGTGCGCGGTCATCGTCGTCAGGATGCCGCCGAAGAAGTCGAGGTACTTGTTGCCCTGGGCGTCCCAGACGTGGCGGCCCTCGCCGTGGGTGATCTCGATCGGGTCCTCGTAGTAGAGGGCCAGCCAGTCGGGCAGGACGGCCTTGTGTCGCGCGTACAGGTCGCTCACGGCTGCACCAGCCCCTCGTAGGCGTCGGGCCGCCGGTCGCGGTAGAACGCCCACTGCTGCCGGACCTCCTCGATCAGGTCGAAGTCGAGGTCGCGGACGATCAGCTCCTCGGCCTTGTCCCCGGCCGTCTCCCCCACGAACTGTCCGCGCGGGTCGACGAAGTACGAGGTCCCGTAGAAGTCGTTGTCGCCGTACTCCTCCTGCCCGACCCGGTTGATCGCGGCGATGAAGTACTCGTTGGCGACGGCCGCGGCGGGCTGCTCCAGCTGCCAGAGGTAGGCGGAGAGGCCGCGGGAGGTGGCGGAGGGGTTGTAGACGAGCTGGGCGCCGTTCAGGCCGAGCTGCCGCCAGCCCTCGGGGAAGTGCCGGTCGTAGCAGATGTACACGCCGATCCTGCCCACCGCGGTGTCGAAGACGGGCCAGCCCAGGTTGCCCGGTTTGAAGTAGTACTTCTCCCAGAAGCCCTTCACCTGCGGGATGTGGTGCTTGCGGTACTTGCCGAGGTAGGTGCCGTCGGCGTCGATCACGGCCGCGGTGTTGAAGTAGAAGCCGGACTGCTCGACCTCGAACACGGGTACGACGATGACCATGCCGGTCTCGCGCGCGAGCTCCCGCATACGAGTGACGGTGGGCCCGTCGGGCACCGGCTCCGCCCAGCCGTAGTGCTCGGGTTCCTGGACCTGGCAGAAGTAGGGGGCGTTGAAGACTTCCTGGAATCCGATCACCTTCGCGCCCTGCCGGGCCGCCTCGCGGGCGTGCTCCTCGTGCTTGGCGACCATGGATGCGGTGTCGCCGGTCCAGGTGGCCTGGACCAGAGCGGCGCGTACGACGTTGGCCATGAGCTGCTCCTTCGACGAGACGTCAGAGAGCTTCTACGCCCGTAGACAAAGGCGGTAGAGGCTCGAAAGTAAGCCCAGCGGACAGCCTTGCCAAGACCATCGCCGTTAACCCGCTGAGTCGATCACGTTTCGCACCCCTGTGGGTGATCTGCCGATCCGGTGGGCGAGGGCTCGACGGGCTCGGGGATGCCTTCCCGGATCGCTCGGGCGGCGAAACCGGCCGCGCTCCCCGGCCGTGCAGCGGCTCCCCGCCCAGGCCGTGCGGCCGCCCCCTCAGGCAGGCCGTGAAGCCGCCCCCTCAGGCGGTGAAGCCGGCCACCCTCAGCGCGTGCACCAGGTCCCAGTGTCGCTCCTCCGATACGCCCTTGGCGGCCGCCAGCAGCAGCGGCACGAGGCGTCCCGGGTCCGCCTCCGCGCTGCGGGCCGCCTCCTCCGGGGTGCGGACGCGGACATACGCGTCGAGCAGCGCCCGGATCTCGCGCTGCCGCCCCTCGTCGGCCAGGCTCAGCACGGCGGTCCCGATCTCGGGAGCGGGGCGGGCGACGCCCTGGCGCAGCATCTGCCGGCCGTCGGCGCTGCGGCCCGCCGCGACGAGCGCGTCCGCGGCGCCGACCAGCCGGTCCGCGGGAAGCGAGGCGGCCTCCCACAGCAGGGTGGCCCAGTCCGCGTCGAGGCCCGCCCGGTGCAGTTCGGCGGCGAGCAGCGGGAAGCGGGCGGCGGGCCAGTAGGCGGCCTCCACGAGCACGGCGTGCGCCTCGCCGCTGCGGCCCTCGCGGCGCAGCCGGGTCAGGGTCTGGACGGTCTCGGCGGTGGCCCGCCGCGCGTCCTCGTCCAACGCCTCGGTGCGCGGCTGCGCGGGCGCCTCGGCGGCACCCGCGAAACGGGCTCCACGGGGGCTACGGCCGCTCGGCGCGGCCGGGGTGGACACGGGCGGCGCCGCCGCCTCCGGGACGGCCACAGGGGCCGCCTCGGCCTCCATCATCCCGGCGAAGCGGGCGCTGCCGCGGGGGCGCCGCTTGGAGCGCGGCTTGGGGACGGGGGCGGTGCTCGGGGTGGTGGCGGGACCCGGGCCGGGGGTGATGCCGGCGCCGGTACTGGTAGTGGGACCAGTGCCGGTACCGGTACTGGCACTGGCACTGGCACCGGCCTGGTCGTACGAGGCGATACGGGCGGCTGCAGAATCACTTCGGGCGGAACGGGCGGCCGCCGGATCGTACGGCCCGGAACCGGGGGACGCCGGGTCGTTCGGCGCCATGGGAGCGGGGGCGGGGAGGGGGACGGGCCCGGAGTGGTCGGGCCGTGTCTCGAGCGCGCGCCGGTCGGCCGGCTCCGCGACCCGGACGACGCCCCCGTCCCCCGAAAAGTCGAACGCGCCCGATACGTGGGTACGCAGGGCGCGGCGGTCCAGGTTCTCCATCCGGCGGCGGAGTTCGGCACATCGGGCGGCGGCCCGTTCGTGGTCGTCGTGGGCCCAGGCCAGGTCGAGCCGCACGGTGTCGGCCTCCTCCTGGGTGGTGGCCGCGTGCAGCTGCCGGCTCAGTTCGGCCTGACGCTCCGCGGCGTAGCGCTGTTCGCGGAGCATGACGTCGAGACGGTCGCCGAGGGCGTCCCGTCCGCCGGGCCGGCCGTCGTAGGCGGTGAGCGAGGCGCTGTGCAGGGAGCGGGCGCGCTGGGCCTCCTGGGCCGCGATCTGGGGGCCCAGCTCCGCGGCGAGGTCCTGGAAGAGCGCCTCCACGACGTCCCACGGGGGCACTTCCCAGCCGTCCAGGCAGGCCCGCATGCCGTCGGGGTCGCGCTGCCAGAACACTGCGCACCAGCCGCCGTCCTGATCGAGCCGTTTCATCAGCCCGCTCAGGTAACTCGCGAACTCCCGTACCTGACCCGGGAGTTGTTCCACAGCCATCACACAACTCCCCGCCCGACTGGAGTACTCCGGTCCGGTAGAAAACACCCTTCGTGTTACGGGACGGCTACAGGGAGTTTTCGGACTGGACGCAGAGTCCTGTGATCAATGTCGTCCATGGACAGTCCGAGCGCCCGCGCCAGTGCCGCCACGGTGAAGAAGGCGGGGGTGGGGGCCCGTCCGGTCTCGATCTTGCGCAGGGTCTCGGCCGAGATCCCGGCGGTCGCCGCGACCTCCACCATGCTGCGGCCGCCGCGGGCCTCGCGCAGCAACTGCCCGAGACGCTCGCCGCGTTCGCGCTCTTCGGGGGTCAGGGGGTTACGCACCATGGCCCCATTCTAATACCGGTATAGTAATTGGCATGGTGGAACTCAAGACGGACACGTCGATCGACGAGATGTACGAAGCGGGTCAGGTCGTGGGCCGGGCGCTCACGGCGGTGCGCAAGGTGGCGGACGTGGGTGTCTCGTTGCTGGAGCTGGACGAGGTCGCCCACCAGGTGCTGCGCGACGCGGGCGCCGGCTCGCCCTTCCTCGGCTACCGGCCCTCGTTCGCCCCCACCCCCTTCCCCGCGGTCATCTGCGCCTCGGTGAACGACGCGATCGTGCACGGCATCCCGACCGGATACCGGTTGCGGGACGGCGACCTGGTCTCCATCGACTTCGGGGCCGAACTGGGCGGCTGGGTCGGCGACTCGGCGATCAGCTTCATCGTGGGCGAGCCGCGCGTGGCCGACGTGCGGCTCGTGGAGACCGCCGAGCGGGCCCTCGCGGCGGGCATCGAAGCGGCGGTCGTCGGCAACCGCATCGGGGACATCGCGCACGCCGTCGGCACGGTGTGCCGCGCGGCGGGGTACGGCATCCCGGACGGCTTCGGGGGCCACGGCGTGGGCCGCCGCATGCACGAGGACCCGTCCGTCCCGAACGAGGGCCGCCCGGGCCGCGGCCTCCCGCTGCGCCACGGCATGGTGCTCGCGATCGAGCCCATGCTCATCGGCGGCGGCACCGACGGCTTCCACGCGGCCCCCGACGGCTGGACGCTGCGCACCGACGACGGCTCCCGCGCGGCCCACACGGAACACACGGTGGCCATCACCCGGACGGGCCCACGCATCCTCACGGCACGCTGATCGCCACCGGCGCACCGACGTCGACGAGCGAGGGCGCCGCTCGCTACGACGCCGGTCGCACCACCATCGCCGAGCCGCCACCGCGCCGTACCGTCTCGGCGGCCGCCAGCCACTGGCCGCCCGGGAGGCGTTGGACGCCCGTCGCGGCGCCGATCTCGGGGTTGAGCTTGAAGGAGTGCCCGAGGGCTTCGAGCCGGGTCCGCAGGGCGCTGTCGTACAGGCCGGGTTCGAGTTCGGTCTGGGCCGCGTTGCGCTGGCTGGCGCGCGGGGCGGCGATGGCGTCCACCAGCGGCAGCCCCCGGTCCAGGAACTCCGTCAGGGTCTGCAGGACGGTGGTGATGATGGTCGCGCCGCCGGGCGAACCGAGCGCCACCACGGGCTGGTTGTGCCGGTCCAGGACGATCGTCGGGGAGATCGACGAGCGCGGGCGCTTACCGGGGCCGGGCAGGTTCGGGTCGTGGACGGCCGGGTTGGCCGGGGTGAAGGAGAAGTCCGTCAGCTCGTTGTTGAGGAGGAATCCGCGCCCCGGGACGGTGATCCCGCTGCCGCCGGTCTGTTCGATGGTGAGGGTGTAGGAGACGACGTTGCCCCACTTGTCGGCCACCGTGAGATGGGTGGTGTTCTCGCCCTCGTACGTCGTCGGTGCGGCCGTTCCCGCGGTGGAGCAGGCCGCAGGACGGCGCGGGTCGCCCGGTGCGAGCGGGCTCGTCAGGACCGCGTCGTCCTTGATCAGGCAGGCGCGCGAATCGGCGTACTTCTGCGAGAGGAGTTCCTTCGTGGGGACGTCCTCGAAGGCGGGGTCGCCCACCCAGCGCCCCCGGTCCGCGAACGCGATCCGGCTGGCCTCGATGTAGTGGTGCAGGTACTGGACCTCGCTCGCCTTCGAAAGGTCCGTCTTCTCAAGGATGTTGAGGGCCTCGCCGACCGTGGTGCCGCCGGAGGAGGACGGGGCGATCGAGTAGACCTTCTTGCCGCGGTACGACGTCTCCGTCGGCGCCTGTCGCTTCGCCCGGTAGGCCGCCAGGTCCTTCGACGACAGCTTGCCCGGGCGGGCGTCGTAGCCCGAAGCCGGGTCCACCGGGGGCTTGTTCACGGTGGCGACGATGTCCTTGCCGAGGTCGCCGTGGTAGATCGCGCCGACCCCCTTCTTGCCCAACTCCTCGTATGTGCGGGCGAGATCGGGGTTGGTGAAGGTCGATCCGACCACGGGGAGCGAGCCGCCGGGCAGGAACAGCTTCGCGGTGTCGGGGAAGTTCTCGAAGCGCGCCTGGTTGGACTCGGTCTGCGAGCGGAAGGTCGCGTCGACCGTGAACCCGTCGCGCGCGATCCGCTCCGCGGGCTTCAGCACGCTCCCGAGCCGCTTGCTGCCCCAGCTGTCCAGCGCCGTCTGCCAGGTCGCGGGCGTGCCCGGCGTGCCCACGCTCAGCCCGCTGGTGACGGCGTCCGCGAAGGCGAGCGGCCGGCCGTTCTCCAGGAACAGCCCCGAGTCGGCGGTCAGCGGCGCGGTCTCGCGGCCGTCGATCGTGTGCACCGAACGGGACTTGGCGTCGTAGTAGACGAAGTAGCCGCCCCCGCCGACGCCGGAGGAGTACGGCTCGGTGACACCCAGGGCCGCCGCGGTGGCGACCGCCGCGTCCACCGCGTTGCCGCCCTTCTTCAGGATTTCGATCCCGGCGGCGGAGGCGTCGGCGTCGACGCTGGCCACGGCACCGCCGTAGCCGACGGCGACCGGCACCTTCGCCGGGGTGGCACGGGAGGAAGCCGTCCCGGCGGCGGGTGGCGCCGCCGCGCCGACCGACACCACCGCGGCCGAAACCGCCAAGACCGCCAGATTCCGCGCAACAGGGCGACGCATCCGTACCTCCAGTCAACAGCCGTCCGCGCAGCGTAACTTCACCGCACCCCTCCCGTCAGGACCCCCTCGAACACCGGTCCGCACTCCCGATACCATGCGCGCCCATGAATGACGACGTGCGCAACATCGTCCTCGGCGTGGTCGCCGCCGCCATCAGCGCCGCGCTCGGCTGGCTCGCCCGCACCTACCTCTGGAAGCGCAGACTCCGGCGCAAACAGGCGTTCTTCGGGCTGCCCGACAACTCCGAGTCGCTTCTCGTGGTGAACCGCGAGGCGGGCGGCCCGGAGCTCACGGTGATGCGCTTCGACGTGTTCGCGCTCCTCGAACTCGCCGCGCTGATCAAGGACTGCGGCGCGCACGCCCAGGTCGTCGCGCACGACGCCGCGCAGCAGGGGTTCGGGGAGCGGACCGAGTTCTGCGTGGGCGGGCCGTCGTCCAACCGGCGGATGGCCGCGCACCTGCACTCCCTGCTGCCCGGCATCCAGGTGAACACCGACGCCGAACCGGGCCCGGACCGCGGCGCCTTCCAGATCGGCAGCGAGCGCTACCGCCTGGAGTCGGGGAAGGGCGAGTACGTGATCCTCGCCCGGCTGATCGCGGGACAGGAGCGCGGGACGCGGCCCGTCTTCCTCTTCTGCGGGCAGCGCGCGATCACCAACCAGGCGGCGACCCGCTATCTCGCCCGCAACCACGAACGGCTGGCACGCAAGCACGGCGGCAACTCCTTCGTCCTGCTGCTGAAGGTGGTGAACTCGCACGCGTACGGGCCCGATGTCGTCGAGCTCGTCGCGGATGTGACCCGGGCCGCCCAGACCCCGCTGCCCACACCGGCGCCGGCCCGCAACTCCCATCGCGCCTCGTAGATTTCACCTCGCCTCGTAGATTTCACGGCCCTCCAACAATCTTTACCCGTGCGTAACTTACCGACGGGTTACTTCGGGTAAGACAACGAGGTTACCGTCGGGTCACATTCTACTGACACGAGTGAGGAGTGGCCCGTGGGACACCATCGTCATGCCCTGCGCACGTCCGCCGTCGGTGCCGTATCCGCAGCCCTGATCGCCGGTACCGCCCTCGGGCTCGCCCCCACCGCCCAGGCGGCCTCGGCCTCCGTCCGCTTCGTCGACATCGCCGGAGACGGCGGCACGGTCCTCAAGGCCAATGTCGTCACCCCCGCGGGCGCCGACGGCAGCCGCAGGTACCCGCTCCTCGTCATGCCGACGAGCTGGGGCCTGCCCCAGGTCGAGTACCTCGCACAGGCCCAGAAGCTCGCCGACTCCGGCTATGTCGTGCTCACGTACAACGTGCGCGGCTTCTGGCAGTCCGGCGGCGAGATAGAAGTGGCGGGACCGCCGGACGTGGCCGACGCCTCCAAGGTGATCGACTGGGCGCTGGCGAACACCCCGGCCGACGCCCAGAAGGTCGGCATGGCGGGCGTCTCCTACGGCGCCGGGATCAGCCTGCTCGCCGCCGCGCACGACAAGAGGATCAAGGCGGTCTCCGCCATGAGCGGCTGGGCCGACCTCATCGACTCGATCTACTCGGGCCGCACCCAGCACTCCCAGGCCACCGCCCTGCTCGGCGTCGCGGGGACCATCACCGGGCGCCCGAGCGCCGAACTCCAGCAGACCCTCAAGGACTTCTTCGCCTCGAACCTGTCGAAGGAGCAGGAGATGATCGCCTGGGGGAAGAAACGTTCCCCCGAGACCTACGTCGACCAGCTCAACAAGAACGGCGCGGCCGTCTTCATGGCCAACGGCTGGGGCGACACGATCTTCCCGCCCAACCAGTACGCCAGGTTCTACGAGGAGTTGACCGGCCCCAAGCGCCTGGAGTTCCGCCCCGGCGACCACGCCACCGCCGAGGTGACCGGTCTGTTCGGGCTCCCCAACGACGTGTGGACGGACACCGGCCGCTGGTTCGACCACTACCTCAGGGGCGTCGACAACGGCATCGACCGTGAGCAGCCCGTCCAGCTCAAGCCCCGCACCACCGGCGCCTACGAGGGCTACCCCGACTGGAAGTCGGTCGGCGCGACCAGGAAGAAGATCGCCCTCGCGGGCACCACCACGATCCACACCAACGTCGACTCGGGCGCGGACGGCGGGATCATCTTCCTCTCCAGCATCCTCGACCAGATCGCCCAGGTCCCCCCGATGGCGTCGATCCCGCTGCTGCCGCGCCGCTGGGCGGCCGTCTGGCAGTCGGAGAAGTACGCGAGCGTCCAGCAAGTGCGCGGAACCACCACGCTGCACACCACGCTCACTCCGACCAAGGAGAGCGGCACCCTCGTCGCCTACCTCTACGACGTGGGCCCGCTCGGCCTCGGCAAGCTGGTCAGCAACGCGCCGTACACCTTCCACGGGCAGATGCCCGGAAAGCCGTTCGGCGTCGACCTGGACCTGTACTCCACGGCCTACGACGTCCCGGCAGGGCATCGGCTCGCCCTGGTCGTCGACACGGTCGACCCGCTCTACATCGAGCACAACCCGTCCGGCGCGCAGCTGACCTTCTCCTCACCGGCGAACGACCCGTCCTACGTGTCCGTTCCCCTGCGCGAGCAGTGATCTCCGGCTGCTGGCGCCGGCCGGGTCTGGCCCTGTGAGCTGCTGCTCCCCCTACAATCGCGGGGCTGTGGGGGGACCCCCACCCGGCAGCAGCGTCCCTGGTTCGGCCGGTGCCACGTTCACGGCCTCGGTCTTGGGACTGCGCTGCTCCCGCCGGGACACCCACTGGGCGAACCAGGAGAGCAGCATGCACATCCCGATGTAGATCGGCGAGATCACCATCACCACGGGGATGAACGGCAAATCGTAGTCGAGGTTCGAGGCGATCAGTTTCCCGGCGTGGAGAAACTCCTCGTAGGTGATGAGATATCCGAGCGAGGTGTCCTTCAGGGCCACCACGAGTTGGCTGATGATGGCGGGCAGCATGGCCCGCACGGCCTGCGGGACGAGGACGTAGGTCATGACCTGGGTCTTGCGCATGCCGAGCGCGAACGCGGCCTCCCGCTGGCCGCGTTCGACGGAGTTGACGCCGGAGCGGAAGACCTCGGCGAGCACCGAGCCGTTGTAGAGGGTCAGCCCCGCGACCAGCGCGGGCAGCGGCTGCACCTTCAGCGCCACGAAGATGAAGAAGATCATCACCAGTACGGGCATGGCGCGGAAGAACTCGACGACCAGCGCGGAGATCCAGCGCACCGGACGGTGGTCGGACAGGCGTCCTGTCGCGAGCACGGTGCCCAGCGCCAGCGAGAGCACCGCGGCCATCGCGAAGGCCTTCAGCGTGTTGCCCAGTCCCCGCAGCAGCAGTTCCTGGATGCCCTTGTACTCGAACGGCATCCACTTGGTGTAGGTGAACTGGTCGGTGTCGAAGAGGAGATAGAGGATCCAGCCGACCAGGGCGAGGATCAGGGCGGTGGACACGGCCGCGTAGAGCCGGTGCCGCTGACGGGTCCTGGGTCCGGGAACGTCGTAAAGGGCGGTCGATTCGGGGGTGGTGGTGGTCATCGGGCGACTCCCCAGCGCTGTTCGAGGTAGTTGAAGATCGCGCTGATGGTGAGGGTGATGATCAGATAGCCGACGGCGATCCAGAGGAAGGTCCAGACGATGTTGTAGCCGAGCTCGCTCAGCGTCTTGTAGGTCCCGAGCAGTTCGTTGACGCTGAACGCCCCGGCGATCGCCGAGTTCTTGGCGAGGGCGATGAGCGTGGAGCCGATGGGCGGGATCACGGACCGGAACGCCTGCGGCAGGACGACCGCGGACAGCGTCTGGCTGAAGGTCATGCCGAGGCTGCGGGCCGCCTCGCCCTGTCCCTTGGGCACGGTGTTGATGCCCGAGCGCAGCGCCTCGCAGATGAACGCGGAGGTGTAGCAGCCGAGCGCCAGGACCGCGAACACCTTGAAGGGCAGCACGAGTCCGAACCGGGGCAGCCCGAGCAGCACGGCGAAGAACAGCAGGGTCAGCGGGGTGTTGCGCAGCACGGTCACCCACACCGTCCCGAAGGCCCGGAGGGAGCCGACCGGCGCGACCCGGAACGACGCCATCAGGAAGCCGAGCACGAGGGCCAGCACGCTCGCGTAGACGGTGAGTTCGACGGTGCCGAGGAATCCCTGGGCGAAGGTGTGGAAGTTGTCGATCAGTACGTTCACATCGGCCTCGCTCAGCTCGCCGGGTAGCGGTCGATGGCGGGCGGGGTGGGCGCCGGCACTCCGGAGAGCCCGAGTGTCGCCTCGTACGCCCTCTTCCAGTCGCCGTTCTTCTCGCGGGCCGCCAACGCGTCGTCGAGCGCGAACCGCAGCGCGTTGTCGTCGCGCGGCACACCGATGCCGTACGGCTCCTTCGAGAACGGCCGGCCGACGACCTTGAGTTCGTCGGGCACCTTCGCCGCGTAGCCGATCAGGATCGCGTCGTCGGTGGTGACGGCGTCGACCTGGTAGGTGAGCAGGTTGTCGACGCAGACCGAGTAGGTGTCGTAGGCGACGAGCGTCGCCTTCGGGTAGTCGGTCTGGATGCGCTGGTACGGCGTCGAACCGGCCGCCGAGCAGACACGTTTGCCGGCGAGGTCGTCGGGGCCGCGGATGTCCTTCTCGTTCTTGCGTACGAGCAGCGACTGACCGGCCATGTAGTAGGGGCCCGCGAAGCCGACGAGATTCTTGCGCTTGTCGTTGATGGTGTAGGTGCCGACGTAGAAGTCGATCTGACCGTTCTGCAGGGCGGTTTCGCGGTTGGCCGAGGCGATCGTCTTGAAACGGATGGTGCTCGGGTCGAAGCCGAGCGAGGCCGACATCATCCTGGCGATCTCGATGTCGAAGCCGGAGTAGGTACCGCTCGCCGGGTCCTTCTCGCCCAGGTACGGCTGGTCCTCCTTGACGCCGATGGTGAGGTAGCCGCGCTTTCTGGCTCTCTCCCAGGTGGGCGAGGAGGGGAGCTCGAAGCCCTCCGCCACCTGGTAGTGGGGCAGCTTGCCGGCGGCCGGTCCCTTGACGGGCGGACTTCCCTCCTTGCCGCAGGCGGCCGTCAGCAGCGCGACGCACACGAGGGCGGCCACGGCGAGGCGCGTACGTGTCGTACGGATCATGGTCGTACTCCCCCGCCTAGTGCTTGAGGATCTTGGAGAGGAAGTCCTTGGCGCGGTCGCTGCGCGGGTTGGTGAAGAACTCCTCGGGGGTGCGGTCCTCGACGACGCGGCCGTCGGCCATGAACACGACGCGATTGGCCGCGGAGCGTGCGAAGCCCATCTCGTGGGTGACGACGACCATGGTCATGCCGTCGCGCGCGAGCTGCCGCATGACTTCGAGGACCTCGTTGATCATCTCGGGGTCGAGTGCCGAGGTCGGCTCGTCGAACAGCAGGGCCTTGGGGTCCATGGCGAGGGCGCGGGCGATGGCCACGCGCTGCTGCTGGCCGCCGGAGAGCTGCGCCGGGTATTTCGGGGCCTGGGAGGCGAGGCCCACGCGGTCCAGGAGTTCGAGGGAGCGCCGGTCGGCCTCCTCCTTCTTGCGGCCACGGACCTTGATCTGGGCCAGTGAGACGTTCTGCAGGATCGTCTTGTGGGCGAAGAGGTTGAAGGACTGGAACACCATCCCGACCTCGGCGCGGAGCCTGGCGAGCGCTTTGCCCTCGTCCGGCAGCGGCTGTCCTTCGAGCCTGATGGCGCCGGACTCGATGGTCTCCAGCCGGTTGATGGCCCTGCACAGGGTCGACTTGCCCGACCCCGAGGGGCCGATGACCACGACCACCTCCCCCTTGCCGACGGTGAGGTTGATGTCCTGGAGGACATGCAACGCGCCGAAGTGCTTGTTCACGTCCTGCAGTTCGATCAGAGGATCGACAGCCATGCCCGGCCCTACCCACTCTCAGCTGTGTCGCAGAAGCCGCAAACTATCCGGGCAGGGTGACCCCCCATACGCGACACGCACTTTTCGGGCATTAGCCGTATTTTTCAATTTTCTGGTTTACGGCGTCCTGGCGAGACGGGCTACCCCTCCGCCACCTCGGCGTACAACTGGGAGAGTTCGGGGGCGCCGCTGGACGCCCAGGTATGGCCGGAGGCGACGACGTCGATCTCCCGGCCGGAGGCCAGCCGCACCGCCGGGTGGCCGTTGGGCCAGACCTCCCAGCGGGCGCCGGGCACCGTGCGCACGATGACCGAGCCGAGATAGAGCCCCGCGTCGTTGCCGAGCCATGGCAGGCTCTCCTCGTCGTCGCGCCAGCGCGGCAGCAGCTGGTCAAGCGCTTCCAACGAGGCGACGGAGTCGTCGAGTTCGACGCCCGCCTGGTGGGCCTGCGAGCGCAGCAGCTCGCACTCGGAGAGGAGTTCGGCGACGCCCTCGGAGTCGTGATCACCGTCGGAGAACACCGCGACGCCGAAGGCGGGACCGTGCTTCTTGCGCCAGGTGCCCAGGAAAGGGATGTTCATACGCCCAGCGTGACATTCGTACTCCGGGTCGCACCACAGGCGCGCCCCGGCGGCACTCACACGTCGAGGTCCACCACGACCGGGGCGTGGTCCGACGCGCCCTTGCCCTTGCGCTCCTCGCGGTCCACATAGGAGTCGGTGACCGCCTTGGCGAACGGCTCGTTGCCGTAGACCAGGTCGATGCGCATGCCGCGGTTCTTCGGGAAGCCGAGCTGACGGTAGTCCCAGTACGTGAACGGGTGGTCGTACTTCAGGGGCCGCGGGACCACGTCCGACAGGCCCGACTCGCGCAGCGCGGCGAGGGCCTCCCGCTCGGCCGGGGTGACGTGGGTGGCCCCCTCGAAGAGGGAGATGTCCCAGACGTCGTCGTCCGTCGGTGCCACGTTGTAGTCGCCCAGCACGGCGAAGGGACGGCTGCCCGCCGCGTCACCCGCGACCGCGGCCTTGAGGGCCTCGAACCACTGGATCTTGTAGGCGTAGTGAGGGTGGTCCACCTCGCGTCCGTTCGGCACGTACACCGACCAGACGCGGACCGGGCCGCAGGTCGCGGAGACGGCCCGGGGCTCCTCCACACCCTCGTAACCGGGGCCGCCGGGCAGCCCCTTGACCACGTCCTCCAGACCGACGCGGGACAGCACCGCCACGCCGTTCCACCGCCCGGTCGCGTGGACCGCCGCCTCGTAGCCCAGCTCACGCAGCTCGTCGACGGGGAACTGCTCCGCGGCGACCTTGGCCTCCTGGAGGCACAGCACGTCCGTGCCGCTGCTCTCCAGCCAGGCCAGCAGCCTCGGGAGGCGAGCGGTGATCGAGTTCACGTTCCAGGTCGCGATGCGCATGCCTCACAACCTACCGGGCGGGTACGACAACGGGTCGCCGTGACCACCGGGGCGCCGTGACCACCCGGCGCACCCGCCCTCGGGTGCTCAGACGTCCGCCGACGCCCCCGGCGCGAGCCGCAGGTGCTCGGAGCCGCCCAGGGAGCCGATCTGGTGGTCGTAGATCGGGCGCGCGAGGTCCGTCAGGAGCGCGTCGTGGATGTCGTACGCGCGCTGCGGCTTCACCTCACGGACGTAGTCGATGACCTCGGCGATCTTGTTCCACGGGGCCATGACCGGGAGCATCAGCGTCTCGACCGGCTGCTCGGGAACGGTGAGGGCGTCGCCCGGGTGGAAGACGCGGCCACCGTCGATGAGATAGCCGACGTTCGTGATGCGCGGGATGTCCGGGTGGATCACGGCGTGCAGTTCACCGTGCACCTGGACGTCGAAGCCCGCGGCGGTGAACGTGTCGCCGTGACCGACGGTGTGCACACGCCCCGGGAAGGCCGCGGAGATCTTCTCCGCGACCGACTTCAGGGTCCAGATCTCGGCCGCCGGGTTGGACTCCAGGCCGGCCCGCAGCCGGTCCTCGTTGAAGTGGTCGAGGTGCTCGTGCGTGACCAGGATCGCTTCCGCGCCGACGGCCGCGTCCTCCTCGGTGAAGGTCCCCGGGTCGATGACGAGCACACGCCCGTCCTTCTCGAGACGGATGCAGGCATGCGACTTCTTCGTGAGCTTCATGGGTCCATCCTCCCCCTCCCGGTGCCACGGAGGGCCCCCGAGACAGGTGCTCCCACTACCAGGCTCAAGATCACTCCTCGGGGGTGGTCTCCTCCCGGATGACCTGCTGCGCCACCTTGAAGGCGCTGTTCGCGGCCGGGACACCGCAGTAGACGGCCGCCTGGAGGAGCACCTCCTTGATCTCGTCCGGGGTGAGGCCGTTGCGGAGGGCGGCGCGGGTGTGGAAGGCCAGCTCGTCGAGGTGACCGCCCGCGACCAGCGCGGTCAGCGTGACACAGCTGCGCGAACGCCGGTCGAGGCCCGGCCGGTCCCAGATCTCGCCCCACGCGTAGCGCGTGATGAACTCCTGGAAGTCCCCGGAGAACTCGTCCGCCGAGGCCAGCGCCCGGTCCACATGCGCGTCGCCCAGTACCTCGCGGCGCACCTTGATCCCGGCGTCGTAGGGGTCCGGCCTGCCCAGGACCGCGGGCCGGACGACGGGCGGGGCGATCTCGGCGACGGGGCCGACCGGCGGGGCTGCCGCGAGCACCGGCTTGACCGGGGCCGCCGGGATGGCCATCTGGCCTGTGGTCGAGTCGTAGGCGGGCTGCCAGGCGGTGGAGAAGTGCCGTACCAGCAGGTCGGTGACCGCTGCCGGCTGCTCCACGGGCACCAGGTGCGAGGCTCCGGGTACGACGGCGAGTCGGGCGTCCGGTATCCCCGCGACCAGCGTGCGGGCCTCGGCGGGTCCGGTGACCTGGTCGTCGGAGCCGACGAGGACGAGGGTGGGGACGCCGATGCGGCCCAGTTCGACGCGTACGTCGAACGCGGCGAGCGCCTCGCAGGCCGCGATGTAGCAGCCGGGGTCGGTGGTGCGCACCATCTGCACGGCCCACTCGGTGATCGCGGGCTGCGCGGCGGCGAAGCCGCTCGTGAACCAGCGCTCGGGCGAGGACCGCGCGATCGGGTCAAGACCGTTGCTGCGCACGATCACCCCGCGCTGGCGGAACTCGTCGGCCGATCCGAAGCGGGGCGAGGCGGCGATCACGGCGAGCGAGGCGATCCGCTCCGGGTGCCGCAGGGCCAGCTCGATACCGATGGCCCCGCTGAACGCGCAGCCCGCGTAACCGAAGCGCTGAACGCCGAGCCCGTCGAGGGTGGCGAGCAGCCGCCCCGCGAGTTCGGTCACGGAACCCGCCGGGTAGGCGGGTGCGCCGCCGTGGCCCGGCAGGTCGAAGCGGAAGATCCGCCAGTTCTTGGACAGCTCCGGTATCTGCCGGTCCCACATGTGCCAGGTGGTACCCAGTGAGGGACCCAAGATCAGGACAGGAGCGTCTTCTGGCCCGTCAAGGCGGTATTGGAGGGTGTTCTTCGGTGTCTCACTCACCCGCCTGACCCTCTCATCTGTCACGACAGCCCGTATGAGTGGGGTCCTGGCTGTATCTGTTCGACCAGGTGGAAGACCTCGCGGACAGCCTCACGGCTCCCCACTTCCTGGCCTGCTTCAGCAGATCGCGATATCCCGCAGAGCGTCGACGACAAACCTGCGGGGCCGGCGGCGTACTGGACATGCCCGTCCCCTCTTCCGGTCCGATGGCGCGTCACGTTGCCGGTACCGGGCCGCATCGGGCGGTCAGAATCGCGAGGACGCCACGACTGATCGGCAGGCCCCTGACGTGTTGGATCGATGAACCCGGAGTCCACGCGGTGCACCCGGCCGCCGTGCGGCGAGGTCGGCTCATGGGTGTGCGCGTGTCCGCCGAGCCGGTCGTCGGCCTCGTGGAGGGTGATGTGACCGACGCGGGCCAGCAGGTACGCGGCGGTCGGCCCCGCCACGCCGGACCCGACCACCGCCGTCCGCCGTCCTCGGCGAGCCGTGTGCTGCGGGCCGTACGCGGCCTGCCGCGACGTCCGCTCCATCGTCTGTCCTCCGCACCACGCGATCGGGCTTCCTCGCGTGATCCGGAACAGACCGGGGGGACGGATTGGCGGCGGCGCCGATCGGTTCCCGTGCAGGCGCCGCCCCGCTTCGGTCGCGGCGACCGCTCGACGGTGCCTACGCTTGACTGGTCACCGCCGGGCATTCAGGGGGGACCTCCGCGTGAAGCGGGTGGCGGTCCGACGCCCTACAGCACCGGAACCGGAAGGCAGTCTCGTCATGGCTACTGCACCTGAGTTCGACACTCCCGTTCTCGACACGATCGCCGCGATGACGATCGACTCCATCGAGCATTGCCAGATGGACGAGCGCACGCTCATCCTCAGCCGCATCGCCGCACTCGTGGCCATGGACGCACCCTCGATCTCCTACCTGGCCCACGTCAATCCCGCGATCAAGGCCCAGTTCACCGTCGAGCAGCTCCAGGACCTCCTCGTCGCGATCGCACCCGTGGTGGGAACAGCGCGCGTCATGTCCGCGGCCGGCCACCTCGCCGAGGCTTTCGGCGTCGGAATCGCCCTGGCCGACAGCGAGGCCGAAGCCATAGCCCGAGCCGAGGCCGACAGCCGCACCACCGGCTGAAGCGCCAATGCCCTCCTGGAACACGGGGATCCCGGTGCGCCGCGAGCCTCCGATCGGACACCGGCTGCCTGCTGTCCTGAGGGCCGTGAGCAGTTGCACAGCACTCTTCTCAGCGCTCCGTGCCGCTCGCGCCCGCGACACCCGGCTGCTCGTCACGCACGCCGACGAACGGGCCGGGACGCCCCTGCACCGGATCGGCCCTGCCCGCGCACCGGCGGCCGAGCCGGGCAGCGGCCCCTGGCCGGCGCGTTCAGACCGTCCCGGCCGGACGCTCCTCCGGGGTGTGGCCGCTGCGAGGCCGGGACACACTGCCCATCTCCAGAGTGAAGGGCACCGGGTCGCTGTCGGATCCCCGGACCATCTCGTGCATCTCCCACACTCCCGAGCCGTCCCTGACGAACTCGGCCACGGTGGTGGCCGTGGACCCGGCGACCTGCGTGAAGTCGTCCGCCAGCAGTTCGGTGTAGCGCTGGACGACCAGCACCCCGGCGTTGTGGATGTCACCGAAAGTCCGCAGTCCGCCGTCCTGGTGGATGACCACCCCCACCACGACCCGCCCGTAGGCGGCCGCGAGGCGGTCCAACTCCAGCACCATCACCTCGACGTAGCCGAAGCCCTGGCCGGTCTGGCTGTGCCGGGTCATGTTGATCGTGCCGTCGGGAGACCGGCTGTCGTAGTGGACGATGTACACCGGCCGCCCGTGGGAATCGTCCACGGAGTAGGTCGCGGCCACGATGTCGAGATGCCGGGCCGGTTCCCCCAGGGGACTCGGGTCCCATTTCAGCCGTACCTCGACCTTCCCGAACCCCTCGCCGACGCTGCTCACCGGATGTCGCCTCCCGCACCGGACCAACGGGGGCCGCTCGGCCCCCACCGGTGAAGTATGGCCTGTGACCAGCGAATTGATGCTTCCTTGACGCCCTTGTCTCCGAACCGTTCGGCCCGGGCCGACGGCGACCGTCACCGAGACGAAGACCGTCAAGGTCAAGGTGACCGTCGCCGCGGACACGGGCAGCGACTCCGTCAGCTCCGACGACGACAACAGCGGTGGCGGACGCACCTACTACGCCAACTGCAGCGCCGCCCGCGCCGCTGAGGTCACCCCCTCTACGAGGGCGATCCCGGATACGACTCACACCTCGACCGGGACTGCGACGGCGTCGCCTGCGCATGAAAGCGGCAGGGCCGCCTCGACGGGGGATGCGAGACGGCCCTGCTGACAGTGTGCCACGACAGACATCTCCGATCAGGGACATGGCCACCTCACGGCGACGATGGTCGCGCCGGAGCCTTCGTCTGGTTGATGTCGCCGATCATCTGCCACAGCCGCAGCGCCCGCCCTCGGTGCTGCTGCGCCAGGTGGTGAACGCCGGCGGCGGCGTCCAGGTCGCCGATCAGTTGCCAGCATGTGGCCTCGTCCTGGCGGTCGCCGTGCCGGTGGAACAGGCCCGCCGCGCGCTCCAGCGCCGGGCTCGCCCGGTCCCGGTCGTCTTGACCGGCGTACACGCGGCCGACTTCCAGGAGCGTGTACGCGGCACACCGCTCGTCGGCCAGTTTCTCGAAGGTGGCCAACGCCTGCCACAGGCAGCGCAGCGCCTCGTCCGGATCACCGCGCCGATCGTGCAACCGGCTGAACCGCCGCAGCACGACGGCCACGCGATGCTCGTCGTCAAGCGCCCTGGCCAGGCGCAGGGCTCCGGTGAACCAGGACTCCGCCTCTTCGAGTCGGCCCTGCATGAGTCGCATCACGGCCATGGAGCAGGACAGCTGCGCTTCGATGTGCCGGTCGCCTTCACCGACCGCGATGGCCAGCGCTTGCTCGACACGTTCGAGTGCTTCGTCGTCACGGCCCTGCACCCGGCTGACCGTACTGAGCATCGCCACCGACAACGCCTCGCCGCGCTTGTCCCCACTGTCCCGGCACAGCTCGATGGAGGACTCCAGGACGCGGGTGGCGCTGTCGAATTCGTCTTGGTAGATGTGCAGCTGGCCGAGACCGCGTAGCAGCACCGATGCCCCGCGTACGTTGCCGGCGGCCTCGGCCGCGTCCAACGCGAGCCGGTGCCCGTGCTGCCAGTCCTGATACAGACACCGGTGGTCGTAGTAGGTCGCCGCGCCGGCCGCCAGCTCCCAGGCCAACTCGTCCAGGCCCCAGTCCACGGCCAGTTTCACCGCACCGAGCAGGTTGTCGCGTTCCGCGTCGAACCAGCCGAACGGATCGGCCATCAGCCGGTCCACGACCGCATCGGGCAGCGACCGGCGCGGTGCCGAACCGGGCTCGGCTGCCAGCAGCCCGGCCGCCGGCAGCCGATCGGTGCCGCGCCCGATCAGCTCAAGCCAAACGGACAGCACCCGGATGATCGCGTCCCGCTTGTCCTCCGTCGGCAGCGGGGCGGCGATCTCCACGGCGCAGGTCCTGATCAGGTCGTGCAGCCGATAGCGCGGCTCGCCGAGGGCGTCGGTGGCGGTCAGCCGCACCAGGCTGGCGTCGACGAGGGTGTCCAGCACCTCCTCGCCGTCCGAGCGGTCCAGCAGCGGGCCGACCACCCAGCCGGGCAGGGTGTAGGCGCCGAGCAGACCCAGCAGACTCAGCGCGCGCACCGAGTCGGCCGGCAGCAGCCGTAAGCTCAGCTCTACGCTGGCTCGCACACTGAGATCCCCGATCCTCAGCTCGGCCAGCCGCCGGGACTCATCCTCGATCCGTTCCCGCAGCACCCGCAGCGACCAAGCCGGGCGGCCCGTGAGCTTGCCGCTGGCGATCCGGATCGCCAGCGGCAAGTTGCCGCAGCAGTCGAGGATCGCGTCGGCCTCCCCAGGTTCCCGCTCGACCCGCCGCCGCCCGACAATTCCCGTGAACAACTCCCGCGCCTCTGCCGGGCTCAGCACATCCAGGTCGATGTGCCGAGCGCCGGGGAGTTGCGTCAGCAGAGTGCGGCTGGTGATCAACACGGCACAGCCGTCGGCCGCGGGCAGCAAGGGCAGCACCTGATCGGCGTGACCGGCATCGTCCAGCACCACCAGCATGTGACGTTCCACCAGCAACGATCGGTAGAGCGCGGCTCGCTCGGACAGGCCGTTCGGGATCGCGCTGCCGGCGATCGAGAGCGCGCGCAGTGCTTCGGCCAGCATCAGCCCCGGGTCCCGTGGCTCGTCCGATGTCGCGGCGAGGTTGAGGTAGAGCTGGCCGTCGGGGAAGTCGGCGCTCGCCAGCCGCGCAGCGTGCGTCACCAGGCAGGACTTGCCGACACCGGGACCACCCACGATGACGGCCACCGGGGCCCGGTTCGGCGCCGCCCCGTCGAGCAGTCCGGCGATCTCGGCCAGCGCTTCGGCCCGGCCTACGAAGTCGGGTACGTCGAGGGGTAGTTGACGCACGGGCATCGCCATGGCCGGCCCGGGGTCCGTCGGGGCAGGGCTCTCCGGTGGTATGTCCAAGGGCCTGCTCGCTGGGACGGGAGCCGTCAGGGCGGGATCCGCGATGAGGATGCGCTGATGCAGCGCCTGGAGCGGCGGGGTGGGGTCGACGCCGAGTTCGTCGGCCAGTGTCCGGCGCAGCCGCTCGTACACCTGCAGCGCCTCGCCTTGTCTTCGACACCGGTAGAGGGCGACCATCAGGTGTTCGGCAACCTGCTCGTCGTAGGGGTGCTCGCGGAGCAGAGCGGTCAGTTCATCGATGACCTCTCGATGGCGCCCCAGGTCGAGTTCGATGGCCAGGCACTGTTTGTGCGTGGCCGCGCGTTTCTCGTTCAGCCGTGCCGCATCGATCTCCAGGGCTTGGCTGGGAGTGTCGACCAGGGCGTTTCCTCGCCAGCAGGCCAGCGCCCGCCGCAGCGCGACTGCTGTCTCGAACGGGGCCGTGTGCTGTTCGGCGAGGTGTCGCTCGTGGTCGAACTCCAGCAGGTCGAGCTGATCTCGGGCCAGGTGGATCTCGTAGCCGCCGCGCCGCGTGCTGATCAAGGAGCCGGGTGCTCCGCAGGCGGCGAGGTTGCGGCGCAGCCCAGAGACGGCGTCCTGGACCTGGCGGACCGCGGTGGCGGGCGCGTTCGCGTCCCACATCACGGCGACGAGCCGTTCCATGGCGACGATGTTGTTGGCGTCGATCAGCAGTGCTGCCAGCAGCTTGGCCTGCCGCGGCCCGTTCAACCGAACCTCGCGTCCGGTGATCTGGGCGTATAACGGCCCCAGCACGCCGAATCTCATGTATCCCCCGGCACGTGAAAATTGACGCCACCCCCGGCTGACCTCGCATTAGGACGAATCCAGGACGGCCGACGGACCCTCGTCCATAGCGTCGTCACCGTAGCGGGGCTCACCGAAAGGCGGGAAGTTCCCGCGGGATCCAGAAGGAGAATTGTCTTGAACTTGCGCAGGAAGTTTCTCGCCGGCGCCTTTGCTGGAACCGTAGTACTCGCAGGCGTCGCGGCAGCCACTCCGGCCGGCGCGATCGCCAACGTCGGCTGCAACAACAACACCCTGCATGAGTGGAGCCACACCCACGACTACTGCTATGCGGGCGTCGGTGACGGCTGGGCAAACATCTCAGAGGTGTATGCAACGAGCTCGGGGAACAGCGGCAGCGTGACCGACATCAGCGTGCACGGGGTCAACTACAACGTCCCCTTGAGCGCGGGGATGAGCGTCAACTACGAGCAGCGCTACGGAACCTGGGGGAACGTGTACGGGGTTCACATCAAGTACATCCCGTAGCGGATCGCTGCCGGCGGGAGCCCCCTGGCGACCGCCGGCAGCGGTGTCCACGACGTGCTGTTACGGGACCTGCTGAGATGAGCCAAGATGAGAAACACGGGTAGAGCAGCTGTCGGGCTCCTAGCACTGCTGCTGACTGCCGGGTGCTCAAGCCAGGCACCCCGGTCCCCTGCGCCGGCACTGGGGCCGATCCCGGAGATATCCTCGGTCGACGCCATCAGTTTGCCGGTCGATTCCTACATACCCACCTCGACTCAGATCCTGGCATTGCAGAAGGCCACTGACGTGGCGTCGGCGCGTTGTATGCACGGCTACGGACTGCCGTATCACCCGCCGATCATGGAGGGGTTCGCCGACTTCGCCCGGCAGAACAAGATACGCACCACCCTGTACGGTTTCTTCGACCTTTCCACGGCCCGCAGCAAGGGATACGACACGCAGCTCGGCCGTCCTGACGGCACGTCCGACGAAGTGCCCTACACCATGACGGAGATGGGTGTCCTCCGCGGACAGAGCGCCTCCGGAACCACTGTGGCCACGTTCAAGGACAAGAAGGTCCCCGCCGGCGGATGCCGTCAGCAGGGCATCGACGCTATCGGAGGCCCACCTCCGATACCTGCCGCCGAAGCGCTTCCGGACGGAGGACCCAAGATTCCCCCGGATAATCCACACATGAAGGTGGTCAATGCACGCTGGGCGGCCTGCATGAAAGGCAAAGGGTTCATGTACCCCAACCCTTGGGCGGCATACAGCAGTCCGAAGTGGAAAGCATCTGCGGCTGGGTCACCCCCTCGACAGACCCCTCACACATCAGAGGAAATCGCAACTGCCACAGCTGATGTGGAGTGCAAGCTGTCCACCAACCTGGTCGGCGTTGCCGTAGCCGTTGAGATCGCCTACGACCGTCAATACATTGAGTCGCATACGGCTCAACTTGCCAAATTCAAGCGGCGACTTGGCGACCAACTGCGCACGGCCGCGCGACTGACGGGCTCCAACTCAGCCTGACCCTGCCGGGAATCTTGGAGTTTCTCGGTGCGGCAGCACGATCGACCGGCATGCCCGGGGCTGCCGCTCCGGTGAGCACGTCTCGTCCCTGACTGCGCAGATCGCAGGCGAGCAAACCGGGTGGTACGACGGCGATGTGGGCGAGAGACCGCCTCGACGGGCTCTGGGTGACGAGGACTTCGCTGACTGCTACCCGCGCGACGGGCACCCCGGCCTCTCCCCCGCCCGGCTCACCACCGTCTGCGTGCTGCACCATGGAGCTGGACGATCCGGGCTTCCGCCACGGCGTGTTGACCGACTTCCGCGAGCGCCTCGCACGGGACGAGTGCCCGACTGTCTTCTCGATCCAGCGCTCTGCCGCCTCGTTGAGGTCAGCCTCAAGGAGGCGGCCTCGTACGCGAGCGCACTACGCAGCGGACCGACTCCACCCATGTTCTGGCCGCGGTGCGCGATCTGACGCGGCTGGAACTGGCCACTGAGGCGGTCCGTGCCACGCTGGAGGAAGCGGCCCGCGCCGCCGGGCATCCGCTGTCCGGCCTGGTCGACGAGGACTGGGGCGCCACTATGGCCGTCCGGTCCGCCTGGACAAGAACCCGTGTACCGCGGGGTTCCGGGCCGCCGATGGCACCAGCCAACGGCCGGCCCGTCCCCTCGCGGCCGACCCCCGTCGCCGCGGGGAGAATCCCACCGGTCCCGGACCTCGTCAGCCGGAGGAATGCTCATTGGATGTCGGCTGGTCCGGCGTATCTTCCTCCGGAGGTGGCGTCGGCGATGGAGGAAACAGAAGGTTCTCCATGGCGTCCAGCATGAACATCAACAGCAGGAGCATCTCCGGCACGAGCAGAGCTATCACGACCACGGTGCCTCCCGACGAAGTCGGTGATCACGGGTACGGCGCGGCTGCAACAGGTACAGGCTCAGCGTGGACCGAATGGGGGAACGCCGCACGCCGGACCCGGGGGCGTTAGGCCATTCGGGCGACATCCCTGCGGGGAGCGGGATCTTCACATGGCGTGACCTGTGACATGGCGTGACCCGTGTTTCAGCAGGTCAGCTGGTTTCGTCGGTCTCTGCGGGCTTGTTGGGGTCGCCGTTTCCGCGTGAGTTCCGGTTCTGCCACATGCGGCGGGCTGAACCGATGGCCTCGAGCAGCACCGCGCTCAGCACGCGCAGACGTCCCAGGTGTGTGCTCAGACGCTGTCGGACGCGAGCGCGGAGGTGGTCCGACGGCAGGGCCCCGGCACTGGTATCTGCCGGTTCGGTGACATCGTCGGCCAGTGTCAGCTCGACGGCGCCGATGTATTGCGAGGACATGTTGTAGAGGTAGGCGCTCAGGGTTGCCAGGGCCGTGCCCAGGATGATTTCCAGCACGACGACGGCGGTGGTGATGGTCAGACCCCGTCTCAGGGACGGCCACGGTTGCGGGTCCATCGCGCTCAACGTGCTCCATATGACGGCCATGGTGACGACCACACACGCTCCGAGACTTACCAGGACCAGAAAGCTCGTTGCCATGACCGACCAGGGATCAGCTCGGGTCATGCGCAGCCGTGCCATCTGCGCGCCAGGTCCGCAGCGCGCCGCCCGTGGCACCGGATCCGTCTGCGAGCGGTCCTGCGCGTCGTGCTCGCGGGGCTGCGCCGGCTGCTGAGCATCGGACACAGGCGCACCGTCCCTGGCCGCGTCTGCCGGTGGTCGCCCGGTGCGGCGGGGCACGTCCTGGGGGTCTCGTTGCCGGCGGCCGTCGGCACCGCCTTGTCCCGAAGTCTGTATTTTGCGGGTACTACGGGTCCTGCGCTTGGCCCGGCTCATGCCTTCCTCCCCGGGTGGTCGGACGCCCACTGGTCTCACGGCACACGTGACGCGCTGGGCTGGGTACTCGGGCTGTGTCTGAGCGCTGATCCCCACGCGATGGCGCGGGGTCTCACCCGGCTGTCGGGCCTGGCCTCAGGCGGCTGCCGGGCCTGGCCTCAAGCGGCTGCGCGGACGCCGCCGGCGGCCGCTGTGCGGGTGATCCTGCCGACCTCGTGCCAGAACGGCCTCGCTGTCAGATATGCGCCCAGCACGGACAGCACGCCGAAGGAGACGTCGACACTGATGCGACCCTCGCTGGCCCAGTACACGTCCTGCAGATCCAGCAGCAGCGCGAACTCGTCGCAGATCAGCGCGGTGCCGCATCCGTAGGCGGCCGCCACGACGGGATGTCCGATCGCCCGCTCGTCACCCCGGACGGCGATCAGGCCGAGCCCGGCGAGCGTAGCGATGCCGAAGTTGTAGTGATGCAGATGCTCGCCGCCCGCGGAGATGTTTCCCCAGGGCAGCCACCCGCCGCGAATGCCGTGCGTGATGACCCGTACGGTGCCGAAGGTCACCCCGAACGAGATCCATGTGATCAGCAGCGACCGCTGCAGCGGCGTCAGATGCCGTTCCGCTGCCTGCCGCCACCGCCGCACCAGCAGTGGCCTGGTCCGGTCGCGGCGGCCCGCCGTGGCGAGTCTCATCACTGACCGACCTCCCATGCCGAACAGGCCTCTGCACACCGTGGGCAGATGCCCGCTTTCAACAACTCGTTTGCGAATCCGACGTTATGTGCAGGATTGCGGTCGTGCATCCGGAGCAATTTCCACGACGTGCGGACGCCCGGCGGTCAATGCCATGGGTCAGAGCTCGTCCGGTGCGCCGAGGCCGGTCAGGGCGCCGACCGGGTCGAGGTCGGGGGTGCCCCGGGGCCACCAGTCCTCGTGGCCCGGTTCCGATTCGTAGGCGTACCAGAGGCCGTCGTGGCCCAGGCGGAGCTGGGCATGGCCGCGGGGGTGGGTGAGGTGGTTGCGCCAGGGGCGGAAGGCGGGAAGGTCGGCGGCGAGGAGGAGGGGGCGGGCGCGGTCGAAACGGCCCGCGGGCGGGTCCCAGGGCTCTTCGAGGACGGTGAGCCCTTCGAGCCCGCCCTGCCGCCACGCGGCGACCGCGCGGGCCAGGTCGGCGGGGGTGCGGCCGGCGGCGGAGGCCAGCGAGGAGTAGAGAGCGCGGGTCGCGGCGGTGAGGCCGGAACCGGGGCGGGCGGCGGCGAGCCGTACCGCGTCCTGCCACAGCGTCAGCTCCGCGACCGGGTCGCGGCCCGTGGTGAGCAGCGCGTGCGCGCGGGCGGCCGCGTCCGTGGCGAGCTGGTCCAGCGCGAACGGGTCGGGGCCGCCCGGCGCGCCCGGGTAGGCCGGCGGCTGCTCGGGGTGCGCGGGGGCGGGCAGCGGCGCCGGGAGGGACGGCAGCGACCGGCGCGCGAGGGCGTCACGGGCCCGTACACCGGGCAGCGGCGCCGACTGCTGCTCCTGGGCGGAGCGGGCCGCACGGGTGGCGTTGCGGCGGGACAGCGCGTCCAGCAGCTCGCGCTCGCCCCTGCCACGCAGCAGAAGCAGTACGAAGGGGTCCTCGTCGAGCAGACGTGCCGTCTGGTAGCAGAGGGCGGCGGCGTGTTTGCAGGGGTGGCCGTAGTCGGGGCAGCTGCACTGGGGTGCGAGGTCGCCGGGGCCGGGGAGCAGGTCGGCTCCGCAGTCCGCGAGCGACTTCGGCATCTCCTTGTCGAGGAGCGCCGCGATGTGCCCGGGGCGCTCGGCCGCCGCGTCGAGGAAACGGTCCCAGTCGCCGTCGTCCAGCGTCCGCAGTCGGACCTGGACGCGGTACGGCCGCGGGCGGCTCCCGTGGACATAGGCCAGCAGGAGTCCCGGTGTGACCGTGATGGCGTCGACGTGCCCCTGGTCGGCGTACGCCCGTCCGCGCGCCAGCCGCGCCGCGTCCAGGGCGCCCTCTTCGAGGGCGCTCACCCAGGCGTTGCCCCACCAGGTCTCCGCGAAGGTGTCCGCGTGCGAGGTGCGGGCGGGGAGCGCTTCGAACGTGCGGCGCAGCTCGCCGTCGCGGCGCGGGGACGCCATGGAGCGCGGCGCGGCGGCGGCCGACGGGAGCGTGCTCGGCTCGCTGAGCCGGGGCTGCGCCGGGAGCATCGGCTGCGCCGGGCGCGCCGACCTGCGGCGCACCTTCTCGGCGTCGGTTTCGGCGTCGGTCTTGGTGTCGGTCTTGGCGTCGCTGTTGGCGTCGGTCTTGGTATCGGTCTTGGCGTCGCTGTTGGCGTCGGGGGCGGTCTCGGTGGTGGTGCCGATGTTGGTGTTGGTGGCTACGTCTGTCTCGGTGTCCGTGTCGGGGTGCGCCGGACGGCCGGTGGTGGTTGTGTCGCGGGGCGCTGCGGCGCCGGGCAGCTCGAAGGCCTCCGCGAGCACCTCTCGTACGTCCCGGACCCGGCCTCCCGGGTCGTGGTCCCGTCGGTCGCGCCGGGCCCGCGCACTGGCCGCCGCACGGTCTGCCGACCGGTGGGCGCCTCCGGCTCCCTTGGTCTCCGCCGCCGTCCGCGCCTGTCGGGCTTCCGTGCGCGCCGCGCGCAGTGCCTCGCGGGCGATGTCACCAGGACGTGTGCCGGCTACGGGCACGTCGGCGGACGGGGCGTCCGCCGTCTTCGCGCGGGCGGAGGGCCGTACCGGGCCGGGTCCGGCGCCTGCGTCGGGGTCCGGATCCGGGACGGTGTCGGCACCCGCACCCGCATCCGCACCCGCACTCGGGTCCGGATGCGGATCGCTCCCCCTCGTGGCGGCCCGGCGCAGGGCCTGCCTGGCCGCGTCGCCCGGTCGGGCCGCCGGGGAGGTCACGCCGTCGGACCGCGAACCCGGCTCGTCCCCTGCCGCCGCACCCCGGGTGTCGCGCTCCCGCGCGGCCCGCAGCGCGCGACGCGCCACGTCAGCGGGGCGCGGCCCGGCCCCGGGAGCGGACGGCTCGGCGTCCGGCACGTCCACGCCCCCGGTCACCGGTCGTGTCTCCTCCTCGGCGCCGCTCACGACGACCTCCGCAGTGACACCAGGTCCGACAGCTCGCGGTCGGTCAGTTCGGTCAGGGAGGCCTCTCCGGAGCCCAGGATGGCGTCGGCGAGCGCCCGCTTCGCTTCGAGCATCTCGGCGATGCGGTCCTCGACCGTGCCCTCGGTGATGAGGCGGTGGACCTGGACGGGCTGGGTCTGGCCGATGCGGTAGGCGCGGTCGGTGGCCTGCTCCTCGACGGCCGGGTTCCACCAGCGGTCGAAGTGGACGACGTGGCCCGCCCGGGTGAGGTTCAGGCCGGTGCCCGCGGCCTTGAGGGACAGCACCAGGATCGGGGTGGCCCCGCTCTGGAAGCGGTCCACCATGTGCTCGCGTTCGGCGACCGGGGTGCCGCCGTGCAGGAGCTCCACCGGGACGGCGCGCGCGGCCAGGTGGGCGGTGATCAGCCGGGCCATCCCCACGTACTGGGTGAAGACCAGCGCCGAGCCGTCCTCGGCGAGCAGTGTGTCCAGCAGCTCGTCGAGCAGGGCGAGCTTGCCGGAGCGGGCGGAGGGTCCGAGGGCGGCCGCCCGGGCGTCCTCCTTCAGGAACAGCGCCGGGTGGTTGCAGATCTGCTTGAGCGAGGTGAGGAGCTTCAGGACCAGGCCGCGGCGGGCGATGCCGTCGGTCGTCTCGATGGCGAGCATCGACTCGCGGACCACGGCCTCGTAGAGGGATGCCTGCTCGCGGGTGAGGGGGACCGGGTGGTCCGTCTCCGTCTTGGGCGGGAGCTCGGGGACGATCCCGGGGTCGGACTTCTTACGACGGAGCAGGAAGGGGCGGATCAGCCGGGCCAGGCGGGCGATCGCCTCCTCGTCCTCGCCGTTCTCCACGGCGCGCGCGTGGCGGGCGCGGAAGGACTTGAGGGGTCCGAGCAGGCCGGGCGTCGTCCAGTCCAGCAGGGCCCACAGCTCGGAGAGGTTGTTCTCCACGGGGGTGCCGGTGAGGGCCACGCGCGCGGGGGACGGAATCGTCCGTAGGGCCTTCGCCGTCGCCGAGTAGGGGTTCTTGACGTGCTGGGCCTCGTCGGCGACGACCATGCCCCACGTCTGCTGGGCGAGCCGGGGCGCGGCCGAGCGCATCGTGCCGTAGGTGGTGAGGACGAAACCGCCGTCGAGGTCCTCCAGGGTGCGGTCGGGGCCGTGGAAGCGACGGACCGGGACGCCGGGCGCGAAGCGGTTGATCTCCCGCTGCCAGTTGCCCATGAGGGATGCCGGGCAGACGACCAGGGTGGGTTCGCCGCGGTCCCGGCGCAGGTGCAGGGCGATGACGGTGATGGTCTTGCCGAGGCCCATGTCGTCGGCCAGGCAGCCACCGAGGCCGAGCGAGGTCATGAGGTCGAGCCAGGCGAGGCCCCGCAGCTGGTAGTCCCGCAGCCGGGCCTGGAGACCCGGGGGAGGCTCCACCGGGGTGATACCGGCCGTCAGACGGTCGCGCAGCGTGGCGAGGGCGCCGACCGGCACCGCCTCGACCGTCTCGCCGTCGACCTCCGCGGTGCCGGTGAGCGCCACGGACAGGGCGTCGACCGGGTCGAGCAGGCCCAGCTCGCGCTTGCGGGCCTTGCGGACGAGGGCGGGGTCGACGAGGACCCACTGGTCGCGCAGCCGCACGACCGGGCGGTGGGCCTCGGCGAGGGCGTCCATCTCGGCCTCGGTGAGCGGGTCGCCGCCGAGGGCCAGCTGCCAGCGGAACTGGAGCAGTTCCTCGCTCTCGAAGAATCCGGTGCCGTCCGTGGCCGAGCCTGGCGCGGGACGCACCACCGCGGCGGCGCTGAGGTCGTGGGCGAGGTCGCGGGGCCAGTGGACGGCGACGCCGGCCGCGCCGAGGCGGGTCGCGGCGATGCCGAGCAGGTCGGAGAGCTCCTCTTCGGAGAGTGCGAGGACGTCGGGCACGTCCTGTTCGGACAGGCGGTCCAGGGGCGGCCAGACGCGGGCGGCGCGGCGCACGGCGAGTGCCGCGTCCACGCGTGCGCGGGGGCCGAAGGCCGTGTCGGCGTCGCCCGCCCACAGGGCCGCGGTGTCGACGACGAGGGTGGGGTCGGCGAGGCTGTGCACCTGGACGACGGCGGCGCCCGCGCGGTGCGCGCCCTCGCCGTCGTCGAAGAGCTGGTACGCCGACAGGTCCAGGCGGAGCGAGATCCGTACGCCCGCGTCCATGCCCGCGGCGACCTCGGCGGCCCAGTCGTGGGCTCCGGGCAGCCGCTGCGGCTCTCCGGCCGCGAAAGGTTTTCCTGCGGTGTGGGGAGCGGCGGGGGTGCGCGGCAGGGTGTCGGCGACCGCGTCCAGGAAGGAGCGCATCAGCGCTTCCGGGTCGGGCAGCCGGAGGGGGCCCTTGCCGGGGAGCGGGACGGCATGCCCTTCGTACGGGAGAGCGGCGGCCACGGCCCGCAGATGGGCGATGTCGTCCGGGTCCAGTGGGCCGGCGCGCCAGGCGTCGTGGCCCTCGGGGGTGAGCCCGGGCAGCAACCGGCCCCGAGCGACGAGCCGCAGCGCGTGCAGCGCGGCCGCGCCCCAGCAGGTCGTGGCCGGATGCGCGGCGCGGTCGTGGCGGGCGCCGACGAGCAGCGGGAGGGCCCCGGCGATCGGCAGGGTCAGCGCGGGGACGGTGCCGCGGCGGGCTCCCGAGCCGTGCGGTCGTACCACCGTCAGCTCGGTCGGCTCGGCGGACGACGTGTTCTCGGCGGGCGACACGCTCCCGGCACCGCCGACGGAGGGCAGCGGCCCGCCGTCCGGGTCCCAGAAGGCGACGCGCCCCTGGCGGGGCACGGGTGCGGGCAGGAAGACGGCGGCAAGCCGCACCGGCACACGCGTATCGGTCTGCACGGCCTCGTCGCCCATACGTCCGGTCACCTCCCGCCCCTCGGTCGAATCAGTCGTCTTCGACTCTACGGGCGGGCTCTGACAATCGGTCCCGACGGTGGCCCCGGCGCGGGGCCGGGGCGGCTCAGGGGATCGTGCGGGAGACGACGTAGACCATGGCGCGCCCGGGCTGAGGCCAGTTCACGACGATGTCCTGGGTGGGCGCCGGGTCCTTCTGTTCGTGGGCGAGGCCCCACCACGAGCCGGGGCCCGTGAACTTCCAGCCGACGATCTTCTGGTCACGGGTACCGACGGTGATGTTGTTCTTGCGCAGTGTGTCCCGGCTGGTGCCGATCTCCGAGAGGAACTGCTCCAGGCCCGTGCCGTTGGTGGCGAACTGTACGTAGAAGCGGCTGGTCTTCCAGTTGTTCGTCTCGTAGGAGGCGACGGCGACGGCGTTCAGCGGGATCGGCACCTGGTAGAGGCGGCGCTGGACGCGCGAGGGCCAGCCCACGGTGAGGCCGGTCGCCGAGTACTTCTCCTCCTTCTGCTTGCCGCTGTCGCGGCTCTGGTTGGCGGAGATCACCAGGTAGCCGGCCGGGACGCCGATGAGCAGCACGATGATCAGCAGCGTCAGGGCGCGGCGGCGGAACTTGTGGCGCGGGTCCTCCGGCGGGCGCCGGGGCTCGTCCGGAGGTGAGGCCTGGCGCGGCAGCGAGGCCGTCACAGCGTCCCCTGGGTCGTACGGCGCGACTCGGAGTAGCGCTCGTACCGCTCGTAGCGCTCCACACGGCGGCGCTTGGCGCGGCGGAAGCGGCGGGCGACGAGGCGGGCGAGGTCGGCGGCGCCGACCATACCGGCCTCGGGGCCGAGCTGGGCGCGGGCGATACGGGCCTCTGGACGGTAGCCGCGGCCGGTCAGGTGGCGGCGGAAGGCGTCACGCGCGGGGCCGATGAGGAGGTCGTCGGCCGCGCTGACGCCGCCGCCGATGACGAAGCAGGAGGGGTCCAGGGCCGCCGCCAGGTTGGCGATGCCGACGCCGAGCCACTGGCCGATGTCCTGGAGCAGCTCGATGCACATGGCGTCGCCCTCACGGGCGAGCTCGGTGATCATCGGGCCGGTGATGTCGCCGATGTTGCCCTTGACGTGCTCGATGATCCCGTACGCGACCGGGGAGTCCGCGGCGGCGAGTTCGCGGGCCTCGCGGACCAGCGCGTTGCCCGAGCTGTACTGCTCCCAGCAGCCGCGGTTGCCGCACGGGCAGCGGTGGCCGCCGGGGACCACCTGCATGTGACCGAACTCGCCCGCGACGCCGAACTTGCCGCGCTTGACCTGGCCGTCCTCCAGCAGCGCGCCGCCGATGCCGGTGCCGAGCGTGATCATGACGAGGTTGTCCTCGCCGCGCCCCGCGCCGAACCGCCACTCCGCCCAGGCGGCGGCGTTGGCGTCGTTGTCGACCAGGACCGGGACGGCGAGCCGCCCGGCGAGGCGGTCGCGCAGCGGCTCGTTGCGCCAGGACAGGTGGGGGGCGAAGAGGACGCGGTTGCGCTCGGCGTCGACCCAGCCGGCCGCACCGATGCCCACGGCGTGCACGTCGTGCCGGTCCGAGAGGTCCAGGACCAGCTCCACGATGGTGTCCTCGACGACCTTGGGGCTCTTGGACTTGTCCGGCGTCTCGGCGCGGAGCTTCTCCAGGATGTTGCCGTCGGCGTCGACGACGCCCGCCATCACCTTCGTGCCGCCGATGTCGATACCGACGGTGGGGACGCGGGGAGCCGTCAGGTGGGAACGGCGCTCACGCGTCCCTACGGTCCGCAGGACAGTGGCCCGCGCGGAGCCGCGGTGTGCGAGGTCGCGGTAGGTGCTCATCGGGCCGATTCTGCCTCACCGAGCCAGGGGGGCGCATGGCGGAGTCCCCCCTGAGCGCTCCAGGCCGCTCCGCCGGAGCGCCCTGGAGAGCCTTGGGCCGCCTGTGAGCCGCAGGACTTGTGTGACGGGTCGCACAGTTCCCCGCACCCCTTAAGAGGCGCTCCGCTCCAGCTCGTGCCGGAGGTCGTCCAGCTCGCTGCCGCCCGCCATCTGGCGGGTCAGCTCGTCGAGGGTGATCTCGTCGCGGGTGTGGCTGCCGAACATGGCGCCGCGCTTCAGGAGGACGAAACGGTCGCCCACCAGGTACGCGTGGTGCGGGTTGTGCGTGATGAGGACCACGCCGAGGCCGGCGTCCCGCGCGGCGGCCACGTACTTGAGGACCACGCCGGACTGCTTCACACCGAGCGCGGCGGTGGGCTCGTCGAGGACGAGGACCTTGGCGCCGAAGTGGACGGCGCGGGCGATCGCCACGCACTGGCGCTCACCGCCGGAGAGGGTGCCGATGGGCTGGTCGACGTCACGCAGGTCGATGCCCATGCGCAGCAGCTCCGCGTGGGTGGTCCTGCGCATGCGGTCGACGTCCATGCGCTTGAAGGGACCGGTGCCCGTCGACAGCTCGGAGCCGAGGAAGAAGTTCCGCCACACCGGCATCAGCGGGACCACGGCGAGGTCCTGGTAGACGGTGGCGATGCCCCGGTCCAGGGCCTCGC
This sequence comes from Streptomyces sp. NPDC107454, assembly GCF_055582885.1. Taxonomy (NCBI): domain Bacteria; kingdom Bacillati; phylum Actinomycetota; class Actinomycetes; order Kitasatosporales; family Streptomycetaceae; genus Streptomyces; species Streptomyces sp. NPDC107454. The sequence continues at coordinate 82,866 of NZ_JBVJPA010000020.1, read as the reverse complement.
GCGGGGAGGTGAGCCGGGTCTCCTCGCCCTCGATGCTCAGGGTGCCCGCGTCGTGCTGGTGCAGGCCCGCGATGATCTTGATCAGCGTGGACTTGCCCGCGCCGTTGTCGCCGAGCACACACGAGATCTCGCCCGCGTGCACCACCAGCGAGACGCCTTCGAGGGCGCGGATGTTGCCGTAGTACTTGCTGACGTCGTCGAGTTCGACGAGCGCCGTGCGTTCCGTGGCGGCCGCGCCGGTCGCCTTTCCCGCGCCCGTCGTCAGACCGTCGCCGCCCGTCGCCACACCGTCACCGTTCGTCGTCACGCCGTCGCCGTCCGTCGTCATGCCGTCGCCTCCGCGCGCTTGCGGACCCAGTGGTTGAGCAGGGTCGCCAGGAGCAGCATCACTCCCAGGAAGAACTTGAACCAGTCCGGGTTCCACTCGGCGAACACGATGCCCTTGCTCACCATGCCGAAGATCAGCGCGCCGACCGCCGCGCCGACCGCGGAGCCGTAGCCACCGGTGATCAGACAGCCGCCGATGACGGCCGCGATGATGTAGATCAGCTCGTTGCCGACGCCCTCGCCGGACTGCACGACGTCGAACGAGAACAGCAGGTGCTGCCCGGAGATCCAGGCGCCGAAGGCGACACCCATGTAGAGGCCGATCTTCGTCTTGTTGACCGGGACGCCGACCGCGCGGGCCGCGTCCTCGCCACCGCCGACGGCGTAGATCCAGTTGCCGAAGCGGGTGCGCAGCAGGATCCAGGTGGCGACGACGACCAGGGCCAGCCACCACAGGATGGTGATCTTGAAGTCGACGCCGCCGATGGTGAACGTCGAGGCGAAGACGTCCCTGGCCGAGGAGAAGCCCTGCATGTCGGAGATCGACTTCGTGGACACCGTGCCGCTGATCAGCTTGGTGAAGCCGAGGTTCATGCCGGTCAGCATCAGGAAGGTGCCGAGCGTGATGATGAAGCTCGGGGGGTCCGTGCGGGTCAGCATGACGCCGTTGAAGACGCCGATCGCCAGCGTGACGACCAGCGAGACGAGAACGCCGACCCAGACGTTCGCGGTCATCTGATAGCTGAACATCGAGGAGATCAGCGCGGAACTGGTCACCATGACGCCCGCGGAGAGGTCGAACTCGCCGCCGATCATCAGCAGCGCGACCGGTACGGCCATGATGCCGATCGTCGAGGAGGCGTACAGCACCGTGCTGAGACTCGCGGCGCGTACGAAGCTGTCGGCGAAGATCGCGAAGAAGAGGAAGACCGCGATCGCTCCGACCACGGAGCCGAGCTCGGGCCGGCCCATGAGTCTGCGCAGGGGCGAGGTCTTCAGGAGGCGCTCGTCGGCCTTGGTGTCGGGCGACGGCGCGGGTGCGGGCGCAGTGGCGCTCATCGGGTCCCCCGCTTGGTGTACTCCTCGAGCGCGGCGGCCTGATCCTTGGTGATGATCTGCGGGCCGGTGAGGACCGGCTTGCCGCCGCCGAGGACATCGGCGTTGTACTTGTAGAGCCACAGCAGGTCCACGGCCTCGTACCCCTGGAGGTAGGGCTGCTGGTCGACCGCGAAGCCGAGTGTGCCGTCCTTGAGCTCCGCGGCCACCTTCGCGTTCAGGTCGAAGGTGTCGATCTCCGCCTTGCTGCCCGCGTCGGCCTTCGCCTTCACCGCGGTGTCCGCGTACGGGGCGCCGAGCGTGACGACCGTGTCGATGGACTTGTCGGCCTGCAGCTTGGCGCCGATGGAGGACTGCACGTCGGGCATGCTGGTGCCCTGGACGTAGAGGTTCTGCACGGTGCCGTGGAAGGTGTTCTTCACACCCGCACAGCGCTGCTCGTGGCCGACGTTGCCCTGCTCGTGCAGGATGCACAGGGCCTTCTTGCGGCCCCGCTTGTTCAGCTCCTCGCCGACCGCCTCGCCGGCGATCGTCTCGTCCTGCCCGATGTGGGCGAGCGCGCCGAACGCCTTGGACTGCTCGGAGCCGGAGTTCACCGTGATCACGGGAATGCCGGCCTTCTCGGCGCGCGCGACGGCCGCCTTCATCGCGTCCGGCTTGGCCAGCGTGACGATGATGCCGTCGACCTGCTTGTCCACGGCGGCGTCGACGAGCTGCGCCTGCTGCTGCGCCTCGGCGTTGTGCGAGTACAGGAAGTTGATGTTGTCCTTGACCGCGGCCTGCTTGGCGCCGTTCTGCACGATGTCCCAGAACGTGTCGCCATCGCCCGAATGGGTGATCATCGCGAAGGTCCACTTGGGCGTGTTCACCGCGGCCCTGCCCTGGGCCGCGGCCGCCTTACGGGCGTCCTCGGCCCGCTTCCCGCCGGTGCTGCTGCATCCCGCGAGGGACACCCCCAGCGCCCCTGCGAGCGCGATGCTTACCCAGGTCCGAGTCCGTGCCACGAGGCCGTGCCCTTCTTGCTGTGTTCTTTGGTGCGCCGGGGCCCGCGAAGCGGCCCGGCGGGCCGTTCCGCAGGCCCCGGGGGCCGGCATCTCGCCGGCCCCAAACGCCCAAGTATCGAACACTGGGATCGTGCACCCCATCAGCGGGTCCCGCGCGCGGTGTACTTCTCGAGGGTCGAGGCGTCCTTCTCGGTGATGATGGCCGGGCCGGTCAGGACCGTCTTGCCGCCGCCGAGGATGTCGCCGTTGGTCTCGTAGAGCCACAGCATGTCGATGGCCTCGTACCCCTGGAGGTAGGGCTGCTGGTCGACCGCGAAGCCGACCTCCTTGGCCTGGAGGCGCTTGACCACCTCGGCGTTCAGGTCGAAGGTGTCTATCTCCGCCTTGCTGCCCGCGTCGGCCTTGGCCTTCACCGCGACGGCGGCGATCGGGGCGCCCAGGGTGACGAGGGCGTCGATACCCTTGGTGGCCTGGAGCTTCGCCTCGATGGAGGACTGGGTGGCGGGGGCGTTGGTGCCGTCGACGTCGAGGTTCTCGAGCGTGCCCTTGAAGGTCTTCCTCACGCCCGCGCAGCGCTGCTCCAGCGAGACGTTGCCCTGCTCGTGGATGACGCAGACGGCCTTCTTCAGGCCCCGGTTGTTCAGCTCCTCGCCGACGGCCTCACCGGCGACCGACTCGTCCTGTCCGAAGTGCGCGAGCGCCCCGAACCGCTTGGAGAACTCGGCACCGGAGTTGATCGTGACGACCGGGATGCCCGCCTGCTCGGCCTTGGCGAGGACATCCTTCATGGCGTCGGGCTTGGCCAGGGTGACGACGATCCCGTCGACCTTCTTGTCGATGGCGGCCTGGACGAGCTGGGCCTGGCCGCCCGCTTCCTTGTCGTTCGAGTACAGGAAGTCGACGTTGTCCTTGCTCGCCGCCTGCTTGGCGCCGCTCTGCACGATGTCCCAGAAGGTGTCGCCCTCGCCGGAGTGCGTCACCATCGCGATCTTCAGACGGGGCGTACTCGCGGCCTTCCCGCCGCTCCCGCCGGCGCTCGCCTTGTTCTCGGAGTCCTTGCCACCGGAGTTGCTGCAGCCGGCCGCGAGCGCGATCACGGCGATCACCGCCGCTGCCGTTCGGGCTGTACGCATGGTCGGAACACCCTCTTTTCCGCCGCACCTTTGCGGCTGAGGGGAGTTCTAGCTTTGCGCCCGCACACCAGTCAATGGACTTTTTAGAACATTCTTACGATTCAAATTCGGCCTCACTGGAGCCGATTCACCACCCCTTCACGACTGCTTCACGGCCGTACGAGGAGCTGGAATTCGAAGGAGTAGCGCGAGGCACGGTACGTGTGGCTGCCGAACTCCACCGCGCGTCCGGTGTCGTCGAAGGTGGTGCGCTGCATGGTGAGCAGCGGTGCCCCGGCGGGCTCACCGAGCCGCTCCCCCTCCTCCGCGGTGGCCGCGCGGGCCCCGACGGACTGGCGGGCGCTGTGCAGGGTGATGCCCGCGGCCCGCATCAGCCGGTACAGGCCGGTGGCCTCCATCTGCTCACTGTCCAGCTCCAGCAGTTCGGGGGGCAGATAGTTGCAGAGGTACGCCATCGGCTCACCGTGGGCGAGCCGCAGCCGCTCCACCCGGTGTACGTCGCTGCCCTCGGCCACGCCCAGAGCGGCCGCGACCTCGGCGGACGCCGGTACGACGGTGTTGACGAGCACCCGGGTCGCGGGACGCTGCCCGGCCGCCTCCAGGTCGTCGTACAGACTGCTGAGCTCCAGGGGCCGCTTGACCTGGCTGTGCACGACCTGGGTGCCGACACCGCGGCGGCGCACCAGCAGACCCTTGTCGACGAGGGACTGGATGGCCTGGCGGACCGTGGGACGGGACAGCCCGAGCCGCCCCGCGAGCTCGATCTCGTTGCCGAGCAGGCTGCCCGGGGTCAGGGTCCCGTGCTCGATCGCCGCCTCCAGCTGTTGGGACAGCTGGAAGTACAGCGGGACCGGGCTGCTGCGGTCGACGCTGAGCTGGAGCGACACGGTCGGTTCCTCATCTGGTTTCGGCACGGGCCGAGCGTAGCTCCGGGAGATGTTGACGGGAAGTTGTGTAGTTCGATTGTCCGGACAAAGCATTGACAGCGTGCCTGGTGGGCCCTCACTTTGTTCCCATGCGCATCGGACTGATCGGAACGGGTCGTATCGGCACATTTCACGCGACCGTTCTCAACCGCCACCGCGAGGTCGGTTCCCTCATCGTCACGGACGCGGACTCGGTGAGGGCACATGCGGTCGCGGACCGGCTGGGCGCCACGGCGGCGCCCAGCGTGGACGAGATCTTCACCTGGGGTGTGGACGCCGTGGTGATCACGGCGGCCACCTCGGCGCACGGCGAACTGATCGGCAGGGCAGCGCGCATGGGGCTCCCGGTGTTCTGCGAGAAGCCCATCGCCGTCGACCTGCCGGGCACGCTGTCCGCGCTCGCCGAGGTCGACGCGGCCGGCACGGTCCTGCAGCTGGGCTTCCAGCGCCGCTTCGACACCGGCTACGCGACCGCGCGCGAGGCGGTGCGCTCGGGGCGGCTCGGACGGCTGCACACGATCCGCGCGATGACCTCCGACCAGTCGCCTCCCCCGGCCGCGTACCTCCCGATCTCCGGTGGCATGTACCGCGACTGCCTCGTCCATGACTTTGACATGCTGCGCTGGATCACCGGCCGCGAGGTCGTCGAGGTGTACGCGATGGGCTCCGACGCCGGGCCCTCGATGTTCCGTGAGGCGCATGACATCGACACGGCCGCCGCCGTCCTCACCCTGGACGACGGCACGCTCGCCACGGCGACCGCGACCCGGCTGAACGGCGCGGGCTACGACGTGCGCATGGAGCTGGCCGGCGAGCTGGACCAGATCGGCGTCGGCCTGGACGACCGTACGCCGATCGCCTCCACCGAACCGGCCGGACCGCCGGCCGCCGACAAGCCGTGGACCGGTTTCCTGGAGCGCTTCGGCCCTGCCTACGAGGCCGAGCTCGCCGCCTTCGTCGACGTCGTGCGCGGCGAACGCGCCAACCCCTGCGACGGGCAGGAGGCCCTGCACGCACTGCGCATCGCCGAGGCCTGCGAGCTGTCGCGGCTGGAGAGACGCCCGGTGTATCTGGCGGAGATCCCCGGCAGACGGGACTGAGCGGACGCGTCGGTGCCGCTCCCCACCCGAGGCCGCCGCACCACCGTCCCCCTTCACTCACCCCCGCGCACGACCACTCACCAGCGCACGGGCAGACTGCGCAGACCGCGCATCAGCATGCCCGAGAGCCAGTCACCAGGGGGCCCGTCCAGCGCGAGATCCGGGCATCTCTCCAGCAGGGAGCGCAGCGCGACCCGGGCTTCGAGACGGGCCAGCGGCGCACCCAGGCAGTAGTGGATGCCGTGCCCGAAGGAGAGATGGCCCTGCGGGGCGCGGTGGATGTCGAAACGGTCAGGATCCGGGCAGCGCGCCGCGTCACGGTTCGCGGCGTCGAGCCCGATCATCACCGGGTCACCCGCCGCGATGGCCCTGCCACCGATCTCCAACGGCTCCGCCGCATAGCGGTACGTCGCCGTCTCGACCGGTCCCTCGAAGCGCAGCACCTCCTCCACCGCGCCGTCGAGGAGCGTCATGTCGGCCCGCAGCGCGGCGAGCTGGCCGGGGTGGGTGAGCAGGGCGTGCACACCGTTCGTGATCAGGTTGACCGTGGTCTCGTGGCCCGCGACCAGCAGGATGAACGCCATCCCGCGCAACTCGTCACGGGAGAGCCGGTCGCCGTCCTCGGCCCGGGTGCGGATGAGGTCGCTGAGCAGGTCGTCGCCGGGGGCCGTGCACCGCTTGTCCTCGATGAGCTCATCGAGGTAGGCGGCCAGCTGCCGGACGGCGGCCAGCTCGGAATCCCCGTCGGTCGGCGTCACGATCTCGTTCGACATCGCGCGGAACGCCACCCGGTCGATGTCCGGGACGCCCAGCAGCTCGCAGATGACGGTGATCGGCAGCGGATAGGCGAACGACTCGACGAGGTCGGCGCCCCCCTTCGGAAGCATCTCGTCCAGCAGTTCGTCGGTGATCTGCTGGACGCGCGGGCGCAGCGCCTCCACCCTCCGCATGGTGAACGCGCCCGTGACGAGGGAGCGCAGCCGGGTGTGCTCCGGCGGGTCGGCGATCAGCACATACCGGCCCATCAGCTCTTCTTCGAGTGAACTCCACCCCCCTCTCCTCGTGTCCTTGGAGAGCCTCGGGTCGGCGAGAGCGGCCCGCGCCTCCTCGTACCCGACGACGAGCCAGCCCTCGTACGCGCCCGGCCGCGGTGTCCGCACCCAGTGGACGGGGCCGCGCTCGCGCAGCGCCGCGTACACCGGATACGGGTCCCTCGTGAACCCCGCTCCGTACTCCCCCAGATCGATCATGGTCCCCCTCCCGTTGTCCTTCCAACGCGCGGGCCCCACGCTCAGTGCCCGTCGTCTGCCTCCAGAAGTCCCGCGTCGTACGTCAACAGGGCGATCTGCACCCGGTTGTTGAGGCCGAGCTTGGCGAGGATGCGTGAAACATGGGTCTTGACGGTGGCGACGCTCATGTACAGCCCGGCGGCGATCTCGGCGTTGGAGGAGCCCCGGCCGACGGCCACGGCGACCTCGCGTTCACGGTCGTTGAGCGCGCCGATCCGGTCCCGGGCGCCGGTACGCCGCCCACCCGGCGCCCCACCGGCCGCGTGCTCCATCAACTGGCGGGTGACGGCGGGCGAGAGCACGGGATCACCGGCCGCGACCCGGCGTACCGCGTCGAGGATCTGCACAGGCGGCGTGTCCTTGAGGACGAACCCGGCCGCACCCGCGCGCAGCGCCCGCAGCACCTGGTCGTCGGCGTGAAACGTGGTGAGGACCACGACCTGCGGCGCGTTCTCGCGTCCCCGCAGCCGTTCGGTGGCCGTGAGTCCGTCGATCACCGGCATCCGGATGTCCATCAGGACGACGTCCGGGCGGGTGCGGTCGACGAGCGCCTCGACCTCGCCGCCGTCCGCGGCCTCGCCGACGATCTCGATGTCGTCGGCGCCGCCCATCATGAAGGACAGGCCGGCCCTGACCAGTGGATCGTCGTCGACGAGAAGCAGCCGGATCGCATTCATGGTGCCTACCGTAGGTGCCCGCCGGGGCATTCCTCACGCCTCGACCGCGACGAACGACTACCGTCGGCCGCCACGACAGTCTCGACGGGGTCTCTCCCGGGAGTGAGGAGTTCAGTGCGCTATCGGCTCTTGGGCAGGACCGGCCTGCGCGTCTCGGAGCTGTTCCTCGGTGCCATGACGTTCGGGGAGCAGGGCGGGGTGGGAGCGCCGAAGGAGGAGTGCGCGCGGATCCTCGACACGTACGCGGAGGCGGGCGGCAACGTGGTGGACACGGCCGTCAACTACCGCGGCGGCGCCAGCGAGGAGATCGTGGGGGAGTTACTCAGAGGCCGACGCGACCGTTTCGTCCTCTCCACCAAGTACACCGTCTCCCGTGACGGCACCGACCCGAACGCCGCCGGGAACCACCGTAAGAACCTCGCCCTCTCCCTGGAGACGAGCCTGCGGCGCCTCGACACGGACTACATCGACGTCTACTGGGTGCACATCTGGGACCGGAACACACCGGTCGAGGAGACCATGCGCGCCCTGGACGACGCCGTACGGTCCGGCAAGGTCCTGTACGTGGGTATCTCGGACGCGCCCGCCTGGGTGGTCTCGCGGGCCAACACCCTTGCCGAGTGGCGGGGTTGGTCTCCCTTCGCCGCACTCCAGGTGCCCTACAGCCTGCTCAGCCGCGACGCGGAGCGCGAGCTCCTCCCCATGGCGGAGACCCTCGGCATGTCGGTGGCCGCGTGGAGCCCGCTGCACAACGGCATCCTGTCGGGCAAGTACACACGTCCGGGCGGCGTGGCCCCCGGCACGGCGACCCGCCTCTCCCCCGAGGCGATCGGGGAACTCGAACGGACGGTGGCCGAAGCGGTCCGGTCGGCGGCCGACGAGCTCGGCGCCTCCCCCGCCCAGGTGGCCATCGCCTGGACCATGGCCCACTCCCCCACCGTCCACCCCATCATCGGCGCCCGCCACGTCACCCAGCTCACCGACAACCTGGGCGCGGGCGAACTCACCCTCCCCGACCACATACTGACCAACCTGGAGGAGGCCACGGCCTTCCGCACCGGCTTCCCCACGGACTTCATCAACGAGACATCGAGCTGGGTGTACGGCACCGCGGGCCACCGAGTGATCCCCCGCAATCCCTGACACACCCGCAGCCGCGAGGCGACGCAAGGGGCCGTGGCGGTACGTCGCAAGTCCGTCGCTCACGTCCGGATCGAGCAGCGGCTCCCTTGCCCGGCCCACGTCTGATCCAGCGGCGACGGGCTCGACGCACCGCCACGGCCCCGACCCACCACACACCCGCAGGCGCAGGCGCACCCCACGCTCACCCACCCCACGGCAGCCACGCCCGCACCAAGAAGCCCCCACCCCCGTCGGACCCGTGCTCCAGACGCCCCCCGGCCAGAGTGGCCCGCTCGGTCAGCCCGATCAGCCCCTGCCCGGAACCCGGCACATGCGGCACCTCCCCCGGAGGAGCGGGGTTGCGCACGGACACACTCACCCCGTCACCCGGGGCCCCCGAGACACCCACCGTGACCTCGGCCCCCGGAGCGTGCTTACGAGCGTTCGTCAGCCCTTCCTGGGCGATGCGATACACCGTCCGCCCGACAGAGGCGGGCACCGCCGCGGCATCGGCGACCCGCAGATCGAGGGCCACCTTCATCCCCGCCTCACGCGACTCGGAGACCAGCGCGTCCAACGCGCCGAGCGTCGGCTGCGGCCGCCCCGCGTCGTCGGAGTCACCCGCCCGCAGCACCCCGATGATCTCCCGCAGATCCTGCAAGGCCTCGCGCGCGCTCTCCCGGATCACCCCGGCGGCCCGCGCGACCTCCTCGCGAGGCGCGTCCGGACGGAACTCCAACGCCCCCGCGTGCACGCTCAACAGCGTCAGCCGGTGCGCGAGCACATCGTGCATCTCGCGCGCGATCGCCTCACGCGCCAGCCGCTGCGCCTGCTCGGCCCGCAGCGCGGCCTCCGTCTCGGCCCGCCGTGCCCGGTCCCGCAGACTCAGCATGAGCTGCCGCTTGGACCGTACGAACATGCCCCAGCCGACGACCGACAGGGTCAGCAGCGCGGTGACGGCGATGGCGGCGGCGTAGGAAAGATCGGGATCGGGGCGCAGCCAGAAGTAGACCGGAAGCAGGGCGAGCTGGAGACCGGCGACCCAGCCCACGTATTTGAGGGGCCGGTGCACGGCGAGCGTGAAGAGGGCGACCAGGCCCGCGCCACCCGCGGTGTTCGAGAGCAGTCCGACGGGGATCATCGCCACGGCCAGCCCCAGCGGCCACCGACGGCGCGACCACACGGCGAGGCAGGCGAGTCCGCCGATCCACTGGTCGACGACGGCGAGGGCGTGCGGGGTTTCCGGGTCGCGGGTCAGCGTGTGCGCGGCCATCGCCCCGATGAGGACGGCCAGCAGAAAGCAGCCGAAGTCGACCACCCAGTCACGCGCGGTACGCCGGGGCCATCCACCCCGCCCCGTCCGCTCGGGGTCGAGCTCCGCGACCACGGCCGACGGCAGCAGCCAGCGCCGCCCGGCCAGAACGGGTGCCGTCGGCACCGGATTGTCACCACTCACGGTCGACAAATCTACGAGGCCCGCCGCGCGGGCACCTCCCCCGCGGGGCGATCGTCGACCAAAGTAGCGGCGCCGCATACTTTCGTCCGGACGTACCTCACCCCGCGGCCCATGAACGTGGGGGGAACCGCGGGGCGAGGATCTTCCGCAAAGCGGCAAGAGCAGTCGGACCAGGTGAAGCAGTCGGACCGAGTGAAGCGGTCAGACCAGTCGTACGCGCAACCCTCGGCTCAGCAGCCGAAGTTGATCAGCTTGAACGTGACGTAGTGGTCCGAGGTGTAGTAGTCCTCCTGCGTCTTCTTGCCGGTCACGATGCGCTTGGCGCCACGCGTCGAGGAGCCCGGCGTGATGACGGTGTACTCGTGGTAGTACCCGGTGGACTGGGAGGGCAGGACACCCTCCCGGTTCTGGAAGACGGCCCCGTCCTGCGAGTACGGGAAGGGACCGCCGGACGCGATCAGGTCCAGCGTGTCGTACGCCTGCGACGGCAGCCTGCTGTAGCAGATGCTGCCCACGGCGGTGGCCGCCGCGTTGGCGGGGACCACGGTGGTGCCGCCGATGAGCAGCGCGGACATGAAGGCGACCAGGGCGCCGATACGAGTGATTCGTGGGGGGAATCTCATGACTCTAGGATGACGCGCGTAGACCCTGGCATGTCAATGTCAAGGCAGAGGATTTCTCCCGCCAAGTCCGATGAATTTTCCGGGAGTTAACGAAACCCGACACGACGCCGTGCGCGGTCAGCCGCTCGCGGGACCTTCGGCGGTAGTGTGCCGAGGGACGGTGCAGTGTGCACACGACGCCATCCACGGTGAGGGGCGATGATCGTTTCGGTGGTGTCGATGCCGGAGGGCGTCGTCGCTCGCACCGGTCTGGCACAGGCCCGGGAGCACCTCGCGGCGACGACCGGCTTCGTGATCGTGGACATCGACCTGGGAGACGAACCCCCGCCCGACGAGGAGCCGCTCTCCCGTCGGCTCGGACTGGACGACGCGGCCCGCGAGTGGCTCGGCAGAGCGGACGAGCACGTCCGGGCCGAGTACCACGACAAGACTGCCATCGGCGTCGTTCCGGCGGTCAGCGGAGACGACGTCACCCATATCCATGTCCTTGCCGACCAGCGCCGCTTCATCACGGTGCATCACGGGCCCGTCGAACTGATCGAGGCCTTCCTCGACCAGGTGCCGCAGGACCTGCCCCCCGACGTGGTGACGACGCTGTTCCTGTTTCTGCAAGGGGTCCTGGAGACCTTTCGCCGGGCCGTCACGCAGGCCCATCTGGAGGTCGAGGACCTGGAGGAGGCGATGTTCGAGCGGCGGCAGCCGGAGCATGTCCAACGGCTGGCCCAGCTGCGACGGCGTGCGGCCCGTCTGCATCGCGCGTTCCTGCCGTACGCCGCGGTCGCCCAGGAGATCCTGGTGCGCCGCAGGATGGCGGGGCACCACCTCTCCGAGGAGCGGCAGGCGATGAACCGGCTGCACGAGCACACCGTGCAGCTGGTCCTCGTGGAGATCGAGGCGCTGCGGGACGCGGCCCGGCGGGCCGCGGCCAGCTATGCGTCGCTCGTCGCCGATCAGCAGAACGTCGTGATCAACAGACTCACGATCGTCTCGATGATCTTCTTGCCGCTGTCGTTCCTGACCGGCTTCTTCGGCATGAACTTCGCCTACCTCACCAACCGGCTGATGAGCGAGGACTCCTTCCTGGAGTTCGGCCTGGGTCTGCAGGTGGGTGCCGTGCTCGTCGCTCTGTACTACGTGCTGTACCGCACGCACTGGCGGCAGCTGCGCGACAGCCGAACCCGTGACGCCGCCGACGGCCAGTCCTGATCGCAACCCGCCGGGGCCCCGCGCGGCAGCGGCACGCAGCGCGGCCTCAGCCGCCGAGCTCCTGGTACCTGGCCGTCAGGGCCGTGGCGCCCTCCTCCGTGAGGGAACCGAACAGACGCAGGCGGGAGATGCCTCCGTCGGGGAAGATGTCCACGCGCGCGTGGGTCCCGGTCACGGGCGCGGCGAGGACGAAGCGGTGGTTGGTGTCGGGCTGGAGGCGGGTACGGGGGAGGATCTCCGTCCAGTCGCCGTCGTCGCCGTCCTTCACCGACACCGACGCCCAGCCGGCGCTGTTGCCCTTCAGGTACGCCGTGTCGATCTCCAGGGCACGGATCTCGGACTGGGCGACCAGCTGGTAGCGGATCCAGTCGTTGCCCTGGTCACGGCGGCGGCGGGTCTCCCAGCCGTCGTCCATCTTGCGGGAGCGTCCCGGCTGGATGGTGTTCGTGGCGGGCGAGTAGAAGAGGTTGGAGGCGTCCTCGACCCGGCCGCCGCTCTCCAGGGCGAGAACGTCGAAGGTGCCGAGCGCGGAGAGCCACTCCGGGTCGGCCACGACCTCGCCGTGGACGCGCAGTCGGGCGATGCCGCCGTCGGGGTGCTGGTTGACGCGGAGGTGGGTGAAGCGCTGCTCGACGGCGACGGCGAAGCCGTTGGCGGCGTGGCCGCCGACCGCCGTGCGCGGTACGAGCGTCGTCCACTTCACGTCGTCCGCGAGGAGTTCCTCCGGCGACGGGGAGCCGGGCACCGAGGCGCCCTCGACCGACACCGCCTGGGGGTAGTTGCCGCGGAAGTGGGCCGTGTCGACCACCACTCCGCGTACGACACCGGGTGCGCCGAGCCGGACGAGCGCCCAGTCGTGGTCCTCGGCCGTCGGCCACGGGTGCTCGGCCGAGGCGCCGCGGCGCCGTCGCGTCTCCCAGCCGTCCATGACCTTGCCCTTGTGCCCGAAGTGCTCGGGATCGAACTCGGCGCGCCCCGGCAGCAGGAGGTTCTCGCGCTGGGCGAAGAACTCGTCGCTGGCGGCGATGACCCCGGCGCCGAGCTGCCGGTCGGCGAGGTTGGCGTACTGGGTGAAGGGGAAGTCGGCGGTGCGGTGGTCCGCGTACGGGTCGCCGCCTCCATAGGGGTTCGCGTCGCCGGTGAAGTGAGGAATCGCCGTCACGTTGATCAGGTCTGCCTTTCGAGGTCGGCCGCTGCGGGGGGCGGGTGCGAGTGAGTTCGAGGACTACGGGGTGCGCGTCAGGAGTTCACCGCCGGGGGCGCCGAACTCGCCGTCGGCCACGATGCGCTCGCCGCGCAGCCAGGTGGACTTCACGACCCCGCTGAGCGTTCGGCCGGCGTAGGCCGTGACCCGGTTGCGGTGCTGCAGCGCGGCGGGATCCACGGTGAAGGTCTCGTCGGGGGCGAGGACGGCGAAGTCGGCGTCATGGCCGACCGCGATGGCGCCCTTGCGGGAGCCGAGGCCGACCAGTTGAGCGGTGCGCGTGGACATCCAGCGGACCACGTCCTCCAGGCTGTGACCGCGCCCCCGTGCCTCCGTCCAGACCGCCGACAGGCTCAGCTGGAGCCCGGAGATGCCGCCCCAGGCGGTCGCGAAGTCGTCCGTCTTCAGGTCGGCCGTGGACGGCGAGTGGTCGGTGACGACGCAGTCGATCGTGCCGTCGGCCAGCGCCTGCCACAGCAGGTCCTGGTTGGCGGCCTCACGGATGGGCGGGCAGCACTTGAACTCGCTCGCCCCGTCCGGGACTTCCTCCGCCGTCAGGGTCAGGTAGTGGGGGCAGGTCTCCACCGTGATCCGCACGCCCGCACGCTTGGCTTCGGCGATCAGGGGCAGCGCGCCGGAGGACGACAGGTGCAGCACGTGCACACGCGCGTGGAGGCGTTCAGCCTGCGCGATGAGGTTGCCGATGGCGGTGTCCTCGGCGTCGCGCGGGCGCGAGGCCAGGAAGTCCGCGTACTTGGTGGCCTTCCGGCCGCCCATCCGAGGGGCGGCGGCGAGGTGGTGCGGGTCCTCCGCGTGCACGATGAGCAGGCCGTCGAACGCGGCGATCTCGGCCAGGGACCGGGCCAGTTGTTCCTGGTCCAGCTCGGGGAACTCGTCCACGCCTGACGGCGACAGGAAGGCCTTGAAGCCGAAGACTCCCGCGTCGTGCAGCGGACGCAGGTGCTTGACGTTGTCGGGAAGGGCACCACCCCAGAAGCCGACGTCGATGTGCGCCTTGGAGCGGGCGACGTCCCGCTTCGTACGGAGATGCTCGACCGTGGTCGTCGGCGGGAGGGAGTTGAGCGGCATGTCGACCAGGGTGGTGATGCCGCCGGCCGCGGCGGCGCGCGTCGCGGTCCAGAAGCCCTCCCACTCCGTGCGGCCGGGGTCGTTGACGTGCACGTGGGTGTCGACCAGGCCCGGCAGCAGGACGTCGTCGCCGAAGTCCTCCACGCGGGCGCCGGACGGCACCTCGGCGTCGTGGGCGAGCACGGCCGTGATCTTGCCCGCGGCGACCGCGACCGTGGCGGCGCGCGTTCCTTCGGGAGTGATGACGCGCGTCGAGCGCAGCATCAGTTCGACCCATCCGACGTCGGACACCCGGACCCCTCTCTCTGCCGCTGTCGACTCCCGCTGCCGCAGTTAACTTCCACGTAACGGAATTCAACGTTCTGTTGAAGGAGTCTTCACTCAAGCCCTCGCGTCGTCAAGGGCTCACCCCTCCACCCTGCCCCCGAGCGCGCCCCTCTGGATATTTCCACAGAACGGAAATATAATTCCGCAGAACAGAACTTAGCTACACACCCCCCAGGGAGTCAACCAACAGCCGGGTAGGCTGCATCACTGCCTGTCAGCCGTGAAAGGACCGCGCCGTGTCTGCGTCCAGCGCCAGCACCACCGACGCCGCCAAGTCATCCGCCCCCAGCGGTGGTGTCCAGTCCCTCGAGCGCGCCTTCGACCTGCTCGAGCGCATGGCCGACGCCGGCGGGGAGGTCGGCCTGAGCGAGCTCTCCGTGAGCAGCGGGCTGCCGCTGCCCACCATCCACCGCCTCATGCGCACCCTCGTGGCCTGCGGTTACGTACGCCAGCAGCCGAACCGCCGCTACGCGCTCGGCCCCCGCCTGATCCGCCTGGGCGAGTCCGCCTCCCGGCTGCTCGGCACCTGGGCGCGCCCCTATCTCGCCCGTCTGGTCGAGGAGACCGGCGAGACCGCGAACATGGCGCTGCTCGACGGGGACGAGATCGTGTACGTGGCCCAGGTGCCCTCCAAGCACTCGATGCGCATGTTCACCGAGGTGGGGCGCCGGGTGCTGCCGCACTCCACCGGCGTGGGCAAGGCGCTGCTCGCGAACACCCCGGCGGACGAGGTGCGCGCGCTGCTCGCCCGTACCGGCATGCCCGCCGCGACGGAGAAGACGATCACCACCCCGGACGGCTTCCTCTCCGCGCTGGAGGAGGTGCGCCGGCTCGGTTACGCGGTGGACGACAACGAGCAGGAGATCGGCGTGCGCTGCCTCGCCGTCTCGGTCCCCGACTCCCCCACGGCCGCCGCCATCTCGATCTCCGGTCCCGCGGGCCGGGTCACGGACGCGGCCACGGAGAAGATCGTGCCCGTGCTCCAGCAGGTCGCGGTGGAGCTGTCGGAGGCGCTGGCGAGCTCGGGCCCGGGGGCCTGACCGGAGCGCCTCCGGTTCACCCGGCGGCGAAGTCGGCGAAGTCCCGCGCCATGGCCCGGCGCAGGGCACGGCGTTCGCGCCGTGCGAAGGCCGGGGCGGGCACCGTCAGGACCGGGCAGCGGGCGTGGGCCAGTACCCGGCGGCGGACCACGGCCCTGCGAGCCCCCGTGCGGGCGCCGAGGACCAGGAGGTCGCCCGGGTGCGCGGCCAGCCGGCACAGGGCCCGGTCGGGACGGGCCCGGACCACCCTGCGGACGACGGTGACCTCGGGCGGCGTACCGCCGAAGGCCTCCTCGAAGGCGCGGTCGAGCCGCGCGGCGGCATCGCGGGCGCAGCGGGCGGCCCAGGCGCTGTCGGGGTTGCGGACGTGGAGGGCCTCGCCCTCTGGCGGCTCCCACGCGAGTACGGCCACGAGCACGCCGCCGCTGTCGCGGGCGGCGCGGGCGGCGACCCGCAGCGCGGCGAGGCTGGCGAGTGAGCCGCTGACGCCGACGACGACCTGTCCGGCGGCGGCCATCAGGACTCGCCTCGGCGTGGCCGCGGCAGCCCGAGCCCCCCAGCGGCACGGGCGGCGAGGCGCCCCGTGACCAGCCCGCGCAGCCACTCGCGCACCGGCACCCCCGGCATCCGCTCCTCCTGGCGCCGCTGCATCTCCCGCTCCCCACGATCGGTGAGGCAGTGATCGCTTCCCCTGGCGCTGACGCTCCCCTTCTCGCAGACATGTCCGGCGTCGATCGGCATCGCTCCGCTCCCCTTCCCAGGCCAATGCGGTGGGACGATTTCCCCTGGTCCCCGAAGTCTGTAGGCTGATTGGCCTGCCCCACAGGGCCAATGCAAGGGAGTTGGCATGGTGAACGGACCGGTGGTCCACGGAATGGACAGGACGCTGGGAAGCCGGCAGCTCGCCGCGCTGCTGTCCTCCGTGCTCCATGCCGACGGCCGCCCGGGGTATCGCGCGCTGGCCGACGGGGTACGCAGGCTGCTCCTCGACGGCCGGATCGCGCTGCACGTCCGGCTGCCGGCCGAGCGCGAGCTGGCCTCCGCGCTCACGGTCAGCAGGGCCACGGTGACGGCGGCGTACGACCTGCTGCGGGAGGACGGGTTCGCGCGGAGCCGGCGGGGCGCGGGGACGTGGACGGAGCTGCCCGCCGGCCACCGCCCGGCCAATGTGGCCTCCTTCCCGGCCGACGACGGGGTGATCGACCTGGCCATCGCGGCCCCCGGCGCGCCCGAGGCGGAGCTCGCCGCGGCCTTCGCGGAGGCGGGCGTCCTGCTCGCCCGGCGGGCCTCGACACCCGGCTATCACCCCTACGGAATCCCGGAGTTGAGGGCCGCCGTCGCCGAGCGGTTCACCCAGCGCGGGCTTTCGACACTGCCGGACCAGATCCTCATCACGAACGGCGCGCAGCAGGCCCTCTCGCTGACACTCGGGCTGCTCGGGCGGCCCGGTGACCGGATCCTGGTCGAGAACCCCTCGTATCCGAACGCGCTCGACGCGATGCGCCGCGTCGGACTGCGTACCACTCCCGTGCCCGTCACCGCGGAAGGCTGGGACCCGGGGCTGATCGACAGCGCGCTGCGGCAGGCGGCGCCCCGGCTCGCGTATCTGATCCCCGACTTCCACAATCCGACGGGTCATCTGATGCCCCTCGAACAGCGCCTGGCGGTACTGGAGTCGGCGCGCGCGACCGGCACCTGGCTGGTGATCGACGAGACGATGACGGACATCGCGCTGGACGTGCCCGGGGCCGCGCCGTTCGCCTCGCTCGCACCACGCGGAATGAGCGAACAGGTCGTGACGGTGGGGTCGTTGAGCAAGACGCACTGGGGCGGGCTGCGTCTCGGCTGGGTGCGGGCGGGATCCCGGCTCATCACGGAGCTGGCGACCGCGCGGGTGCCCACGGACATGGGCGGTTCGGTCCTGGACCAGCTGGTCGCGCTCGGACTGCTGGAGCGCACGGACGAGGTGCTGCGCGAGCGGCTGCCGCGGCTGCGCGCCCAGCGGGACGCGCTCGCCGACTCACTGGCCCGCCATCTCCCCGACTGGCGCTGGCAGTTGCCGCCCGGCGGACTGACGCTGTGGATCGACCTGGGCCGCCCGATCGCCTCGGCGCTGGCCCGCGCGGCCCTGTCCCAAGGTCTGCGCATCGAGGGCGGTTCCCGCTTCGGCGCCGACCCGGGCACTCATGAGCACCGGCTGCGTTTCCCCTACACCCTGCCGTCCGACGTGCTCGACGAGGCCGTACGCCGGCTCACGACCGCCCTCGACGGCGGGCTCGCCGCGGCCGGAGCGGAGGCGGGCCGCCCGCACTGGGTGGCGTGAGCGGTACTCCGCAAACGCACCTGGAGCCGGAGAAGAACCCCCGCCCCGCCCCCTCAAGGGCGCCGGGGCGGTTCCCCGAACAGCTCCACCGCACTGCGTACGCCCGCGAGGCCGGTCGACAGCGCGCTGACCGAGCCGATCGCGCCCGCGATCAGCAGCAGGGAGCGGCGCAGCCGGGGTATCTCGGGCATGCCGCTGAGGGCCATCGCCGCCAGCGCGGCGAGCTCGTCCTCGGCAATGCCCCGGTCGGGGAACTCGGCCGGATGCGTGGCGAGTTCACGGCGCAGCCGGGAGACGGCGGTCCGCAGTTCCGCCACCCTCGGATCCTCGTCGCTGCCGGTCACTGGCCTCTGTCCCAAGCTCCGCAACACAGCTCGCCCCCTCGCACGTCCTTGTGCGCACGCCCTCGCCGCTCTGCCCCACACCCCATGGCGATGGTCGGGCGCCGGGGGACGCGGGCCAGTAAACGCCACCCGATGCGGTGGCGCCACCGCGCGGACCGAAATTCAGCCCCGTGAACCCGCGCCCCCGGCGCCGGGTCAGGTATGCAGGAGGTATGACGCACAGGGAAGACGGCGTATGACGCACACAGAAGACCAGGTGGTCGGGCTGCTCCTCGCGGCGGGCGGGGGGCGACGGCTCGGCGGGCGGCCCAAGGCGCTGCTCGAACACCGGGGGCGCCCCCTCGTGGAGCACGCGGTGGGGGTGTTGCGCGCGGCCGGATGCACGCGCGTCCACGTGGTGCTGGGGGCGCGGGCCGGCGCCGTACGGGAGCGGGCGCGGCTCGACGGGTGTGTGCTCGTGGACAACCCGGAGTGGGAGCACGGCATGGGTTCGTCGCTACGGGCCGGACTCGGCTCGCTGGCCGGCACGGGCGCGCGGGCGGCACTGGTCTCGCTGGTCGACCAGCCCGGCATCGGGCCGCGGGCGGTCGCCCGGGTGCTCGCCGCCTACCAGGACGACACCTCGCTGGTTTCCGCGGCGTACGACGGCGCGCGCGGCCATCCCGTCCTCTTCGGCGCCGCCCACTGGGCCGGTGTCGCGGCGAGTGCCACGGGTGACCGGGGGGCACGCGCCTATCTGAAGGAACACGAGGCCGCGATCACCCTCGTCGAGTGCGGTGACGTGGCACAGCCGTACGACATCGACACGGAGGACGACCTGGGACACCTTGAGTGAACGGCGTGGCACTGAGCGCCACGGTGCCTCGGCCTGGAGAATCTCGATATCAACAAACCATTGAACTTCCACCATGAGGAAACTAATATCCACTGTTCAGAAGCGCCGGGCAGCTCTCCGGGCGCTGATCGCCCTACCCGGGTCGTCTGGCACCCGGTGCCACGCTCGCTGAAGGAAGTGACAGCTCATGTCCGCACCAGCGCCGTCCCCGCTGGCCATCGTCGACGCCGAGCCCCTGCCCCGGCAGGAAGAGGTCCTCACCGACGCGGCCCTCGCCTTCGTGGCCGAGCTGCACCGGTTGTTCACGCCCCGGCGTGACGAGCTCCTCGCCCGCCGCGGGGAGCGCCGCGCCGAGATCGCCCGC
The DNA here is from genome assembly GCF_055582885.1 of Streptomyces sp. NPDC107454. Lineage (NCBI taxonomy): Bacteria > Bacillati > Actinomycetota > Actinomycetes > Kitasatosporales > Streptomycetaceae > Streptomyces > Streptomyces sp. NPDC107454. The sequence goes on along the minus strand of NZ_JBVJPA010000020.1, from coordinate 63,421 downwards.
ACCTCCACGCTCGACTTCCTCCCCGAGACCGCCGCCATCCGCGCGGACGACTCCTGGAAGGTCGCCCCCGCTCCGGCCGCCCTGAACGACCGCCGTGTCGAGATCACCGGCCCCACCGACCGCAAGATGACCATCAACGCCCTCAACTCGGGCGCGAAGGTCTGGCTCGCGGACTTCGAGGACGCCTCGGCGCCCACCTGGGAGAACGTGGTCACCGGTCAGCTCAACCTGATCGACGCGTACACCCGCAGCATCGATTTCACGGACCCGAAGTCCGGGAAGTCGTACGCCCTGAAGGCGAACGACGAGCTCGCGACGGTCGTCATGCGGCCCCGCGGCTGGCACCTGAACGAGCGTCACCTCGTCGACGCGGACGGCACCCCCGTCCCCGGCGCGCTCGTCGACTTCGGCCTGTACTTCTTCCACAACGCGCAGCGCCTGCTCGACCTCGGCAAGGGCCCGTACTTCTACCTCCCGAAGACGGAGTCGCACCTGGAGGCCCGCCTCTGGAACGACGTGTTCGTCTTCGCGCAGGACTACGTCGGCATCCCGCAGGGCACCGTCCGCGCGACCGTCCTGATCGAGACGATCACGGCGGCGTACGAGATGGAGGAGATCCTCCACGAACTCCGCGACCACGCCTCCGGGTTGAACGCGGGTCGCTGGGACTACCTCTTCTCCATCGTCAAGAACTTCCGTGACGGCGGCCAGAAGTTCGTGCTGCCGGACCGCAACGCGGTGACGATGACGGCCCCGTTCATGCGCGCCTACACCGAACTCCTGGTCCGCACCTGTCACAAGCGCGGCGCGCACGCGATCGGCGGCATGGCGGCGTTCATCCCCTCCCGGCGCGACGAAGAGGTCAACAAGGTCGCCTTCGAGAAGGTCAAGGCCGACAAGGACCGCGAGGCGGGCGACGGTTTCGACGGCTCGTGGGTGGCCCACCCGGACCTGGTCCCGATCGCGATGGCCTCCTTCGACGCCGTCCTCGGCGAGAAGCCGAACCAGAAGGACCGGCTGCGCGAGGACGTGTCGGTCGCCGCCGGGGACCTGATCGCCGTCGACTCCCTCGACGCCAGGCCGACGTACGACGGTCTGGTCAACGCCGTCCAGGTCGGCATCCGTTACATCGAGGCCTGGCTGCGCGGGCTCGGCGCGGTCGCCATCTTCAACCTCATGGAGGACGCGGCCACCGCCGAGATCTCCCGCTCGCAGATCTGGCAGTGGATCAACGCGGGCGTCGAGTTCGAGCACGCGGGGCACACCGTGAAGGCCACCCCGGAGCTGGCCCGCGAGGTCGCCGCCGAGGAGCTGGCGAACATCCGCGCCGAGATCGGCGAGGAGGCCTTCGCGGCCGGCCACTGGCAGCAGGCCCACGACCTGCTCCTGGAGGTCGCGCTCGACGAGAACTACGCCGACTTCCTGACGCTGCCGGCGTACGAGCAGCTCAGGGGCTGACCTCCCGGGCGGCTCACTTGTCCGAGTGGCCCAGGGACCTTCCCGGGGCCACTCGGTCGCGTACGAGCTTCTTCACTGCCGTCGGTTCCGGGAAGCCCTGCTCGCGCCGGTCCCAGACCACCTCGTCGTTCACGCGGACGACGAACACGCCGCCGGTGCCGGGCTTCAGCGACAGCTCGGTGAGTTCCGTCTCGAAGGTGGTGAGCAGCTCCTGGGCCAGCCAGGCCGCGCGGGGCAGCCAGCGGCACTGGGTGCAGTATTCGATCTGGACGCGCTGGACGTCTGTCATCCGAGGTGCACCGACCAATCCTGTTCCGCCGCCGGTTTGCCGTGCAGGTCGGGGACCCGCTTGAGCCAGTTCGGGCGGCCCTGCTGGGTTTTCGTCGCGCGGTCCGCGTCCTCGGCGGCGAGCTGTTCACGGCTCGGGAAGTCCGTGGGGAGCCAGTCCGCCGAGGCCTTCACACGGGCGAGGAGATAGCGGACGTACGCCTCCCGCGCCTCGTCCGGGGTCGCGAAACCCGGCTCTTCCGCGAGCCAGGCGTCCGGCACCGCGGCGGTGACCTCGCGCAGCAGCTCCTCCGTCACCTTGGGCGCCAGTTCCGCGTCGGCGGCGCGGGTGTCCGGGGCGTAGCCTCCGAGAGCGTGGCTGCGGAAGTCGTACGCCTTCTCCGGGGCCGAGGCGTCCCAGCGGTGGTGGAAGACGAGGGCGGCGCCGTGGTCGATCAGCCACAGCCGCGGGGGCGCGATGCCGAACGTCGGCCAGACCATCAGGTTCGAGCTGTGCACCGTGCGGTCCACGTTGACCGTGAGGGCGTCCAGCCAGATCACCTTGCCCGCCTCCAGCGGGTCCACGGGGAACGTCCCGGCCATCTCCGGGGTGAAGTCCTTCGCGCCCGGCAGATAGTCCATGCCGAGGTTGATCCCCGCGCTGACGCGCAGCAGGTCCTGGACCTCCTGGTGCGGCTCGTGCTCGGCGACGGCCGGATCGAAGTGGACGAGGACCAGCTCGGGGAAGCGCAGCCCGAGGGTGCGCGCCAGTTCACCGACGATCACCTCGGCGACCAGCGCCTTGCGGCCCTGCGCGGAGCCCGTGAACTTCACGACGTAGGTGCCCAGGTCGTCGGCCTCGACGACTCCGGGCACGGAACCGCCGGACCGCAGGGGTGCGATATAGCGGGTCGCAGTGACCTCGTTCAGCATTTTCTCAGGCCGTACATTTTCTTGACCTTACAATCCATGACCAACCTCAGACATATGCAACCAAGGTAATCGACGTGCACCCCTTGCCTCCATCATGATCATGCCCTGGGCGACTCCTGGGGCGTGCGGGCCGGCGGGCCGACGCGCGGGTCGGTGGGGCGAGGGACGTAGACGGGGGAGTCGGATTGGTAGAAGAGGTCGATGTCGGCCTCCTCGCCGCCGACGATCAGCGTGTCCCACGCGCCGCTTTCCTGGAGCGTGCGCAGCGTGGCCGGGTCCAGCGTCAGGAGGTGGTCGCGCAGTTCCTCGTCCGTGGGCATACCGGGCAGACGGGTCGCGAGGCGCTCGCGTATCGCGCTCATGCGCTCCAGCAGGGCGTCGAGGGACGCGTGCTCGGGTGCGGAGCCGTCGCCGGGTTCCGGTTCCATGCTGCGGGCGATGATGTCCTTGATAGCGCGGGTGACGCCCTGTTCGTCGGTGGTGACCATGGCGTTCCAGGCCCGGCTCTTGTGCCGGTACTGGAGCATGGACATGGCCGCCTCGTGCCGGATGAAGTCGGCGTCGCGCAGCGGCTTGCCCTGCCATGTGCGGCTGAGGGAGCGCGCGAGCGAAGTGGCGGAGGCGAGACCGCTGTTGAGACCGCGACCCGGCCAGAAGTGGATGGCGTTGGCCGCGTCGCCCAGCAGGAGGCCGTACGTGCCGGGGGCCGTCGCGGTCGGGCGGCTCAGCTGCGCCGTGAACCGCGGGCGCTGCACCATGTCCAGTCGGAACGACGTGATCGCGGTGAGGTCGTTCTCCGGGACGCCGAACAGCTTCAGTCCCTCCCGGATCCGCCTCCACAAGGGCGAACTGCGCAGCAGGGCGGGCAGGAAGAGGGTTCCGTGCGTGGGACAGCGGAACTCGTGGTCCTCTTCGCGGCTCATGACACAGGGGCGAGCGGCGATGCACTCCTCGAAGACCTGACGGACCGGGTCGATGCCGATCACGTTGCGGGCCTCCTCGCGGGTGAGCCGCATGTTCAAGAAGCCCTCGCCGCGCAGCGAGTTGAGAAGAAACCTGTTCTGCGACACGGTCAGCAGGACGCTCATCTGGTCCGAGAGCGGGGACTTCACCCGCAGCCCCAGCACCACGTCCTGCAAGTGGTCGCCGTCCAGGGAGTAGATCGAGGCGTCGGCCGCGCCGAAGCGGTCGGCGTAGTGCTCCCGCGTGCGGGATCGTCCGCCTTCGCAGATCGCCAGGACGTGTTCCTGCGAGAGCCGGCCCTGATGCTCCGACGGGTCGAAGCGCTCCGGCACCAGCCGGATCGCGGCGCTCTTGTTCGCCAGCTCCAGCAGGCGGTCCTCGATGTACGCGATCCGGATGTTGCGGGGAGGCAGGCCGTCCACGGAGTCCGGCCCTACGGGCCACATTTCCGAATAGTCGCCCACGTCGCCGAACAGCGCCGACTGGATGTCCTCGGGCAGAGCGAGGTACTGCCGGCTCTGGACGGTCACGACCTGCTGGCGACGGACGTTTCCCTGAGTCTCGTCCTTCCAGACGACGGTGGAGCCGTTCTTGGTCCACCGCCCTTCGTAGACCGTGATCGAGACCCGCCCGCGCAGCATGTTCTCCAGCGTCAGCGCGAAGGCGAGGCCCACCGGGCCTCCGCCGGTGATGGTCACCCTGAGCACGCCGGGGTCCGCGGAGGCGCTCACCCGGGGTGTGTCGAGGTGGGAGAGATCCATCATTGTCTCGATGGCGTCCTCCGACTCGAAGAGGAAGGTCTCCTCACCGATTCGGATGCGGTCGCCTGAGCGCAGTGCATGCCGTGTGATGCGCTGGTCGTTGACGAAGGTGCCGTTCCGGCTGTTGCGGTCGTGGAGCACGAAGCCGGCGTCCTCCTCGAGGATTTCGGCGTGCAGACGGGAGGCGTTGGCGCTGACGATCACGACGTCGTTGTCGCTCTTGCGACCGAACGTCAGTGGAGCAGCGCTCAGGACCACGCTTTGACCAGTGAAGGGGCCCGTTTGCCCCAGGATGACCGATGGCACTGATACTCCTTATGAACGACATCCAACAGCGAAAGAGAGACCGCGTGACGGGGCTGACCCGACACGAGACCGGAGCCTTCACTCAAACGTGAACGTGACCTGGTTCAGTTCGATTCTTGCGACAAATTCGTTCCGCACCTCGTCGCGGGGCCGCGATCCGGACACCCCGATCCACGCACTCGGCATGCCGCGATGAGCGGTGAAAGCCTTTCCGCGGCGGCCCGTTGCGACGCTCGGCAACGCGGTCCGAGCCGTCGGCCGGTGCCCGGACGGCGTGCCTCAGCCCGTTCCGGCCTCGCAAGTCAGCGACAGAGGCACCGTGTTGGACTTGCCGTTCAAGGGTGCCTTGAGCTCCACGCCGATCTCGCTCTCGAGCTTTCCGGCTTCCGCCCACGTGGTCAGACTCACCGTGTCCTGCTTGCTGAGCCCTCCGTCGTCCGAGAACACCAGCGTCCTCCAGTGCGGATCGGTCACCGAGCCGTCCTTGGACACCCACCGGTAGGAGAACTGGGCCGGGAGCCGGTCCACCGTGAACGTCGCCGTAAAGGTGGGTGCCTGCTCGCTCGGTGGCGGGCACTGTCCCGCGTACGTCGTGTGCGAACCCGCCACCGTCACCCGCACCCCCAGCGTGCCGGAGGTGCCTTGGCTGTCGCCCTGTGTGCCCGCGGCGGTGGCGTTGCCGGCGTTCTGCCGATCTCCGCTGCCGTTTCCGTCGTTCATGAGCGCATAGCCCACCCCGGCCAGCGCCAGCACGCACAGGGACACACCCGCGGCGACGAGCGCGACGCTGCGCCGGCTGCGCCGCGCGTCAACCGGGGCCACGGTGGGGGCGGGTGTTCCGGCGGCGCGCGGATCCGGCACCGCGGGGTCCGCGACCGCGGGCTGTGCCCCACGATCCGCGTCCGCCGCCCGCGCCAGGGGATGCGTGACCGTGGGCTGCGCCGAAGGATCCGCGAGCGCCGCCTGTGCCAGGGGATCAGCGACCGTGGGCTGCGTCACGGGATCCGTGTCCGCCGCCTGCGCCGAAGGATCCGCGACCGTCGCCTGTGCCAGGGGATCAGCGACCGTGGGCTGCGCCAAGGATTGCGTGACCGTGGGCTGTTCCCCGGGATCCACGGGAGACGTTCCTGTCGTGGACTGCGTCGATACGGTCGGGGAGTCGGAGGACGGCTGCGCGATTCCCGTGGCGGAAATGCCGCCCTGGCCGACGAGCCGCAGGTCCCGTTCCGCCTGCACGGCGGTGAGGCGTTCGTCCGGATCCTTGCGCAGCAGCCCCTCGATGACCGGGGTGAGAGCGCCGGCCCGGCGGACTTGCGGCAACTCCGCGTCCACGATGGCCCGCAGGGTGCTGAGCGGGGTGTTCTGGCGGAAGGGGGAGCGCGCCTCGACGGCCGCGTACAGCAGCACGCCGAGCGACCACAGGTCCGACGCGGGCCCGTACCGCCGGCCCAACGCCCGCTCCGGAGCCAGGAACTCGGGTGATCCGACGACTTCACCGGTCATGGTGAGCGCGGAGTCGCCCTCGATCATGGCGATGCCGAAATCGGTGAGCACCACCCGGCCGTCCTTGGCCATCAGCACGTTGGCCGGTTTCACATCGCGGTGCAGCACGCCCGTCTCGTGGGCGGCGTGGAGCGCGGCGAGCACCTCGAGGCCGATGGACGCGGCCCGCTGCGGGGAGAGCCGGCCCTCGGCCTTGAGCATGTCGGCCAGCGACTGACCGCGGACCAACTCCATGACGATCCACGGGCGGCCCTCCTCCATGGCCACGTCGTAGACGGTCACCACGTTCGGATGCGCCACCCGGGCCGCGGCCCACGCCTCACGCTCCAGCCGTGTGTACATCCGCTCGATGTCGGACGCCGCCAGTCCGGCAGGCGCCCGCACCTCCTTGATGGCAACCTCGCGGTGCAGCACCTTGTCGTAGGCCCGCCACACGGTGCCCATGCCGCCCGCGCCGAGGGGCGACAGCAGACTGTAGCGGCCGGCGATCACACGTTCGCTGCCCGACTCTTGGGACACGGCGTCCTCATTGGCCATCGGAGCGATTCTCCCTTTCCCTGCCCGAGCCGCTCGTCGGAGCGCGGACATCGCACGTGGACCATGCACTTGGTCTGCCCGGAAAGCAGGGCACGGACGGAGTGACCCCACAGCGGAGGAACCCGCGGCGACCCAACGGACTAATCCGACGGTGATCGTACCGTCGTTCACCGGATGCGGGAGCCGACGTGTGCGGGGCACCGCCCGGGTCACAAGAACCCGGTACTAGGCGCGGGCCAGCGGGTTCGGCAGTGGGAGGTAGCGGGCGTCCGCGCCGTCCGCGCCCGTCCAGCGAAGCAGCAGGTTCGTCTTGCCGGGGAGTGTCGGGGCGGCGAGCAACTCCGTGATCTCGTGCGCGATCCCGGGCAGGCCGTGGTGGGCCAGCTCGGTCCGTACGGCGGGCCACGGGTCCCAGCCCGGGTGGTCCTCCGCGAGCAGGGCGGCGAGTTCTGACACGTTGTTGACGATCAGGCAGTAGACAAGGCGCTCCCATCCGGCGGCCCGGTCCACGTCCGTGAGCAGCTTCACGCCCTCCGCGTCCCGGAACAGCGCCTGCACAGGGATGCCGTCGGCGTCCACGGCGACCACCGTGTTCTGCAGATGCGCCTCCAGGACGACTCCGTACCGCGCGAACGCCTCCAGGGCCGGGGGGACGACCTGGCGCAGATACGCCGTCCACCAGGCGGACGGGTCGGCGAGACCGTCGAGGGGGCTGCCCTCGAAGCCTTCGACAAGGGCGGCGGCGAGGAGCGGGGTCGCGCCGGGGACGATGTGCTCGCGCAGCCCGTCGCGGACGAGGACGGCGAGTTCTTCGAAGGCGAAGTCGGCGGTGCGGTAGCCGCGGTCGCTGAGCCAGGCGGCGCCCTTGCCCGTGCTTGTCCCCGTGGTCGTGGTCGTGGTCGTCGTCGCGAACGCGGCGGCTGTCGCCTTGTCCGTGCGGCGCAGTTTCAGCAGGTCGTGGCGCCACAGCCGGCGGATGTCGTTGGTGATGCGCACGTCGAGGCTGAACTTGACGAAGACGTCGTCCTCGGGGGCGTAGAGCGTGCGGATGGCGGCCGTCGGCCACAGCGGGCGCGCGGTGCGGCCCAGGCGGATCAGCCGGCCGTCCGCGAAGGCGGCCCGGATCTCCGGGCGGGCTCCGACCAGGTCGAGCTGCCAGGGGTGGGCCGGAAGCAGCCGGTAGCCCTCCGGGGACGGTCCGAAGTCGTCCAGCGCCGAGGTGTCGCCCTCCTCGACGACCGCGTCCTCGCGCACGCCGAGCAGCTCCAGCGGGAAGCGGGCGTACGCCTCGGGCGCGTAGGGCAGCCAACCGGCTACGGGGCCGCCGCCCCTGGCCTTGGGCGCCGGGTGGTACGGGTGCCCGGTGATCAGGGACTGCTCGGAGCGGATGTACGGGTCCGCGGGCGGCGTCGCGTGCAGGCGGGCGGCGAGCAGCGCGGCCACCGTGTCCCGGCTGTCGATCATCTCGGCGGGCAGCTCGGGGTTGGACAGACCGGTGGTTCCGCGCAGTTCCTCGGCGGTGAGTTTGACCAGTTCGGCGTGGGTGAGCCAGTGCCAGGCCCCGTCGGCGTACACCTCGGGCGCCTGGGGCCTGCGCGTCCCCCGCACCCGCAGCAGCCGGCCGCTGGAGCGGAGCCGGAACACACCGGAGCCCTCGGCGGGCTCCCCCACCTCCCGCAGCAGACAATTGAGCAGCGGCGCGGCGGCGTACTCGTCGGCGGCCTCGTCGATGTCGTCCCTGAGGTACCTGGGGGGCATGGAGTCCACGCGATCCATTCATTCCATACGGTGCACTGGTGATCAGTATGTCTGTCGGCGCGGGCGACCGCGACGCGCAGTCCCCGTACCCAAGGAGCCCGACCGTGCACCGTCCCCCCACGCCCGACGCCGAGGCAGCGCTCGCCGACGAGCTGAGCGCCGTACGCCCCGCCCTGTCGGCGCCGTACGCGGCCGGGCTCCCCGGCGCCCGGGCGGCCGTGCTGAGCCGTCTGTGGCGTGCGCTGGCGTATGAGCCGATGCCGTGGATCGCGCGCCGCGAACCGGGGGGCGACGGACTCACGCTCCACCTCACCGACGGCCGCCGGCTGCACGGCCCGCGCCCGGATCCGTACGCGACCACCTCGTACGTCACCGGGGTCCGGCTGGACAACACGGTGTACGAGCGTCCGGCGCGGCTCATGACGGCCCTCGGCGTACCGCACGCGACCGCCTTCGCCGTCGAACTCGACGACAGTGTGGCCTCGTTGGCCCTGTCGCGCGCGCACCAGCCCGCTGCCGATCATGAGCCCCTGACCAGCTGGGAGTGGGAGCAGCGGGTGGTCGACGGGCATCCGTACCACCCCAACTGCCGTTCCCGGCCCGGGTTCTCGGTGGCCGAGCAGCTCGCCTACGGGCCGGAGCACCGGCCGGTGGTGGAACTCGGCCTGGTCGGCGTGGACGACTGTCTGGTCCGGGGTGAGTGGCCCAAGTGGCTGCGGGACGAGGACCGTTTCCTGATCCCCGTCCACCCCTGGCAGCTGGCGCACGTCCTGCGCACCGCGCCCCAGGAGGCCATGCCCGCGCACCCGTTGATGTCGCTGCGCACCCTCGCCCTGCCCGACGGACCGCACGTCAAGACCGCGCTGAGCGCCCGGCTGACCTCCTCCGTGCGGGACATCTCGGTCTACTCGATCGAGACGTCGGCGACGGTGTCCGCGTTCGCGGAGGACATGGCGGCCCGTACGGACGGCCTGCTGCACGTCACCCGCACCCTGGGCGCCGTCACGGCCCACTCCCCCGACCTTGCGGCGGTGCTGCGCGAGTCCCCGGACGTGTACGCGCACCCGGGCGAGCGCGTCCTGCCCGTGGCCGCCCTCGCCACCACCGAGCTGCCCCGGTCGGCCGCCTGGCTGGCCGACTTCACCCGCCTCGCGCTGACCGTCTGTCTGCGGCTGCTCGACCTGGGGGTGGCCCTGGAGGCGCACGGCCAGAACCTCCTGGTCGTCCTGTCCGCCACCGGCGCCCCGGTCCGGCTCGTCTACCGCGATCTGGCCGACATCCGCGTGAGCCCGGCCCGGCTGGCCCGGCACGGCATCCCGGCCCCGGCACTCTCCGGACGGATCGTCACGGACGACGTGACCACCCTGCGCCGCAAGATGTTCGGCTCGCTGATCGGCGGGGCACTGGGGGCGACGGCCGGTTCGTCGGCCGTACTGCGGGAGGCCCTGGAGACCGTCGTACGGGATCTGCCGCACACCCCGGACCTGGCGGTCCTGCTCGACGAGCCGCTGCCGACCAAGGCGTTGAGCCTGATGCGGCTGTCTCCGGAGACTCCGGGGGACATCTGGGCGGGGCTTCCCAACCCGTTCGCCACCCAATAGTTCGTAGATCGTTTTGAAGCCCGGCACCTTTGCTCCATAGGATCCTGCGATGATCACAAGACAACGGCTGGCGGCAGGAGTCTGCGCCCTGCTCGCCGCCCTGACGGCCGGGATCGCCTTCCCGACCGGAGCGGTCGCCGACGAAACGGCGGAGCAGGCCGCTCCCAAGGTCGAACTCGTGCTGGACGTCAGCGGTTCGATGCGGGCGCGCGACATCGACGGCGGGTCGCGCATGTCCGCGGCGAAGCAGGCGTTCAACGAGGTGCTCGACGCGACACCCGAGGAGGTCCAGCTCGGCATACGGACCCTCGGCGCCAACTACCGCGGCAACGACCGCAAGACGGGCTGCAAGGACACCGCCCAGCTGTACCCGGTGGGCACACTGAACCGCACGGAGGCGAAGACCGCCGTCGCAACGCTCACGCCCACCGGCTGGACGCCGATCGGTCCCGCGCTGCTCAAGGCGGCCGGCGACCTCGACGGCGGCAACGGCACCCGGCGGATCGTGCTGATCAGCGACGGCGAGGACACCTGCCAGCCGCTCGACCCGTGCGAGGTGGCCCGCGAGATCGCCGCCAAGGGCATCGGGCTCACCATCGACACCCTCGGGCTCGTGCCCGACGCCAAGACCCGCGACCAGCTCAGCTGCATCGCGGACGCGACCGGGGGCACCTACACCTCGGTCCAGCACAAGGAAGAACTCACCGACCGTGTCGGTCAGTTGGTGAAGCGCGCCGCCGACCCGGTGGTGACGCCGGTCGCCGTGGAGGGCGCCACCGCCTGCACGAGTGCCCCGACGCTGAAGTCCGGGCTGTACACGGACCGCGAAGAGTTCGGGCAGCACCGCTACTACCGCGTGGACGTCAAGCCGGGCCAGGAACTGCGCGCCTCGGTGAGCGTCGCGGCCGACCGCGAGGTCAACCCGGACTACGGGGTGCTGCTGCGCGCCGTCACCGTGCACGGGCGTGAGATCGTGCGCGGCGAGGCGGCGGGCAACGGCCGTACCGACGTCATCTCGACGGGTCTGCGCTATCCCAAGGCCGAGAGCGACGACGAGAACGCCCCCGCCGAGACCGTGTGTCTCCAGGTGTCCAACTCCTTCTCGGCGGCGAGCGGCGTGAAGACCACGCCGGGCATGCCGGTGGAACTGACGGTCGACGTCGTGGACGGGCCGGACCAGGCGAGCGACGTGGCCTCCTTCGGCCTCGGCCGCGGCTGGTGGCTGCTCGGCGCCCTCGTGCTCACCGGCTTCCTGGCGGGTGTGCTGTGGGGCTGGGTCTCGCGCCTGCGGATCGCGGTCTGGAGGACCAACTGATGCGTGTCACAAGAGTGTTGAGCACCGCCCTGCTGCTGCTCGGGATCGCCGCGGCGCCCGCCGCGGCAGACTCCTCGCCCTCCGCGAGCCCCTCGGGCGACAGCGCCGCGCCGACCCAGGCCGGCACGTCGTTCCGTACGGCGACCGAGATCGAGCAGGGCCGGCAGGCCACCGCCAGCGGGTCCACGGGCGACTATCTGTACTGGTCGTTCCCCGCGGACGCCGGGCAGCGGCCCACCGTGAAGGCGACGGTGAAGCTGCCGGAGGCCTCCACGCGGCACGCAGGCCAGACCTGGCAGCTCGACGTCTACGACGGGCTGCGGCGCCGCCAGGCCTGCCAGTACGGGGCACAGACTCGGACGGCGGCGCAGGACGCGGCCTCCGTGGAACTGGCCTGCACCCTGCGCACGGTCCGTTCCTGGTCGGAGACCTGGGCCAACGACCCGCTGCCGGGCACGTACTACGTCCGGCTGACCGTCACCGGGCTGCAGGCCTCCGACCTGGGTCTGCCGGTCGAGGCCGAGGTCAAGGTCGACTCCAAGGACATCGGCGGGTCGGCGGCCGTGGACGGTTCGCTGGCGAAGCCGCTGGTGCCGGGCATCGCGACGAGCGCCGGGAAGTCCGACTCGGGCTCCGGTTCGTCGACGGCCGCCCTGTCGTCCATCGAGCCCGACGACGGCTGGTCCTCCGGCTGGTGGTCCGACCGCTGGGTGTGGACCGCGATCGGCGGCATCCTCGCGGCGCTCGCGGGCATCGGCGGGTACGCGCTGACCCGGGGGTCGGGACGGCCTTCCCGGGTGCCGCCGGGTGCGTAGGCACACGTAGGACGTCCGTGACGGCTCCGTGACGGCGAAGGCCCGCCGTGCCCCCTCGGCACGGCGGGCCTCGTCCCCCGCCCGGGTTCCGGTCCGGTGAGGTGCTGGGGGCGAGAGGTGTGTCCCGGCTACCAGCAGGCCGGAAGGGTGTTGGTCTCGCTGCCGATGGCGGTGTCCTTCATCCAGCCGTACTGCCCGTTGTCGGCCTCGGTCCACTCCCAGCGGTAGGGATGCGGGCCGCCCACGTACTCGTCCGGGTTGCCGCCGTCGTAACGGCACTCGAACCAGCTGGGGTTGGAGTACATGTGGCCGACGATGCGGCTGGAGTCCGGGTAGAACCGGGCCAGGTCCTTGTAGCCGTAGACCGGGGCGCCGGAGCGGTTGTCGCACCACCAGTGGCTCCCGCTGTACCAGCAACCGCCCGCCGCCGAGGCGGCGGGCGCGGCGGTGGTCCCGAGGCCGACGGCGAGCGCCGCGGCGCTGAAGAGCACCGCCAGGGGCTTCTTGATACGCATGCGAGTCACCCTGTGGCCGCCGCCCCGCCGCCCGCAATGTTTTCGAACGCGCTGGAAGTGTCTGGCGCGAGCGGCACGCGGCGGCTACGGGGACCGTAGCGGCGTCAGTCCCCGCGCAGCACCTTGGCGAGGGTGCTCTCCCCCGTGACCTCGATCCGGCCCGCACGCACCGCGTCCAGCACGGTCGAGATCCCGCGACTCACCTCAGCGCAGGTCCCGGTGTCCAGGCTCAACCGGACGTCCGGCTCCTCGGGGGCGGGGCCGTCTCCGTACACGGGCCCCTCCCCGGCGCCGAGCCACACATGGAACTCCCCTTCTTCCAGGCGGACTTCGACCAGCCCTTCGGCGCTCTCCCCCGCCAGGCCCCGCAGCAGCGGCAGCGCGAACCAGTGCGCCCGTACGGCGTCCGTGGCCCCACGCTCGCCCAGCGAGTGCGCGCCCCACTCACCGAGCGCCTGCAGCACGGGCAGCAACTCCCGCCCCCGGCCGGTGAGTTCATAGACGTAGGCGGCGCCGGGCGGCGGCAGCCGGCGCCGGGTCGTCAGTCCGTCGCGCTCCATGTCCTTGAGCCGGGAGGCGAGGACGTCCGTGCTCACGCCCGGCAGATCCGCGTGCAGATCGGTGTAGCGGCGCGGGCCGCCGAGCAGCTCGCGGACGATCAGGAGGGTCCAGCGGTCACCGACGGCGTCGAGCGCTCGGGCCGCGGAACAGTACTGGTCGTAGCTTCGGCGAGGTGACATGCGACGCAGTCTAGACATGTTGTTGGACTTTCCAAGCACTCACTTGGTAAAACCAAGCAACACCACGAACCGGAGGGCACAGCGCATGGAGTTCCGGCAGTCGAGCAAGCTCAGCGAGGTCTGTTACGAGATCCGCGGCCCGGTGATCGAGCAGGCCGACGCACTGGAGGCGGCAGGCCACAGCGTGCTGCGCCTCAACACCGGAAACCCCGCGGCCTTCGGTTTCGAGGCGCCGGAGGAGATCCTCCAGGACATGATCCGGATGCTGCCGCAGGCGCACGGCTACACCGACTCGCGCGGCATCCTCTCCGCCCGCCGCGCGGTCGCCCAGCGCTACCAGGAACGGGGCCTCGAGGTCGGCGTGGACGACGTCTTCCTCGGCAACGGCGTCTCCGAACTGGTCTCCATGGCGGTCCAGGCGCTGGTGGAGGACGGTGACGAAGTCCTCATCCCCGCCCCGGACTTCCCCCTCTGGACGGCCGTCACGACCCTGGCGGGCGGCAAGGCGGTCCACTACCTCTGCGACGAACAGTCGGACTGGTACCCGGACCTGGCCGACATGGAGTCGAAGATCACCGACCGCACCCGCGCGGTCGTCATCATCAACCCCAACAACCCGACCGGCGCGGTCTACCCCCAGGAGATCATCGAGGGCATCCTCGACCTCGCCCGCCGGCACGGCCTGATGGTCTTCGCGGACGAGATCTACGACCAGATCCTGTACGACGACGCGGTCCACCACTCGGCCGCGGCGCTCGCCCCCGACCTGGTGGTCCTCACCTTCTGCGGCCTGTCCAAGACGTACCGGGTGGCGGGCTTCCGCTCGGGCTGGCTGGTGGTGACGGGCCCCAAGCAGCACGCCCGCAACTACCTGGAAGGCCTGACCATGCTGGCCTCCATGCGGCTGTGCCCCAACGCGCCCGCCCAGTACGCCATCCAGGCCGCGCTCGGTGGCCGCCAGTCCATCCAGGAGCTGACCGCGCCCGGCGGCCGCCTCCACGAACAGCGCAACCGTGTCTGGGAGAAGCTCAACGAGATCCCCGGCGTCTCCTGCGTCAAGCCCAAGGGAGCGCTGTACGCCTTCCCCCGCATCGACCCCGAGGTCCACAAGATCCACGACGACGAGAAGTTCGTCCTGGACCTCCTCCTCCGCGAGAAGATCCAGGTCGTCCAGGGCACCGGCTTCAACTGGCCCCGCCCCGACCACTTCCGCATCCTCACCCTCCCGCACGCCGACGACCTGGACGCGGCGATCAGCCGGATCGGACGGTTCCTTGGCGGGTATCGGCAGTAGGGCCGCCGTATGGCGCACTCCGACCTGCGGACCGCCGGGGGCGATGACACCGTACGGAAGGAGTGACAGGAGCGGAGAGGGGTGTCGGCCATGGGTGACCTGCTCCTCGTGCGGCACGGCGAGACCGAGTGGTCCTTGTCCGGGCGGCACACCGGATCGACCGACATCCCGCTGACGGAGAACGGCCGCGAGCAGGCCAGGCGGCTGGCCCCGCTGGTCGCCTCGCACCACATCGCGGCGGCGTTCGTGAGCCCGATGCAGCGCGCGCGGGAGACGGCGCGGCTGGCCGGGCTCGAGGGGGCGCGGGTCGACGCGGACCTGTGCGAGTGGGACTACGGCGGGTACGAAGGGATCACGACCGTGGAGATCCACCGGACCCGGCCCGACTGGTTCCTGTTCGACCACGGGGTCGCGCCGGGACCTCCGGAGCATCCCGGGGAGAGCCCGGAGCAGGTCGGGGCACGGGCGGAACGGATGCTCGCCAAGGTCGACGCGGCGCTCGCCGAGGCGGAGGGCAGTGTCGTCCTGATCTCCCACGGGCACTTTCTGCGGGTGCTGACCGCGCGGCGGCTGGGGCTGCGGGCTTCGGACGGCGCGTTGTTCCAGCTCGCCACCGGGACGGTGAGCCGGCTGAGCACCGAGCATCGGCGCCCCGTCGTGGCCGGCTGGAATGTCAGACCCCCGTCGTAGTCTTCGAGTGCGCTGCGGCCGAGGTACGGAAAGGGGTGCCGTCATGACACGAACGCCGACCGTCGCGCAGCGGCGTGTCATCGATGCGGCGGATCCGGTGACCGGGCGGCTGAAGGGGACGGACGCGCAGCTCGCCGCGCTGGTGAAGCGGGGGCTCGCCTTCCGGCATCCGCGACCGCCGCACGACCACTTCCTGACGCCCGCCGGGCACCGGATACGGGAGGCGCCCGAGCCGACGGCGGCCCCTGAGCCTCCCGCCGCCCCCGCCGACTCGGGCGTGTTCGCCGCGCGGATCGGCGGCGAGGAGAACGCCGCCCGCGGCCCCTCCCGCACCCGCGAGGTGCACAGTGCCTGGCAGGGGCTGCTGGAGCTGCGGCGGATGACCCATCGGGACGGGTCGGTGGACCGTCCGTGCGGATGGGAGCGTACGCATCTGGTGCAGGCCGCCGCACTCGCCCTGGAAGCCGCCGGGCACCGCCCCGCGGCAGGGGAAGGCCCCGGCTATCGGGTGCGGGCGACTCCGCAGCCCGAGGCCGTCGCCGTGCGCGAGCCGGACGCCGAGGCGCTGCGGGCCTGCGCGGCCACGCTGGAGAAGGCGGGCTGGCAGGTCGGCGAGCACACGGAGCCGCGTACGGGAGCGCGGTACGTGCTGGCCTCACCCCGGCGGGCGTGAGGTCCCGCGGCCCTCCTTCCACCCCTCAGTAGAGTGACGTCCGTTCCGGCCGTCGTACGCACGGTCGAAGAAGGGAATGTGGTGACTGAGCCGTTTTCCGTGCCCGGTGACCCTGGAGACGACCATCCGCTATCTGCGGGAGTTGCGTGCGGGGGACCGGACCGAAGTGACCTGCGCGTTCAGCTGGGGTGAGAGCAAGACCTACCGGATCGGGCAGACGATACGGAAGGCGGACGGCACGGTGGCCGCCGAGTTCACCGCGGTGGGTGAGCTGCTGGACCTCAAGGAGCGCAGGCTGGTCGCGGACCCCCGCGTGTACTTCCGCGCGCTGGCCACCGGTCCGGGCGTCTTCGGCCTCTGAGCCCAGCCCGCGTGGCGCGGTCTACGCGTCCAGCAGCTCCGGGCTGTGCTGCGCGTCGTAGGCCGCGCGCGACTCGGCGATCGTGACGCGGTGCCGCTCCGCCCAGTCCGTGAGAGACAGCAGGGTGGCGTGCAACTCGTAGGCCACCGGCGTGAGTTCGTACTCGACCCTGGGCGGGACCGTCGGGTGGACGGTACGGGTGAGGAGTCCGTCGCGCTCCAGATTGCGCAGCGTCAGGGTGAGCATGCGGCGGCTGATGCCATCGATACTGCGCTCCAGTTCGGTGAAGCGGATCGGGCCGTGCGCCGCGGCCACGATGATCTGCACGCTCCATTTCCCGGCGACCCTGTCAAGAACCTCGCGGACCGGGCACGCCTGCGCGTGCACGACCTGCGGGGTAACACCGGTGTTCCCCTGGGACATTGAGGTGCCTCCTTATACCGATCTCCATGGTCACTCACGATGTACCCCGTTACAAGTCGTGCACCTATGGAAACGCGTCGCATACGCGATCGCATACACGGAGGTCGTCGTCATGCCGTTCCGGACCGAGTCACCGTCCGAGCCGCGGGTATCCCGAACCCACTCCCGCTGGGCCTCGCTCGTCGTCCTGTGCGCGGGCACCCTGATGACGATCCTGGACGGGAACATCGTCACCGTCGCGATGCCCGCGATCCAGAGTGATCTGGGGTTCTCGGGGCCGGGGCTCGCCTGGGTGGTGAACGCCTATCTGATCCCGTTCGGGGGACTGTTGCTGCTCGTGGGCCGGCTCGGGGACCTCGTGGGGCGCAGGCGGATGTTCGCCGCCGGGCTCGTGGTGTTCACGGCGGCGTCCGTGCTGTGCGGGGTCGCCACCGACCGGGGCCTGCTGGTCGCGGCCCGCGCCCTTCAGGGTGTCGGCGGGGCGATGACCTCGGCCGTCGTCCTCGGCATGCTGGTCGCGCTCTTCCCCGAACCGCGTGAACAGGCCCGCGCCATCGCGGTGTTCAGCGCGGTCGGCGCGGCGGGCGGAGCGCTCGGCACCTTTCTCGGCGGGGCGCTGACCCAGACGGCCGGCTGGCACTGGATCTTTCTGATCAACCTGCCGATCGGAGTGGCCGCGTGGCTCGCCGCGATCCGGATCCTCGCCCCGGACCAGGGAGTCGGGCTCGGCAAGGGCGCCGACTATCCCGGGGCGGCGCTGGTCACGGGCGCGCTGATGCTGACGGTGTACACGATCGTCGGCGCCGGCGACCGGAATCCGGGGACCACACTCACCCTGGTCGTGGTCACGCTCGGTCTCTACGTCGGCTTCGTCCTGCGTCAGGCGCGGGCAGCCCGTCCGCTGCTGCGGCTGCGGCTCTTCCGCTCCCGCGCACTGAGCGGCGCCAACGGAGTGCAGATCCTGATGGTCGCGGGGATGTTCGGCTTCCAGTACATCGGTGCGCTCTACCTCCAACGCGTCCTCGGGTACAGCGAGTTGGCCACCGGCACCGCGTTCCTCCCGGCGCCGGTCGCGATCGGGGTGCTGATGCTGACCCTGTCCGCGCGGACGATCGCCCGGTTCGGACCGTACCGGGTGCTGCTCGCCGGGCTCCTCCTCATCACCGCGGGCATGGCCCTGCTGAGCCGGGCCCCGGCCGACGGCTCGTACGTCGCCGACGTACTGCCGGCGATGCTGCTGCTCGCCGCCGGTTTCGCGGCCGCGATGCCCGCGGTGACGGGGCTCGCCATGACGGGCGCCCGGGAGGAGGACGCGGGACTGGCCTCCGGACTCTTCAACACCACGCAGGTGGTGGGTGGTTCGCTGGGGCTGGCCGCGCTGACCACGTTGGCGGCGAGTCGTACGGAGCGCCTGACCGGCGGCGGTGAGGGGGCCGTGGCGGCCACGGCGGACGGATACCGACTGGCGTTCACGGTGGCCACCGGGATCGCGCTGGCGGCCCTGGTCCTGGCGGCGACGGTCCTGCGGCCGGGGCGGGGACACGTCCCGCACATCTCCTCCGCGCGGCCCGAGCGACTGATGACGCACCTTTCTCCTCGCGACCGGTCCTGACCAGGACTGCGCGCCCGTCCCCCGCCCCAGGGGCCCCCGGCAGCCGCTGAGGGAGCGCCAACTCGGTCTCGCTGGGCGGGTGTACGCCGCCCTCAATCTCTGGTAGGAAACTTTCCTAACAGTACGTGGACGCAACACTCCCCTCATCGGAGGTACCGTGCACACCCCCCACACAGGTCCCCAGCTCCACACCTCACGGCGCACCCTGCTCACGCTGATCGGAGCCTCGCTGGTGGCAGGCCCCCTCCTCGCGACCCAGTCCCAGGCCGCCGCCTCCGGCGGTCTGGACGACCCGGCGAAGAAGGAGATCGCGATGAAGCTGGTCTCCAGCGCGGAGAACTCCTCGCTGGACTGGAAGGCGCAGTACAAGTACATCGAGGACATCGGTGACGGGCGCGGCTACACGGCCGGCATCATCGGCTTCTGCTCGGGCACCGGCGACATGCTGGACCTGGTCGAGCTGTACACCCAGCGCAAGCCGGGCAACGTCCTCGCCAAGTACCTGCCCGCCCTGCGCAAGGTGAACGGCGGCGACTCGCACCAGGGCCTGGACCCGGGCTTCCCCGCCGACTGGCGCAAGGCCGCCCAGGACACCGCGTTCCAGCAGGCCCAGAACGACGAGCGGGACCGGGTCTACTTCAACCCCGCCGTCGCCCAGGGCAAGACCGACGGCATCGGCGTCCTCGGCCAGTTCACCTACTACGACGCCATCGTGATGCACGGCGACGGCGGCGACAGCACCAGCTTCAGCAACATCCGCAGGCGTGCCCTGACCAAGGCCAAGCCGCCGGCCCAGGGCGGCAACGAGGTGACGTATCTGAACGCCTTCCTCGACGCGCGCGTCTGGGCGATGAAGCAGGAGGAGGCCCACTCCGACACGACCCGGGTCGACACCGAGCAGCGGGTGTTCCTGCAGAAGCGGAACCTGAATCTCGATCCGCCACTGAACTGGAAGGTGTACGGGGACAGTTACCACATCGGCTGAGACCGAGACCCGGCCCCGGGGTGCGGGGCCGGGCCCGGCCCGCTACGCGCCCACCACCGCGGGGCCGGGACCGGTGCGCCGGTCCGAAATCTCCTCGCCCGGCTCCATCGGGGCCGTGACCTCGTCGTCGTCCCGGTTCCGGCCCAGGTGGTTGAAGACGAGGTTGAGCAGGACGGCCGCCACGCACCCCGTGGAGATCCCCGAGTCCAGGACGATCCGCGCCGTCTGCGGGAACGCGTGGTAGAAGTCCGGCGCGGTGATCGGGATGATCCCGACGGCCAGCGACACGGCGACGATCAGGACGTTGTTGTCCTTCTCCAGGCCGGCCCTGACCAGGGTCTGGATGCCGCTGGCCGCGACCGAGCCGAACAGGACGACGCCCGCCCCGCCGAGGACCGGGCGCGGTACGACGGCGATCAGCGACGCCGCCATCGGGCACAGGCCCATCAGCACCAGGAAACCGCCGCCGGTGGCGACGACGTACCGGCTGCGGATCCGCGTCATCGCGACCAGCCCGATGTTCTGCGCGAAGGCGCTGCACATGAAGCCGTTGAAGAGCGGGCTGAGGGCCGAGCCGAGGGTGTCCGCGCGCAGGCCCGCCGCGATGGTCCGCTCGTCGGCCGGACGCTCGACGATCTCGCCCAGCGCCAGCATGTCCGCGGTCGATTCGGTCATCGAGACCACCATGACCACACACAGCGAGAGGATCGCGGCGAGCTGGAACTGCGGGGCGCCGAAGTGGAACGGCGTCGGGAAGCCGACCACGTCCGCGTCGGTCACCGGACCGAAGTCCGTGACACCGAACGGGATCGCCACCAGCGTGCCGATGACCAGGCCGAGCAGCACGGCGATCTGCTTGACGAAACCACGGGTGAAGCGGCGCAGCAGCAGCACGAGCAGGAGCGTGGCCGCCGCGAGGCCCAGGTAGGTCGGCGAACCGTAGTCGTGCGCCGCGGGATCGGGTCCCTGCGCCCAGCCGAAGGCGACCGGCAGCAGCGAGACACCTATGAGGGTGATGACGGTGCCGGTGACGACGGGCGGGAAGAAACGGACGGCCTTGCTGAAGAAGGGAGCCGCCACGAAGCCCAGGACGCCCGCGACCATCACCGCGCCGAAGATGATCGGCAGGGCGTCGGACTTGTCCCTGGTGGAGGCGGCGACGGCGGTCATGGGGGCGACGCCCGCGAAGGTGACGCCGTTGACGAACGGCAGCCGCGCTCCGATCTTCCAGACGCCGAGGGTCTGGAGGAAGGTGGCGAGGCCCGCGGTGAACAGGCAGGCGCCGGTGAGGAAGGTCAGCTCGGTGGGGGACAGACCGACGGCGGCGCCGACGATCAGGGGTGGGGCGACGACTCCGGCGTACATGGCGGCCACGTGTTGCAGGCCCGTGGTGGCCATCTTGAGCGCGGGCAGTTTCTCGTCGACGGGGTGGGCGGTCACGGCGGCTCCTCCGGGCGGGTAACACGTCGGCTCCGACGTGGGTTTCAGGAGGTGGTGCGCGGTCGTGCGGGACCGAGGGACGGAACCCCTCAAAAAGGGTAAAGGTGACCGTTCCGGGGCGCGCACGTCCATGCACGCCCCGGAGACGGCCGCCATGGACCCCGCTCGGGTCCACGGCTACCGGCCGAGGGCCGTCCCCCTCGGCCGGAGTCTTTCAGCGGGTCAGGCCCCCGCGGCGATCCGCGCGAGGCGCTGCGCCTCTTCCCGCGTGGCGCGGGCGATGACGTCCTCGTCGACGTGCAGGAGCCGGCCGCTCTCCACCACCGGCTCGCCGCCCACGAGCGAGAGCGTGACCGGGGCCGCCGCGCCGAAGACCAGCGCGGTCACCGGGTCGGCGATCGAGGCGTGCGCGAGGGTGTCCAGCTTCCACAGCACGAGGTCGGCGAGCTTGCCCGGCTCCAGGGAACCGATCTCCGCCGCCCTGCCCAGGACCTGCGCGCCGCCGTAGGTGCCCAGGCGCAGCGCCTGACGGGCGTTCAGGGCGGCTTCGCGGTGGGCGCCGAGGCGGTTGATGAGAAGGGCGTTGCGCAGTTCGGTGTGGAGTTCACCGGACTCGTTCGAGGCGGTGCCGTCGACGCCGAGGCCGACCGGGACGCCGGCCGCGAGCATGTCCGGGACGCGGGCGATACCGGCCGCGAGGCGGGCGTTGGACGAGGGACAGTGGGCGACACCGGTCTTCGTACGGGCGAAGGCGGCGATGTCGGAGTCGTTCATGTGGACGCAGTGCGCCATCCACACGTCCTCGCCGAGCCAGCCGGTGGACTCGAAGTACTCGGTCGGGCCCATGCCGAACAGTTCCTTGCAGAACTGCTCCTCCTCCACGGTCTCCGAGCCGTGCGTGTGCAGTCGTACGCCCTTGCGGCGGGCCAACTCGGCGCCCTGACGCATAAGTTCGGTGGAGACGGAGAAGGGCGAGCAGGGTGCGACGGCCACCTGGGTCATGGCGCCGAAGGAGGGGTCGTGGTGCTCGTCGACGGTCGCCTCGGTGGCGGCGAGGGCGCCATCGAGGGTCTCGACGGCGAAGTCCGGCGGCAGCCCGCCGTCCTTCTCGCTGCGGTCCATGGAGCCGCGGGCGAGGGTGAAGCGGACGCCCATCTCGCGGGCGGCCCGGATGATGGCGCCGGACAGGTCGCCGGAGCCTTGCGGGAAGACGTAGTGGTGGTCCATGGCGGTGGTGACACCGCCGCGGGCCATCATGGCGAGGGAGCCCTGTGCGGCGGCGGACACCATCTGCTCGTCGATGCGCGCCCAGGTCGGGTAGAGCGCGACGAGCCAGTTGAAGAGGTTGTGGTCGGTGGCCAGGCCGCGGGTGATCCACTGGTAGAAGTGGTGGTGGGTGTTGACCAGGCCGGGGGTCACGAGGTGGCCCGTGGCGTCGATACGGCGTACGACGTTCTCCAGGCCCTCCGGGGCCCTGCCCGCGCCGAGCGACTCGATGCGGTCGTCCGCGACGACGACATGGCCCGACGCGTACTCGGTGTCGCCCGCGTCCACCGTCGCGATCGCACAGTTCTCGATGACGATGCGCCGGATTTCTGCCGATGCTGCCATGGTGCGTCCTTCTTCGATTCGAGGGGTGGGCACGGCAGGACCCTAGGAGGTTTGAGTGCCGCGGCTGTCGACGCCACGGGTGCCGAAGGAGGGGCCTTCGCCGAGGCCTCGGAGGCCGGCCGGCGCAGAGGTTGGAGCAGGGGCCGGCTCAGAGGTTGGTGAGGTCCACCGGGATGTGCGGCTCGCAGCCGTCGCGCAGGATGGTGGCCTCGATCAGTCCGTAGGGCCGGTCGGCCGCGAGGTACACAGCCCCATCGGCGGTATCGTTCTCGAGCCCGAACGGCTTGAGGTCGACCAGGAAGTGGTGCTTGTTGGGGAGGGAGAAGCGGACCTCGTCGATCTCGCTGCGGTTCTCGATGATCCGCGAGCCCATCTGGTACAGGGTCTGCTGCAGCGACAGGGAGTAGGTCTCCGCGAAGGCCTGGAGCATGTGCTTCCTGACCTGGTCGTAGGACTTCTCCCAGTTGGGCATCTTCTGCTCGTCGCCGGTCCAGTTGAAGCGCCAGCGGCCGGAGACCTGGGTGGCCAGGATGCGGTCGTACGCCTCGGGGAGCGTCGTGTACTTGTCCTTGACGTAGCCCCAGAACTCGGAGTTCGTCGAGTTCATCACGACGAGGTCCTTCAGCCCCGAGATGACCTCCCACGACGAGCCGTCATAGGTGATCTGGGTGACCCGGGTCTCCTGGCCCTTGCGTACGAAGGAGTGCTTGACGTCGTCGGCGCCGATGAACCTGGAGTTGGCGTCGGAGGTCTCGATGCGCTCCCAGGCGTACTCCTCGATGCGGATGCGCGCGGTCCTGATCGGCTCCTGCGAGGTCACGAAGTGCCGGGCGAGGTGGATGCCGAACTGTTCGGCGGACTCGATGCCGTACTCCTTGGCGAAGGCGTACACCGTGTTCTTGGTGGTGTCCGTCGGCAGGACGTTCGCGTTGGAGCCCGAGTAGTGGACCTCTTCCATGTCGCCGCTCAGCGCCACGGACACGTTCAGGTCCTTGATGTGGTGCGTCGCGCCGTCGCGGGTGATCTTCACGACGCGGTTCTCGGCCTTGCCGTACTGGTTCTGTCCCAGCATCACAGGGCGGCCGCGGTGGGAATGGTCGGTCATTTCTGCTAGCTCCCTCGGTAAACGGAGTAGCCGAACGGGTTGAGCAGCAGCGGTACGTGGTAGTGCTCGCCCGGCCTGACGGCGAAGGTGATCGTCACCTCGGGGAAGAACACTCCGCTCGCACCGCTGTCCCGATTCGCGGGGGCGTCCTGCTGCGCATCGGCTTGCTTCTTCTCGAAGTACGCCTCGACCTCGAAGTCGAGCCGTACGTGGGTCATCCCCTCCGGCAGCGCCGGGAGGTCCTTGCACCGCCCGTCCGCGTCGGTCGCGGAGCCGCCGAGCTCCCGCCAGTCCGCCGTGCGGCCGCCACGGGCCGCGAGCCGGACGGCGACGCCCTCGGCGGGGCGTCCGACGCTGGTGTCCAGGATGTGCGTGGACACGGATGCGGTGGTGTCGGTGCTCATACGTTCTCCTCCTCCACGAGACGGGCCAGCCGGATGCGGTTGATCTTGCCCAGTTCGGAGCGGACGATCTCGCGCTCCTGCTCGGGCGAGTTGCCGATCCGTTCCTTGACCGCGTCACGCATCTGCTCGCCGGTCCGGCCGGTGGCGCAGATCAGGAAGACATGGCCGAACCTCTCCTGGTACGCCAGGTTCAGTTCGAGCATCTCCTCCTTGAGCTCCGCCGAGGCGCCGGCCATGCCGCGCTGCTCCCGGGAGGAGGTGGGGTCCCCGGGCTTCGGCCGCCCGATCGGCGGGTGCCCCGCCATCGCCTCCGCCAGGTCCTCGGCGGTCAGCTCGGCCATGGCGGCGTCGCTCGCGGCGAAGACGTCGTCGGGGGTGGTGTAGGGGCGGTGGGTGAGCAGGGTGCGCACCCAGGCCTTCGACGCGCACGCCTCACGGAGGGCGGCGTGGGCCGCGTGCTCCTCCAGGGCGTTGAACCGGGCGAGGCCGCCGGGTGTCGTACTCGAAGTCACGGGAAGCCTCCGTGGCCTTGTGCTGGACGGGCTGCGGCTAGCTAACGCCCTCGGAAACACCACGTCAACACTTTGTTGAAAAATCGAGGTAACAACCGCCGCCCCGCGCCCGGCGACCACCGAAGCCCGGCGCTCAGGCCTCCTTCTCGCGGTTCAGGTAGTTGTAGACGGTGAAGCGGCTGACGCCCAGCGCGCTCGCCACCGTCTCCACACCGTGCCGCACCGAGAAGGCTCCGCGGGCCTCGAGCACCCGTACGACCTCCTGCTTGGACTTGCGGTCGAGGTCGGCCAGCGGCTTGCCCTGCTTGCGCTCCAGGGCGGCCAGAATGTGATCGAGCGAGTCGGCCAGCTGCGGCAGCCGTACGGCGACCACGTCCGCACCCTCCCAGGAGAGCACGACATCGTCGGGGCCGGCCCGGTCGGGCGCCACCATCTCGCCCCCCATGGCGTCGACCAGCGGCTTGACCGCCGCGATGAAGGGGTCGTCTCCGATACCGGTCACTTATCGCCCTCCCCGACCGCGTTCACCTGCAGCGAGACCCTGGTGGCGCCGGCCGCCAGAGCCCGGCGCAGCAGCGCGTCGACCGCGGTGAGCACCGCGTCCGCGTCCCCCTCGGCGGTGTTGCCGAACGGGCCGACGTCCACGGCGTCCAGTTCGGCCGCCTCGATGACCTCGCGGGCGACCAACGCGTGCGGGGGCGCCTCGTCGAGGTCGAAGGGCTCGGTCGTGAACTCCACTCTCAATCGCACGCGCTCAACCTACTGCGCGGTGCCGATTTTCCGGCAGCCGCCTCTTGACAAGCTTCGACACCCGACGGCAGTCTTCCATTAAGCAGAAACTAACTTCCGCAATACGGAATTCAACGACGTCTCGACTCTCGCCGGCGAACGTCTCGACACGGAAGGGAGCGCCGAGCCACATGCCGGGTTCCGAATGGGGCACAGCCACCGAGCATCGCTTCAGCGTCAACCTGTCGATCCTCTTCACGGAACTCCCGCTCCTGGAGCGCCCCGCGGCCGCCGCCGCGGCGGGCTTCACCGCGGTCGAGCTGTGGTGGCCGTGGGTCGACTCCCCCACCCCCGAGCGGTCCGGACTCGGCGCCTTGAAGAAGGCGATCGAGGACGCGGGCGTCCGGCTGACGGGGCTGAACTTCTACGCCGGACAGCTGCCCGGCCCCGACCGGGGCGCGCTGTCGGTCCCCGGCGCCGAGTCGGAGCGGTTCCGCGCCAACATCGACGTGGCGGCCGACTTCGCGCGGTCGCTGGGCTGCAGGGCCCTCAACGCGCTGTACGGCAACCGTGTCGAGGGCGTGGAGGCGGCCGAGCAGGACGCGCTCGCGCTGGAGAACCTGGTCCTCGCGGCGCGGGCCGCCGACCGGAACGGCGCGATCCTCCTGATCGAGACCCTCAACCAGCCCGAGTCACCGCGGTATCCCCTGGTGAGCGCTCCGGCGGGAGTCGCCGTCGTCGACAGGGTCAATGAGGCGTCCGGCCTCGGCAATGCCAGGTTCCTCATGGACCTGTACCACCTGTCCATGAACGGCGAGGACCTGCCGTCGGTGATCGAGCGGTATGCCGCGAAGACCGGTCACGTGCAGATCGCCGACAACCCCGGGCGCGGCGCCCCCGGCACCGGGACCCTGCCCCTGGAGGACCTCCTCGGCCGTCTCGGCAAGGCCGGTTACGAGGGCTGGGTCGGCCTGGAGTACAAGCCGGGCGACCGTCCGAGCGCGGCGGCCTTCGACTGGCTGCCGGCGGAGGCCCGGGCCGCCCGCTGAGCGGCAACTCATCGACGTATCACAGCAGTCAGAGAGGCACCCTCATGAGCAGCACTCTTGCAGATTCTTCCCACCCGAACCGCCCGGCCCGCCCGGCGGTCGCCTGGATCGGTCTCGGCATCATGGGCTCCCCCATGTCGGAGAACCTGATCAAGGCCGGGTACGACGTCACCGGGTTCACGCTGGAACAGGACAAGCTGGAGCGTCTCGCCGCCGCGGGGGGTACGGCCGCCGGTTCGATCGCCGAGGCCGTGCGGGACGCCGACGTGGTGATCACGATGGTGCCCGCCTCCCCGCAGGTCGAGGCCATCGCGTACGGCCCCGACGGCATCCTGGAGAACGCGAGGTCCGGCGCGCTGCTGATCGACATGTCGTCGATCACCCCGCAGACCTCCGTGGACCTCGCGAAGGCGGCCGCCGCTAAGGGGATCCGGGTTCTGGACGCTCCCGTGTCCGGTGGCGAGGCCGGGGCGATCGAGGCCGTGCTGTCGATCATGGTCGGCGGCGAGCAGGCCGACTTCGACGAGGCCGAGCCGCTCTTCGAGGCGCTCGGCAAGACCATCGTGCTCTGCGGTCCGCACGGCTCCGGTCAGACCGTGAAGGCCGCGAACCAGCTGATCGTCGCCGTGAACATCCAGGCGTGCGCCGAGGCCGTCGTCTTCCTGGAGAAGTCCGGCGTGAACCTGAAGGCCGCGCTCGACGTCCTGGGCGGCGGGCTTGCCGGCTCCACCGTACTGACGCGGAAGAAGGACAACTTCCTGAACCGTGACTTCAAGCCGGGCTTCCGCATCGACCTGCACCACAAGGACATGGGCATCGTCACGGACGCCGCCCGCACGGTCGGCGCCGCGCTGCCGGTGGGCTCGGTGGTCGCCCAGCTCGTCGCTTCCCTGCGCGCCCAGGGTGACGGCGGCCTCGACCACTCGGCCCTCCTCCGCTCCGTGGAGCGCCTCTCAGGCGCCCACCTCTGACACGCCCCCGTCACACCAGTCAGGGGCCCGCCCGCTCGGACGCAACCCTGACGCCCCGGACGCGCCCCTGACGGCTCGGGCACTGCCCCGGCGCCTCGGACGCGGCCGGATGCGTCGGCCGCAGACCTGAGACACGCGGGGCGAGGTCCGACACCTCGGGCGGGATCCGATGCATCAAGCACCGCCCCGGCACGAGGGGCACAACCCCGACACAGCGGTCGAGGCCCGTGCGCCGGGCGCGGCCCCGAGACACCGGGCGCATCCCCGGCACCCCGGGCGCAGCCCGTACGTCGGGCGTGGCCGGATGCGTCGGGCGCAGCCCGCTGGGCCGAGCGGAGCCCCGCCATGCCGAGCGCAGGCCCGCGTGCCTCGGGGTGGTTCTGAGACTTCCGGGTGGTGTCGTCGCTGACACCTGTCCTGTCGCGCCCAAGCGGCGGCGCCACCCGGAACCCAACCTATTTCAACAAACTGTTGACGTTCGGAACGCCCCAAACCTAGGCTCCACAAAGCGGAAGTCGGTTTCCGCTGCCCCTCGCATGGAAGGTCCACGATGTCGAAGCGCGTGCTTACGACCGAGTCCGGTGCTCCGGTCGCCGACAACCAGAACTCAGCCACCGCCGGCGCAGGCGGCCCGCTCCTCCTCCAGGACCAGCACCTCCTGGAGAAGCTCGCCCGGTTCAACCGCGAGCGCATCCCGGAGCGCGTGGTGCACGCCCGCGGCTCCGGCGCGTACGGCCACTTCGAGGTCACGGACGACGTCACCGGCTTCACCCACGCCGACTTCCTGAACACGGTCGGCAAGCGCACCGAGGTCTTCCTGCGCTTCTCCACCGTGGCCGACAACCTGGGCGGCGCGGACGCGGTCCGCGACCCGCGCGGCTTCGCGGTCAAGTTCTACACGGAGGAGGGGAATTACGACCTCGTCGGGAACAACACCCCGGTCTTCTTCATCAAGGACCCGCTCAAGTTCCCCGACTTCATCCACTCCCAGAAGCGCGACCCGTTCACGGGCAAGCAGGAGCCGGACAACGTCTGGGACTTCTGGGCGCACGCCCCCGAGGCCACGCACCAGGTGACCTGGCTGATGGGCGACCGCGGCATCCCCGCCTCGTACCGGCACATGAACGGCTACGGCTCGCACACCTACCAGTGGACGAACGCCGAAGGCGAGGCCTTCTTCGTCAAGTACCACTTCAAGACGAACCAGGGCGTCCGCAGCCTCTCCACCGAGCAGGCGCAGGAGATCGCGGGCAAGGACCCGAACTCCCACCAGACGGACCTTCTCCAGGCCATCGAGCGGGGCGTGCGCCCGTCCTGGACCCTCCACGTCCAGATCATGCCCGCGGCCGACGCGGCGGACTACCGCTTCAACCCCTTCGACCTCACCAAGGTGTGGCCGCACAAGGACTTCCCGCTCCAGCGCGTGGGCCGGCTGGTCCTGGACCGCAACCCCGACAACGTCTTCGCCGAGGTCGAGCAGGCCGCGTTCTCCCCGAACAACTTCGTTCCGGGCATCGGCCCCTCCCCCGACAAGATGCTCCAGGGCCGGCTGTTCGCCTACGCGGACGCCCACCGCTACCGCCTCGGCGTCAACCACACCCAGCTCGCGGTGAACGCGCCGAAGGCCACGACCGCGGACAACTACGGCCGCGACGGCTTCATGGCATCCAACGCGCAGGGCCGCGCCGCCAAGAACTACGAGCCGAACTCCTACGGCGGCCCGGCCGAGACCGGCCGCCCGCTGTCGGCCCCGCTGGCCGTCGCCGGCTGGACCGGCGCCCACGAGGCTCCCCTCCACACCAAGGACGACGACTTCTTCCAGGCCGGCGAGCTCTACCGCCTGATGTCGGCCGAGGAGCGGTCCCGGCTGATCGCCAACATCGCCGGCGGCCTCGCACAGGTCTCCCGCGACGACGTCGTCGAGAAGAACCTCGCCCACTTCCACGCCGCCGACCCGGAGTACGGCCGGCGCGTGGCGGAAGCGGTCCACGCCCTGCGCGAGGACTGACCCCTGACCGCGTCACCGGGCCAGACGGGAGGTCGGCCCGGTGACGCGCGCCCCGCGAGGACCCGAGCGACCCGGATGAGGGGTGGTCGCCGGTGGCACGCGGGCACGACGAGGACCGCGGCGGATGTGAGCCAGTGCGGTGGTGAAGGTCCCGGGACCCCCTTCTCGACCTGAGGGAAGGCGCCCCGGTTCCGTCACGGCCGCCGCGGTCCCCGTCACACACCGGGCGAGGCGCCGGGTACGGACTCCGTACCCGGCGCCTCGGCATGCTCCCGGGGTGCGGAGTCGGCCGGAGCACAGCAGCCTGAAAGCATGGACTATCCCAGCATCGTCGTGCACGCCCCGGCACTGGACGGCTCGCGACGGGTCACCACGGGGGACGAGACGCTCGGTGTCGCCTATCACCTCGACGACGTCATCGAGATCCTGCGGCGGGCCGAGGTCGACCTGGACGAGATCGAGGTCGACAAGACCGACATCATCGACTGGCAGGGCGGCGGACCCGACCACTGGCCGGGATTCGAGGAGCTCGAGCTCCCGGAGGACTGAGCACACGCCCCGGACACGTACGCCAGTGGACGTACGCCGGCTACGCAACCCTCAAATCAAGCTCTGAACACGACCCCAGGGGCTTCAACTCACCCCGGTGGTGGGCGCATTCTCGGCACACGAGGCCCGCCGGCACGGGGGCGGCGGGCCTCGTGACGGGGGTACGGGGGATCACGGGGGAACAGCACGAGGGGCGGCTCACCCAAACGGTGAACCGCCCCTGGTACGTACACGACCGGTACGCGGGGAACGCGTACGTCAGACCTTCAGCGTCCTGATGGACGTGGGCGCGTGGCCCGGCTCGGTCGCGATCTCCTCGAACTCCACGACGTTGCCGATGTCGTTCGTCGTGGACATCGAGATGTTCGTGACGCGCTCCAGGATCGCCTCGACGACGACCGGCACCCTGTACTCGGCGGCCAGCTTCTTGGCCTGCTCGAAGGCGGCACCCAGCTCGGCCGGGTCGGTGACACGGATCGCCTTGCAGCCGAGGCCCTCGACGACCTTGACATGGTCGACGCCGTAGACGCCGAGCTCGGGCGAGTTGATGTTCTCGAACTCCAGCTTGACCTGGAAGTCGATGTCGAAGGCCCGCTGCGCCTGGCGGATCAGGCCCAGGTAGGCGTTGTTGACCAGGACGTGGACGTAGGGGATCCGGTGCTGGGCGCCGACGGCCAGCTCCTCGATCATGAACTGGAAGTCGTAGTCGCCGGAGAGGGCGACGACGGAGGCCTCCGGGTCGGCCTTGGCGACGCCCAGCGCGGCCGGGACCGTCCAGCCGAGCGGTCCCGCCTGGCCGCAGTTGATCCAGTGCCGGGGCCGGTAGACATGCAGCATCTGGGCGCCGGCGATCTGCGAGAGGCCGATGGTGGAGACGTACCGGGTCTCCGGGCCGAAGGCCTTGTTCATCTCCTCGTAGACGCGCTGCGGCTTGATCGGGATGTCGTCGAAGTGCGTACGGCGCTGGAGGGTCGCCCTGCGCTCCTGGGCGGAGGCGGCCCACGCGGAGCGGTCCGGCAGCCGGCCCTCCGCCCTGAGCTCCTTCGCCACCTGGACGAACAGTTCGAGCGCGGCCTTCGCGTCGGAGGCGATGCCGTAGTCCGGGGCGAAGATCTTGCCGATCTGGGTGGGCTCGATGTCGACGTGGACGAAGGTACGGCCCGCGGTGTAGACGTCCAGCTTGCCGGTGTGGCGGTTGGCCCAGCGGTTGCCGATGCCCAGGACGAAGTCGGACTCCAGGAAGGTCGCGTTGCCGTAGCGGTGCGAGGTCTGCAGTCCCACCATGCCGGCGTTCAGCTCGTGGTCGTCGGGCAGGACACCCCAGCCCATCAGGGTGGGGACGACCGGGATGCCCGTCAACTCGGCGAATTCCACGAGGAGTTCACTGGCATCGGCGTTGATGACACCGCCGCCGGCGACGATCAGGGGCCGCTCGGACCCGTTCAGCAGCCCGATCGCCTTCTCGATCTGAGCCCGGGTGGCGGCGGGCTTGTACGCCTGGAGCGGCTCGTACGTCTCCGGGTCGAACTCGATCTCGGTGAGCTGGACGTCGATGGGCAGGTCGATGAGGACCGGGCCCGGACGGCCGGAGCGCATGAGGTGGAAGGCCTGCTGGAAGACGCCGGGAACCTGGGCCGCCTCCAGCACGGTGACCGCCATCTTGGTCACCGGCTTCGCGATCGAGGCGATGTCGACGGCCTGGAAGTCCTCTTTGTGGATCACGGCGGTCGGCGCCTGGCCCGTGACGCACAGGATCGGGATCGAGTCGCCGATCGCGGAGTAGAGGCCGGTGATCATGTCGGTGCCCGCGGGTCCCGACGTACCGATGCAGACGCCGATGTTGCCCGGGCGGGTGCGGGTGTAGCCCTCCGCCATGTGCGAGGCGCCCTCGACATGGCGGGCGAGGGTGTGGCCGATCCCCCCGGCGGCCTTGAGGGCCGCGTAGAAGGGGTTGATCGCCGCGCCCGGGACGCCGAACGCGTCGCTGACGCCCTCGCGCTTGAGGATCTCGACTGCCGCGCGGGCAGCGGTCATACGAGCCATGGAGTACTCCTGCTTCGGCTGTCGGATTCGCGCTCCCGTCGCGCCCCTCGGAGAGCTGGTGATTCCTGGTGATTCCGCAGTGCGGAAATTCCACATTACGGAAATTAACTTCTACTATCTGGAATTAATGTAGGTGGCGTGCCGGAGAGCGTCAAGGGTGCGCACCCGGCTGGATCCGCGGGAGGGAAGGGCGGGGGCGCTCGGAGCGTTTCGCTCCCGCGGGCCCCCCACCTGGAGGACGATGGACACGCTGTCCCGACGTGACGTCCTGGAGTGGGCCATGGCCGAGAGCGTGCCGGTGCGGTGTCCGGCCTGCCGTCGCGAGCATCTCTTTGCCGCGCCGTCGTACCCGTGCGTGTGCGGCGCCCCCGTCACGCCTCCGCTCGACCGCCTGGCCGATCCCGCGCCGGTCACCCACCGCACCTGGGACGAGGACTGGGTCACGGTCCCCTGCGACACCTGCGGGCGCGCGGACCAGTGGCCCCATCCGGAACTGGGCTGCCCCTGCGGAGCCATGCTGCGGATTCCGGTACGAGGGGTACGGCGCCCTCTGCGCGCGGAGGTCATGCCGGGCACCGGCGCCCCCGCGGACCTGGAGACGGAACCGGAACCCAAGGCGGCACCCCACACCCCCGAGCCACCGCCCCCCGGTACGGGGGAGTCGCCGCCCCTCGGTACCGCGGAGTCGCCGCCCCTCGGTACCGCAGGGTCGTCACCCGCCCCCGCCACACCGGGCAGCCCTCTCATCCCCGACCACGTCCCACTGCCCCGCACCACCCCGACACCGCGCCCGGTGTTCCAGCCGGTGACCATCCGCACCGCCCGTGACGCCGTCACGGCGGCCGCGCTGTATCTGCGGTGGCTCGGCTACCGCGACATCCGCAGGGCGGACCAGCGCCCGCCCTCGGGCATCGGACTCGCCGCCCGCGGCATGCTGGCGCAGGTGGACCCCACCGTCCGCCCGGCCACACTGCGCGACGTGGAGTGCCTGTGGCTGACGGCCATGTCGGAGTCCACGGGATGCGTCTACTTCTCCCTGGCCGGGTACGCGGACGACGCCCGCCGCCGCGCCGACGCCCTCGGGATCCCCCTCTTCGTGCTCGACCTCACGGGCACCCCCCAGCCGGTGAACACCCACGCCGACGAACTCCTCGCCACCGGGGCCTGAACCCCGGCGGCGGGGAGCGCTCTATTCGGCGTACCTCTGCCGCAGTTCGATCTTGCGGACCTTCCCCGACACCGTCATCGGGAAGGACTCCAGGACCTGCAGGCGGCTGGGGATCTTGTAGTGGGCCAGCCGGTCCTCGCAGAAGGCGCGCAGTTCCTCCAGCGTCAGAGGGTCGGCCGGGTCCAGCGGGATGACGCAGGCGAGCACCTCCTCGCCGTAGCGCTCGTGGGGCACCCCGACCACCTGGACGTCGGCGATCTTCGGATGGGCGTAGAGGAACTCCTCGATCTCGCGCGGGTAGATGTTCTCGCCGCCGCGGATGATCATGTCCTTGATGCGGCCGACGATCTCGACGTACCCGTCCTCACGCATCACGGCGAGGTCGCCCGTGTGCATCCAGCGCCCCGCGTCGACGGCCTCGGCGGTCTTCTCGGGCTCGTTCCAGTATCCGAGCATCACGCTGTAGCCGCGGGTGCACAGCTCTCCGGCGGTGCCGCGGGGCTGTGTCACCCCGTCCACCGGGTCGACGACCTTCACCTCCAGGTGCGGGAGCACCCGGCCGACGGTGCCGGTGCGGTGCTCCAGGTCGTCGTCCCTGCGGGTCTGCAGGGACACGGGCGAGGTCTCGGTCATGCCGTAGCAGATGGAGACCTCCGCCATGTGCATCTCGGCGACCACCCGCTTCATCACCTCGACCGGGCACGGCGAGCCCGCCATGATGCCGGTGCGCAGCGAGGACAGGTCGTACGACGCGAAGCCGGGGAGGTTCAACTCCGCGATGAACATGGTCGGTACGCCGTACAGCGAGGTGCAGCGCTCGTCCTGGACCGCTCGGAGTGTCGCCGCCGGATCGAAGGAGGGCGCGGGGATGACCATGCAGGCGCCGTGCGAGGTCGCGGCGAGGTTGCCCATCACCATGCCGAAGCAGTGGTAGAAGGGCACGGGGATGCAGATCCGGTCCTGCTCGCTGTAGGCGATCGACTCGCCCACGAAATAGCCGTTGTTGAGGATGTTGTGGTGGGAGAGGGTCGCCCCCTTGGGGAAGCCCGTGGTGCCCGAGGTGTACTGGATGTTGATGGGGTCGTCGCAGGACAACTCGCTCTCACGGGCCCGGAATTCCTCGTGGAGATCCGGGCTCCCGCGCCCGATCAGGGCGTCCCAGCTCGGGTCGCCGATGTAGACGGTCTCCCGCAACTGCGGGCATCTGCCGCGCACTTGCTCGACCATCGCCCGGTAGTCGCTGGTCTTGTGGCTGAGGGAGGCGAAGAGCAGCGAGACGCCGGCCTGCTGGAGGACGTACTCGACCTCGTGGGTGCGGTAGGCCGGGTTGATGTTCACCATGACCGCGCCGACGCGGGCGGTGGCGTACTGGACGAGCACCCACTCCGGGCAGTTGACCGCCCAGATGCCCACCCGGTCGCCCTTGGCGATGCCGGTGGCCAGCAGCGCGTACGCCAACTCGTCGACGTCCGCGGAGAACTGGGCGTACGTCCAGCGCCGCCCGGACGGCACGTCGACGAGCGCCTCCCGCTCCGGCCAGGCCGCGACCGCCCGGTCCAGGTTGGCCCCGATGGTGTCGCCGAGCAGGGTCGTCGCACTGGTCCCGTGCGCGTAGGAGAGTTCGCTCACCGGAAGTCCTCCTCGCGGTACTCGGCGTCCGAGCCGGCGGCCGTGGCCTCGCGCAGCTCGATCCGGCGGATCTTGCCGGAGATGGTCTTGGGGAGCGTGCCGAACTCCAGACGGCGGATGCGCTTGTACGGCGCGAGGACCGTCCGTGAGTGTTCGAAGAGCACCTTCGCCACGTCGGGGCCCGGTTCGTGGCCCGCGGCGAGGACGATGTACGCCTTCGGGACGGCGAGCCGCAGTGCGTCGGGGGCCGGGACGACGGCCGCCTCCGCCACCGCCTCGTGCTCCAGCAGGGCGCTCTCCAGCTCGAAGGGCGAGATCTTGTAGTCGGAGGCCTTGAACACGTCGTCGGCGCGGCCGACGTAGGTGATGTACCCGTCCTCGTCCCGGGCGCCGATGTCACCGGTGCGGTAGTAGCCGCCCGCCATCGCCTCCGCCGTACGGTCGGCGTCGCCGTGGTAGCCGGTCATCACGCCCACCGGTCGCACCGACAGATCGAGCGCGATCTCCCCCTCCACCGCCCCGGGCGCACCCGTGACCGCGTCGAGGAGTTCCACGCGGAAGCCGGGACTGGGCCGTCCCATGGAGCCCGTCTTGAGCTGCTGCCCGGGGCTGTTGGAGACCTGGACGGCCGTCTCGGTCTGCCCGAAGCCGTCCCGGATGGTGACGCCCCAGGCGCGCCGCACCTGCTCGATGACCTCCGGGTTCAGCGGCTCACCGGCGGCGACGGCCTCGCGTGGCGGGGTGCTCAGCTGCGTCAGGTCGGCCTGGATGAGCATCCGCCAGACCGTGGGCGGCGCGCAGAAGGTGGTGACGCCCGCCCGGTCCATCTCCGCCATCAGCCGGGCCGGGTCGAAGCGCGTGTAGTTGTGGATGAAGACGGTCGCCTCCGCGTTCCAGGGCGCGAAGAGGTTGGACCAGGCGTGCTTGGCCCAGCCGGGCGAGGAGATGTTGAGGTGCACGTCGCCGGGCTTGAGCCCGATCCAGTACATCGTCGACAGATGACCGATCGGGTAGGAGGCGTGGGTGTGTTCGACGAGCTTGGGGCGGGCGGTGGTGCCGGAGGTGAAGTAGAGCATCAGGGGGTCGTCGGAGTGGGTGACACCCTCGGGCTCGAAGCGCGCGTCGGCGGCGTACGCCTCCTCGTACGACTGCCAGCCGGGCCGGGCTCCCCCCACCGTGATCCGGGTGTAGCGACCGGGCACCTCGTCGAACTTCTCGGCGTCCTCGGCGCGCGCGATCACATGCCGGATGCGGCCGCGCTCGACCCGGTCGCGCAGGTCGGCGGGGCCCAGCAGGGTGGTCGCGGGGATGACGACGGCGCGCAGCTTCATCGCGGCGAGGGCCGTCTCCCACAGCTCGACCTGGTTGCCGAGCATGACCAGCACGCGGTCCTCGGCGCGTACGCCCCGCG
This sequence comes from Streptomyces sp. NPDC107454, assembly GCF_055582885.1. Classification (NCBI taxonomy): domain Bacteria; kingdom Bacillati; phylum Actinomycetota; class Actinomycetes; order Kitasatosporales; family Streptomycetaceae; genus Streptomyces; species Streptomyces sp. NPDC107454. The sequence continues at coordinate 27,282 of NZ_JBVJPA010000020.1, read as the reverse complement.
CGCGCAGCCAGTTGGCCACCCGGTTCGAACGCTCGGAGAGGGCGGCGAAGGAGAACTCGGCGCGCTCGCCGTCCTCCTCGACGATGTGCAGGGCGGTGCGGTCGTTGCCCCGTGCGATGACGTCGAACCAGTCCAGCGCCCAGTTGAAGGACTCCGGGCGGGGCCAGTCGAAGCCCTCGTACGCCGTGGCGTAGTCCGCACGGTGCTCCAGCAGGAAGTCCCGCGCGGCGCGGAACTCGTCCGTCGCACCCTTCGTCACCGTCATGTGTCCTCCTCGTTGCCGCACAGCCGCCTTCGACAAAGGCCCCTGGCATCGTGTATTCCGTGATGGAGGTCTCACCACCCCCGAACGGGGGTACGCCGCGACGAAGGGGCGAACACGTGGCAGCAGACACGGCCGAGGCGGTGGAGATGCGTGGTGCGCTGGTACGACTGCGGCGCGCGACGGGGCTGCCGGTCGCCTTCGGCGGCCTCGTCGAACCCGGTCGCGGCCACGTACGTATCAGCGAACTCAGTGGTACGGCGACGCCCGCGCTCAGCGCCCTCGCCGTGTCCTCGGGCAACGGCCTGGGCGGCAAGGCCGTCGCGCTGGCCCGGCCCTGCGCGGTGACGGACTACTCCGCCTCCCGGCAGATCAGCCACGAGTACGACGTGGCGGTCGCCACCGAGGGCCTGTGCTCCGTGATCGCCGTACCCGTCGTCGTACGCCGCCGGGTGCGCGGGGTGCTGTACGGCGCCCTGCGCACGGCCCAGCCCCTGGGTGACCGCACGCTCGGCGCGGCGGTGGCGGCGGCCCGGGACGTGGAGCAGGCGCTGGTCGTACGGGACGAGGCGCAGGGGTTGCTGGCCGTCGCCCGGGAGCCCGAACCGGCGGTCGGGAGCCCCGCGTGGGAAGAGGTCCGTGAGGCGCACGGGGCGCTGCGGGCACTGGCGCCGCGCATTCTCGACCCGGCGCTGCGGGCCGAACTGCTCGACGTGTGCGGGCGGCTGGCGGGTGCGGCGGCGTCCGACGCCCGGCCGCCTCGCGTCGACCTCGCCCCGCGCGAGGTGGACGTTCTCGCCTGCGTCGCGGCGGGAGCCACCAACGGGGTTGCCGCCGAGCGGTTGGGGCTGCGGCCGGAGACGGTCAAGGGGTATCTGCGCTCGGCCATGCGGAAGCTCGGTGCGCACACGCGGTGGGAGGCGGTGGTCGCCGCGCGGCGGGTCGGGCTGTTGCCGTAGCTTCCGGCCGCCCCGGCTTCGGCCGCCTCGCGGCCTCTTCTCCGTCGCTCCGCGACGATTTCCCACCGAACCGCCCCTTATGGCCGCTTCGCAGCCCCCCGTTCCGGCCGCTCCGCGACCCCCACCTGGCGTTCTTCATTCAGGCGGCGACGTCCTGAAATACGTTATGCCAACACTCTTGTTATTTCCCTCACCACCGCGAGACTCCGAAATTCAAAGAGTCGTTGCCTAATATTGGCTCGGACACGACATGCGAGGGGAGCGGTGACCGTGCGAGGGGACTTCAAGGAGCCTGCGAGACCCCGCCCCGACCTGGTCATCGGCCGGGAGGAGCTCTTCGCGGCCGCCCGCGAGCAGCTCTCCGATGGAGGCAGCGTGCTGGTGCACGGCCCCGCGGGAATAGGAAAGTCCACCGTTCTGCGTGCGCTGGCCGCGGAATGCGCCGAATCGGCACACACCGTCTTGCGCTGCTCGGCGACCGAGTCCGAATCGCATCTGCCCTTCCTCGCCCTGGCCGACCTCCTCGGCCTGGTGGTGGACCAGGTCTCCGACCGGCTGCCCGCCCCGCAGCGCACCGCCCTCGAATCGGCCCTCACCGGCCGCGGGGAATCGACCCTGCAACGCGACGGCCTGGCCCTGCGCCTCGCCGTCCTCTCCGTGCTGCGCGCGCTGGCAGCCCAGGGCCCGGTCCTGATCGTCGCCGACGACCTCCAGTGGCTGGATCCGGCCAGCGCCGAACTGCTCGGCTTCGCCGCCCGCAGGCTCGGCGAGATGCCCGTACGGATGCTGTCCGCGGTGCGCACCGACACCGAGCCACGGGACCAACAGCACGACCGCCATCTACGCGCGTCCCCGCCGGACACCCTGGCCGTCCGGCTCAACCCGCTCTCCCGCGCGCAGGTCGCCGAACTCCTCGGCCGGCGCGGCTACACCGGGCTGCCCCGCACGACCGTCCGCGACATCCATCGCACCAGCGGCGGCAACCCGCTCTTCGCGCTGGAGCTCGGCCGCGCGCTCGCCGAGAATCCCGCCCGGCCGAACCCCGGCGAACCGCTGCCCGTGCCGACCTCGTTGCGCGCGCTCGTCCTCAGCCGTCTGGAGATGCTCTCGGCCGAGGCCCGCCGCACTCTGCTCGTCGCGAGCGCGGGCGCCCGCCCCACGCTGGCACTGCTGCACGCGGCCGGGCGCGAGAACGCCGAGGCCGAGACCGCGCACGCCGCCTCGCTCGGACTGCTGGCGACCGAGCGCGAGACACCGGGCATCCGGTTCGCGCATCCGATGATCTCGGCCGCCCTGTACGCGGAGGCGAGCGCCCAGGAACGCCGCGCCGCCCATGCCGCGCTCTCCACGGCCGCCTCCGACCCCATCGAACGGGCCCGGCATCTCGCCCTGGCCACCACCGGTACCGATCCCCAGGTCGCCGCCCGGCTCGGGGAGGCGGCGGCCGCGGCCAGGGACCGGGGCGCGCCCTCGGTCGCGGCCGGGCTCGGGCTGCTCGCGGCCCGGCACACTCCCCCGGAGACCGTTCCCGGCCCGGACGAGCGGCGGTTGCAGGCCGCCGAGGACGCGCTGACCGCCGGGGAGTCGGACCTCGCGCGGGACATCGCCCGCGACGCGCTCCGCCGGGTCACCGCGCCTGCCGAGCGCGTCCGCGCCTGGATGGTCGTCATCGACGCGGCGGGGCAGGCCATGGCCGAGGTCGACGCGGTCTTCCCGCAGGCCCTCGCCGACGCGGGCGAGGATCCCCGGCTGCTCGCGCTCGTGCGCTACCAACTCGCCTGGCGGGCCCTGCTGGTGGAGGGTGAGATGGCCAAGGGCCGCGAGGAGGCCGCGATCGCCGCCCAGCTCGCCGCCCGCGCCGGGGACCGGCCCACCGAACTCCTCGCGCTCGGCTTCCAGGCCCAGATGGAGACCCTGATGGGCCATCCGGACGCACCCGCCACCATCCAGCGGGCGATGCGCGAGCCGCAGGACCCCCGGGTGGCGTGCGACCACAACGGCGCCGGCGCCGCCCGCTTCCGCTGGCTGATCATGGGCGACCAGCTCGCCGAGGCCCGCACCACGATCACCGCCCTGCTGCGCGAGGTGCGGCGGCGCGGGATGGTCGAGAGCGAGGTGCACTTCCTGCGCGGGCTCGCCGAGACCGAGCTGCGCTCCGGGCACTGCGGGCGGGCGCTCGACCTGGCCCGGGAGAGCCTGCGGCTGGCCCGCGACACGGGAATCGGCGAGGCGGCCACCGCCATGTTCACCTCGCTCGCCGAGGCCGCGGGCGGTGACGTGGACCGGGCGCTGGAGCTGGCCCGGGAGGCCGTGGACCGCGCCGAGGAGGACGGTGACCTGGTCTACCTCTCCCGAGCCCTGGGCGCCCTCGGGCACGCCCAGCTGGTGGCCGGGGACTCGCTCGCGGTCGTGCAGTCCCTGCGGCGGGTACGGGAGCTGGAGGAACGGCTCGGGGTCACGGACCCGGCCCGGGGGCGCTGGCACGGCGACCTCGCCGAGGCGCTGGTGCGGATCGGTGAGCCGGTCGAGGCGCAGGACGTCATCGACGCCACGCGGGCGCAGGCGCTGCGGCTCGGGCGGGAGAGCGTGCTCGCCGTGCTCGACCGGGCGGAGGCGCTGGTGCGGGCCGCGCGCGGTGAACAGGGGCCCGCGGTACGTCAGCTGACGGCCGCTCAGGACCGGTTGGGCAAGCTGGGCTACGGCCTGGAGGAGGCCCGGGCGGCGTACGCCCTCGCCGGGCTGCGCACCCACCGGCCGGGGCCGACCTCCTACGACGAGGCGACGCGGCTGCTGCGCCGCTGCCGGGCACTGCCGTGGCTGCGGCAGGTGGAGTCCGCGAGTGCGGCCGGTCCTGCGGTGGTCCCGGCCACGACGCCGCTCGCCCCCGCCGCGCTGGAGGGCCTCGCCGCGACGGAGCGTCAGGTCGCGGCGCTGGTCATGGAGGGCGCGACCAACCGGGAGATAGCCGCGCGGCTGTTCATCAGCGTGAAGACCGTCGAGGCGACGCTGACGCGGGTGTACCGGAAGCTGGGGATTCGGTCGCGGGTGGACATCGTTCGGCTGGCTGCGGGGCGCCGGAGCGGGTGAATTTTCCCGCCCCCACCGGCCCGCAGTCGAAGGATCGGTGGCTAAACCCCGTGTCTCTCAAGCAAGGGTTTTCCCTCCCGCAACTCGCCTAGGGGGTTCCCCTCTTGGATGCGGAACGTTCCGCCTTCTAGCGTGAGCGTCGTGCCGCTCGCTCGGGCACACGGCGTCAGCCCACAGACGCCGTGCCTCACCCCCCACACCCGCGCGTCCCCCCACCGGCAACTTCTGAGGAGATCCATGTTCGGGCTCAACCGTGCCAAGAAGACCGCCGCTCTCTGTGTGGCCACCGCTGCCGCCGCCGCGACCGCTCTCCTCGGCGCACCCGGCGCCGTCGCCGCCCCCCAGCCGATCGTCGGCGGCACGACGACGACCACCACCGCGTACCCGTTCATGATGCAGATCACGGACGCCTCGCAGAACCAGTTCTGCGGTGGCACCCTGGTCGCGGCCAACAAGGTGGTCACCGCCGCCCACTGCATGGTCGGCGAGACCACGAGCAGCGTCCGCGTCGTCGGCGGCAGAACGTACCTCAACGGCACGAACGGCACCGTCAGCAAGGTCAGCAAGATCTGGATCAACCCTGGCTACACCGACGCCACCAACGGCGACGACGTGGCCGTACTGACCCTGTCGACGTCGATGTCGTACACCCCGGCGTCGTACGTCGCCGCCACGGACACCGGCGTGTACGCCACCGGCGCCACCGCTCGCATCATCGGCTGGGGCACCACCTCGGAGAGCGGCAACTCCTCCAACCAGCTGCGCACCGCCACCGTCCCGATCGTGTCCAACTCCAGCTGCGCCGGCTCCTACGGCACCGACTTCGTGGCCAGCGACATGGTCTGCGCCGGCTACACCAACGGCGGTACCGACACCTGCCAGGGCGACAGCGGCGGCCCGCTGCTCATCGGCGGCGTCCTCGCGGGCATCACCTCCTGGGGCAACGGCTGCGCCGAGGCCGGCTACCCGGGCGTCTACACCCGCCTGACGACCTTCTCGAACCTGGTGAAGACGCAGATCAACTCATAGTCGACAGTCGCCGGTGACTGTTCGTCAGTCACCGGCGGCCGACCGGCGCCCCAGACTCCTGAGCACCCCTCAGGTGAAAGCCAGGGGGCGTTGCGAGCCTCCACGAGCGGCCCGCAACGCCCCCTATCCACTTCCCCCGTTCCTTCCCCCGTTCCCCCTCTACTTGTCGGCGGTCAGCTTCCCCGCACTGCCCCAACTGTCCGCCGGCACCTCGTGGATCCAGACGTGCACGCTCTCGGCGGGGATCCTGTACGCGTCGACGAAGGCGTCGGTGACGCGTTTGACGAGGTCCCGCTTGAGCTCGACGTCGCGCGGACCCTGCTGGATGGTGACGATGGGCATGGCTGAACTCCCTCTCCTGGGGCGGCGTGGGCCGCTTTCCGGCTATGGGTTCAGTTCATCGCGCGGGGACTCGTCGGCCAAGAAGCGGACCGCGAGCGCAGCGATCAGTTCTCGTGATCGCCGCAGGCCGCGAGCAGGGCGTCCAGGTGCGCCGTCGGCGTCGCGCCGTGCACGGCGAGCCCCGTGGTGAGCGCCAGTCCCGGTGCCCGGAAGGGGACGAAGGCGACCCGGGGGCTGTGCAGGACGCGGGCGTGCGAGGCGTAGACGACCGTCCACAGCGGCCGGGTCCCGATGCTGGCGAGGGTGTCCTGCAAGGAGCCGCTCACCGGTCCGGGCAGAGGTTCGAAGCCGGCGTCGTGACAGGCCCCGACGACCAGGTCGACCAGGGCGGGGTTGGTCCGGCGCGCGGTGAGGCTCAGCGGGAGTGGGGCCAGTTCGGCGAGGTCGATCCCGTCGCGGGCGGCCAAGGGGTGCCCGCCGGGCAGCACGGCCACCAGCGGATCGGGCCACAGCGGCAGCACGCGTACGCCCGGCAGGGGCTCGGCGCCCCGTACGAACGCGGCGTCGAGGCGACCGTCCACGACCCGCGCGAGCCGCTCCTGCGCGGGAAGCGAGACCAGCTCGACCTGGACCGCGGGCTTCCGCCCGGCGAAGCCCGCGAGCACCCGGTCCAGATGAGCGCCGAGGCCGGTACTGGTGCCCAGCCGCAGCACCTCGGCCGGGGCGACCGCCGCGCGGGCCCGGTCCACGGCGGCGAGCACCGCCCGCGCCTCGGGCAGCAGCCGCTCCCCTGCCCCCGTCAGCCGTACGTGCCGCGGTGAACGGTCGAACAGCTCGGCGCCCAGCTCCCGCTCCAGCCGCTGTATCTGCTGGCTGACGGCCGACTGCACGATGAGCAGACGCTCCGCCGCCCGCCCGAAGTGCAGTTCCTCGGCGACCGTGACGAAGTAGACGAGTTGCCGCAGTTCCATGTCCGGGACTGTAGGGCTCCTGTTTGAATGGCGGCCGTTGGGGGTGATGGACATGGTGTCCACGGACCGGTTCCTGGCGTTCGCGGCGATGTCGCTGCTGGTGATCGTGATTCCCGGGCCGAGTGTGCTGTTCGTGATCGGGCGGGCGCTCGCGCACGGCCGGCGCACGGCGGTGATGACCGCGCTGGGCAATGTCGCCGGCTCGTATCTGCTGGTGGCCGCGGTCGCCTTCGGGATCGGCTCGCTGGTGGAGCGCTCGCTGACCGTCTTCCTGGTGGTGAAGCTGGCGGGCGCCGCGTATCTGGTCCTGCTGGGGGTGCGGGCGTTCAGGCACCGCAAGGAGATGAAGGCCTCGGCGTTGCGGCAGGAGTCCGCGGCAGCGGCGCGCGGCGATCTGCGGACCGTCCTGGACGGCGCTCTCGTCGGCCTCACCAACCCCAAGGGGCTGGTCTTCTTCGCGGCGGTGCTGCCGCAGTTCGTGGACCACTCGGCGGGCCGGGTGCCCATGCAGATGCTGGTGCTCGGTCTGATCCCGATCTCCATCGGGCTGGTCACCGACACCCTGTGGGGGCTGACGGCGTCGGTGGCCCGATCCTGGCTCGCCGGTTCGGACCGTCGGCTGTCGCTGATCGGGGGCGCGGGCGGCTGCACCCTGATCGGGCTCGGGGTGACGGTGGCGTTGACGGGTCGCGCGGACTGAGTCCTCCGGTTACGTGTTACGCGGCTACGTGGGTTACGCGGCCACGGTCCCGAAGCGGATGTCGTACGACGCCGACGCGCCGGACAGCGTCCGGAGCAACCCCTCCGCCTCCGCCACCACCTCCTCCCGCTGGACCTTCGTGAGCCGGCCGAAGGGTTCGATGGTGAGCACGTCCCCCTCCTGTCGCCACAGGCCGCCCAGGAAGCCGTCGACGAGCAGCGTGCAGTACGCCTGGTTGCCCGCCCAGTTGCGCCCTTTGAAACCGGCGGGCACCACCCGGGAGCGGTCGGCGTGCGAGAGGAGCAGGTTGTCGAACTCGGGCAGGAAACGAGGCGGGGCCGGGGTGTCGGCGTCGGGGCGGGGCGCGTCGGGGAGGTCGAAGAGTTCGACGCCGTTCTCGTCGCGGAAGGTGAGCAGTCGCGGGCGGAGTCGTTCGAAGGCCTCGCGCAGCCGGGTCAGCCCCGCCCAGGTCTGCATGTCCTTCACGGAGGCGGGGCCGAACGCGGCGAGGTAGCGCAGGACGGCCGCGTCGGGGCCCGGGGACGGCTCGGTGGGACGGCCCAGCCAGTGTTCGGCGGTGGTCAGCGCGACCTGGCCGCTGCGGCCCCACAGTCCGCGCGGGGTGACCTGGACGAGCGGCAGCCGGCAGCGGGCGGCGACCGAGAGCGCGAAGGGGTCGGCGTCCGGCCAGTGCACGAGCAGTTCCTCACGCAGCTGTTTCATCGTGCGCGGCTCGGCCTCCACCAGTTCCCGGGCGATCACGGCGAGCCGGTCCAGGTCGACACCCGCGAGCCCCTTGCGGAAGGTGTTCAGCTCCCGGTCGCGGGCCCCCTGCACGAGCGGTCGCAGGGTGAGGGCGTCGTCGGCGGTGTGGGTGTGGATGGTGGAGCGCAGGGTCACGATGCGGACGACGGCACGGTCCTCCATGGCCGTCGACAGCTCCTCGGGCCGGAACCCTTCCAGTCGGGCGGCGAGGGCGTGGTACGGCGGCTTCACGTTCTGCGCCTGAAGACCCACGAGGTGCCGGACGGCGTCCGTGACGCCATGCCCGGCGGAGCGGTGCAGGAGGAGCTGGCGGGCGAGGGTCGCACGGTTGAGGGCGCGGGGGTCGAGTACGGGTGCGGGGTGGGCGCCGATACCGCGCCTCCTGGCCCCACCCCCACCGCCCACCTTCCCGCTCCCGCTCCCGCTCCCGCTGGCGCTGCCGTCCACGCCGCTCGTCTTCGTCTTCGCCGTCGCCCTCGTCGTCATGCCGTGCACGCTAACGGGGCTTGCGGACACCTTCTGTCCGCAAGCCGTGGGGCCCTCCACGGGCACGCCCGCCCGGACGGTACGCCCACTGCCCGCCCGCGACATTTGACCCGTATATCCTTCTCCGTGATCACAGCGACGTACCTGCGACTTGGGAGGCAGCCGCAATGTCCGAGCGACGCCCCCGTCCGACCGCCAAGAACGGCAGAAAGCCCGTCTGGCGACGCGCCCTGAACCCGCCGGCCGCGACCGGCGTGACACCGCCGGCGCCGCGCGCCGACCCGCCGGAGCCGGAACCCGCCGTCGCCGACAGCGTCGTACAGGCGGCCCTGTACCGCGACGGCGTACGGGTCTCGACCCCCACCTCCCTGGCCGACACCTTCCGAGAGCTGCGCGACCAGCCGTCCGGCATGGCATGGATCGGCCTGGCCCGCCCCACGGAGGCCGAACTCCTCTCCCTGGCGGCCGAGTTCGACCTGCATCCACTCGCCGTCGAGGACGCGATGGAGGCACACCAGCGTCCGAAGCTGGAGCGCTACGGCGACACGCTCTTCGTCGTCCTGAGCGCGGCCCGCTATCTGGACGCGGCCGAGGAGGTCTACTTCGGCGAACTGCACGTCTTCGTGGGCCCAGACTTCGTGATCACCGTCCGGCACGGCGCGGCACCGGACCTGTCGGCGGTGCGCCGCCGCATGGAGGACACCCCGGAGCTGCTGAAACTCGGCCCCGAGGCCGTCCTCTACGCGATCCTCGACTCCGTGGTCGACGGCTACGTCCCCGTCGTCACCGGCGTCCAGAACGACATCGACGAGATCGAGACCGAGGTCTTCCGCGGCGACCCCGAGGTGTCCCGCCGCATCTACGAACTCTCCCGCGAAATGGTCGAGTTCCAGCGCGCCACCCGCCCGCTGGTCGGCATGCTGCACGGCCTGATGGCGGGTTTCGCCAAGTACGGCACCGAAGAGGAACTCCAGCGCTACCTCCGCGACGTCGCCGACCACGTCACCCACACCAGCGAACGCGTCGACGGCTTCCGCCAGGCCCTCACCGACATCCTCACCGTCAACGCCACCCTCGTCACCCAGCAGCAGAACGCCGAGATGCGCGCACTGGCGGAGGCGGGCTTCGAGCAGAACGAGGAGATCAAGAAGATCTCTTCGTGGGCGGCGATTCTGTTTGCTCCCACACTGGTTGGAACTATTTACGGCATGAACTTTGAGAACATGCCGGAGCTGGGATGGCACTTCGGATACCCCTTTGCGATCGGCCTGATGGGGGTGGTTTGCGCGAGTTTGTACGTGATTTTCAAGCGGCGGGACTGGCTCTAGCCCCTCGCACTACGCTCAGTTCCTGTTCACACTTTGCTCACGCATCTACTGCGGATCGAGCGAGGATCGGCCGTGGGGAGTCCCTGGGGAGAGGTGATGCGGGTGATCTCCTCATCCAGCCTCATCTGAGCCTCTGACCTGGTCTTTCGAGCACTCTTCAACGCTGGGGAGAATCTGGGGAGAATTGAATGACACTCTCCCCTTCCACCCCGACGCAATACCCTGGCGGGCTCCCCTACTCGCCGATTTCTGCCGAACTGACTACCCCTACGACACATCACAGACAGTGACGACAATGTGCTGTCTCGCCGCCCACATCATGAGGCGGACCACGTTCACCTTGCCCACGCCCACGGAGTCGACGTCGAGTGACGATCGGTATCCGAGAGAGCTCCGTAGAAACGTCAATCGGTCTGGATGCGCGCTCATCGCGCCCTGCGCGGCGGGGTGAAGGCGTAGAGATCGAGGATGTCGGGGCAGGGAGCGATACCGGGGCCGCCGGCCTGTACCCAGGCGGCGACGTCCTCGGTGGCGTCGGGGTCGTTGACGAGGCCGAGCCAGACCGGGCGGGCGCCTGCGGCACGGGCGGCGGCCGAGGGCTGGACGACGATCACGTTGGCGTGTTCGCACACGTCGAGACAGTCCGAGACACGCACGGGAACCTCCTCGGCCAGGCGTGCCACCTGCCGGTCGTGGTCCACGCCGGTGACTTTCGGGGTCCCGCAGCAGCAGTCCCGGCAGACCACGACCCGGCACGGCGCCGGGGCTGCGGGAGGGTGCGGGGCACGTCCGTCTTCTTCAGATCGCCGTCGAGGCATTGATCGTCACCCTCCTCTCAGAGGGAGACACGTAGCGGATCGCGGGGGCGCGGAGGTGCACGGGCATGCCTCGGGGGTCGGGGCTCGTACGCGGAGCCTGGCCTACGGACGTCCCTCCGCGCCGGAGCGCGAAGGTGCCAGCAGGTTTTCGGACTCGGGTTCGTCCGGCCGGGGCGCCTTCCCGGTCTCCCAGTGGCTCGCGTGCCCCGCCCGTCCCCCTCACCGCTGCGCGTCAGTTCCGGATTCGCACCGGATTCCCTGGCCTCGGGTGTGGCTCGACTGGCCTGATGAGGCTATCAAGTCCGTCGTACGGTCAGACCGTGCGATCGGTCACCGGGTACGGCACGAACGTGCTGCTGTTCTGGTCGATCCGCAGGGGCCGGCCGAGCGGCGGCGCGCCCCGCTGGGGGCAGTCGAGGCGTTCGCAGACGCGGCAGCCCATGCCGATGGGGGTGGCGGCTGAGGCGCTGGTGAGGTCGAGGCCGTCGGCGTAGACCAGGCGGTGGGCGTGGCGGATCTCGCAGCCGAGGCCGATGGCGAAGGTCTTGCCGGGTTCGCCCCAGCCGCCGCGGTGCCGGGTGATCGCGCGGGCCGTCCACAAGTACCGCTGCCCGTCGGGCATTTCGGCGATCTGGACGTGGATGCGGCCGGGGGCGGCGAACGCCTCGTAGACGTTCCAGAGCGGGCAGGTGCCGCCCGCCCGGGAGAAGTGGAAGCCGGTCGCGGACTGCCGCTTGGACATGTTGCCAGCGCGGTCGACCCGGACGAAGGAGAAGGGAACTCCGCGCAGCCGCGGGCGTTGGAGGGTGCTCAGGCGGTGGCAGACGGTCTCGTAGCCGAGGCCGTAATGGTCGGTGAGGCGTTCGATGTCGTAGCGCGCCTCTTCGGCCGCCGTGTGGAAGGCGGTGTACGGGAGGATCATCGCGGCGGCGAAGTAGTTGGCGATGCCGATGCGGGCCAGGGCGTGGGTGGGGGTGCCGGGTTCGAAGTCCTCGGCGGCCTGGCGGTCGAGTTCGTCGCCGTATTCGAGCAGGGCGAGCTGGGTGGCCATGCGGAAGGCGCGCTGGCCGGGGCGGAGCCGGGTGGACAGGTGGAGGGTGCGGGTCGGCTCGTCGAAGTGGTGAAGGCGTTCGCCGGGTTCGGCGGTCAGCCGGACGCCATGGCGGTCGGTGAGGCGGGTGGCCAGGACGCGGAGGACATCGCCGGGGCGGATACCGATGTCGCGGGCGAGGTCCTCCGCGGCGAGGTCGGTGTCGTGGAGGTAGTTCTGGCGGCGGTAGAAGAAGTCGCGGATCTCCTCGTGCGGCGAGCGCGGCTGGTCCGGGTCCGTGCCCCGGCTGTCGGCAAGGTGTTCGGCGAGGCGCTGGTTGCGGCGGCCGAGGTCGACCAGGACCTGGGCGACGCCGGGCAGCCGGGCCGCGAGGTCGGCGAGGTCGGCGGCGGAGACGCGGGCCTCGGCGAGTTCCCCGGCCAGTGCCTCACGGAGGTCCGCCACCAGCCGGGTGGTGTCGCGTGCGGAGAAGAAGCCGGGGTCGACGCCGAACGCTTCGGTCAGGCGCAGCAGGACGGGCACGGTCAGCGGGCGGGAGTCGTGCTCCATCTGATTGAGATAGCTCGGCGAGATCGCGAGGACCCGGGCGAGCTCGGCCTGGCTCATCCCGCGTTCCTCGCGCAGACGGCGCAGCCGGGCGCCCGCGTATGTCTTGCTCACCGCGATCCTCCCAGTCCGTGATGCGGTCAGCGTACGTGATCGACCGATCCTGCGACCCTTCGCAAACTTGGCAAAAGAGCGGTTGAAGATTCGCAGAAGTTGGCATGCATCCACGCTTGATGGCACTCAGTGCCAATGTCAGAGTTTCAGTGCGGCCCGCCGGACCCCGGCGATCACCGCTCGGAGCCGGGGCGCAATTCATGTCCTGACGTCGGCGATCCCGGCGAGGACAGCGGTCCTTCGCGGCAGCGTTGCTCACCTCCGCACAGCACCGGGTGGCGGGCCGCACTCCAGCTTCACTCCGGCTATACGACACACAGTGCCACCCCTGCTCTCCGGGACAGGGTGCTTGGCAGACGCAACAGACCGAGGAGACGGTGACAGTCATGGCAGCAGAAGCGAGGACCCAGGCGGCCGAGGAACTCGCCCGGCGCTGGGCCACCGACCCGCGCTGGCAGGGCATCGAGCGCACCTACGGCGCCGAGGACGTCGTACGGCTCTCCGGAAGTGTCCGCGAGGAGGCGACCCTGGCCCGGCGCGGCGCCGACCGGCTGTGGCGCCAGCTGCACGAGCAGGACTACATCCACGCGCTCGGTGCCCTGACCGGCGGCCAGGCGGTGCAGCAGGTCAAGGCCGGTCTGCAGGCCATCTACCTGTCCGGGTGGCAGGTCGCCGCCGACGCCAACCAGGCCGGGCACACCTACCCGGACCAGAGCCTCTACCCGGCCAACTCCGTCCCACAGGTGGTCCGCCGCATCAACAACGCGCTGCTGCGCGCCGACCAGATCGCCACCGCCGAGGACGCCGGGGACACGACGGACTGGCTGGCGCCGATCGTCGCCGACGCGGAGGCCGGCTTCGGCGGCCCGCTCAACGCCTTCGAGCTGACCAAGGCGATGATCGCGGCGGGCGCGGCCGGCATCCACTACGAGGACCAGCTCGCTTCCGAGAAGAAGTGCGGCCACCTCGGCGGCAAGGTCCTGGTGCCGACCTCACAGCACATCCGCACCCTCAACGCGGCCCGGCTCGCCGCCGACATCGCCGATGTCCCGACCGTCATCATCGCCCGTACGGATGCCCTGGCCGCCAACCTGATCACCAGCGACGTCGACGAGCGCGACGCCGAGTTCGTGACCGGCGAGCGCACGGCGGAGGGCTTCTACCGGGTCCGCAACGGCATGGCCCCGGTCATCGCCCGCGGGCTCGCGTACGCCCCGTACGCCGACCTGATCTGGGTCGAGACCGGCACCCCGGACCTGGCGCAGGCCCGCGAGTTCGCCGAGGCCATCCACGCCCGGTACCCGGACCAGATGCTGGCGTACAACTGCTCGCCGTCCTTCAACTGGAAGGCCGCACTGGACGACGACCAGATCGCCAAGTTCCAGCGGGAGCTGGGCGCGATGGGCTACCGCTTCCAGTTCATCACCCTGGCCGGGTTCCACTCCCTCAACCACGGCATGTTCGACCTGGCCCGTGGCTACGCCGAGCACGGCATGACCGCCTATGTCGACCTCCAGGAGCGGGAGTTCGCCGCCCAGGCGCAGGGCTTCACCGCGGTCAAGCACCAGCGCGAGGTCGGCACGGGTTACTTCGACCTGGTGTCCACGGCCGTCAACCCCGCCTCCTCCACGACCGCGTTGGCCGGGTCGACCGAGGAAGCGCAGTTCCACTAAGTCCGGTTCGTCGTCTGCGGGTGCGCAGTGGCTGGTCGCGCAGTTCCCCGCGCCCCTTCAGGGGCGCCGGGCAACCGGCGATCAGCCGGGCACCCCTCTTCGCCAGGAGACCCCGATGTCCACCACCGCGCTGACCCGTGTCCGTGTCCTCGCCGCCCCCGGCCACCGGCACGACGAGATCCTCACCCCCGCCGCCCTGGACTTCGTCGGCCATCTCGCCGCCGAGTTCGGCGAGCGCCGCGCGGGCCTGCTGAAGGAACGCCGGCGGCAGGCGATCCGGCTCGCGGCAGGCTCCCCGCTCGACTTCCCCATGGTCACCGCCGCCGTCCGCGCCGACCGGACCTGGCGGGTGGCCCCGCCCGCTCCCGGCCTGGCCGACCGCCGCGTGGAGATCACCGGTCCGCCCGAGCGGCGCATGGCCGTCAACGCCCTCAACTCCGGTGCCAGCGTGTGGATGGCGGACTTCGAGGACGCCACCGCGCCGACCTGGGACAACCTCGTCGCCGGCCAGCTCGTCCTGCTGGACGCCATCGAGCGGCGCATCGACTTCACCACCGAGGAGGGCAAGGAGTACCGCCTCGGCGACAGCGACCGGCTCGCCACCATCATGGTCCGGCCGCGCGGCTGGCACCTGGACGAGGAGCACCTGGAGTACGACGGCCGGCCCGTGCCCGCCGCGCTCGTCGACTTCGGCCTGTACTTCTTCCACTGCGCGCAGCGGCAGATCGACGCCGGACACGGCCCGTACTTCTACCTCCCCAAGCTGGAGAACCGCTACGAGGCCCGGCTGTGGAACGACATCTTCGTCGCCGCCCAGGACCTGCTCGGCATCCCGCGCGGCACGATCCGCGCCACCGTCCTCATCGAGACGGTCACCGCCGCCTTCGAGATGGAGGAGATCCTCCACGAGCTGCGCGAGCACAGCGCCGGGCTCAACGCGGGCCGCTGGGACTACCTGTTCAGCGTCATCAAGACCTTCGGACACCGCACCGACTTCCTCCTCCCCGACCGGGCGAAGGTGACGATGACCGCCCCCTTCATGCGGGCCTACACCGAACTCCTCGTCCGCACCTGCCACAGGCGCGGCGCACACGCCATCGGCGGCATGGCCGCCCAGGTCCCCGCCAAGGACCCGGCCGCGAACCAGGCGGTCCTCGCCACCGTGCGGCTGGACAAGGAGCGGGAGGCGGAGGACGGCTTCGACGGCTCCTGGGTCGCCCACCCCGGACTGGTGCGGACCTGCCGCGAGGTCTTCGACGACGTCCTCGGCGACCGGCCGCACCAGCTCGACCGCACCCGGGACGACGTCGAGGTGGCCCCCGGTGACCTGCTGTCCGTGCGCCGGATCAGCGGCCCGCCCACCGACCAGGGCGTCCGCACCAACATCGCGGTGGCGCTCGGCTACTTCGACGCCTGGCTGCGTGGCCAGGGCGCGGTCGCCATCGACGGCCTGATGGAGGACGCGGCCACCGCCGAGATCGCCCGCGTGCAGATCTGGCAGTGGCTACGACACCAGGTGATCGACCGCGAGACCGTCCTGACCATCCTCGACGACGAGACGGCCGCCCTCGGCGTCGTCCGCCCCTGGGCACCCGTCGAGGAAGCACGGGAGCTCTTCGAGCGGACGGCTCTCGCCCCCGAACTGCCCCTCTTCTTCACCCCGGACGCCTACTCCCGCCACCTCGTGCAGCGCGCGGAGCCCCGGTCATGAGCGCCCGCATCCAGCGCGTCGGGATCGTCGGCGGCGGTCAGATGGGCGCCGGTATCGCCGAGGTGTGCGCACGGGCCGGTCTGGACACCGTGGTCTGCGAGGCCGACGCCACGGCCGCCCGCGCGGCGCGGGACAGGGTCACCTCCTCACTCGAACGTGCCGTCCAGCGCGGCAAGCTGGACCCGGCCACCGCCCGGGACGCCCTCGCCCGACTCGCCTTCACCGGCGAACTGGACGACCTGGCCGACCGGCAGCTGGTCGTCGAGGCGGTCATCGAGAACGCCGACGCGAAGACCGAGATCTTCGCCGCCCTCGACAAGGTCGTCGAAGACCCGGACGCGGTCCTGGCCACCAACACCTCCTCCCTCCCAATCATGCGGCTAGGCATGGCGACCAGCCGGGCCGACCGGGTCGTGGGACTGCACTTCTTCAACCCCGTCCCCGTGCTGCCGCTCGTGGAGGTCGTGACCTCCCTGCACACCGCGCCCGGGACCGTCGCCGCCGTGGAGCACTTCGCCACCGAAACGCTGGGCAAGACGGTCATCCACTCCCGGGACCGGGCGGGGTTCGTCGTCAACGCCCTCCTCATCCCCTACCTCCTGTCCGCGATCCGGATGGCCGAGTCCGGCTTCGCCACCGCCACCGACATCGACACCGGCATGGAGCTGGGCTGCGCCCACCCCATGGGCCCCCTGAAGCTCGCCGACCTGATCGGCCTCGACACCGTCGCCGCCATCGCCGAGTCGCTCTACGACGAGTTCCGCGAACCCCTCTACGCCCCGCCCCCGCTGCTCCAGCGGATGGTCGAGGCGAGGCTGCTCGGCCGTAAGACCGGCCGGGGGTTCCACACCTACGTCCAGGACTGAGGATCCTGGCGATTCCGGGCTGAGGAGCCTGGAGCGCGCCGCCGGGTGAGGGTCCGGCAGGCGCCGACTGGGGAAGGGCGGGAGACGCGTGTGCGGCGTTTCCCGCCCTCGGCCCGTTTCACACCCGTCATCCGCGTGTGCCGACTCACCATCCGAATGATGGACGCGACGCTCCGTATTCGGTGGCGGCCCCTTAGGGTGGCGGGTGCAGCTGGTTCGCCCCGTCAGCCAGGCGGGGTGTCGCAAGAGGGAACCCGGTGGGAATCCGGGACTGCCCCGCAGCGGTGAGTGGGAACGACCGCCGTCATACGCACTGGACCCGACGTACCGGGCCTGGGAAGCGACGGCCAGTAGGTGTCCTCCGTCAGGAGGGCGGGCCCGCGAGTCCGAAGACCTGCCCGTTGCCCGCGCGCGCAAGAGCGTGTGCGGATACCCCGGTGACCTCGTGGGCGGGTCGGCGTACATACCAGTCGGGACGACCGTGCCTTTGCCGCGCGAGGTCGTCGCCGTCCGGTTCGTCATCACCTTCGCGCTCTCGTCCCGTCGCCGGGATCCCAGGGAATCGTCTCGCGAAGGAGATCTCCGTGACAGCGAAGTCCGCAGCCGCGGCAGCACGGGCCACCGTGTACGGCTACCCCCGCCAGGGCCAGAACCGGGAACTGAAGAAGGCGATCGAGGGCTACTGGAAGGGCCGCGTCTCCGCCGACACCCTCCGGGAAACCGCCGCCGGACTCCGCCGGAGCAACTGGCAGCAGCTCGCCGACGCCGGCGTCCACGAGGTACCCACCGGCGACTTCTCGTACTACGACCACGTCCTCGACACCACCGTCATGGTCGGCGCGATCCCCGAGCGGCACCGGGCCGCCGTCGAAGCCGACGCGCTCGACGGCTACTTCGCCATGGCCCGCGGCACCCAGGACGTCGCCCCGCTCGAAATGACGAAGTGGTTCGACACCAACTACCACTACCTGGTCCCCGAGTTGTGTCCTGACACGGTCTTCACCGCGAACTCCGCCAAGCAGGTCGCGGAACTGAAGGAGGCCCTGGCCCTCGGCCTGACCGCCCGCCCGGTCCTGGTCGGCCCCGTCACCTACCTGCTGCTCGCCAAGCCCGCCCCTGGCGTCGCCGCCGACTTCGAGCCGCTCACCCTGCTCGACCGGCTGCTGCCGGTGTACGCCGAGGTGCTCGCCGACCTGCGGGCGGCAGGCGCGGAGTGGGTGCAGCTGGACGAGCCCGCCCTGGTCCAGGACCGCACCCCGGCCGAACTGAACGCGGCCGAACGTGCCTACCGCGACCTCGGCGCCCTCCCCGACCGGCCCAAGCTCCTGGTGGCCTCCTACTTCGACCGGCTCGGCAACGCCCTCCCCGTCCTGGCCAAGGCGCCCGTCGACGGGCTCGCCCTCGACTTCACCGAGGCGGCGGCCGCCAACCTGGACGCCCTGGCCGCCGTCGGCGGGCTGCCCGGCAAGCGGCTGGTCGCCGGGGTCGTCAACGGCCGCAACATCTGGATCAACGACCTCGCCACGTCCCTGTCCACCCTCGGCACCCTCCTCGGGCTTGCCGACCGGGTCGACGTGGCCGCCTCCTGCTCCCTTCTGCACATCCCTCTCGACGCGTCCGCCGAGCGGGACATCGAGCCGCAGATCCGGCGCTGGCTGGCCTTCGCACAGCAGAAGACCACCGAGATCGTCACCCTCGCCAAGGGCCTCGCCCAGGGCACCGACGCCATCACCGGCGAGCTCGCCGCCAACCAGGCAGACCTCGCCTCCCGCGCGACTTCGCCCATCACCCACGCCCCGGCCGTACGTGACCGGGCAGCCGCCGTCACGGAGGCCGACGCCCGCCGCTCCCAGTCCTACGCCGAGCGGGTCGGGGCCCAGCGTGCCCACCTCGGGCTGCCGCTGCTGCCGACGACGACCATCGGGTCGTTCCCGCAGACCGACGAACTGCGGGTCGCCCGCGCCGACCTGCGCACCGGCCGGATCGACACCGCCGGGTACGAGGAGCGCATCAAGGCGGAGATCCAGGAGGTCATCTCCTTCCAGGAGAAGACCGGCATCGACGTCCTGGTGCACGGTGAGCCCGAGCGCAACGACATGATCCAGTACTTCGCCGAGCAGCTGACCGGCTACCTGGCAACCCAGCACGGCTGGGTCCAGTCCTACGGCACCCGGTACGTGCGTCCGCCGGTCCTGGCCGGCGACATCTCCCGTCCCGAGCCGATGACGCTGCGCTGGACGTCGTATGCCCAGTCCCTCACCCACCGTCCGGTCAAGGGCATGCTGACCGGTCCGGTCACCATGCTGGCCTGGTCGTTCGTCCGTGACGACCAGCCGCTCGGCGACACCGCCCGCCAAGTCGCCCTCGCCCTGCGCGACGAGGTGAACGACTTGGAGGCGGCGGGTACTTCGGTGATCCAGGTCGACGAACCCGCACTGCGCGAGACCCTGCCGCTGCGGACCGCCGACCGGGCCGCCTACCTCGCGTGGGCCACCGAGGCGTTCCGGCTCACCACCGCCGGAGTCCGCCCGGACACCCAGATCCACACCCACATGTGCTACGCCGAGTTCGGCGACATCGTCCAGGCCATCGACGACCTCGACGCCGACGTCATCAGCCTGGAGGCGGCCCGCTCGCACATGCAGGTCGCCCGCGAACTCGCCGCCCACGGCTACCCGCGCGAGGCCGGACCCGGCGTCTACGACATCCACTCCCCGCGCGTGCCCAGCACCGAGGAAGCCTCCGAGCTGCTGCGCACCGGCCTCAAGGCCATCCCGGCCGAGCGGCTGTGGGTCAACCCCGACTGCGGCCTGAAGACCCGCGGCTGGCCCGAGACCCGGGCCTCCCTGGAGAACCTGGTCACCGCCGCCCGCACGGTCCGCGGCGAGCTGCCCGCTTCCTGACCCATGGTCTGAGTGGGCCGGGACGCCACAAGCGTCCCGGCCCCGCCGAGCAGCACCGCCAGGACCAAGGCAGGAAGGGGGGCCTATCCGTGCGGAACAAGCCGCGCCAGATCGTCGTGGACGGCAAACCCATGATCGCCGTGCCGACGAAGGAGTTCGAGAGTCTGCTGGCCATGCGCAGACAGCTCGGCAGTCAGAGCGCGAAGATGCGCATACTGCGCGACGCACTCGTCGAAATGACCGAACTCCTGGACACCCTGGTGGAGGCCCTCGGCGACGGCGGCCTGCCCGGGCCACGGGACGGTTCCACGGATCCCGACCCCCAGCGCACCAATCTGGAACTGGTCGCCGAAATGCGCCGACAGGCGCACCGGGTACGCGCCATCACCGGGTCGGGGCGCACCGGACCCGAGTAACCGGTTCCACCACGCCGAGTATCCCGGTAAACCCACGCCCTGAAATTCCTTCGCGGAGTCCCGAACCGACTGGAACGGCCCACATGGCTCTCGGTATCCCCAGCACAAGGAAAGACCGTGCGGTAACCATTCATGACCTGCTCGCACGGGGAGGCCGCTGTTACTCGTTCGAATTCATGCCGCCTCGCAGCGCGGCAGCCGAAGCCGGACTCTGGACCGCGATTCGCAGGCTGGAGACCCTGGCGCCCACGTTCGTCTCGGTGACCTACGGTGCCGGCGGCTCGACGCGGGGCAGGACCGTGAACGTGACTGGGCGAATCGCCCAGGAGACCACACTCACCCCGGTCGCCCACCTCACCGCGGTCGACCACAGCGTCGCGGAACTGCGCAACATCCTCGGCCACTATGCCGACCAGGGCGTACGCAACATCCTCGCCCTGCGCGGAGACCCGCCCGGCGATCCGCTCGGCCCCTGGACAAAGCATCCACAGGGCGTGCGGTACGCGGCCGAACTGGTCAGCCTGATCAAGGAGTCGGGGGACTTCTGCGTCGGCGTCGCCGCTTTCCCGGAGATGCACCCGCGCTCCCCCGACCGGGACAGCGACATCAGGCACTTCGTCGAAAAATGCCGGGCCGGAGCCGACTACGCCATCACCCAGATGTTCTTCGACGTCGAGGACTATCTGTTCTTCCGTGATCGTGTGACAGCGGCAGGCTGTGAGACACCGGTCATTCCGGAGATCATGCCGGTCACCACCATCCGCTCGCTGCAACGCATTCCCACCCTCTCCACCGCCGCCTTCCCGGCTCGATTGGCGGAACGCATGCTCGCCGTAGAGGAAGACCCGAAGGCGGTCCGAGCACTCGGAATCGACCATGCCACCGAGATGTGTCGTCGTCTGCTGACCGAAGACGCTCCCGGACTGCACTTCATGACCATGAACTTCTCCACCGTGACAACAGAGATCTACAAGAACCTTGAGCTGGACACATGAGCACACCCGCCAGAATCAACTCGGACAGGGTCACCCCGGGCCGCGTCGTGGGAATCCGCCGGCCTTCACTGGTCGGGATCGTCAACATCACCGCGGACTCGTTCTCGGACGGGAACAGGTTCCTGACCGCGCACGCGGCACTGGACCACGCTCGCCGACTGCGCTCGGCGGGCGCCGACGTCATCGAACTCGGGCCTGCCGCGAGCCATCCGGGAGCGCGGACGGTCACCGAGGACGAGGAGATCCGACGGCTGACCCATGTCCTCGACCAGTTGGTCGTCGAGGGCGTTCCGGTGTCGGTCGACTCCTACCGGCCCGCGACGCAACGGTTCGCCGCCGCGCGCGGTGCCACCTATCTCAACGACATCCAGGGCTTCGACGATCCCGCACAGTACGAGGAACTCGCCGCCATGGCCTGTCGGCTCGTCGTCATGCACTCCGTGCAGCGGCACGGCCCCGCCACCAAGGTGCGCACCGATGCCTCGGCGGTGTGCAGAGGGATCGAGGAGTTCTTCGCGGAGCGCCTGGCCGCGCTGGAGAGCGCCGGCATCGGTCGCGAGCGGCTGGTCATCGATCCGGGACTGGGCTACTTCCTGGGCAGCGATCCCGAACCGTCGCTGCGGACCCTGGCCGGTCTCGAACGGCTCAAGGCCCGCTTCGACGTGCCGGTGCTGGTCTCCCCCTCCCGGAAGTCGTTCCTGCGCACGCTCACCGGCAGCGACGTCTCCTCGATCGGCCCGGCCACGCTGGCGGCGGAGCTGTATGCCGCGCGCAGCGGGGCGGACTTCGTCCGCACCCACGACGTCGCCGCCCTCCGCGACGCGCTCACGGTCTTCGAAGCCCTGGAGGCGGCCAAGGAGAGCGGCTGGTGAGGAGCCGCGTTCCCGTGTTCTAACCGGCCGTCGGCACCGCCCGCTGCTCCGGTCCCGCGTAGGAGGCGAGGGGCCGGATCAGCGCGTTGTGGGCGAGCTGTTCGGTGATGTGGGCGGTCCAGCCGGTGATGCGGCTCATCACGAAGATCGGGGTGAAGGCCGGGATGTCGAAGCCCATCAGGTGGTAGGCGAGGCCGGCCGGGTAGTCCAGGTTGGGGTGGATGCCCTTGCGGCTGACCATCGCGTGCCGCAGCGCGGCGTGCAGGGTGGCCAGCCGGGTCACCTCCGGGTCGGCGGCGCGGGCGACCAGGCGGTCCAGTGCCTCCTGCATGATCGGGACCCGGGAGTCGCCGTGCTTGTAGACGCGGTGCCCGAAACCCATGATCTTCCGTTTGCCTGCCAGTGCCTCGTCGAGCCACCGCTCGGCGCGACGCGGGTCGCCGATCTCGTTCAGCATGTGCATCACCGCTTCGTTGGCGCCGCCGTGCAGCGGGCCCTTCAGCGCGCCGATCGCCGCGGTGACCGCGCTGTAGAGGTCGGAGAGGGTGGAGGTGACGACCCGGGCGGTGAACGTCGAGGCGTTGAAGCTGTGTTCGGCATACAGCACGAGGGAGATCTCGAAGCAGCGGACCACGTCCGGGTCGGGAACGCTGCCGAAACACATGTGGAAGAAGTTCTCGGCGTAGCCGAGTTCGGGGTTCGGGGCGATCGGTTCGAGGCCGCGGCGGCGGCGCTGGTCGGCGGCGACCACGGTGGGCAGTCTCGCCAGCAGGGTGAGGGACTTGGCGCGGTTGGCGGCGAGGCTGCTGTCGTCCTCGG
This sequence comes from Streptomyces sp. NPDC107454, assembly GCF_055582885.1. Lineage (NCBI taxonomy): Bacteria > Bacillati > Actinomycetota > Actinomycetes > Kitasatosporales > Streptomycetaceae > Streptomyces > Streptomyces sp. NPDC107454. The sequence continues at coordinate 4,569 of NZ_JBVJPA010000020.1, read as the reverse complement.
TCGGGTCCTCGGCGCCGAAGAAGCTGACCGCGGTGCGCAATACGTCCATGGGGTGGCAGGTCTCGGGCAGCCGGGCCAGCAGCTCGGAGGTGGTGCGGTCCAGGGGGCGCAGGGCGCGTTCGCGGGCCTGGAACTGGGCGAGTTGGCGCGGGTCGGGGAGTTCGCCGTACCAGAGCAGGTGGGCGACCTCCTCGAAGGAGCGGCGGGCGGCCAGGTCCTGGACCGGATAGCCGCGGTAGGTGAGGGAGTTGGTCTCCTGGATGACGGTGGAGATCTCGGTGGTGTCGACGACGACACCGGCGAGACCGCGATGGATGGTCATGGTGGTGCCTCCGATGCGTGCGCGCACGCGTCCGTGCGTGCGTCAGGTGCCGGGCGGGAGAGTGAAGTCGAAGACGGCCGAGTCGAAGGCCGAGTACTCCTCGTAACCGAGGAGTTCGTACAGGCGGGAGCGGGTCTGCATGCGGGGCAGCAGGGACTCCTGGGTGCCATCGGCAGCGAGCGTGCGCAGCCCGTCCTCGACGGCGCCCATGGCGATCCGCAGCAGGGTGACCGGGTAGAGCGCGATGTTGTAGCCGAGGTCTTCGAGGGTCCGCGTGTCCAGCAGCGGGGTCTTGCCGAACTCCGTCAGGTTGGCGAGCAGAGGGACGTCGACCGCCCTGCGGAACGCCTCGTACTCGCTCTCGTCGGCCAGTGCCTCGGGGAAGATCGCGTCGGCGCCTGCGTCGACGTACGCCCTGGCGCGGTCGATCGCCGCGTCCAGGCCCTCGACGGAGCGGGCGTCGGTGCGGGCCATGAGGAGGAAGTCCGGGTCGCGGCGGGCGTCCACGGCGGCCCGGATCCGGCGGACCATGTCCTGCGGCGGGACCACCGACTTGCCGTCGAGGTGGCCGCACCGCTTGGGGTTGACCTGGTCCTCCAGGTGGAGTCCGGCCAGGCCCGCGTCCTCCATCAGCTGCGTCGTGCGGGCCGCGTTCATCGGTTCGCCGAAGCCCGTGTCGGCGTCGATGAGGACGGGCAGGTCGGTGACCCGGGTGGTCTGCTGCGCGCGGGCGGCGATCTCCACGGACGTGGTGAGGCCGATGTCGGGCAGGCCCAGGTCGGCGGCGAGAACGGCACCGGAGAGGTAGACCGCCTCGAAGCCGGTGTCCTGGATCAGCCGGGCGGAGAGCGGGTTGATCGCGCCGGGCATGCGCAACAGCCGGCCCGAGGCGAGCTGCTCGCGGAAGGCGCGGCGGCGTTCGGCGGGGGTGGTGCGGGTGTGCAGGAGCATCAGAACAGGCCCTTCGGGAGCCGTGCGTCGTACGCGGCGACGGCCGCCGTGTCCACGGCCGGGAACAGGCCGCCGAGGTCGACCGCCGTCAGCTCCGCGAGGTGCTCGGCGGCGCTCAGGAACGCGTCCTGCGCGGCGGCGGTGACGATGCCCTCGGCGAGGGTGCGAAACTTGCCCGCGTACGCCGGCCGGTCGAAGGGACGGGCGCCCGCCGGATGGGCGTCGGCGACGGCGAGTTCGTCCTCCACGACCGTCCCGTCGGCCAGAGTGATCACCGCCCGGCCGCCGAAGGCCCGGCGGTCCGGGTCGGGGTCGTGGTAGCGGCGGGTCCACGACGGGTCCTCCACCGTCGTGATCTTCCGCCACAGTTCGACCGTCTCCGTGCGGCAGGCGCGCTCGGGTGCGTAGGAGCGTTCGTGGTGCCAGGTGCCGTCCTGAAGGGCGACGGCGAAGATGTACGGCACCGAGTGGTCGAGGGTCTCGCGGCTCGCCGTCGGGTCGTACTTCTGCGGATCGTTCGCACCGGAGCCGATGACGTGGTGGGTGTGGTGGCTGGTGTGCAGGACCACCGAGCGCACCTTCTGCAGCTGTCCGGTCTTCTCGCGCAGGCGCCGGGCGAGGTCGATGATCGCCTGGGCCTGGTACTCGGCGGAGTGCTCCTTGGTGTAGGTGTCGAGGATCGCGCGGCGCGGCTCGCCCGGCTCGGGGAGTGCCACGGTGTAGTCGGACCCGAGCCCGTCGAGCATCCAGGCGAGGAAGCCGTCCTCACCCTCGTAGATCGGGGACGGGGAGGTCTCGCCGCGCATCGCCCGGTCGACGGCCTCGATCGCCGCCTTGCCGGCGAAGGCGGGGGCGTACGCCTTCCAGCTGGAGATCTCGCCCTTGCGGGACTGCCGGGTGGCGGTGGTGGTGTGTACGGCCTGCTGGACCGCCTGGTGGACGGTCTCGGTCGGCAGCCGCAGCAGCGCTCCGAGGCCGCAGGCGGTGGCCGCACTCAGGTGGGCCACGTGGTCGATCCGGTGCGCGTGCAGACAGATGCCCTTCACCAGGGCGACATGGATCTCGTAGGCCGCTACGACGGCGCGCAGCAGGTCGGCGCCGGTGCGGCCGGTGTACTGGGCGACCGCGAGGAGGGGCGGGATGTTGTCGCCGGGGTGCGAGTAGTCGGCGGCCAGGTAGGTGTCGTGGAAGTCGAGTTCGCGCACCGCGGTGCCGTTGGCCCAGGCCGCCCACTCCGGGGAGACCCGGACGGAGGTGCCGAAGACCGACGCGCCGGGGGTGGTCGCGCGGTGGGCTGTGGCCTGGGCACGGGCGACGGCGACCGGGCGGCGCAGCAGGGAGGCGACGGCGACCGAGGCGTTGTCGATCACCCGGTTGACGGCCATGGCCGCACTGGCGGGGTCCGGTTCCTGGGTGGCGGTGGCCACGGCGGCGAGCTTCCAGGCGAGCTGGTCCTCGCGCGGGAGCCGGTCGGAGCTGGGGTGGACACGGACGTGGTGCTCGATCACGGGACTCCTAGCGGGGGCGGTCCTGGGAGAGGCTGTCGTGATCGAGACTGCCCGGCGGGCGGCGCCCGGACCACCGCTCCAATCTGCGGAATCCGTACAGCGCCGGGCTGCGAATCTGCGAATGTTGCGAATTCTGCGGATGCTATGTTCGCAAGCACGTGCAGGTGGTGACCGGGGCTGGTCTCACGGACTTCCCGGGTTTCCCGGGTTTCCCGCAAGGAGGTGGGGCATGGCGCGACGGCCGGCCGAGCGGAAGGTCTACGCCCACGCCAAGCTGCGTCGGCTGCGGCGCGAGCACGGTATGAACCAGGTCGACATGGCCCACGCGCTCGGTATCTCCACGAGCTACGCCAATCAGATCGAGCAGAGCCAGCGCCCGCTGACCGCGCCGGTGCTGCTGCGGATCGCCGAGGTCTTCGGGGTCGACGCGGAGTTCTTCTCCGAGGCGGAGGAGGACCGGCTCGCCGCCGATCTGCGGGCCGCACTGGCCGACGAGGCGTGCGGAGTGCCGCTGCCGGCGGCCGAGGAGATCTCCGAAGCCGCCCGCGACCACCCCGAGGTGGCCCGCGCCCTGGTCGCCCTGCACCGCCGCTACCGGGACGCGGCGGAACAGGCGGCCGTCCTCTCCGCAGAGGGCGCGCCCCCGGTTCCGGGCGAACCGCACGACGAGGTACGGGACTTCTTCTACGCCCACCACAACCACTTCGAGCCCCTCGACACGCAGGCCGAACGCACCGCCGAGGCCCTGAGGCTACGGCCGGGCCGCGCCGCCGATCCGCTGACCGCCCACCTCGCCGAACGGCACGGGGTACGGGTCGTCCAGGCCGCGCCGGACCGCTCCCCCGACGCCCGGCGCTTCGACCCCGACACCGGACTGGTCTTCCTGTCCCCCTGGCTCAGCGACGGCCAGCGCGCCTTCCAGCTCGCGACCCAGCTCGCCCTGCTCGAACACGGCCCGCTGCTGGACCAACTCGTCGACAGCGCTACGGAACTGACGTCGCCGCAGTCCCCGCCACTGGCCCGCATCGGCCTGGCGAACTACTTCGCGGGCGCGCTCCTCATGCCGTACACACGCTTCCACAACACGGCCGACGAGGTGCGCTACGACGTCGAGTTGCTCTCCGCGCGCTTCGGTGTCGGCTTCGAGACCGTCTGCCACCGGCTGAGCACCCTGCAACGCGCCGGCCGCCGCGGGGTTCCCTTCTCCTTCCTCCGGGTCGACCGGGCCGGGAACATCTCCAAGCGGCAGTCGGCCACCGACTTCCACTTCTCCCGGCTCGGCGGCACCTGCCCGCTGTGGACGGTGTACGAGGCGTTCTCCGCGCCGGGCCGGATACTGACCCAGGTCGCCGAAATGCCCGACGGCAAAAGGTACTTCTGGATCGCGCGGACCATCACCCGCGGCGGCTTCGGCCATCACGCCCCGCGCGCGGAGTTCGCCGTCGCGCTCGGCTGCGAACTCCGGCACGCGCACCGGCTCGTCTACGCCGAGGGCATCGGCCTGGACGATCCCCGCGCCGCCACCCCGATCGGCCTCGGCTGCCGGATCTGCGAACGCCGCGACTGCGCCCAGCGGGCCCGGCCCCCGGCGGGCGGACGGCTCGCCGTCGACCCCGACCGGCGCACGTACGTTCCCTATCCTGTCGAGACCCGCAACCCCTGACAGAACAGCGGCGAGGCCGCGCCCTGTTCAAGCGGCGCGGCCCTCGGGAGAGTCGGTCAGGCCGCGGCGACCGGCTCCGGGTGTCCGCCCGGTGCGGGCGCGGCGGCGGCCCTGGTCGCCGGGTC